>NZ_VCHX02000129.1:0-20157 GCF_005768555.2 Streptomyces sporangiiformans
TTTCCTCCGGGCGCTTCCCTTCGGTCTTGCGTTTCCGACTCTATCAGACTCTTTCGCGTCCGATTTCCCCGTCGGAGGGGGTTGTCTTCACGGCTGTTGGGCCGTTCCGACGAGTGAGACTTTAGCGGAATCCCCGCCCCGGAAGCTAATCGGGGTCGCGCCCTTTCGAACGCGGATTCCTCATTTCGCAAACGCGCATGAAAACGAGCCGACGACAGGTCGTCGATCGTCAGAAGCTTGCTGCGGAATGGCTGTCCGGGGACCGACCGGAGTCGGCGCTCACGTCGGACAACCCGGAGCACACTACGGATCGGGTAGAGGCGTGTCAACTCCGCACGTGAGGGCGCCTCGGAGGCGTACGCTCGATCTCATGACGACGCATACGTGCACCCAGCAGTGGCGGGCCGCCTGAGGGCGGCCGTGCTCACGTATGTACTCAACGGCCGCCGCCTCGGCGGCCGTTTCTCGTATCTCCCTCCTGGAGAGCCCGGCCGTCGGGCAGCGGTGGTCCTGACCAGGAGGTAGAGAGATGACGCGCATCTTCAGCGGGGTCAAGCCGACCGGGCATCTGACGCTGGGGAACTACTTGGGGGCCGTACGGCGGTGGGCCGACGCCGATCAGCACCGGGCCGACGCGCTGCTCTGCATCGTCGACCTGCACGCGTTGACCGTGGAGCACGATCCCGGGCGGGTGCGCAGGCTCAGTCGGCAAGCGGCCACGCTGTTGCTGGCCTCGGGGCTGGATCCGAAGCTGTGCACCGTGTTCGTGCAGAGTCATGTGGATGAGCACGCGCGGCTGTCGTATCTGCTCGAGTGCGTCGCATCGGACGGGGAGATGCGGCGCATGATCCAGTACAAGGAGAAGGCCGCGGTCGAGCGGGCGCGGGGTGGGAGCGTACGGCTGTCGTTGCTGACGTATCCCGTGCTGATGGCTGCGGACATCCTGGCGTACGGGGCGGACGAGGTGCCGGTGGGGGACGACCAGACGCAGCACGTGGAGCTGACGCGGGATCTGGCGGTGCGGTTCAACCAGCGCTATGGGCATACGTTCGTGGTGCCGCGGGCCACGCCTCCGGCGGTGGCGGCGCGGGTCATGGATCTGCAGGCGCCGACTTCGAAGATGGGGAAGTCGCACGACGTCGGGGCCGGGATCATCTATCTGCTCGACGAGCCGGACGTGATCCGGAAGAAGATCATGCGAGCGGTGACGGACAGCGGGCAGGACGTCGTCTACGAGCGGGAAACACGGCCCGGAGTCTCGAATCTGCTGGAGATCCTCGCGGCCTGTGAAGGAGGGAACCCCGAAGCCCTGGGCGGTGTATATGAATCGTACGGAGCGTTGAAGAAGGACACCGCCGAGGCCGTGGTCGAGCTCCTCAGGCCCGTACAGGAGAGGCACCAGGAGTTGTGTGCGGATCCTGCGTACGTGGAGGGGGTGCTGCGGGATGGTGCGGAGAAGGCCAGGGAGAAGGCGAGGCCGATGGTGGACGCGGCGTACCGGGCGATCGGGTTGCTTCCGCCCGCGTGACCGCTGGGTCGCTGTGACGCGGCGGCGCCGGTGTACTGGACAAGTGGGCTCCAGGCACCGGCGCCGAGGCGGGGCGGGGCAGGCGGGTGGACGGGCGTCAGGCGTTTTTGCCGCTGGCCAGTTCGCGACTGCGGTCGCGGGCGGCCTCCAGGGCGGCGATGAGCGCGGCGCGCACGCCGTGGTTCTCCAGTTCGCGGATCGCGTTGATCGTGGTGCCCGCGGGAGAGGTGACGTTCTCACGAAGCGTCACGGGGTGTTGGCCGCTGTCGCGGAGCATCACGGCGGCGCCGATCGCGGACTGGACGATCAGGTCGTGAGCCTTGTCGCGGGGCAGCCCGAGGAGGATGCCCGCGTCGGTCATGGCCTCGACCAGATAGAAGAAGTACGCAGGCCCCGAGCCGGAGAGAGCGGTGCAGGCGTCCTGCTGGGACTCGGGGACGCGGAGCGTCTTGCCGAGGGCGCCGAAGATCTCCTCGGCGTGGGCGAGATGTTCGCCGGTGGCGTGGGTGCCGGCGGAGATGACGGACATGGCCTCGTCGACGAGAGCGGGGGTGTTCGTCATGACGCGGACGACGGGCGTGCCCTTGGCGAGGCGCTCTTCGAGGAGGGAGGTGGGGATGCCCGCGGCGCCACTGATGACCAGGCGGTCTGTGGGGACGTGCGGGGCAAGCTCGTCGAGAAGGGTGCCCATGTCCTGGGGTTTGACCGTGAGGATCAGGGTGTCGGCGGTCTTGGCCGCCTCGGGGTTGGTGACCGGGGTGACGCCGTAGCGGTTGCGGAGCTCTTCGGCTCGCTCCGGTCGGCGTGCGGTGACCAGGAGGTCGGCGGGCGACCAGCCGGCTCGGATCATTCCGCTGAGCAGGGCTTCGCCGATCTTGCCGGTGCCGAGCACTGCGACTTTCTGGGTCATGTTCCGTTGCCCTCCGGAGGATGCGTCGTCCGAGGTCCATCCTCGCACCGGGGGACACCGGGTGGGCCGAGGTGTCCGCCCGCCGGGACGGATGCCGCGCCCGGCGGCGCCGGCCTCGCTATACGGAGCGGCGGCGGAGGGTCGCGGCGCCGAGGGTGAGGACCAGGAACGCGCAGGCCGCGACGATCAGGGCGTCGCGGATGAAGTCGGCCGTGACGTCGGTGTGCTTGAGGACCTCGTTCATACCGTCGACGGCGTACGACATGGGGAGGACGTTGGAGATGCCCTCGAGGACGGGGTGCATGTTGGGGCGAGGGGTGAACAGGCCGCAGAGGAGGAGCTGCGGGAAGATCACCGCCGGCATGAACTGGACCGCCTGGAATTCCGAGGACGCGAAGGCCGAGACGAAGAGGCCGAGCGCCGTGCCCAGCAAGGCGTCGAGGAGAGCCACGAGAAGGAGGAGCCATGCCGAGCCCGTGACGTCGAGGCCCAGGGCCCAGACGGCGAGGCCGGTGGCGAGGACGGACTGGACGATGGCGACGGCACCGAAGGCGAGGGCGTAGCCCGCGATGAGGTCGGCCTTGCCGAGGGGCATGGCCAGGAGGCGTTCCAGGGTGCCGGAGGTGCGTTCGCGGAGAGTGGCGATGGAGGTCACCAGGAACATGGTGATCAGCGGGAAGATGCCGAGGAGCGAGGCGCCGATGGAGTCGAAGGTGCGCGGGCTGCCGTCGAAGACGTAGCGGAGCAGCAGGAGCATCACGCAGGGGATGAGGATCATCAGCGCGATGGTGCGCGGGTCGTGGCGGAGTTGGCGCAGGACTCGGATCGCGGTGGCGGTCGTGCGGGAGTAGTTCATGGCGCTGGGCCTCGGGGGCGTGGTCGGGCTCGTACGCGTCGTGGTGCTGCTGGTGCTGGTTCCTGGGCTCATCAGACGGTCTCCTTCTGCTTTCCGGCCGCGATCGCCTCGTCGACCAGGTGGAGGAAGGCGGTCTCGACGGTGTCGCTGCCGGTGTCGAGGCGCAGGGCGTCAGGGGTGTCGTCGGCGAGGATCTCGCCCTCGCGCATCAGGAGCAGGCGGTGGCAGCGCTCGGCTTCGTCCATGACGTGGGAGGAGACGAGGAGGGTGGCGCCGCGCTCTGCGGCGATGGTGTGGAAGAGGTTCCACAGGTCGCGGCGGAGTACGGGGTCGAGGCCGACCGTGGGTTCGTCGAGGACGAGGAGTTCCGGGGCGCCCAGGAGCGCGACAGCCAGGGAGACGCGGCTGCGCTGGCCGCCGGAGAGGTTGCCCGCGAGGGCGTCGGCGCGGGAGGTGAGGTCTACGTCGGCGATGGCGCGGGTGACGTTCTCGTGGCGGCGTTCGGCGGACGCGCGGCCGGGGTCGAGGATCGCGGCGAAGTAGTCCAGGTTCTGACGGATCGTCAGGTCGTCGTAGACGGAGGGGGCCTGGGTGACGTATCCGATGCGGGAGCGGAGTGTGGCGTCGCCCGCGGGGCTGCCGAGGACGTCAAGGGTGCCGGTGACCTTGGCCTGCGTGCCGACGATCGCCCGCATCAGGGTCGACTTGCCACAGCCCGACGGGCCGAGCAGGCCGGTGATCTGGCCGTGGGGCACCTCGAAGTCGAGCCCGCGCAGGACTTGGCGGCCGCCTCGGACGACGGTGAGTCCGGCTGCGCGAATCGCTGGGGGTGTGGGGGACAAGGGTGTGGTGCTCGGTGGGTCCGTCGAGTAATTCATCATGCGATGAATAATGCTCCTGCCCGAGGGCCTCGTCAAGCGTGGGAGGGCGGTGCGCGGACAGGGCTGCCGCCGGGCGTGCGGGAGAGGGAGCGGTGCGGGAGCGCGAGCGGCGCGGGAGTGAGAGGGCATGGGATCCGCGGCGGGTGCTCCCGGCTCGCGTTCCGTTGGCAGCCTTCTGGGTCGCGTTCGGCGGCAGCCTCATGGCTTCGGCGGCGGCCCGACGTCGCGGCCTGTCTTGCTGACGTGCCGCCGTGGGGTCAGGAGCGGGTCGCCACGATCACGTCGACGTTGTAGACCTCCTCGACCAGCCCGTCCGGGAAGGTCTCCAGGAGATGGCCGCGTTCCTCGGCGAGGAAGGCCCTGGTCTTCTCCTTGCCGAGGACGAGGAAGACCGAATGGCTGCCGATGTTGGCGAGGTGGGTGTCGAGCGGGACGGTGCGGCTCCACCTGACCTGGCGGTGGGCGAATTGCGGGGCATACGGCGCCCCGGCGAACGCGGCCTCGGCACGGAAGCCGCCGTTCTTCTTGCCGATGCCGATGTACCGCTCCACGCGCTCCGCCTGCGCTGCGAGCCACGGCACGTCCTCGGCGTCCATGTTCCACCACAGGGCCAGCGCTCCGCCCGGCCGCAGCACGCGCATCGCCTCCGGCAGGGAGCGGGCCGGGTCGGTCCAGTGCCAGGCCTGGGCGTACGTCACGACGTCGGCGTACGCGTCGGCGAACGGCAGCGCGTTGCCGTCGGCGCGCACGAGCGGCGCGTGAGGAAGCGTCCGGCGGAACTGGGCCGCCATGCCCTCGCCCGGCTCGACGGCGACGACGTGTGCCCCGCGCTCGCGCAGCAGGGCGGTGGCTATGCCGGTCCCGGCGCCCACGTCGACCACCCGGGCGCCGGTGAGAGTGCTGCCCGCGAGATCCTCGACCGCGTCGAAGAGGGCGGGCGGATAGGAGGGACGGTTGGCGGCGTACTGAGCGGCGGCCGAGTTGAAGGAATGGGCGCGGCGGGCAAGCGAGTTGGATGGTGTCGACGTCATACCGCCATCGTGCCCATCACGGCGGCGGATCAGCGCTTGCGCTTCTTCGCTGCGTTGCTCTTCGACTTCGCCGGATTGCCGGTACGTCGCGCGCTGCGCCGCTCGTACTGTTTGCGGGCCTCCTCGTACTCGGTGCGCAGCAGCTTCTCACCCGGGGCCTCGCCCAGGGAGCGGAAGAAGTACGCGACGAGCGAGCCGACGAACCCGATGGCCATCAGGCTGCGCAGGCGCGCCTGTGTCTCCGGGTCGGCCCGCTCGCGGAACCCCTCCCACGTGCGGCGGAAGGCGATCGCGCTGCACACCGTGAACATCACGACGAGGAGCAGGTTCACCAGTCCGCCGACGGCCGCGATCTGCAGCCCTTCGTAGGCGAACCGCAGCACCAGGCACGCGGCGACGGCCGCGGCCAGCGCCCCGATGGCGACCCCGGCGCGGCGCGCCGCGTATCCGCCGTCGTGACGCACCCAGGTGGTGCCGAAGAAGCGGAGGGGTTCGGGCTGAGGGCCTGCGAAGACGCCGGGCCCGGTTTCGTCACTCATGGGCCGATTATCGTCCCACAGCCGTAGGTCCAGGCCACACTCCGGCGCGGGCGGCGACGCCGACGGCCGACGGGGGCGCTAGCTTGTGTGGGCACGAGATGACGTACGGGGGAGGTGGAGCGACGGTGCAGCTCCGCACAGGAGATCCGGAGGAGATCGGCGGCTACCCGCTGGAGGCGCGGCTGGGCGCGGGCGGGATGGGCGCGGTCTTCCTGGCGCGTACAGCATCGGGCAGGCCGATCGCGATCAAGCTGATCCATCAGCAGTTCGCGGGCGACGAGGAGTTCAGGATCCGCTTCCGGCAGGAGGTGTCGGCCGCCCGGCGGGTCAGCGGTGTCTTCACCGCGGCCGTGGTGGACGCGGACGTCGAGAGCCACCACCCGTGGATGGCCACGGCGTACATCACGGGCCCCACACTGGCCCAGCGCATCGGCGCGGACGGCTCGCTGGGCGGGACCGAGCTGCGCATGCTCGCCATCGGGCTGGCCGAGGCCCTGCGCGAAATCCACCGCGCCGGGGTGGTGCACCGCGACCTCAAGCCGTCCAACGTCGTGCTGTCGCCGGAGGGGCCCCGCGTCATCGACTTCGGCATCTCGCGCGCCGCCGACCACCAGACGCTGACCATGACGGGCCGTGTCATAGGGACTCCCCCGTACATGTCGCCGGAGCAGTTGCAGGCGCCGCGGGAGGTCGGCCCCGAGTCGGACGTGTTCTCGCTGGGCACGTTGCTGGTCTACGCGGCGACCGGGCAGGGGCCCTTCGACGCCGACAGCCCGTACATGACGGCGTATCAGGTCGTGCACGAGGCGCCGGCGCTGGGCCGGGTGCCCGACGCGCTGCGCGAGATCGTCGAGCCATGTCTCGCCAAGGAGCCGCAGAAGCGCCCCTCCGCCGACGAGCTGCTGAGACAACTGCGCGGCCTTCCGGAGGACTTGGGGCAGTCGGCGTCACAGGGCTCGGCCGGGCCGGACACGGACACCCGGCTGCTCTCCGCCCGCGCCAAGGAGTTCGCAGGCCCCAAGGAGCCCGCGGACCCCGACCACCCCGGGAAGGCCACGCCGGGGCACACCCGCGAGGGCGACTCTTTCGTCGGCCGTACGCTGCGCCGCCGCTGGCGCACCGCCGTCGCGTGCGCCGCCGCGGTGGCCGCCATCGCGGGCGGGGTCGCCGTCCTGCAGGCCGGCACCGGGTCGCCGCAGGGGCAGGACAACACCCCCGCCGGCGACCGCCGGACGGTGAGCGCGTCCACCGCGCGGCTGCCCGAAGGGTTCCGGCCGTGGCAGGTGACCGTGCGCGGCGGACGGAACATCCCCGACGAGATGCGCTGTGCGGCGCGGAGCGAGTCCGTGTTCTGCGGGGGCGGCGGGGTCATCGCCACACGGATCAGGGTCGCGGACGGCACCCGTGTGTGGAACCGCCCGAATCCCGGGGTGCCCACGAGCGACATGCACTTCGTCGGTGTCGCCGGGGACACCGTGCTCGGATACCGCTCCCAGGACGACGGTGGCGGGACCGAGGTGGTCGCCCTGACCGCGGGGGACGGCGAGGAGGTGTGGTCGGCGCCGCTGGGCAGCGACGCGACCGTTCTCGTCGGACGGCCCAACGAGGCCGTGCTCCAGGGATTCTCGGTGTATTCGGCCGACGCGTCCAAGTCCCGGCTGGTGGCCCGCGATGCCACCACCGGGAAGACGGCGTGGCGGACGCCCTTCCCGGCCGGTTCCACGTGTACGCCGCTGGTCGCGGGCAAGGGGGTCTACGCGGTGTGTGCCGCGCGGTCCGAGGCCGACGCGGTCGAGGTGACCCGCAAGACCTTCCACACGGTCGACGCCGCGACCGGACGGCTCGGGAAGGCCATGGGGGTCACGGGCGATGTGCTGCCGCTGGGCGCGGCCGACGGCTCGCTGGTCCTGCTGGAGGTGCACCGGACGGGCGCCGAGATCGATGGTTTCTCGAAGGTGAAGCGCCTCGATCCGCGAACCGGCCGGGTCACGTCCGCGGCGCTGCCGACCCGCTACACCGGCGCGGTTCCGGGGCTGGCCGGCGGCAGGGTCTACTTCTCCGGGAACGCCGGTCTGATCACCGCGGTGGACCCGGCGACCGGCAAGAAGGTGTGGGCCCGCCAGACGAGCGTGGAGGACGCCTCCGGTCCGGTGCTTTCCGGCGGCGTCCTGTACTTCAGCTCGACCAGCGGGCGCGTGGCCGCCCTCGACGCGGACGACGGCCGCGTCCTGTGGACGTCGGACCCACAGGCGGACGGCGGCCTCGGCGGATTCGCGACCACTGGGCGCGTGGTGTTCTCCGGGCGGGCCCTGATCGGGGCCGCGAACGGCAACACGCTGTTCGGCTTCGACGTGCGGAAGCCGCCGAGGACCGAGTGACCGGGCGGCGGCCCGCACGTCAGGACAGCCGGACGGCCGGTGTCAGCAGCGCGGCGCCACGTAGCCGTCGCTTCCGGTCCGGACGAAGGTGTCGGTGATGTAGCGGCCGCTGCCTATGCGGTCCCAGAGGTTGGAGGTTCCCAGCGGGCCCGTGATCGTCTGGCCCGGGGTCTGGCAGTAGATGGTGACCCTGGAGCCGCCGGACACGCGCCCCACGATGGCGTACGAGGTGCTGGGGCCGGAGCGCACGTTCACGTCGGCGACCACGGTGTACGTGGCCGCGGCCGTCGCTGCGGTGGACGTAGCGGCGGCGGACGTCTCCTCGGCGCCTGTCCCTGCGAGCTGCTCACTCATTCTGTTCTCCCCCGTTGCGGACGGTACGCGCGGGCGTGCCGTCTCTTGGCGTGTTCTGCACGTATTGGACGCCCCTGGCAGCGGCACAGTTGCGCTGCGAGGGGCGTCTTTTACCTACGTCTTACGCGGGGCGTACGGGGACGTACGCCGTAGGGGGGTTGTGGGGATCGCAGGAGGTTTATGGAGGTCGCGAGGTTACGGGGCGTCAGCCAAGCTGCGAGATGTCCCGCACCGCGCCCTTGTCCGCGCTGGTGGCCATCGCGGCGTAGGCGCGCAGCGCGGTGGAGACCTTGCGCTCGCGGCCGGCCGGAGCGTACGTGCCGCCGAGGGCCTCGCGGCGGGACGCCAGCTCCTCGTCCGGGACGCGGAGCTCGATAGTGCGGTTCGGGATGTCGATGCGGATGCGGTCGCCGTCCTGGACGAGGGCGATCGTGCCGCCGGACGCGGCCTCGGGCGAGGCGTGGCCGATCGACAGGCCGGAGGTGCCTCCGGAGAAGCGGCCGTCGGTGATCAGGGCGCAGGTCTTGCCCAGACCGCGGCCCTTGAGGAAGGACGTCGGGTAGAGCATCTCCTGCATGCCGGGGCCGCCCTTGGGGCCCTCGTAGCGGATGACGACGACGTCGCCGTCCTTCACCTGCTTCGCGAGGATCTTCTCGACGGCCTCCTCCTGCGACTCGCAGACCACCGCCGGACCTTCGAACGTCCAGATCGACTCGTCCACGCCGGCCGTCTTCACGACACAGCCGTCCACCGCGAGGTTGCCCTTGAGGACCGCGAGGCCGCCGTCCTTCGAGTACGCGTGCTGCGCCGAGCGGATGCAGCCGTTCTCGGCGTCGTCGTCGAGGGCCTCCCAGCGCTCGGACTGGGAGAAGGCCTCGGCCGAGCGCACGCAGCCCGGGGCGGCGTGCCACAGCTCCACGGCCTTGGCGGAGGGCGAGCCGCCCCGCACGTCCCAGGTCTTCAGCCAGTCCGCGAGCGACGGGCTGTGCACCGAGTACACGTCCTCGTTCAGCAGTCCGGCGCGGTGCAGCTCACCGAGCAGGGCCGGGATGCCGCCCGCGCGGTGCACGTCCTCCATGTAGTACGTGCGGTCCTTGGCGACGTTCGGCGCGACCTTGGCCAGGCAGGGGACGCGGCGCGAGACCGCGTCGATCTCCTCCAGGCCGAACGGAACCTCCGCCTCCTGGGCGGCGGCCAGCAGGTGCAGGATCGTGTTGGTCGAGCCGCCCATGGCGATGTCCAGCGCCATCGCGTTCTCGAAGGCCGCGAACGAGGCGACGGCGCGCGGCAGGACCGTCTCGTCGTCCTGCTCGTAGTAGCGGCGAGTGATGTCCACCACCGTGCGTGCGGCGTCCTCGTACAGCGCCTTGCGGGCGGTGTGCGTGGCCAGGACGGAGCCGTTGCCGGGGAGGGAGAGGCCGATGGCCTCGGTCAGGCAGTTCATGGAGTTGGCGGTGAACATGCCGGAGCAGGAACCGCAGGTCGGACAGGCGTTCTCCTCGATGCGGAGGATGTCCGCGTCGGAGATCTTGTCGTTGACCGCGTCCGAGATCGCGTCGACGAGGTCGAGCGTGCGGACCGTGCCGTCGACCAGCGTCGCGCGGCCGGACTCCATGGGGCCGCCGGAGACGAAGACCGTCGGGATGTTCAGGCGCAGGGCCGCCATCAGCATGCCCGGTGTGATCTTGTCGCAGTTGGAGATGCAGATCAGGGCGTCGGCGCAGTGGGCCTCCACCATGTACTCCACGCTGTCCGCGATCAGGTCGCGGGACGGGAGGCTGTACAGCATGCCTCCGTGGCCCATCGCGATGCCGTCGTCCACCGCGATCGTGTTGAACTCGCGCGGGATGGCGCCGGCCTCACTGATGGCCTCGCTCACGATCCGGCCGACCGGCTGGAGGTGGGTGTGGCCGGGCACGAACTCCGTGAAGGAGTTGGCGACCGCGATGATCGGCTTCCGGCCGATGTCCGCACCCGGTACACCGGAGGCGCGCATCAGGGCGCGGGCGCCCGCCATGTTGCGACCGTGGGTGACTGTGCGGGACCTCAGCTCGGGCATCGTCGCTCGCTCCTTCGGGGACCTTCAGAGACTTTCGATGAGTTCTGACAGACCTCGAGCCTACGCCGGTGCTCCAGGATCTGGACACCTCGTCCGGATTACGGGATGTGCGTCTCGATCGGCGGCCGTGCCGAGGGACGCGTTCTCGTGCGCACGCCGCTCACGGCCTCGCGTACACGCCCCGGCTCACGGCCTCCCGCGCACGCCCCGGCTCAGGGCCCGGTCAGATGCCCCTGAACGACGGGAGCGACCCGCGCGATGATCTGCTCGATGTCCGCCGAGGCCAGCGGCTCAAGCTTGATCACGTAGCGCATGATGGCGACGCCGACCAGCTGGGCTGCGGCCAGTTCGGCGCGCAGTTCCGCGTCCGGCAGGCCGACCTGGGACGCGACCCGGCGCATCAGCTGGGAGGAGATGAGGCGGCGGAAGACGGCCGCCGCCACCTCGTTGTTCACGGCGGAGCGTACGACCGCGAGCAGCGGGGCGCGGGTGACCGGGTTCTCCCAGATGCCGAAGAGGAAGCGGGCGAAGCGCTCGCCGACCCCGTCGAGCGGTCCCTCGAAGATCACGTCCGGGGCCTTCAGCGCGGGTGCGAAGACGGCCTCGACCGCCTCTTGGAACACCTGTTCCTTGGTGCCGAAGTAGTGGTGGACGAGGGCGGAGTCGACGCCCGCGGCCTTGGCGATGCCGCGTACGGACGTCTTGTCGTACCCGCGCTCGGAGAACTCCTCGCGGGCCGCCGTCAGGATGCGGTCACGCGTCGCGGGGACGTCGCCCGACTTCGTACGGGAGGGGCGTCCGCGGCGGCGGGGGGCCGTGTCGGTCATGAGCCCGCGAGCCTGACCGCCGAGGCGAGGTGGAGCCGGGTGAAGGCGAGGGCTTCGGCCAGGTCGGCCTCGCGCTCGGCGCTGGACATGGCCCGGCGGGTGTTGACCTCGATGACGACATGGCCGTCGAAGCCGCTCAGGGCCAGCCGCTCCAGAAGCGCGGCGCAGGGCTGGTTGCCGCGCCCGGGGACGAGGTGCTCGTCCTTGTTGGAGCCGTTGCCGTCGGCGAGGTGGACGTGGCCGAGCCGGTCGCCCATGCGGTCGACCATCTGCAGGGCGTCGGCGCGGGCCGTGGAGGAATGGCTCAGGTCGATCGTGAAGTGCCGGTAGTCGTCCTTCGTCACGTCCCAGTCGGGGGCGTACGCGAGCATCTCGCGGTCGCGATAGCGCCAGGGGTACATGTTCTCGACGGCGAACCGTACGTCCGTCTCGTTGGCCATCCGCCAGATCCCGGTGACGAAGTCGCGGGCGTACTGCCGCTGCCAGCGGAAGGGCGGATGCACGACGACCGTCGAGGCGTCGAGCTTCTCGGCGGCGGCCCGGGCGCGCTGGAGCTTGACCCAGGGGTCGGTGGACCAGACGCGCTGTGTGACCAGCAGACAAGGGGCGTGAATGGCCAGGACCGGGATCTGGTGGTAGTCGCTCAGTCTGCGCAGCGCCTCGATGTCCTGGCTGACCGGATCGGTCCACACCATGACCTCGATGCCGTCGTATCCCAGGCGGGCGGCGATCTCGAAGGCCGTCGCCGTCGACTCCGGATAGACAGAGGCCGTCGACAGCGCGACCTTCGCATCCGGGATGCGCACCACTGGTTCTGCCACGAAGGACAGAGTACGGGGCCGCGCTCGGCGCCGGGGAGGCGGTTCCTGCGTGCCGCTCGGGCGGGACACGGGAACCGACCGGATCCGGCCGCGCGCGGACGCCTCCCCGGCACCGCGCGCCGACGCGCTCATGACTCCTCAGAGCTCCTCGGAACTGCTCACGTCTTCTCGGCCCCTCTCGGCGCTCCTCGGGGCCTCTCGGGGCTGCTCAGGGATGAGGCCCAGCCCCATGTGATCCAGCCGCCGCAGGATCACGCCCTCGCGCAGCGCCCAGGGGCAGATCTCCACCGTCTCTACGCCGAACAGGTCCATCGCCCCCTCGGCGACGAGCGCGCCCGCGACGAGCTGGCCCGCACGGCCATCGGAGACTCCGGGCAGCTCCGCGCGCTGCTCGGCGGTCATCGCGCCGAGCTGCGGAACCCAGTCTTCCAGGGACCTGCGCTTGAGTTCGCGCTGCACGTAGAGGCCCTCGGCCGAGCGCGCGGCTCCCGCGATCCTGGCGAGCTGCCGGAACGTCTTGGACGTGGCGACCACGTGGTCGGGCGCCCCGAAGCGGCTGAACTCCCCGACCGTACGTGCGATTTCGGCGCGTACATGCCGACGCAGCGCCCTGATGTCCGCCGGGTCCGGTGGATCGCCCGGGAGCCACCCGGCCGTCAGCCGCCCCGCGCCCAGCGGCAGCGACACCGCCGCGTCCGGCTCCTCGTCCATGCCGTACGCGATCTCCAGGGAGCCGCCGCCGATGTCGAGGACGAGCAGCTTCCCGGCCGACCAGCCGAACCAGCGGCGGACGGCGAGGAAGGTGAGCCGCGCCTCCTCCTCGCCGGTGAGAACCTGCAGCTCGACGCCGGTCTCGGCACGCACCCGGGCCAGTACGTCATCGGCGTTGTCCGCCTCGCGCACGGCGGAGGTCGCGAACGGCAGCAGATCCTCGACGCCCTTGTCCTCGGCCGCCTCCAGTGCCTCCTGGACGACGGCGATCAGCTTGTCGACCCCGTCGGGGCCGATCGCCCCGCTGTCGTCGAGGAGTTCGGCGAGCCGCAGCTCCGCCTTGTGTGAATGCGCCGGCAACGGGCGCGCGCCAGGGTGTGCATCCACCACCAGTAGATGCACCGTGTTCGAACCCACGTCGAGGACACCGAGTCTCATGTACGGAACGCTACTGCGAGCAGGCCGCTCGCTGGTCCCCGGAGTGCTCGTGAGCGACTTACCCTGGACGGGTGCCAAAGACGAACAAGGCAAAGGCCGACAAGTCGGCAACGTCAGCCACGTCCGCCAAGGGCTCTTCGCAGGCGAAGGCGTCCACCAAGACCAAGAAGTCCCCGAAGCCCGCTGTCCCAGGGCCCTCTGCCCCGGAGTCCGTGCCGGACGAGAAGGGGCTCGATTTCGCGCGCGCGTGGGTGGAGTTTCCTGATCCGGCCGATGACGAGCAGGTCTTCCGCTGCGATCTGACATGGCTGACCTCTCGTTGGTCGTGCATCTTCGGAAGCGGCTGCCAGGGCATCCAGGCCGGCCGCGCGGACGACGGGTGCTGCACGCTCGGCGCCCATTTCTCGGACGAGGACGACGAGAAGCGCGTCGCCGAACATGTGGCGAGGCTCACGCCGGAGATCTGGCAGCACCATGACGTCGGGACCCGGACCGGCTGGGTCTCGACCGACGAGGACGGTTCCCGGCAGACCCGCCCGTACCAGGGCTCGTGCATCTTCCAGAACCGTCCCGGCTTCGAGGGCGGAGCGGGCTGCTCGCTGCACATCCTCGCCCTGAAGGAGGGCCGCGAGCCGCTGGAGACCAAGCCCGACGTCTGCTGGCAGTTGCCGGTGCGGCGGACGTACGAGTGGATCGACCGCCCCGACGACACCCGTGTGCTGCAGATCTCGATCGGCGAGTACGACCGCCGCGGCTGGGGTTCGGGCGGGCACGACCTGCACTGGTGGTGCACATCGGCGACCTCCGCGCACGGCGCGGGCGAGCCCGTGTACGTCACGTACCGGCCCGAGCTCATCGAGCTGATGGGCAAGGGGGGATACGACCGGCTGGCCGAGCTGTGCGAGCAGCGGCTGGCCTCCCAGCTGCCGTTGGTGGCACCGCATCCCGCGGACCCGGTCGCCTGACAGCCCGCACCTTTCGTGGGCACGTCCGGCATTTCGTAGGCACGTCCCGCGGAGCGCCGCGCGCTCAGCTTCCTGAGGGGCTCGGGCCGCCGCCGTCGCCATGCGGCGAGGGCCGGCCGCCGGGGCCCGATGCGGGCCCGCCCATGGGGGTCGGGCCGGGCTCGGACGGAGGCGGGTCACTGGGGGTCGGGGTGGGCTCCGGGTCCACGGGGGTCGGTGTCGGGTCGCTCGGCGTGGGTTGCGGGCCTGGCCCGGGATCGGCCGGCGTGGGATCGGGCGGTGTCGGGCCGCTCGGGGTCGGGCCGGGGGCGGGGCCCGGGTCCCACGGGTCCGGCGGGCCCGCCGTTCCGTAGCCGTCGATCGAGACCGCGGCGCCCGCGGGCGCGATCGACACCCTCGCGCTCCAGTGGCCGATCGGCTCGCGGAGATGGTCGACGTACACCTTGATCGTCAACGACTCCCCCGGGCGCAGCGTGCCCGACGAACGGCTCAGATACAGCCAGGAAGCGCCGGTGTGCGCGGACCAGCGGACCTGGCGCGGTGAACTCTTGGACGCGGTGAGGGTGATGAGCGTCGTGTCACCGCTGGAATCGGCCTCTACGGAGAGGGCGCTTTTCCTGTGGCCGGAGGCCACGCCGATGACCTCCACGGAGACGTCGGACAAACGTTTGTTCCGGGTGGAGCGGGAGTCGGGCCGCGCGCCGGTGTTCCCCGAGCTCTCGTAGGCGCCGGCCTCCTCACCGCCGAGGCCGACGGGTCCGCGCGCCTCGCTGGCGGTGACCGGGCGCCCGTCCGAGCCCTCACCGATCAGGGGTGCGCCGCGGTAGGCCGCCCACAGGGCGAGCACGGGGGCCGCCACAACGGTGGCGACGACCGTCGTCGTGACGGCACGCGCGCGGAGGCGGTCACGGCGGGCCGCGCGGTCCTTCGGGTCCATCGGGAAGCCGCGCCGGTCGAAGCGCGGACCGCCGCCCCGCGCGCGCGGGACAGGCGCCATCGCCCTGTGCAGCGCCGCGCGCGGGGCTTCCAGTACGGGGAGGGCCTCGGGCGTGACGCTGGTACCGGGCCAGGAGCCGGGGATCGCGCGCTCGGCCGTACGGCGGCAGCGCGGACAGTCGTCGACATGCCGGACGAGCTCGCGGCGCAGGGCCGAACTGAGCACCAGCTGGTCGTCGCCGATGAGCCGGGCGACGCTCGGGCAGGTGCCCGTCTCGACGACGGCGAGGGCCGCGCGGGTGCGCTCGACCTCGCAGGCGGCCGTGCCGAGGAGTTCACGGGCGGCGACCGCACTCATGCCCAGAACGGCGGCCACCTCGCGGGCGGCGAGCTGATGCCGCACGGCGAGTTCGAGCGCCTCGCGCTGCTCGGGCGTGGTGCCCGCGGCCTCCGGCCAGGCAAGCAGGGCGAGTTCTCGACGGCGACGGTCCTCTTCCGCCGCGGTGCCATGACGTTTCTGCTGGGTCGGTTCGACCTGGTCCTTGTCCTTGGCTTTGGTGAGCTTGGCCTCGGTGAGCTTGCGCAGGCACATCCAGCGGGCGAGGGCGTACAGCCAGGCCCTGCGGTCGTCGGGCGCCGCCTGGCCGCGGGGGCCGCGGCGCTCGGCGAGCGCGAGGGCGTGCCCGACGGCGGCGATCGCGGCGTCGTGGTCGCACAGCACGGACAGGCAGTAGGTGAACAGGCCGTCCAGGTACGGCTCGTAGCGCGCGGGCGGGCACTGCGCCGAGGTGTGCGCTGACGTGCGCACCGACGTGCGCGCCGCCTCCCGGTCGCGTGCCGCAGGGTACGGCTGGTGCTCGCCGGTGGTGTGCGTGGTGGTCTGCGGCCTGCTGCTCATCACCCGTGCGACCGTAGGCGCCGGGCGGCGGCCTCCCCTTCTTGGCCGAGCACTTTTAATCCATACGGGTGAAACCATCCCCCATAAGGGGACAGGAGCCCCGAATTCCGTAGCGCGTTCCGGATCGGTTGCGGACGGTTTGCGAAGGGTGCCCTGATCTTGGTCCCGGGGTCCGGCACCGGGCGGGGAACGCGTTGTCAGCGGTGGCGGCTACGGTTTCGTCCATGGCTGCCCGTACGAAGACCGCGAAGGACCGGCCGTCCTACCGCTGCACCGAGTGCGGCTGGCAGACGGCCAAGTGGCTCGGCCGCTGCCCCGAGTGCCAGGCGTGGGGGACGGTCGAGGAGTACGGCGCGCCCGCGGTCCGTACGACGACCCCGGGCCGGGTCACGACGTCCGCCGTGCCCATCGGCCAGGTGGACGGCCGCCAGGCGACCGCTCGTTCCACCGGCGTGCCCGAGCTGGACCGGGTGCTCGGCGGCGGTCTGGTGCCGGGCGCGGTCGTGCTCGTCGCGGGCGAGCCGGGTGTCGGCAAGTCCACGCTGCTGCTGGACGTGGCGGCCAAGTCGGCGAGCGACGAGCACCGCACGCTGTATGTCACCGGCGAGGAGTCGGCGAGCCAGGTCCGCCTGCGGGCCGACCGCATCAAGGCGATCGACGATCACCTGTATCTCGCCGCGGAGACAGATCTGGCCTCTGTGCTCGGCCACCTGGACGCGGTGAAGCCGTCCCTCCTCATCCTCGACTCCGTGCAGACCGTGGCCTCTCCGGAGATCGACGGCGCCCCCGGAGGCATGGCCCAGGTCCGCGAGGTGGCCGGCGCCCTGATCCGCGCCTCCAAGGAGCGCGGCATGTCCACGCTCCTTGTGGGACATGTCACCAAGGACGGCGCCATCGCGGGCCCCCGCCTCCTCGAGCACCTCGTGGACGTCGTCCTGCACTTCGAGGGCGACCGGCACGCGCGCCTGAGGCTCGTGCGCGGCGTCAAGAACCGGTACGGGACGACGGACGAGGTCGGCTGCTTCGAGCTGCACGACGAGGGCATCACCGGTCTCACCGACCCGAGTGGCCTGTTCCTCACCCGCCGTGCCGAGCCGGTCCCCGGCACCTGCCTGACGGTCACCCTCGAAGGCCGCCGCCCGCTGGTCGCCGAGGTCCAGGCGCTCACGGTCGACTCCCAGATCCCCTCCCCCAGGCGTACGACCTCGGGCCTGGAGACCTCCCGCGTCTCGATGATGCTCGCGGTCCTGGAGCAGCGCGGCCGGATCAGCGCCCTCGGGAAGCGGGACATCTACTCGGCGACGGTCGGCGGCGTGAAGCTCTCCGAGCCGGCCGCGGACCTGGCGATCGCGCTCGCCCTGGCCTCCGCCGCGAGCGACACCCCGCTCCCGAAGAATCTCGTCGCGATCGGCGAGGTGGGCCTTGCGGGCGAGGTCAGACGGGTCACCGGCGTCCAGCGCAGACTCGCGGAAGCCCACCGCCTGGGCTTCACGCACGCGCTCGTACCGGGCGATCCCGGCAAGATCCCTTCGGGTATGAAGGTCCTGGAAGTGGCCGACATGGGGGAGGCGCTGCGGGTGCTCCCGAGGTCGCGTCGTCGAGAGGCCCCACGGGACGAGGAGGACCGCCGGTAGACTTTGCCCAGGTCTCGCCCGTCCGTACGAACCAAGTGTGCGAGACGGGAGCGCCCCAGAACCTGCGACCGGAGGAGTGCAGTGGCAGCCAACGACCGGGCGGCAGCTCCCGGAAAGTCCGGTGGGAGCTCCGGTGCCGATGGGCTGATGCGCGCCTCACTGAGCGCCGTGGCACCCGGCACGGGTCTTCGCGACGGCCTGGAGCGGATCCTCCGCGGCAACACCGGCGGGCTGATCGTGCTCGGCTGGGACAAGACCGTCGAGTCGATGTGCACGGGCGGCTTCGTCCTGGACGTCGACTTCACGGCGACCCGGCTGCGCGAGCTGTGCAAGCTCGACGGCGGCATCGTCGTCGACAAGGACATCACCAAGATCCTGCGGGCGGGCGTGCAGCTGGTGCCCGACCCCACCATCCCCACCGAGGAGACGGGCACCCGGCACCGCACGGCCGACCGGGTCTCCAAGCAGGTCGGTTTCCCCGTCGTCTCCGTGTCCCAGTCCATGCGCCTCATCGCGCTGTACGTCGACGGACACCGCCGCGTCCTGGAGGACTCGGCCGCGATCCTCTCCAGGGCCAACCAGGCCCTGGCCACACTGGAGCGCTACAAGCTCCGTCTCGACGAGGTCGCGGGCACCCTGTCGGCGCTGGAGATCGAGGACCTGGTCACGGTCCGGGACGTCTCCGCCGTGGCCCAGCGCCTGGAGATGGTGCGCCGCATCGCCACCGAGATCGCCGAGTACGTGGTGGAGCTGGGCACCGACGGCCGTCTCCTCGCGCTCCAGCTGGACGAGCTGATCGCGGGCGTCGAGCCCGAGCGCGAGCTCGTCGTACGGGACTACGTGCCGGAGCCGACCGCGAAGCGCTCCCGTACGGTCGACGAGGCCCTCTCCGAACTCGACGCGCTCACCCACGCCGAGCTGCTCGAGCTGCCCACGGTGGCTCGGGCCCTCGGCTACACCGGCTCCCCCGAGACCCTCGACTCCGCGGTCTCGCCCCGCGGCTTCCGGCTCCTCGCCAAGGTGCCGCGCCTGCCCGGCGCGATCATCGACCGGCTGGTCGAGCACTTCGGCGGCCTGCAGAAGCTGCTCGCCGCGAGCGTCGACGACCTCCAGACGGTGGACGGCGTCGGCGAGGCCCGGGCACGCAGCGTCCGGGAGGGGCTGTCGCGGCTGGCGGAGTCGTCGATCCTGGAGCGGTACGTCTAGATCGGTACGTACCGGAGCTGGACGTAACAGAGCGGGACGTACCAACGAGGCTACGAGGCCAGGGCCTGTCCTACCTGATCCGCCGGACAGGCCCTGGTCCTTCATCAGTCCTTGTTCAGTCCTTCTTCAGCACAAACGACGCCTGGGTCTTCTCGAGGCCCGGGGCCTGCGCCTCGACCAGGTACGTGCCCGCGGTCGCCGTTCCCGCCCGAGGCGTCGCGCACTCCGGGGCGCTCGCCTCACGGTCCCACTCCACGGTGCGGGTGATGCGGTCGTTCGCCGGGATGCGGTACAGGATGCTGCCGGCGCCCGTCGGGCAGTCGGCAGAGGACCAGATCTCGTCGTCGCTGCCCGCCTGAGTGATCGTCAGCACCGCTTCCTTCGGGCCGAGATCGAGCTTGCAGTCACTGGACGAGGAGTTCTTGACGATCAGCTCAAGCTTGGGCTCCTCGCCGGGCGCGTACGCGTTCTTGACGCTGCGCAGCGTCAACGCGACAGATCCCGGCGCGCAGTTGGGCAGGCTGGACCCGGCCGGAACGGTGTCACCGGAACCGGCGCCACCCTCCGCGTCGCCCGAGCCGCCACCCGCGCTGTCCGAACCGCCGGACGAGCCGTCCGCCCCGTCGGAGCCCGCGGAGCCGCCGCCGGAGTCCCCGGACCCGTCGCCTCCGCCGCCCCCGCTGGTCGACTCGTCGCGCCCGCCGGGGGCTTGGCTGATCGCGGGACCGGAACCGGAGGGGCCCGGCGTGATCGACGGCGCGGGATTCTTGCCGTTGGACCCGTCCGAGTTGTTGTTGCCGCCTCCGCCGCCGGTGGCGACGATCCAGGTGATCAACAGCGTCAACAGCGCGACCAAGGACAGCAGAACGGCCCTCCGTCGCCAGTAGATGGAGGAGGGAAGCGGCCCGACCGGATTGCGCAGAGATCCCACGGCGCACACTGTACGAGAGATCCGTGAGTTCGCTGGCCCCACCCGCCGCCCTGCGCCTCAACTTTTCCGGATCATCATCCCGGGCTAGCGCCGGCCACCCTTGCCTTTCGTCAAGTTGACTACCCGACGATCGCATCATGTGACGATCAGTGGCACTGAATTACCGTCCGTCACCATGGATTCCGACCTCTACCGAGACAACGCCGGGGTGAAACCCGGGTGTTCGCGGCTGGTTGGTGGATGGGTGGGTGGGT
>NZ_VCHX02000129.1:20203-262341 GCF_005768555.2 Streptomyces sporangiiformans
CGGGGTCGTGTGCCGGTGCGTCCGCCCGTCGCCGCGGGGGCGTACGGCCCTGTGTTGGTAAGTACGTGCGGGTTTCCTGAGACAAGCCCTACGCGACGGGTGATGACGCACCGGCACACGACCCCTCCCGCCGGTGACCAACTGCGGGAGAGTGGGGGTGCGCCTTTTCAGGGGGCGCTGGGGAAACGAGGGTGAGTGGGTCGCGCCCCTCAGGGGCGCGGGGAACTGCGCGACCAGCCACAACCCACCCGCAGCCGAAAGACGAACCCCGGGGGCCTGGGGGCGCAGCCCCCAGTTTCGGGAAAGGGTGGGGTTGGGGAAAGAAAACCCGCCCCCACACGCGCACCGCTAAACGCGCCCCGCGCCCCCCGCATGGCAGGATCGGAACCGCCATGACTGCGCCCACGAAGCCGAACCCCAGCAGCCCCTCAGCCGACGCCCTGCACGGCCCCGTAATCGACTGGTTCGAGGAGAACGCGCGCGACCTGCCATGGCGGCGGGCCGCAGCCGGGCCGTGGGGGGTGATGGTCAGTGAGTTCATGCTGCAGCAGACACCGGTGAGCCGCGTACTGCCGGTGTACGAGCAGTGGCTCGCCCGCTGGCCCCGCCCCGCGGACCTCGCCAAGGAATCCCCCGGCGAAGCCGTCCGCGCCTGGGGCCGCCTCGGCTACCCGAGGCGCGCGCTGCGCCTGCACGGCGCAGCGGTCGCCATAGCGGAGCGCCACGGCGGCGACGTACCCACGGAACACGCCCAGTTGCTCGCGCTGCCCGGCATCGGCGAGTACACCGCGGCGGCCGTGGCGTCCTTCGCGTACGGGCAGCGCCACGCCGTCCTCGACACGAACGTGCGCCGCGTGTTCGCGCGAGCGGTCACCGGCGTGCAGTACCCCCCGAACGCCACCACCGCCGCCGAACGCAAGCTCGCCCGCGCCCTGCTGCCGGAGGACGAGCACACGGCCTCGCGCTGGGCCGCCGCGTCCATGGAACTCGGCGCGCTGATCTGCACGGCGAAGAACGAGAGCTGCGTACGGTGCCCGATCGCGGCCCAGTGCGCCTGGCGCCTCGCCGGCAAACCCGAGCACGAGGGCCCGCCGCGCCGCGGCCAGACGTACGCCGGCACGGACCGCCAGGTGCGCGGACGGCTGCTCGCCGTCCTGCGCGACGCGGTCGGTCCCGTTCCGCAGGCGGCGCTCGACCGCGTCTGGAACGAGCCGGTCCAGCGCGCCCGCGCCCTGGACGGCCTGGTCGCGGACGGTCTGGTCGAACCCCTCCCGGGCCGTCTGTACCGGCTTCCGCTCAGCTGACGCACAGATTCGCGCGGCGACCCACAGGTCCCCCTCAGCCCACTGATACGTAGCCCGGCAAGCAAATCCCCCCATTCCCACCCGATCCCCCACGCCCCTTTAACCCCGCCCTACTTCCGTTACACAACCGACGGACAGCCGAGCGTTCACCGCAGGCTCGCTCGGACAGCCCCGTGACAACGCCTCCGTAACTTCATTGCCGTACCGCCGAAGTGCGGCACGGCAAGCGAAGAAGAGCCGACATCAATGAGTCGGGAACGGGGAACGGAGGCGGTTGGACATGGCGCACGGCGAGGTGCTCGAGTTCGAAGAGTATGTACGCACACGGCAGGACGCGCTGCTGCGCAGTGCCCGCCGTCTGGTCCCGGACCCGGTCGACGCGCAGGACCTGCTGCAGACCGCTCTGGTACGGACGTACGGCCGCTGGGACGGCATAGCCGACAAGCGTCTCGCCGACGCCTATCTGCGCCGCGTCATGATCAACACGCGTACGGAGTGGTGGCGGGCCCGCAAGCTGGAGGAGGTCCCCACCGAGCAGCTGCCGGAGGCGAGCGTTGACGACTCCACCGAACAGCACGCCGATCGCGCACTGTTGATGGACATCCTTAAGGTTCTGGCTCCGAAGCAGCGCAGCGTCGTGGTGCTGCGACACTGGGAGCAGATGTCCACGGAAGAGACGGCCGCCGCCCTCGGCATGTCGGCCGGTACGGTCAAGAGCACGCTGCACCGGGCGCTGGCCCGGCTCCGCGAGGAGCTGGAAAGCCGGGACTACGAAGAGCGCGGCGCTCGCGCGCTCGAACCGACAAAGGAGCGGGAGCGTTGCGCGGCCTAGGCACAAGGGCCCCACAGGGCCGTGGGGCCATGAAGGCGGTGATCACGGCGGTGGCCGTGCTCGCCGCCCTCGGCCTTTTGGTCTCCGCCTGCGGCACGGGCGGCACCGGCGCCCGCGACGAGGGCCCGGCCCACTCCGACTCGGTGGCGGTGGACGCCGCCACCCCCTCCCCCTCGGCCTCGGCCTCCAAGGCCGCGCCCCGCGTGAACGCGGTCCGCCTCGTCAAGGACGACCCGAAGGTCAGCGCGGCGGTCAAACGCGGCCTGAAGCCGTGCGTCGGCGACGAGTACCCGGTCGACGTGTCGTACGGCAACCTCACCCAGGGCTCCGCGAGCGACATCGTCATCAACGTACTGACCTGCGGTGACGCGGTCGGTGTCGGCTCGTACGTGTATCGCGAGGAAGGCGACGCGTACCGGAACGTCTTCAAGGCCGAGGAGCCTCCTGTGTACGCGGAGATCGACCGGGGCGATCTGGTGATCACGCAGCAGGTGTACGAGAACGGCGACTCCCTGGAGTATCCGTCCGGCGAGGAAGTGATCACGTACCACTGGGCCGCGAACCGCTTCACGGAGCAGGCCCGCACGCGCAACGACTACAGCAAGGTGGTCGGCGGCGAGACGCCGACCCCGGCCGAGAACTGACCTACTGACCACCCCTGGCCACCCCTGACCGGCCCTGGCGGCCCTGGCGAGAACACCTAGGACTGAGAGCACCGGATGGCAGAGCAGACCCATGTCCTGTTCGTCGAGGACGACGACGTCATCCGCGAGGCCACCCAGCTCGCGCTGGAGCGTGACGGCTTCGTGGTCACCGCCATGCCCGACGGCCTCGCGGGCCTCGAGGCGTTCCGGGCGAAGCGGCCCGACATCGCCCTGCTGGACGTGATGGTGCCGGGCCTGGACGGTGTCTCTCTGTGCCGCCGCATCCGTGACGAGTCCACGGTCCCCGTGATCATGCTGTCGGCCCGCGCCGACTCGATCGACGTCGTCCTGGGCCTGGAAGCGGGCGCCGACGACTATGTGACAAAGCCCTTCGACGGGGCTGTCCTGGTCGCCCGGATCCGCGCGGTGCTGCGACGCTTCGGGCACGCGGGCCGCCCGCTTTCCGCGGCCGAGGCGGAGAGCTCGTCAACTGTCGGGAGCGGAGGTGTGCTGTCGTTCGGCGACGGTGACCTGGAGATCGACACCGAGGGCATGGAGGTCCGCAGGGGCGGTGCGCCGGTGGCGCTGACGCCCACCGAGATGCGGCTGCTCCTGGAGTTCTCCTCCGCGCCCGGTACGGTCCTGTCGCGCGACAAGCTCCTGGAACGGGTGTGGGACTACGGCTGGGGCGGTGACACCCGGGTCGTCGATGTCCATGTGCAGCGGTTGCGTACGAAGATCGGCCAGGACCGGATCGAGACGGTCCGCGGTTTCGGCTACAAGTTGAAGGCCTGACGGACATGCGGGGGACCCCTACGAACCAGGACCGGCGCCACAGATCCGGGCGCCCGGGCCGGCGCGCCGAGCAGGCGGGGCTGCGTACCGAAGAGCCGGACGGCACGAGAAAGCTCCGTACCGGAAAGCTGCGTACGGGCATCAGGTGGAAGCTGACCGCCGCGATCGCGGCGGTCAGCGCCCTGGTGGCCGTCGCGCTGAGCCTGGTCGTCCACAACGCCGCCCGGGTCTCGATGCTCGACAACGCGCGCGACCTGGCGGACGAGCGCGCCCAGATCGCGCAGCGGAACTACGAGATCTCCGGACGCACCACCTTCCCCGGCATCAAGATCGACGACCCCGGCGCGCCGAAGGACCTTCTGGCGAAGGCCAGGGCCGGCCGACGGGCCACGTATGTGTCGGAGCGTTCAGACGGCGTGCCGGACATCTGGGCGGCCGTGCCCCTCAAGGACGGCCGGGTCCTGTCGCTGCACACACGGTTCACCGACCGCAGCGCCACCGTGATGAAGGATCTCGACCAGGCGCTGCTCATAGGCTCGATCGCGGTCGTCTTCGGCGGCTGCGCGCTCGGCGTCCTCGTCGGCGGCCAGCTCTCGCGGCGGCTGCGCAAGGCGGCCACGGCGGCCCAGCAGGTCGCCGAGGGCGAGACACATGTACGGGTGCGGGACGCCATCGGCGGTGTCGTACGCGACGAGACGGACGACCTCGCGCGGGCCGTGGACGCGATGGCGGAGGCGCTGAGCCAGCGGCTCGAGGCGGAGCGGCGGGTGACCGCCGACATCGCGCACGAGCTGCGCACCCCGGTGACCGGGCTGCTCACGGCGGCCGAGCTGCTGCCGCCGGGCCGGCCGTCGGAGCTCGTACGGGACCGGGCGCAGGCGATGCGCACGCTCGTCGAGGACGTCCTGGAGGTGGCGCGGCTGGACAGCGCGTCCGAGCGGGCCGAATTGCAGGACATCATGCTGGGCGAGTTCGTGACCCGGCGGGTGGCGGCGAAGGACGCGGGCATCCAGGTGCGGGTGGTGCACGAGTCGGAGGTCACCACCGACCCTCGCCGCCTGGAGCGGGTTCTCATCAACCTGCTGGTCAACGCCGCCAAGCATGCGAGGCCACCCATCGAGGTCACGGTGGAGGGCCGGGTCATCCGCGTGCGCGACCACGGGCCCGGCTTCCCGGAGGAACTCCTCGCCGACGGCCCGAGCCGCTTCCGCACGGGCAGCAAGGACCGCGCGGGCCACGGCCACGGCCTGGGCCTGACCATCGCTGCGGGCCAGGCCCGGGTGCTGGGCGCCCGGCTCACCTTCCGCAACGTACGCCCCGCCGGCGCGCCGGAGGGCGTGCCCGCCGAGGGCGCGGTGGCGGTGCTGTGGCTGCCGGAGCACGCACCGACGCGCTCGGGGAGCTATCCGATGCTGCCGGACGACTGACGTCTTCCCGGTCACCGGGAAGTGCGTCGCGGCCAGGATTCAGGGCACCGGCTCAGCACGCCCAGTCCTTGTCCGTGTCGAGGCCGCCCTCGCGTCGCTGGGTGAACGAGAACCAGTTTCCGGAGTCGTCGCGGAACAGCGCTTCCGTGCCGTAAGGACGCTCCTGCGGCTCCTGCAGGAACTCCACGCCGCGGTCCTTGAGCTTCTTGTAGTCGCCGTGGATGTCGTCGGTGATCAGCACGCCCGCTCCGAGCGCCCCCTTGGCCACCAGCTTCTTGATCATCTCGGTGGACTCCGGGTCCATCACGGGCCCGCCCGGGACCATCAGCGTGAGCTCGACGTCGGGCTGGTTCGGGGAGCCGACGGTGAGCCAGCGCATGCCGCCCTCGCCCATCGTCATGTCCGTACGCACCTCCAGGCCCAGCTTCTGGGTGTAGAACTCCTTGGCCCGGTCCTGGTCGAGGACCCAGACGGTCGAGATGGCGAGACCCTTGATCATGGCGTACCCCTGCTGCAGATCGGCGGCCGGTCGTGTGATGCCCTGTCGTGTGATGCCTTGCTGTTGCCGTGCCACCCTAGGCAGCGCCGCCATCAGTCCGCTTCTTCAGAATTGCGCTGTCCCTTGCCGGGTCCTGACCGGAAGCCCCCGGCCCACAGCATCGCGTAGCACCCCGGTATGAGCGCGGCCCCGCGTCCCACGTTCTTCGCCCGGTACTCGCTCGGCGTCAGCCCCGTCCACGCCTTGAATCGGGCCGAGAACGTGCCGAGGCTGCTGAAGCCGACCAGGTGGCAGATCTCCGTCACCGACAGGTTCGCGGTGCGCAGCAGGTCTTCGGCCCGCTCGATCCGCCGGTGCGTCAGATACAGGCCGGGCGTCTCGCCGTACGCCTCCTTGAAGGCGCGTATGAAGTGATAGCGCGAGTACCCGGCATGCCCGGCCACCGCGTCCAGGTCGAGCTCCGGGTCGGCCCAGCCCCGGTCCATCGCGTCCTTGGCAAGCCGCAGCTGCCGCATCCTGTCCACACAACGATGCTGGCACGCCCCACTGACAACGCCCCCACACCGGGGCCGTCCAATCCGATGCACCCCCACCCACCCGCACGAACCCAGCCCGCCACGGAGAAGACCCCCCGGCGGCGGACACCGCCTGGAGGGCCCTCCAGGTCAAGGCAGCGGACGCGTACCTCTCAGACGGCCTCAGCGACCGTCGGCTTCGCGTCCACGGGGCCACCGGCGTCCTCGGCCGACTTCGGCCCCGCCCCCCGCAGCGGCACCTCCTTCACGAACACGGCGGCGGCCAGAGCGACCACGGCCACGACCGAGCCGAGCAGGAACGCGGAATGCGTACCGGCGGAGACGGCATGCTGATAGGCCTCGCGGGCCGCGTCCGGCAGCTTGGCCAGACTCGCCGCATCCAGCTGCGCGGACTTCTCGGTGACCTTGGAGCCGAGCGCACCGGCACGCTCGGTCATCACGTCCTGCACGCGGTTGTTGAACAGGGCGCCCATGATCGCGACGCCGAAGGACGAGCCGAGCGTACGGAACAGGGTGGTGGACGAGGACGCGACGCCCATGTCCTTCATCTCGACGCTGTTCTGGGCCACCAGCATGGTGATCTGCATCAGGCAGCCCATGCCCGCGCCGACAACGGCCATGTACAGGCCCGAGGTCAGCCGAGTGGTCTCGGTGTCCATCTGCGCGAGCAGGAACAGACCGACGGTCATCAAGGCGCTGCCCACGATCGGGAAGACCTTGTACCTGCCCGACGCGGTGGTGACCCGCCCGGCGACCATCGAGGTGGCCAGCATCGCACCGAGCATCGGCAGGAGCAGCAGCCCGGAGTTGGTCGCGGACGCGCCCTGCACCGACTGCTGGTAGAGCGGTAGGAAGAGCACGGCGCCGAACATCACGAAGCCGGTGATGAAGCCGATGATCGACATCAGGCTGAAGTTGCGGCTGCGGAAGATGTGCAGCGGCATGACCGGCTCAGCGGCCCTGGTCTGCACGAAGAGGAAGCCGACGAGCGCGGCGACGCCGATCCCGATGAGCTCCATGATCATGGCCGAGCCCCAGGCGTACTCGGTGCCACCCCAGGTGGTGACGAGCACGATCGAGGTGATGCCGACCGTCAGCAGTGCGGCGCCCAGGTAGTCGATCCGCCCCCGCGACCGCTTCTTGGGCAGATGCAGTACGGCGCTGACGGCGATCAGGGCGATCACACCGAGCGGCAGGTTGATGTAGAAGGACCAGCGCCAGCCCCAGTGGTCGGTGATGGAGCCGCCGACCAGCGGTCCGGCGATCATGGCGAGCGCCATCACCCCGGCCATCATGCCCTGGTACTTGCCGCGCTCCCGCGGCGGAATCAGATCACCGATGATCGCCATGACGCCGACCATCAGACCGCCGGCGCCGAGCCCCTGAATGGCACGGAAGCCGATCAGCTGCCCCATGTCCTGGGCCATGCCGCTGAGCGCGGAGCCGATCAGGAAGATCACGATCGAGGTCATGAAGGCGCCCTTGCGCCCGTACATGTCGCCGAGCTTGCCCCAGATCGGGGTCGACGCGGCGGTCGCGAGCGTGTACGCGGTGACGACCCACGCCAGGTGCTCCAGTCCGCCCAGCTCACCCACGATCGTCGGCATGGCCGTACCGATGATCATGTTGTCGAGCATCGCGAGCAGCATCGCGATCATCAGCGCGAGCAGAACGACGCGCACGCTCCTGGGTTGCTTGGCCCCGCCGCTGTCGCTGTCCCCGCCGCCTCTGTTGTCCGCCTCGGCTGTCTCGGTGCCCGCCACTGTCCCCACTCCCCCCGGTACCGGCTACTGGGTACCGGCTCATACTTACTTGCCGCCCGGCAAGCTAGCTACACTGGGAAGGTAGACCTGCAACTAGCCGGTCGTCAAGTAAGTTTTTCCTTACCCGAGTATGGGACCGACACGAGCCCGAGGAGCAGCCACGATGGGCGGCAGCAGGCAGCAGCGCCGCGGGGACACCCGTCAGCGCATCCAGGACGTGGCCCTCGAACTCTTCGCCGAGCAGGGATACGAGAAGACGTCGCTGCGCGAGATCGCCGAGCGGCTGGAGGTCACGAAGGCGGCGCTCTACTACCACTTCAAGACCAAGGAAGAGATCCTCGCCAGCCTGCAAGAGGACCTCAGCAGGCCCATGGACGAGTTGATCGAGTGGGGCAAAGGGCAGCCGCGCACGCTGGAGACGAAGCAGGAGATCCTGAACCGCTACAGCGAGGCACTGATCGGCGCGACCCCCTTTTTCCGCTTCATGCACGAGAACCAGGCCACCGTGCGCGAGCTGCGCACCGGCGAGGACTTCAAGGACCGCATGATCCGCATGCTGGACCTGCTCAGGGAGCCGGAGGCCACGATGACCGATCAGGTCCGCTGCGTGAGCGCCCTGTTCTCGATGCACGCGGGGATGCTGGCCCTCAAGGACATCGAGGGCGACCCCGAGGACAAGCGCAAGGCCATCCTCGAAGTCGCCACCGAGCTGATCACCCAGGCCAACACACCCAAGCCGTGACCCCCGCGCACTGCCGGGGGTCGGGGTCAAGACCCCGTCAGACCGTGACGCCCTTGGAGCGCAGGAACTTGACCGGGTCGACCGCGGAGCCGTAGTTGGGCGTCGTACGGATCTCGAAGTGCAGGTGGGGACCGCTGGAGTTGCCGGTGTTGCCGGAGAGCGCGATGGTCTGACCGGTGGCGACGACCTGCCCGACGTTCACGTTGATCCGCGAGAGGTGGGCGTACTGCGAGTACGTGCCGTTGCCGTGCTTGATGACGACGGCGTTGCCGTACGCGGGCCCGTCGCCGGCGCCGTTGCCGCCCGCCTTCACGACGGTGCCGCCGTGCGTGGCGACGACCTTGGTACCGGAGGCGACGGCGAAGTCCTGGCCGGAGTGGTTGTGCGACCACATGTTGCCGGCCTGGGCGAAGCTCGCGGAGAGCTTGTACTTCGCGACCGGGTCGACCCAGGACGGCTTCACGGCCTTCTTGGCGGCCGCCTTCTTGGCCGCGGCCTGCTTCGCCGCGGCCTGCTTGGCGGCGGCCTGCTTGGCGCTCGCGGCGGCCTTCGCCTGGGCGTCGGCCTGGGCCTTCACGGAGGTGGCGGTGGTATCCGGCAGCGCGACGCTCGCCTGGCTGTCGGCGGCGGCCGCGACCCCGGCACCCATCAGGGTCGATATCCCCAGACCGGCGGCCAGAACGGCCGCCCGGGCACGGAGCGGGGACGTACCGAGGTGGCGGGACTTGGTGGTGCGCTGCGACATAGGGATACCTCCGGGGGACGGGGATGACGGGCATGAACACACCCGGCGCGCTGTCCATGCGCCGGGCGAGGCATCCCTTGGTAACCCGCGCTGCCCCAGTCGCACAAAAGGCCCATCTACGACTCAAAGTCGTACTTGACTCCAAAACTTCCAGGTTCTTGACAAGAGAGACATTCAGTACTGGATCATCCGTTTTTAGAACCTAAAGTCTGGTTTAACCCCACTTCACAGCCGTCCGCTTGCCCGTCGGCTCGACCACCTCGAAGGCGGAGCGTCCGACGCTCGCACCACACCGACCCCTCAGACCAAATAGTCCGATTTGGGCAAGTTAATACGCCCACTACTCGCCCTAGTACCGGACAAATCGCCTGTGCGTCATGTCACCGGGAGGCAAGATCCAGAGCCCTGGGAATGTGACGGGGCCCGCACAAAGGTGCTGGTGGTTCGCCTACGCTCGGCACATGGTCGACGCCGGAGTGCTAGGGGCCCGTATCGCTTCCAGTGCGGTCACGCCACTGGTGAAGAAGCTCTTCGTGAAGGATCAGCCGGGGGCCGGGCTGGTGAGCAGGCCGGTGCGGATCTCGGCGCTGGTGTCGTTCGGGCGGGAGAAGCGGAACGTCACGCCGAAGGACGTCGGGAAGGTCGCTGACGAGCTGGTCCGCAGGGCGCTGAAGGCCGCAGGCCCGGGGGAACAGCCGGTGAGGGCCGAGGAGGCGGCGGCCGTCAGGCACGCCCTCGCGCATTCGCTCGCGGCGCTCGGGACGATCACCATCGACGACTACGAGGCCGTGGCCCTCGGACCCGAGGAGTTCGCGCGCCGTCTCCGTTCCCACGCGGCCGTCGTCTCCCTCGGCCTCAGCGGCGACGGCGAACTCTTCTACGAACAGCTGCTGCGCACCGCCTCGTTGCACATCCTGAACTTCTTCACGCAGCGCTCCACGTACATCGCCCGGCAGCAGACCGCGCAGAGCCGGCAGCTGGCGCGGTTGGTGCAGGCCGTGGACGTACTGCTGGAACGCCTGCCGTCCCAGACGGCCGAGGACACGGGGTTCGAGGCACGGTACGCGGACCACATCGCCGGGCGGTACGGAACGCTGACCATCTACGGGCTGGACGCCGGGACGAGCGAGTGGTCGCTCGACACGGCGTACCTCAGCCTGGAGGCGACCCGCGAGCGCGACGGGCGGAGCGGCGGGCTCCAGGTGCCCGCCGAGCAGGTGCTGGCGCAGCACGACCAGGTACTGCTGCGCGGCGTCGCGGGATCCGGGAAGACGACGCTGGTCCAGTGGCTCGCGGTGACGGCGGCGAGTCGTGCGTACGACCATGGGCTGACGCAGCTGATCGGGCGGGTGCCGTTCGTGCTGCCGATGCGCAGGATCGTGCGCCCGGGGACGGAGTTCCCCATTCCGGGGGACTTCCTGAAAGCCGCGGGCAGCCCCGTCGCCGGGGAGCAGCCGGCCGGCTGGGTGGAGCGTGTGCTCCGGGCCCAGCGGGGTGTGCTGCTGGTCGACGGGATCGACGAGATCGCGGGCGACCGCCGGGAAGCGGCCCGGCGCTGGCTGCGGGAGCTGACCCGGACCTTCCCGGGAAACCTGTGGCTCGTCACCTCGCGTCCCTCGGCCGTTCCGGAGCGGTGGCTGGACTCGGCGGGCTTCCACGAGCTCACGCTCTCCCCGATGGCACGCGACGACGTCGCCACCTTCGTACGGCGCTGGCACCGCGCCGCCGGAGCGGACGAGGCCGAAGGGACATCCCTGCTGCAGGCCGTACGGACCACGTCCGAGCTGAACCGGCTGGCCACCAACCCCCTGATGTGCGGCATGCTCTGCGCCCTCCACCGCGACCGGCGCGGGTTCCTGCCCCAGGACAGGAAGTCCCTCTACGAGGCCGCCCTCACCATGCTCCTCGAACGGCGGGACCGCGAGCGGGAGTTGGATCATCCCGACGGGGTGCGCATCCCGTACGCGACCCAGGTGCAGCTGCTGCAGAAGCTCGCCTGGTGGCTGATCCGCAACGGCCGCTCGGAGATGGACCGTTCGGACGCGCTGCACATCATCGGGCAGGCCGTACCCGCGGTGAACCTGGACGGCACCGCCGAGGACGTCTATGCGTCGCTGCTGTTGCGGTCCGGGCTGCTGCGTGAACCGGCCGACGGGCGGGTGGACTTCCTCCACCGGACGTTCCAGGACTATCTCGGGGCACGGCTGGCCGTACAGGAGCTGGACTTCGACCTGCTGGTGAACCACTCGGAGCGTGACGAGTGGGAGGACGTCATCCTGCTGGCCATCGCGCACGCGCGGCCGAAGGAGGCGGAGCAGATGCTGCGGCGGCTGGTGGGGCAGGGCACGTCGCGCGGCAAGTTGTTGGCCGCGGCGGGGCTGCGGTACGCGGCGGAGGTGGAGCCTTCGGTGCGGGCGCAGGTGGAGGAGGGGGTGGGGTCGCTCGTTCCGCCGCAGTCGCTCGCGGAGGCCGACAGGTTGGCACTGGCCGGGGGCGATCTGTTGCTCGCGCTCCTGCCGGGCCCGGAGGACATCAACAGCAAGACGACGGCGTACCGGGTGGTCGAGGCGGCGGCCCGCCTGGGCAGCGAGAGCGCACTGCACTTCCTGACCCGCTTCCGGGACCATCCGGCCGAGGCGGTCCAGAAGACCCTGGCCGCGGCCTGGCAGCGCTTCGACCGCGAGCTCTACGCGCGCGACATCCTCGCGCACCTCACCCAGCAACATCAGGTCTTCGTACGGGACGCCGAGGACCTCCGCACGCTCCGTTCCATCGGCGGCTGGGAGGACATACGGGTCCGGGGCACCTACCGGGTCGAGGACCTCACCGAACTCATCGTGCCCGAGCGACTCGCCCATCTCTCCCTGCAAGCACCCCATCCGGTGGAAGGGCTCGCCTGGCTCGCCGCCTTCCCGAGCCTCGTGGACGTCTATGTGGAAACCGAGGTGAGCACGACCGTGGAACAGCAGATCCCGGCCTGGATCACACTCATCACCCCTCAGTCCAGGCCGAGTTGACCTACCCTTGACTCTCCACAACAGCCCCACCACCAGGGACGCAGATGCCCATGGAGCCCGTTGTCCGCATTCCCTCCCCCCTCGCCGCACCCCTCGTACAACGGCTCTTCCGCACCACGCCAAGGCAACTCCCGGCCGTCCCCGAGCTGATCGCCGCCTTCACCACCTGGCGCGGCCCCGAGGCCCCCGCCCACCCGGACGAAGTCCACCGCACAGCCGCCGAGTTCATCCAGCTCGCCGCCGAGACGCACACCACCCCCACGGCCGAACTGCCCGCCGTGGTCGACGTACTGGCCTGCACCCTCCTCGCCATCGGCGAACTCGACCTCACCGACGTGGAGGCCGTACGCCTCGGTCCGCAGGACTACGCGCGCCGCCTGCGCGGAGCCGTCCAGGGCGCGGACCGGGACCTGTCCCCCGACGCCGCCTGGTTCCACGACGCGCTGCTCGTGAACATATGCCTGCACGTCCTGCACCACTTCATCCGGCGATCCCCGCACATCCAGCGCCACCTGCCGGAGCGCTCCAGCCGCATCCGCCAGCTCGTCGACCTCAACGACACCGAGGCGGCGGCACTCCAGCCCGAACGCTCCCAGCAGGACGCGGACTTCGAGGCCGCCTACGTCGAGGAAATCGTGCGTCAGCACGGCTGGCTGACCATCGTCGGCGTCGACTTCCCGAACGCGCCGGACCGCTGGCTCCTGGAGGACACCTATCTCAGCCTGGAGGCCGAGGAGAGCAGCGGCCGCGGGGACACGGCAGAGCAGCGGACCGTGCTGCTCGCGGACCGGGCACTGGAGGGGCACGAGCGGGTCCTGCTGCGCGGCGTCGCGGGCTCCGGGAAGACCACCCTGGTCCAGTGGCTCGCCGTGGCCGCCGCCCGCGAGGGGGCGCGGGTGCCCTTCGTCCTGCCCGTACGACGTTTCGCCCGCGAGGGTTTCCCCGCGCCCGACGACTTCCTGCACGCCATCCGTCACCCGCTCGCCGACCGGGCACCGGAGGGGTGGGTCGTACGGACGCTGCTCGCGGGCCGTGCCCTGCTTCTCGTCGACGGGATCGACGAGGCCCCGGAGGAGACGCGCGGCAAACTGCGCGACCAGCTCCGCCGCCTGCTGCGCATATTCTCCGGGAACGGCTGCCTGGTCACCTCCCGCCCCTCCGCGGTGGCGGACGGCTGGCTCACGGACGAGCGTCTCTCGGACGAGGGGTTCGTGGAACTGTCGCTCGCGCCGATGTCCCGGGACCAGGTGACCCGGTTCATCCGGGACTGGCATTCGGCGGCGATGAGCGACGAGCACTGCCGGGAGCAGCGGGACCGGGACGAGCTGAAGGAGTACGAACAGCGGCTGCTGCACTCCGTACGGATCTCCCGCGAGCTGCGCCAGCTCGCCACCAACCCCCTGATGTGCGGCCTGATCTGCGCACTCAACAGGGACCGCTCCGGCTCCCTCCCTCAAGGCCGCAAGGAGCTGTACGAGGCGGCCCTGGAGATGCTGCTGCAACGCCGCGACCCCGAGCGGGACGTTCTGTACGCGGACGACGTGCGCCTGCAGCAGGAACCGCGGGAGCGGCTGCTGCAGAAGCTCGCGCACGCCATGGTGGAGGACGGCGTCTCGGAACTGCCGTGCCGCAGGGCGGTCGCCATACTGGACGGCGCTCTGCCCGCCATCCCCGCCGCGCGCGCGGCGGGCGACGGCGAGAAGATCTTCCGCCATCTGCTGCACCGCACCGGGCTGCTGCGTGAACAGGCGGGCCTTTCGGTGGACTTCATCCACCGCACGTTCCAGGACTATCTCGCCGCCAAGGAGATCGTGGCCCGGGGCCGCCTGCGCACCCTCGTCGACCACGCCCACCAGCCCGAGTGGGAGGAGGTCATCCGCATGGCCGCAGCCCAGGCCCGCCCCGACGAGTGCGGCGACTTCCTGGAACTGCTGCTGTCCGCCGCGCCCAGGCTGCGCAGGCCCCAGGTGAACCACCGGCGGCTGATGGCCGCGGCCTGCCTGGACCATGTCACCGAGCTCGACCCGTCGGTCCAGCGGCTCGTCCACGACCGTACGAAGAACCTCGTACGCCCCACGACCGAGCTCGCCGCCCGCGGCCTGGGCTGGGTGGGGCCCATCGTCCTGGAGCTCCTCCCCGACCCCGAACAGGTGCCGGACGACCAGCAGGCCCTGCTCCTCGCCATCACGGCCACCCGCGTCCAGGACGACGCCGCCATCGACTACCTGTCCCGCCTGCGCCGGCGCTCCTCCCTCGCGATACGGACGGAACTCGCCCGGCCCTGGCGGCACTTCGACACGGAGCGGTACGCGCGGGAGATCATCGCCCATCTGGATCCGGACGGCCTGTACTTCCCCGTCTCCGACACCGCCGAACTCGCGGCCCTGCGCGACCTCGGCGGCCGCCCCCGCGTCCAGCTGGCCGGCATCATGCCCAACGCCGAACTCATGGACGGCCTGGACCACACCCAGCTCACCCATCTCTGGCTCAACGCCGAACCGACGGACCCGGACATGTCGTGGCTGTCCCGCTTCCCCCACCTACGGGTGCTCCGCGTCAACCCCCGCCTGCCCCGGGTACGGAACGTGCCGGAGGGGGTGAGGATCACGGCGTAGGCCCCAGCACGGAGCGTGGATCAGAGGGCGTTGATCGCCGAAGGTGCTCGCTCCGTCCGGGCCAGGGCTCGCAGCAACGCTGCCTGACCATGCCGACGGGTGGCGAGTCGGGCCAGCAGCGTGAGCACGGGATCGAACGCGGCGGCAGGGAGTTCCGGCGCGGCGATTCCCACACTGACGGCCAGGTCGTCCATGTGAACGGCCAGCTCCATCATCCGCGTCACAAGGAAATCGTCGAGGCTCAGCGCCCAGCCTGTCTGGGGCATGAACACGACCCAGTCATCCCGAAACGCGGGGAGGGCGGCCTGCTGCTCGGCGAGCGTCGCGCGGGCCCGCGCACACAAGGCCTCGGCACCTTCGGAGGCGATCCCCTCACCCTTCGCCCGAATCCCGGCGTTGACCTCCCCGTCGAGCGGCGCATCGATCCACGCGGCACGCGCGTAGTGCTCAACAAGCGGGATCGGCGCCGCGTCCGATGCGGCTCCTGCAGAGCGGGGCTCACACTGAAGATCTGGTACGCGAGGTGACCAGCCAAACCGCCGACGGTCATCTCCGCCAACGCGCTGGACCTCTCCCACGAGGCACCGACGTCCGGCGCGCCCAGCAAGGTGACCGCCTGATCCGCAACGTCCAGATACGCGCCTTTGAGACTCATCAACCCCCCATGATCGGCCGTCCCAATTATGCGGCCCGGTAAGCGGGCGATACAGCCCCACGGCTGGAGTCACCCAGCGTCGGTCGCCAGGAGCAGGCTTCAGCCCCCGACGGGCTACGCTGACAAGCGTCCGCGCGACGACGGGGGTGGGCGAGGTTGGACCCGGCAGTACTCGGCACAAGGCTCGCTTCGAGCCTTGTCGGCCCGCTGGTGAAGAAGCTCTTCGTACAGGAAGGCGCGGGCGCGGGGCTGATCGACAAGCCCGTACGGCTGTCCGCTCTGGTGTCCTTCCGTGGCGAGAAGCGGACGCTGACGGAGAAGGACGTGGGCAAGCTCGCCGCCCGCCTCGTCCGGGAGGCCGTGGACTCACCGCGCGAGCGCCCGTTCCCGGCGGACGAGGAAACCGCGGTCACGGAGGCCCTCACGGGCAAGCTGCTCGCGGTGGGCGAGCTGCGCATGGACGACGTACAGGCGGTGCGGCTCGGCCATCAGGAGCTGGCCCGCACTCTGCACGCACACTCCCCCACGGCTGCGCACCTGTCCACGGACGCCTCGTACTTCCTCGACGCCGTCACCGAGTGGGCCTGCCTCCACATCATCAACTTCTTCACCCAGCGCTCGACCTTTGTGGCCCGCACGCTGCTGGAGCAGAGCCGCGAACAGGGCGAACTCATCGCCAGGGTCGACGAGTTGATCGCCAGGACGCCCTCGCCCAGCCGTACCGACACCACCTTCGAGCAGAGCTACCTCTCATACGTCGCCACGAAGCACAGCCGCATCACCATCTACGGCATCGACCTGCGCGACTCACCCGACCGCTGGCCACTCGAAGTCGCGTACCTCAGCCTGGAGGCGACCTCGACCGAGCCGCGTCCGGGCACCTTCGACGAGGGCCCTGAGACCACCACGGTGCAGTTACCGGCCGAGCACGCGCTCCGCGGCCACGACCGGCTCCTGCTGCGCGGTGACGCGGGCTCGGGCAAGACCACCCTGATCCAGTGGCTCGCGATCACCGCCGCTCGCAACGGCGACCGCATCCCGTTCGTCCTGCCCCTGCGCACCCTCGTGCGTGCCGCTGCCCTGCCGACGCCGGAACAATTCCTGCCCGCCGTCGGCTGCCCGCTCGATGCGCCCAAGGGATGGGCGAGTCGCGTGCTGTCGGCCAACCGGGGCCTGGTCCTGATCGACGGTCTGGACGAGATCCCCACCGCCGACCGCCACCGCACCCGCGACTGGCTCACCGATCTCATCCACGCATACCGGGGCAACCACTGGCTGCTGACCACGCGCCCCACCGCCGTACAACCCGACTGGCTGGCTGACGCGAAGTTCCACGAACTGCTGCTCACCCCGATGAGCCGCGCCGACGTCGCCACGTTCGTCCGCCGGTGGCACACAGCGGCCGAGGCTCCCCGCTTCGAGACGCCCCTTCTGGACGCCCTGCGCACCAAACCCGATCTGGCCCGCCTCGCGACCAACCCGCTGATGTGCGGGCTGATCTGCGCACTCCATCGCGAGCGCCGCGGCTTCCTGCCCTCTGGCCGGAAGGAGTTGTACGACGCCGCGCTGTCCATGCTGTTGGCGCGGCGTGATCTCGAGCGCGGCATGGGCTCCCTCAACGGGATGGAACTGGGTGAGGAGGCCCAGCTGGAGCTGCTCCAGCGCCTCGCCTACACGCTGACCCTCAGCAACCGTACGGAGATGGAGCAGACTGCCGCCGAAGGGTTGCTGGAGCGCCGGCTGCCTGTGGTGGCGGCCGCGGCGGACCAGGGTGACGCAGCAACCGTCTTCCGTCATCTGCTTCTGCGCAGTGGGCTGCTCCGCCAGCCCGCCGAGGGCGTGGTCGACTTCGTTCACCGCACCTTCCAGGACTACCTGAGCGCGCGGTACGCCGTCGAGGAAGGCCATATCGACGTCCTGGCCAGCCGCGCCGACGATCCCCAGTGGGAGGACGTCATCCGCATGGCCGTCGCGCACGCCCGGCCGCAGGAACGCGCCCACCTGCTGCGTGAGCTGCTGTCCCACGGCAGCGCACGCCTGACGCTGCTCGCCCTCGCCTGTCTGGAACACGCGACGGCACTCGACCCGACGGTCCGGGAGGAGGTCGAGGCCCGAGCGTCGGCGCTGATCCCGCCGCGCACCAAGGAGGCCGCCCAGGAGCTTGCCGAGGCGGGCCCCTTGGTCCTGGAACTGCTGCCGGGGCCGGCGGACCTGACCGACGAGGAAGCCCTCGGTGTCGCGATCACCGCCTCCGCACTCGGCACGGACAGCGCCCTTGCGGTCCTCAAGCGGCTGTGCGGCCACCCCAGCCAGGACGTCCGGCGCCAACTGGTCGCCGCCTGGGGCCGGTTCGACCCGGAGGAGTACGCGAGCGAGGTTCTGGAACACCTCGATCCGCAGGGCATTACCCTGCGGATCACCGGCCAGGCCAGTCTCCAGGCACTGGGCCGACTCACCACTCCATGGCCCGACCTGCTGCTCCGCGGCCCCTACGATGCCGAGCGGATCCTGGGAGTCACAGGCCCGGACACCACGACGCGGCTAGCCCTCCAGCGCAACCCCGCGCTGTCGGACCTGCGCCCTTTGCTGGCTCTGGAGTCACTGAGCCACCTCGCCCTCGACGACTGCCCGGGCATCTCAAGTCTCGCCCCGCTGGCCGGCTCACGCCTCGCAGAGCTGCATCTGCACCAGCTGTTCCGAGCCCCCGGACTGCCCGGCCTGAACACCTTGCACAGCCTGCGCGCGCTGGGTGTCAGCCAGCCGCTGCACAGTGAGACGCTCACCGACGCCCTGCCCGTCGACGCCCCACTGGACTGGCTGTTCCTGTCGCTGGGAGCCACCAGGACCACAGGGCTGAGGGGCCTGGCCCACTGGGGTTCGCTGCGCACGCTCGCCCTTGGCAGCGGTCTCCCTGTGCCGACCGCCGAGGACTGGGCAGAGGTCTCCGCGCTGCCCGCCCTGAATCAGCTCGTCCTGCACCGGACGCTGCTCCAGCACGCCGATTCCATGCCGGAACTCCCCGAGGTCAAGACGCTGCGCCTGACCTCCCTGTACGGCACGGAGAACCTGTCCGCCCTCGCTCGTCTCCTCCCGGGGGTCGTCTCAGTGACGCTCCAGGTCGGCGCGGACTTCCCGGCGGCCCGGCTCGCCCACTGGTTCCCCGACGCGGAGGTCACCATCGAATCAGTGCGGTAGACGGCGGGCGGGTCCACCCCCGCCCGTGCCTCCGACGCAACCCAGCCCCACGGCATACGTCCGAAGCGGAGGCACAGGGCCGTCGTCCTCACCGCGCCCCGTGGGCGATCCGGGGCGTGCGGTCTCACAGAGTGTGACTCTGCCGGACATCAACCACCCTGAAGGCTCCCGGAGTGTGGTAGCCCGGCCCTGGGACGACCTCTAGCCCAACCCCACTTGGGCGCCTTACAGTTACCCCTCGGTAACGTCCCCGCTCCCCTGTGGCCTCACAGGCCCAAGACGATGCAGCGCGACCCCATGTCCCTCAGTGTTCCGACGCGAGAGGAACCCCCCATGACAGGAAGCAGCTGGCAGCGCTTCGTCGGTGTGACGGCCGCTGCCACGGCCGTCACCGCGGCGCTGATGAGTCCTGCCGTAGCCGCGGCACCGGACGCCACTCCGGCCGTGGCCACGGCCTCCACCACAACCACCAACGCCACGGCGGCGGACGTCGACTACGACACCTGGCAGAAGGACTGCCAGGCGGTCATGGACCAAGCGTTCCCGTATCTCAAGCAGCGCATCGCCGGCGCCGGCGCGGGCGAGAAGCAGGCGATCGTCTTCGACATCGACAACACCACGCTGGAGACCGACTTCGGCTTCAGCTACCCGTCACCGGCCAACGCGCCCGTCCTCGAAGTGGCCAAGTACGCCCAGGAGCACGGCGTCGCGCTCTTCTTCGTGACCGCGCGCCCGGGCATCATCTACTCGGCGACCGACTACAACCTCAAGCACGTCGGCTACAAGGTGTCCGGGCTCTACGTCCGCAGCCTGGGCGACCTCTTCAGGGACGTCGCCGAGTACAAGACCGCCAAGCGCGCCGAAATCGAGGCCAAGGGCTACACGATCATCGCGAACATCGGCAACAGCGCCACCGACCTCTCGGGCGGGCACGCCGAGAAGACATACAAGCTGCCGGACTACGACGGCCAGCTGTCCTGATGCGGTGACGCACTGATGCGGTGACGCACTGACGCACTGACTTGCCCAAAAAACGCCGGCGGGGCCGGCGCCCTAAGGCACCGGCCCCGCCGTCACAGCGTGGCCCGGAGGCTACGCCTCCTTGCTCAGGTTGGGCCCGGCCCCGCCTGCGGCCTGCTCGATCGGCGGGACGTCCGGCAGCGCCGACTTCTCCTCGCCCCGGAAGGTGAAGACCTTGGCCTCGCCCTCGCCCTCCGTGTCGACGACCACGATGTGGCCGGGACGCAGCTCGCCGAAGAGGATCTTCTCCGACAGTGAGTCCTCGACCTCGCGCTGGATCGTGCGACGCAGCGGACGCGCGCCGAGCACGGGGTCGTAACCCTTCTTGGCCAGCAGCTCCTTCGCGGACTGGGAGAGCTCGATGCCCATGTCCCGGTCCTTGAGGCGCTCGTCGACCTTGCCGATCATCAGGTCGACGATCGCGAGGATGTCGGCCTGGGTCAGCTGCGGGAAGACGACGACGTCGTCGACGCGGTTGAGGAACTCGGGACGGAAGTGCTGCTTCAGCTCGTCCGAGACCTTGTTCTTCATCCGCTCGTAGTTGGACTTCGTGTCACCCGCGGCGGCGAAGCCGAGGTTGAAGCCCTTGGAGATGTCACGCGTGCCGAGGTTGGTCGTCATGATGATGACCGTGTTCTTGAAGTCCACGACCCGGCCCTGGGAGTCGGTCAGGCGACCGTCCTCCAGGATCTGCAGCAGCGAGTTGAAGATGTCCGGGTGAGCCTTCTCGACCTCGTCGAACAGGACGACGGAGAACGGCTTGCGGCGGACCTTCTCGGTCAGCTGACCGCCCTCTTCGTAGCCCACGTATCCGGGAGGCGAACCGAAGAGACGCGAGACCGTGTGCTTCTCGCTGAACTCCGACATGTCGAGGGAGATCAGCGCGTCCTCGTCGCCGAAGAGGAACTCGGCGAGCGCCTTGGACAGCTCGGTCTTACCGACACCGGACGGGCCGGCGAAGATGAACGAACCACCCGGCCGCTTCGGGTCCTTGAGGCCCGCACGCGTACGACGGATCGCCTTCGAGAGCGCCTTGACGGCGTCCTTCTGGCCGATGACCCGCTTGTGGAGCTCGTCCTCCATGCGCAGCAGACGCGAGGACTCCTCCTCCGTCAGCTTGAAGACCGGGATGCCGGTGGCGGTCGCGAGGACCTCGGCGATCAGCTCGCCGTCGACCTCGGCGACGACGTCCATGTCGCCGGCCTTCCACTCCTTCTCCCGCTTGGCCTTGGCGGCCAGGAGCTGCTTCTCCTTGTCGCGCAGGGACGCGGCCTTCTCGAAGTCCTGCGAGTCGATCGCGGACTCCTTGTCGCGGCGCACGCCCGCGATCTTCTCGTCGAACTCGCGGAGGTCCGGCGGCGCGGTCATCCGGCGGATGCGCATCCGGGAGCCGGCCTCGTCGATCAGGTCGATCGCCTTGTCCGGCAGGAAGCGGTCCGAGATGTACCGGTCGGCCAGCGTCGCGGCCTGGACGAGGGCCTCGTCCGTGATGGAGACGCGGTGGTGCGCCTCGTACCGGTCACGCAGACCCTTGAGGATCTCGATGGTGTGCGGCAGCGACGGCTCCGCGACCTGGATGGGCTGGAAGCGGCGCTCCAGGGCCGCGTCCTTCTCCAGGTGCTTGCGGTACTCGTCGAGCGTGGTGGCGCCGATGGTCTGCAGCTCACCGCGCGCCAGCATCGGCTTCAGGATGGAAGCCGCGTCGATGGCGCCCTCGGCGGCACCCGCACCGACCAGCGTGTGCAGCTCGTCGATGAACAGGATGATGTCGCCGCGGGTGCGGATCTCCTTGAGCACCTTCTTCAGGCGCTCCTCGAAGTCACCGCGGTAGCGGGAGCCGGCGACCAGTGCGCCCAGGTCCAGGGTGTAGAGGTGCTTGTCCTTGAGGGTCTCGGGCACCTCGCCCTTGACGATGGCCTGCGCCAGGCCCTCGACGACGGCGGTCTTGCCGACGCCGGGCTCGCCGATGAGCACGGGGTTGTTCTTCGTACGGCGGGACAGCACCTGCATGACCCGCTCGATCTCCTTCTCGCGCCCGATGACCGGGTCGAGCTTGGACTCACGAGCGGCCTGCGTGAGGTTCCGGCCGAACTGGTCCAGGACCAGGGACGTCGAGGGAGTCCCCTCGGCAGGACCACCGGCGGCGGCGGTCTCCTTGCCCTGGTAACCGGAGAGCAGCTGGATGACCTGCTGCCGCACCCGGTTGAGGTCTGCGCCCAGCTTGACCAGGACCTGGGCGGCGACGCCCTCGCCCTCCCGGATCAGGCCGAGCAGGATGTGTTCCGTGCCGATGTAGTTGTGGCCCAGCTGAAGGGCCTCGCGGAGCGACAGCTCCAGGACCTTCTTGGCACGGGGGGTGAAGGGGATGTGCCCGGACGGGGCCTGCTGCCCCTGCCCGATGATCTCCTCCACCTGCTGGCGGACCGCCTCGAGCGAAATCCCGAGGCTCTCCAGGGCCTTAGCGGCGACACCCTCACCCTCGTGGATCAGGCCCAGGAGGATGTGCTCGGTGCCGATGTAGTTGTGGTTGAGCATCCGGGCTTCTTCCTGAGCCAGGACGACAACCCGCCGCGCGCGGTCGGTGAACCTCTCGAACATCGTTAATCGCTCCTCAGAGCGGTCAGGCAGTAAGGGGACGCTCCCCTCCCTGTCCTTCCGCAGCTTAGTCCCGCAAGCGGGGACCGCTCATTCCAACTGCCGACACCGTCCATGGCCTCCTGACCGCGAACGCCGACATCTGCTCCAACCCGATGGTGGGAGACGATGTTCCCGCAGGCCAGGCAGATACCCTCACCATCTGTACGCCGATGGCGAACGTGAGATGCCCAGACGTCGCGTGTCGCCCCTCCCACTAGGGATGTCTTACCCGTACGCACTGACACTCCATGCCGCGTGCACCGGTTCCCTCCGCTATGGGCGAACATCCTTGCGCCGCCGAACGCCTCTGAGCGCCCCCATTTCCGGCACTCTGTGCGTACGAAATGGCACCCAGCGTAACTCGAACGCTCCACGGGCAGTTGCTCCTGGCATGTCCCACCCGTCTGTCGGCCACTGCCCCTCATCGGGGCGCCGCGCGCCACACTCATCTGTCGTCGTGCCCCTTCCTCTCCCTCGCCGACCACTCGACGCCGGTGCCCCGGGACAGCAGTCGCCGGTGCGGCAGTGGTACGAGAACGAACTGGGCTGGTCGACAGTGCCCGGACCACCGGTCGAGCTGCTGACGGGGCTGCGCTTCGACGTCCTGGACGTGCCCGCGGAGGCGGGTTACGCGGCGCTGCGGCATCTGGGGCCGGGCTCTCCGGTGGCCGTACGGGCGGACCGGATGCGGCTGCTGGTGGCCGCCGGAAGCGCGGACGAGCTGCCGGGGCTGCTCGACTGGCTGGAGTGGGGGTGCCTCTCGCTGGACCTCCGGGCGATCGGCGCGGGCGGGCGCATCGAGGCGCCGCTGCCTCCGCGTGGTGCCCGGAACCCCGCGGTGGACAGCTCGCAGGGGGCCGCCGTCTGGCTGCGACCCCCCGGGACCGACTGCGAGGTGGAGCCTGCGTTGCCGACCCTGTCGGCGCTCGGCGGGGGCGGTGGGGGCGCCCCCGATCTCGTACGACTCGTGAACACGATGGCAACGCAGTGCCATCGCATCCGCCTGCGGCAGGCGGCCGCTCAGGCGTTGGCCTTCTCGTAGGCCTCACGAATGGACGCCGGAACACGGCCGCGGTCATTGACCTCGTAACCGTTCTCCTTCGCCCAGGCACGGATCTGCGCGGTGTCCTGGCTGCCACCGGAAGCGGCGCGCGCCTTTCCACGACCACCCGAAGCACGGCCTCCGGTTCGACGACCGCCCTTCAGGTACGGCTCGAGAAGACCACGGAGCTTGTCCGCATTAGCGGTCGTGAGATCGATCTCGTACGTCTTGCCGTCCAACGCGAACGTCACGGTCTCGTCCGCCTCGCCGCCGTCGAGGTCGTCGACAAGAAGGACCTGAACCTTCTGTGCCACCGGATTTCCTTTCATCGATATCTTCAGGGCCGAGGGTCCGCGGCAGGTGCCGCTGTTTCACGTCCCCTGTTATATGCAGTACTGCAGTACGTCGGAAAGCAAACCGCTTTTGCTGGAAAAACACAAACCCCTGACAGAGACCGGGAGAGACCGAGGGGAGCCGGGAAGACCGGAAACGTGCGCGTTTCGGACATAGGCCCCCTGGGCAAGGGTGTCCGCCGTATTACCCGTCGGCGATCACAGATGCAGAAGCATCCGGCTGTTGCCCAAGGTGTTCGGTTTCACTCGTTCGAGACCGAGGAACTCCGCCACGCCCTCGTCATAGGAACGGAGCAGCTCCGCGTAGACATCCCTGTCAACGGGTGTCTCACCGATCTCGACGAAGCCGTGCTTCGCGAAGAAGTCGACTTCGAAGGTCAGGCAGAATACCCGGCGAACGCCGAGCCAGCGGGCAGTCTCCAGCAACTTCTCCAGCAAGTGATGGCCGACGCCCGCGCCCTTGAGCGTGGGGTTCACCGCGAGAGTGCGGACTTCCGCGAGGTCTTCCCACATCACATGGAGTGCGCCGCAGCCGACGACCTCAGCACTTGAGCCGGCATCACGTTCCGCGACCCAGAACTCCTGGATGTCCTCGTAAAGCGTCACCGTCGCTTTGTCGAGCAGGATGCCGCCGCGGACGTACGCGTCAAGGAGGCCGCGTACCGCCGGGACATCACTGGTCCTGGCCCGGCGGACGGTGAGGGCTTTAGTGGTGACTTCGGGCTGCTCTGCTGGCATGACCGGACGCTATCGCCCGGTGCGGCCCTTGGCGGCGGCGGGGTTCTCGTGGACCGCGTTCTCGCCGGCGGATTCGCCGACGGCGGTTTCGGCCGGGGCGTTCTCGCTGGTCGAGGTTTCGGGGCCTTGCACCATGCGAACGGCATCGCGCAGCGCTTCGCGCTGTTCCGGGGACATCATGCCGAAGAAGGCGACGAGAGCGGCAGCCTGGTTGTCGCTCTGCGACCAAGCCTCGTTCATGAGTGCGGCCGCGTAGGCGGCACGGGTGGAGACCGCCTCATATCGATAGGCCCGGCCTTCCGCCTCGCGGCGTACCCAGCCCTTCTGATGGAGATTGTCCAAAACGGTCATCACCGTGGTGTACGCGATGGACCGTTCCTGCTGAAGATCTTCCAGGACTTCTCGAACGGTCACCGGGCGGTTCCACTTCCACACCCGCGTCATGACCGCGTCTTCGAGTTCTCCCAATGGCCGAGGCACAACTCAAACCATAGTGGTAGCTGCCACTAATTACGTGATGAACGTGGCTTTCGTGACGGATGACAACAAAAAGGGCGCACGACTCGGAACGCGGATGAGTCGTACGCCATGGCGCGGGGTTTCAGGCGTCGCGGTCGTGCTCGCCGGAAGCCGGGCGGGCCTGCTCGGCGCGGGCGAGGGCGGCGTCGACGACCGCGTCTTCCTTGGCCTTGTTGGCGCCGCCCTGGCTCTTCACGATCGTCACGATCAGACCGATGAAGAACACAGCCATCACGACGGGGGGTACGAGCGCGGAGACGTAGTCCATGCGCTCCAGAGTAGCCAGGCGCGGCGCGGCGGGCGGATCGGGGGCGGGTGGCCTAGCCGGCCACGAGCTGCTCCGGGGGTTTGGCCGGCGGGGCGGGGGGCTTCCGCTTGGGCGGGAAGACCTCGCCCGGGGTGGGGATGGGACGGTGCGGCTGCGACGGCTTGTGCTCGGGTTGCGGCTTGGGTTTCGGCTGGGGCCGCGGGGCGGGCTTCTTCGCCGGCTTCTCCTCCGGCTCCTCGGCCGTGGCGCACGCACCTTGGGGGCCGAGGCCGCCGGGCAGCGCGGTCAGGTGGGGGCGTTCCGCGGGGGCGCGGCAACGGTTGAGGAGGGTGGCGGCCGTGGGGTTGCCGCGCAGGGCGCCCAGCGCGGCGAGGTCGTCGTGGGTGGGGCGGTACCCGGCGCTGAGTGCCTCCTCCAGAAGCGTCAGATACCCCGTGGCGGCGCCGGGCAGTGCGGCCCGGTAGCGGGCGAGGTCGGCCAGCAGGAAGGCGCGCAGCCGGGCGCCCTCGCGGGCCGCCTCGTCGACGGACTCGGCCAGGCGGAGGCAGTCCTGGACGTCCTCGGCCGAAGCGGGGCTGGGGTGGAGGGCGAGAGCGAGCGCACGGCGGAGCACACGCAGCTCCTCCGCACCGAACGCCATGGCGCCGCGAGATCCGTAAGGCGTGGGCATGGGGCGACGATACGCGCTAATCAGACAAAATCCGCAGAACGGACGCGTGTCGGCTCCGCCGGGGCGCGGGTGGGCGGGCCGGGGGCTGCGCCCCCAAGCCCCCGATCGCGGTGGTATTTCGGGTGCGGGTCAGTCTTGGCTGGGCGCGCAGTTCCCCGCGCCCCTGAAGGGGCACGCCCCACTCGCCCTCAGGCACCCAGCGCACCCTGAAGGGGCGCACCCCCCACTCACAGCACGCGCAACCGTCAGGTTCGGGAGACGTTGCGTTCGTAGACCAGGCGGAGGCCGATCAGCGTGAGCCAGGGCTCGTGTTCGTCGATGACCGAGGATTCGCCCAGCACCATCGGCGCGAGTCCGCCCGTCGCGATGACCGTGACGTCGTCGGGGTCGTCGGCGAGTTCGCGGGCCACGCGGTTCACGATGCCGTCGACCTGGCCGGCGAAACCGTAGATGATGCCCGACTGCATGGCCTCGACGGTGTTCTTGCCGATCACACTGCGCGGCCGGGCCACCTCGATCTTGCGGAGCTGAGCGCCCCTGACGCCGAGTGCCTCCACCGAGATCTCGATGCCCGGCGCGATGACACCGCCCACGTACTCGCCCCGCGCGCTGACCGCGTCGAAGGTCGTCGCCGTGCCGAAGTCGACCACGATCGCCGGACCGCCGTAGAGCTCGACGGCGGCGACCGCGTTGATGATGCGGTCCGCGCCGACCTCCTTGGGGTTGTCCATCAGGATCGGCACGCCCGTCTTGACGCCGGGCTCGACGAGGATGGCGGGAACGTCGCCGTAGTACCGGCGGGTGACCTCGCGGAGCTCGTGCAGGACGGAGGGGACCGTGGCGCAGATCGCGATGCCGTCGATGCCGTCGCCCAGCTCCTCGCCGAGCAGCGGATGCATGCCCATCAGGCCCTGGAGGAGTACGGCGAGCTCGTCGGCCGTGCGGCGCGCGTCCGTCGAGATGCGCCAGTGCTCGACGATGTCCTCGCCGTCGAAGAGGCCGAGGACGGTGTGGGTGTTGCCTACGTCGATGGTCAGCAGCATGGCTCGTACCTACTCCGCCGCTCGCAGGTCGAGGCCGATGTCCAGGATCGGCGAGGAGTGGGTGAGCGCGCCCACCGCGAGGTAGTCGACGCCGGTCTTGGCGTACGCCGTCGCGTTCTCCAGGGTGAGGCGGCCCGAGGCCTCCAGGAGCGCACGGCCGTGGACGAGGGCCACGGCCTCCTCGCACTCGCCGGGCGTGAAGTTGTCCAGCAGGATCAGGTCGGCGCCCGCGTCCACGACCTCGCGCAGCTGGTGCAGGGTGTCGACCTCGACCTCGATAGGTACGTCCGGGAACGTCTCGCGTACGGCCCGGAAGGCCTGGGCGACGCCGCCCGCGGCGACCACGTGGTTGTCCTTGACCAGGGCCGCGTCCGAGAGGGACATGCGGTGGTTGACGCCACCGCCGCAGCGCACCGCGAACTTCTCCAGGGAGCGCAGTCCGGGCGTCGTCTTGCGGGTGTCGCGCACGCGCGCCTGCGTGCCCTCCAGAGCGTCCGCCCACGCGCGTGTGGCGGTCGCGATGCCGGAGAGGCGGCACAGGAGGTTCAGGGCGCTGCGTTCGGCCGTCAGGAGGTCACGGGTGCGGCTCGTGACGCTCAGGAGCTTCTGGCCGGCTTCCACCCGGTCGCCGTCGTCGACGTGGCGCTCGACCTCGAACTCGTCCGTGCAGACGACCGAGACGACCGCTTCGGCGATCCTCAGGCCCGCCACGACGCCCGCCTCGCGGGCGGTGAAGTCGGCGGTGGCCACAGCCTCCTCGGGAATGGTCGCGACCGTCGTCACGTCCACGCCGTGGTCGAGGTCCTCCTCGATGGCCAGATGCGCGATGTCCTCGACCTCGACGGGGTCGAGCCCGGCGTCGGCGAGGAGCTGGGTGAGGGCGGGGTCGAGTCCGCACTCCAGGGCGTCGGTGTCGTACTCCCCTTCGGCACCGCAGCCGCAGCCGTCGCCGCAGCCACCGCCGTTCAGGAGGGGAAGATCGGGGTTGCTCACTACTGTCACTGCTCCTGGGTACGGGGCGCCTGCTGGTGCATGGGGGTCCCCCCGGTTCGAGCGAAGTCGAGGGCCTGGGGGTGGGTCGGGGGGAAGTCTGCTGTGTCGGTGGTGCGGAGCGCGAGGGTGCGATCGGGATTCAGCCGTACGACGATGTGGCGGGACCAGTCCGTGTCGTCGCGGTCGGCGTGGTCCTCGCGCCAGTGGCAGCCGCGGGTCTCCTCGCGCAGGCGGGCGGCGGCGACCAGCACGCGGGCCACGCACAGCAGGTTGGTGGCCTCCCAGGTGTCGACGCCCGGCTCGGCCGTCTTGCCGTGCTCGGCGAGTGTGTCGCGAGCGTCGGAGTGCAGCCGCTCGAGGCGGTCGGCCGCGGTCTCCAGGGACGCGGCGGACCGCAGGACGCCGGCGCCGTCGCTCATGACCCGCTGGATCGCGAACCGGGCCTCGGCGGGCAGCAGCGGGTGGACGGGCTGCTCCGGGTAGGCGACCGGGGAGGGCACGCGCGCGTGGAGGCTCTTCTCCTCGTGCCGGCCCGCGATGTCGGCGGCGATGCGCTCGGCATAGACCAGGCCCTCCAGGAGGGAGTTGGAGGCGAGCCGGTTGGCGCCGTGCACGCCGGTGCAGGCGACCTCGCCGCACGCGTACAGGCCGGGGACGGTCGTACGGCCGTGGGAGTCCGTGCGCACGCCTCCGGAGGCGTAGTGGGCCGCCGGGGATACCGGGACGGGCTCGGTGACCGGGTCGATGCCGTGGGAGCGGCAGGCGGCCAGGATCGTGGGGAAGCGGTGCTCCCACATGTCGGCGCCGAAGCGGCGGGCGTCCAGGTACATGTGCTCGGCGCCCTGCTCCTGCATGCGGCGCATGATGCCCTTGGCGACGATGTCGCGGGGCGCGAGCTCGGCCAGTTCGTGCTGCCCGACCATGAAGCGCACACCGTCCGCGTCGACGAGGTGGGCGCCCTCGCCGCGTACCGCCTCGGAGACCAGCGGCTGCTGGCCCTCGGCGTCCGGGCCCAGGAAGAGCACGGTCGGGTGGAACTGGACGAACTCGAGGTCGCTGACCTCCGCTCCGGCGCGAAGTGCCAGTGCCACGCCGTCGCCGGTGGACACGGACGGGTTGGTGGTCGCCGAGTAGACCTGGCCCATACCGCCGGTCGCGAGGACCACGGCGGGCGCGTGGACGGCTCCCACGCCGTCGTGCTGGCCCTCTCCCATGACATGGAGGTTGACGCCCGCGGTGCGGCCGTCGGCGTCCGTCAGCAGGTCCAGGACCAGGGCGTTCTCGACCGTGCGCAGGCCACGCGCGCGTACCGCCTCGACGAGCGCCCGGGAGATCTCGGCACCGGTCGCGTCGCCGCCCGCGTGCGCGATGCGGCGGCGGTGGTGGCCGCCTTCTCGGGTGAGTTCCAGGTCGCCCGCTTCGGACTCGTCGAAGTGGGCGCCGGTCGCGATCAGACGGCGTACGGCGTCGGGGCCCTCGGTGACGAGGATGCGTACGGCCTCCTCGTCGCACAGGCCCGCGCCCGCCACGAGCGTGTCGTCGAGGTGCTGCTCGGGGGTGTCGCCCTCGCCCAGAGCCGCCGCGATGCCGCCCTGGGCCCAGCGCGTGGAGCCGTCGTCGAGGCGGGCCTTGGTGACCACGACGGTCCGCAGGCCCGCGGCGTCGCAGCGCAGGGCCGCGGTGAGTCCGGCGACTCCGGAGCCGACGACCACCACGTCGGCGGCGATGAACCAGCCGGGGGCGGGCGCGTGCAGACGTATGCCTGTGCTGGTCACGAGGCGGCTCCGAAGGTCAGGGGAATGTTGTCGATCAGCCGGGTCGTCCCGACCCGGGCGGCGACGGCGAGGACCGCCTCGCCGGTGTAGTCGTCCGGGATCTCGGTGAAGTCGGACGGATCGACCAGCGCCAAGTAGTCCAGGGCGAGCGGGGGTTTGAGGCGGGCCGCGTCGTCGAGGACGAGCCGTGCGGCGGCGCGGACCGCGGCGGGGCCGCCCGGGGCCGCCTTGGAGACGGCATGCGCGTCGGCCGCGGCGCGGGACTCGCCGAGCGCGCTGAGCGCCTCGGCACGCGCGCGCGTGGTGCGCACTTCGCGGGCCCGCGCGCGCAGGGCCTCCTGCGCTGCGTGCCGGTCGCTGCCCGCGAACAGGGCCTGGGAGAGGGCGAGCGCGGTGTGCCGCTCGGCGGCCGACAGGTAGCGGTTCCGGCTGGACAGGGCCAGGCCGTCCTCCTCGCGCACGGTCGGTACGCCGACGATCTCGACCCCGAAGTTCAGGTCGCGCGTCATGCGCCGGATCAGGGCGAGCTGCTGGGCGTCCTTCTGGCCGTACAGCGCCACGTCGGGCCGGGTGAGGTGCAGCAGCTTGGCGACGACGGTGAGCATGCCGTCGAAGTGCCCGGGCCGAGAGGCACCCTCCAGCCGCTCCCCCATCGGGCCCGCGCTGATGCGCACCTGGGGTTGGCCGCCCGGGTAGACCTCGTCCACGGAGGGGGCGAACACGGCGTCCGCGCCCGACTGTTCGGCGATCTTGACGTCGGCGTCCAGCGTGCGCGGGTAGCGGTCGAGGTCCTCGCCCGCACCGAACTGGAGGGGGTTCACAAAGACCGTGACGACGACCTCGCCGCCGCCGCCCGCGATCCCGCGGGCGGTGCGGATCAGTGTCGCGTGGCCCTCGTGCAGGGCGCCCATGGTCATCACGACGGCACGGTGTCCGGTGCGCACGCGCGCGTGGAGCTCGTCGGCGGTGCTCAGCAGGGCGGTGGTCATCGGGCCTCTCCCTCGGTCCCGTCGGTCCCCTCGGTCCCGTCGGCGAGTACCCCCAGAAGGTCCTCGGCGAGCTCCGGCTTGAGCATTCCGTGGGCGAGCGCCCGGTCGGCGGTCGCGCGGGCCATCGCCAGATAGCCGGCGACGGCCTGCGGGGCGTGCTTGCGCAGCTCCGTGACGTGGGCGGCGACCGTGCCCGCGTCGCCGCGCGCGACGGGACCGGTGAGGGCCGCGTCGCCCGACCTGAGGGCGTTGTCCAGGGCGGCGCCCAGCAGGGGGCCCAGCATCCGGTCGGGGGCCTCCACGCCCGCCGCACGCAGCAGCTCCATCGACTGGGCGACCAGCGTCACCAGGTGGTTGGCGCCGAGGGCGAGGGCCGCGTGGTACAGCGGCCGGTTCTCCTCGGCGATCCACTCCGGCTCCCCGCCCATCTCGATGACCAGCGCCTCGGCGGCCAGCCGCAGTTCCTCGGGCGCGGTGACCCCGAACGAGCACCCGGCCAGGCGCTGTACGTCCACAGGGGTGCCGGTGAAGGTCATCGCGGGGTGCAGCGCCAGCGGCAGCGCGCCGGCCCGCAGCGCGGGATCCAGCACCCGCGCCCCGTACCGCCCGGAGGTGTGCACGAGCAGCTGCCCGGCCCGCACGGCCCCGGTCTCGGCGAGCCCCTCCACCAGCCCCGGCAGGGCGTCGTCAGGGACCGTCAGGAGTACCAGGTCGGCCCGCTCCATTACGTCCGCGGGCGTCACCAGCGGCACGTCGGGCAGCAGCTCCGCCGCCCGACGTACGGAGGCGTCGGAGACTCCGGAGACGGCCACCGGCCGGTGCCCGGCGAGTTGGAGGGACGCGGCCAGCACGGGGCCCACGCGGCCGGCACCGACGACGCCGACGGTGAGCCGCGCTGGGCGGTCCTTGGGGTCTGGTTGTGGGACTGTACTCACTCGACGGCGGCCTTCCGTTCCAGTCCGCTCGGGGTACCGGACGATTTCTCGTCATGTTAACGCGATCGGTTCCGGGGCCGTTTCGTTGTCCACAGGCTGTGGGAAATCACATGCCCGGCCGGTGCCGCGCCCGGCATGATCCCGGAATGAGCGATACGGCGGAGCAGAGTGGGGAACGGTCGGCCTCGCAGGGCGAGGAGTTGCCGGCCGAGCAGGACCGAGACCTGTCGGCGGAGCAGTTGGCCGAGCGGCGGTGGGCCGCCCGGCGAGGGGCGGAGCGAGCTCTGTGGCGGCCCTGTTTCGACTCCACCGTCGGCGAGCGGCTGGCGCTGCTGGCGGACGCGGCACCTCAGGTGTACGACCTGGACCAGCGGGTGGACATGTACGGCGACCGGATCGTCGAGACCGTGGAGGAGCGGGTCGCGGCCCTGCTCGGCAAGGAGGCCGCCGCCTTCTTCCCCTCGGGCACCATGGCCCAGCAGGTCGCCCTGCGCTGCTGGGCGGGGCGCACGGGCAACGCGACGGTGGCGATGCATCCGCTCTCTCACCCGGAGGTGCACGAGCGGCATGCGTTCAGCACGGTCAGCGGACTGCGGATCGTCCATCCGACGCGCGAGCCACGGCTGCCGTCCGCTGACGAAATACGCGACCTGGAGGAGCCCTTCGGGGCGCTGCTGATCGAACTGCCCCTCCGGGACGCCGGTTTCGTCCTGCCTTCCTGGGAGGAACTGGTCGCGGTGACGGACGCCGCGCGCGAACGCGACGCGGTGGTGCACATCGACGGTGCCCGACTGTGGGAATGCGCCACCCACTTCGGCCGCCCCCTGGACGAGATGACGGACCTCGCGGACAGCGTCTATGTGTCGTTCTACAAATCACTCGCCGGACTCGGCGGCGCCGCCCTCGCGGGGCCGAAGACGCTCGTCGACGAGGCGAAGGCCTGGCGCCACCGGTACGGCGGACAGGTCCTCCAGCAGTTCCCGACGGCCCTGTCCGCGCTGATCGGCCTGGAGAAGGAGCTGCCACGGCTGCCCGAGTACGTGGCTCACGCGCGCGTGGTCGCCGCGGCGCTGCGCGAGGGCTTCGCCGGGTCCGGGGTCCCCTGGGTGCGCGTCCATCCGGAGGAGCCGCACACGCACCAGTTCCAGGTCTGGCTGCCGTACGAGGCCGATGCCCTGACCGACGCGGGGACGCGCCAGGCCGAGGACACGAAGACCTCGCTGTTTCCGCAGGTTTGGAGCCGGGGTGGCCCCGGACTGGCGTTCACCGAGGTCACGGTGGCCGCGCCGGGGCTGGAGTGGACCGCGGAGGAGCTAAAGGCGGCGGTCGCGGACTTCGTCCACCGCCTTTCGACAAATGCGTAGCGGCGGCCACCCGGGCACTAGAGCCGCCCACTCGGAACACTGCACTGGTGAACGACGGAGCGCAGAATACGAACATACATGCCCTAGGTCATCCAATATGACTCACACGAACGGAACCGAACCGTGTGTGCGATCGAACGCCTACCGTGATCGTTTATGAAGCTGGTGGTTCAGGTGAAGCTGCTGCCGACGCCCATACAGGGAGCAGCACTAGAGGCGACCCTGCTCGCCTGCAACGAGGCAGCGACCTGGGCCAGCCAGATCGCGTTCGAGAAGGGCGTGAAGCAGAACTTCGCCCTGCGCAAGCTCACCTATCACCAAGCAAAGGCACGGTGGGGTCTGGGCGCGCAGGCAGCCCAGCACGCGATCAAGAAGACCTGTGACGCGTACGCCACACTGAGGGCGAACCTCAAGGCCGGAAACCTCGGCAGCCCTGCCTCACGCCGCTACCGCACGGCAGCCGGCAAGCCGGTCGCCTTTCGCCACGACAGCGCCCAGCCCTTCGACGACCGGATGCTCTCGTGGCAGATCACCGAGCAGACGGTGTCGATCTGGACCACCGGAGGGCGGATGAAACACCTGGCGTTCACCGCCTCGCCCGAGCACCTCGCCACGCTCGCCCTGTACCGCAAGGGCGAATCCGATCTCCTCTGCCGGGACGGCATGTGGTTCCTGAACGCCACCTGTGAGGTCCCCGAAGCCGAGCTGAACACTGATCCGGTGGACTTCCTCGGAATCGACCTGGGCATCGTCAACATCGCCACCACCAGCGACGGCGAGATCATGGCTGGGCGCGAGCTCAACCGGATCCGCGTCCGCGAGCGCGGCCTGCGGACCAAACTGCAGAAGAAGAACACCCCGTCCGCCAGGCGCCGGGCTAGGAAACGGCGACGCAAGGAGGCGCGGCGGGCGAAGGACATCAACCACAAGATCGCGAAGCATGTGGTGGCCGAGGCTGAACGCACCGGTCGCGGAATCGCCCTGGAGGATTTGACGGGCATCCGTGAGCGGGTACGGCTGAGGAAGCCCCAACGGGCCACCCACTCGAGTTGGTCGTTCGCCCAACTGGGGCAGTTCATCGCGTACAAGGCTCGCCGGGCGGGGGTGCCGGTGGTGTACGTCGATCCGGCGAACACCTCCCGTACCTGCTCCGAGTGCGGGCACATCGACAAGGCGAACCGGGTCTCACAGGCCTTTTTCGCGTGCCGGTTCTGCGGATTCGTTGATCAGGCAGACCGGAACGGCTCCCGCAACATCCGCGCCCGTGCGTGGCAGTTGTGGCGACGCGGGGTCGAGTCAACGGCCCCTGCCCTACCACCGCGCCAGCGGGGTGGGGCTGGACGCAAACGCAGCATCACCGCCAGTGATGCCCGTTGTGCAAGTCCGGCGCTTTAGCGACGGGCAGTTGACTCGAAGCGGATGTGCTTCACCCCGACCCGTATCTGTCGCAGCCGCGTCCGCAGTGCGCCTTCCCTGTTCGGCCTGAGCGTCAGCCCGGACAGCACGGCGATCCGGTCGGCGGTCTTGGGGACGGTCGTGTGGTCCGTCCACAGATGCTCGGCGAACTCGGGCTCGCGCAGCCGCTCGAGGCAGTGGTCGAGTTGTCGCACGGCCCAACTCTCCCTGCGCAACGGGGCGTCCTTGCCGGCGACGTACTTGAGGAGGTGTCCGAAGCCGCGCTCGCGCAGCCGTTCCAGTACGGTCTCGCGCTCGGCGAGGAGCGCGAAGTGGCGTACGTCGTGGCCCTTTTCGCGCAGCCGACCGACGGTCTCGTCGAAGTAGCCGAAGTCCGTGATCGTCATGGGCACGATCACCGCGCCGTCGTGCTTGGTGAGGGCGAGGTCGAGCACCTCGACGACACCCTGCCGCCAGGACGTGAGGTCCTGGAAGTCCCCGCGCAGGTCGGGCGGCATCATGCGGCGCAGTCCGAAGCCGGCGTGTTCCGGGTCGCAGATGACGCTGCCCGGCAGCCGCCGCTGGATCTCGTGTGCGGTCTGTGTCTTGCCGCCCCCGAAGGGGCCGTTGATCCACAGGAGCATGCGCCCAGACCTTAGCCCTGTCCGCCCGCCCGGACGAGCCCGGTCTCGTACGCGAGCACGACGACCTGTACCCGGTCACGCAGGCCCAGCTTGGTGAGGATGCGGCCCACGTGCGTCTTGACCGTCGCCTCCGAGAGGACGAGGCGGGCCGCGATCTCGCCGTTCGACAGGCCCTGCGCGACCAGGATCATCACCTCGCGCTCACGGTCGGTGAGTCGCTCCAGCTCCTTGTTCCGGGGCTGGTTTCCGCCGCCCGGCAGCATCGGCGCGAACCGGTCGAGGAGGCGGCGGGTCGTGGAGGGGGCGACCACCGCATCGCCGCTGTGCACGGCGCGGATGGCGGTGAGCAGCTCGCCGGGCGGCACGTCCTTGAGCATGAAGCCGGAGGCGCCCGCCTTCAGGCCGGAGAAGGCGTACTCGTCGAGGTCGAAGGTCGTCAGGATCAGCACCTTCGGGGGGTCGGGCTCCGAGCAGATGCGGCGGGTCGTCTCGACTCCGTCCAGCTTCGGCATGCGTACGTCCATGAGGACCACGTCGACCTCGGTCGAGCGCAGCTCCTGGAGGGCCTCGACGCCGTCGCCCGCCTCGGCCACGACCTCCATGTCCGGCTGGGCGGCGAGCACCATCCGGAACCCGGTGCGCAGCAGCACCTGGTCGTCGACGAGCATCACACGGATCGGCATGCGAGGGTCCTCCGGTCGGTTCGTGGAGCGTGCACGTGTCAGTGGGCGGGCTTGAGCGGGAGCAGGGCGCTGATCCGGAAGCCGCCGCCCGGGCGCGGCCCCGCGTCCAGGGTGCCGCCGACCATGCCGACGCGCTCACGCATGCCGATCAGACCGTGTCCCCGGCCGTCGGCGCCACCCTCCTCGTACAACTCGTGCGGGGCGCCCTTGCCGTCGTCCTCGACGAGCAGCCCGAGGCCGTCGTCGAAGTACACCAGGCGCACGCTCGCGCCCGCGTTCGGCCCCCCGTGCTTGCGTGTGTTGGTGAGCGCTTCCTGCACGATGCGGTAGGCGGTGAGCTCGACGCCGCTCGGCAGGGGGCGCGGAGTGCCCTCGACCTTGAAGTCGACGGGAAGCCCCGAGCTGCGGCACTGCTCGATGAGATCGTCGAGCTGGTCGACGTCGGGCTGCGGCACGTACTCGCCGCTCTCCTGGTGCTCGCCGGTGCGCAGCACACCGAGCAGGCGGCGCATCTCGGCGAGGGCCTGACGGCCCGTTCCGGAGATCGTCTCCAGGGCCTTCTTGGCCTGGTCGGGGGCGGCGTCCAGGACGTACGCGGCGCCGTCGGCCTGCACCACCATCACCGAGACGTTGTGCGCGACCACGTCGTGCAGCTCGCGGGCGATCCGGGCCCGCTCGGCGGCCACCGCGACCTTGGACTGGGCCTCGCGCTCCTTCTCCAGGCGAGCGGCGCGCTCCTCGAGCTGGGCGAAATAGGCCCGCCGGGTGCGGAGGGAGTCACCGAGGACCCAGGCGAGCACGAAGGGGACGGTCTGGAAGACCGCTATCAGGACATTGCCCAAGGGGCCGGCGGCGCTCTCCGGCCACCGCAGCTGCGAGAGTGTCCCCGCGCACAGGCCCACGATCAGTGCGAGCCGCGACGCCCAGCGGGCGCCGTCCGCGGCCACGGTGTAGATGATCACCAGCATCGCGAAGTTCGCCGGTGTCTCCGACCTGTCGAAGGCAAGCTGCACCAGGCCGACCGCGATGGTCACCAGCAGCATCGTCTCGGGCATGCGGCGGCGCAGCGCGACCACGAGGCACAGCAGCAGCGTGACCGGGATCGTGACGACCGGGAGGTCGGCGGCCCGCGCCTCCTGAGCGACGGTTCCGAACACGGCAGAAATTCCGAGCAGGACGACGGCCCAGAAGCTGTCGACCCACGTCGGGTGCCTGCGGAGAAAGTCATAGAGGCGTTGCACGTAACCCAGCGTAGGGAAGCGCATTGTGTGCAGGGGTCAACCGGAGGGCCGATCCGTGACGACCGCACGTACTCCCCAAGGTGGAGAAACGCTGAGACTCGGCGCTTAGCCTGGCGGCGTGAGACCAGAGTCGGCGGGCATGGGGCAAGGATCGGCGGGCGTGGGACAAGGGCCTGCCGGCGAGTGGCGCGGGTGGCGGCAGGCGGCCGAGGAGGCGCTGTACGGGCCTTTCGGGTTCTATCGCCGGCCCGAGGGGCCCGCCGGTCATTTCCGCACCTCAGTGCACGCGTCGTCGCTGTTCGCGGAGGCCGTGGCCCGGCTGCTGTGCCGGGTCGACCAGGCGCTCGGCCGCCCCGCCGAACTCGCCTTCGTCGACATGGGCGCGGGCCACGGTGAGCTGGTGTCCGGCGTCCTGAAGGCACTGCCCGCGGAAGTGGCCTCCCGCGCGCGCGGGTATGCCGTCGAACACGCCGGCCGGCCCGCCGCCCTCGAAGACCGGGATGACGGGGATGACCGGATCGAGTGGTGCGCGGAGCCTCCGGCGGGGGTCCGCGGAGTGCTGTTCGCCAACGAGTGGCTGGACAACGTGCCGCTGGACGTGGCCGAGACGGACGCGGACGGGGTGCCGCGGCTGGTTCTCGTACGGGAGGACGGCACCGAATCCCTCGGGGGGCCGGTCGCGGGGGCGGACGCTGAGTGGCTGGCGCGGTGGTGGCCGCTGGGGTCGGTGCGGTGCGAGGACGACGTACCTGGCGTGCCGTACGAGGACGACGTACGTCCCCATGGGCTGCGTGCCGAGATCGGTCACCCCAGGGATGCCGCCTGGGCCCGCGCCGTGGCCACCCTCGACCGGGGTCTGGCCGTCGCCGTCGACTACGCCCACCTCGCGGACGCGCGACCGCCCTTCGGGACGCTCACCGGCTTCCGCGAGGGCAGGGAGACGGCGCCCGTGCCGGACGGGTCCTGCGACCTCACCGCTCATGTGGCGCTGGACGCGTGCGCGCTGCCCGGAGCGGGGCTGCTGACGCAGCGGGAAGCCCTGCGCGCGCTCGGCGTGAGCGGCGGACGGCCACCGCTGGCCCTGGCCTCCACGGACCCGGCTGCGTACGTACGGGCCCTCGCGGGCGCGGGAGAGGCCGCCGAGCTCACCGCCGCGGGCGGGCTGGGCGACTTCGGCTGGCTCGTGCAGCCAGTTGGAATTCCGAACCCACTGCCGAGCCCGCCGCCCGGGAAAACCGGAGAAAACGGCCCTCTACGGAGAGCACGGGGAGCGCTACTTGTCGATGTCCCCGACCACGAAGAACAGTGACCCCAAAATCGCCACCATGTCCGCGACCAGCGTGCCCGGCAGCAGTTCGGTGAGCGCCTGGATGTTGTTGTACGAGGCCGAGCGCAGTTTCAGCCGGTACGGGGTCTTCTCGCCCTTGCTGACGAGGTAGTAGCCGTTGATACCGAGCGGGTTCTCGGTCCAGGCGTATGTGTGGCCCTCGGGGGCCTTCAGAACCTTGGGCAGTCGCTGGTTGACCGGCCCGGGCGGCAGCTCGGCGAGTCGGTCCAGGCAGGCGTCGGCGAGGTCCAGGGAGTTGTGCGTCTGATCCAGGAGGCACTCGAAGCGGGCCAGACAGTCGCCCTCCTGCCGCGTGACGACCTTCAGGACGTCACCCAGCTCCCCGTACGCCAGATACGGCTCGTCGCGGCGCAGATCGAAGTCCACTCCGCTGGCGCGGGCGATGGGACCGCTCACTCCGTAGGCGTGCACCGTCTCCGGAGACATCCGGCCCACGTCCCGGGTGCGCCCGCGGAAGATCTCGTTGCCGAGGACCAGGTTGTCGTACACGTCCATGCGCGAGCGGACGTCCGCGACGGCCGCACGCGCGCGCGTGGCCCATCCGGCGGGGAGGTCCTCCTTGAGACCGCCGACCCGGTTGAACATGTAGTGCATGCGCCCGCCGGAGATCTCCTCCATGACGCCCTGGAGCTCCTCGCGCTCCCGGAAGGCGTAGAAGACGGGCGTGATACCGCCCAGCTCCAGGGGGTACGACCCCAGGAACATCAGATGGTTCAGGACGCGGTTCAGCTCCGCGAGGAGTGTGCGCATCCACACCGCGCGGGAGGGGACCTCCATGCCGAGCATGCGCTCCACGGCGAGAACGACACCCAGTTCGTTCGAGAAGGCGGAGAGCCAGTCGTGGCGGTTGGCGAGCATGATGATCTGGCGGTAGTCGCGCGCCTCGAAGAGCTTCTCCGCGCCGCGGTGCATATAGCCGATGACCGGCTCCGCATGCTGGATCCGCTCGCCGTCCAGCACGAGCCGCAGCCGCAGCACGCCATGCGTGGAGGGGTGCTGGGGCCCGATGTTGAGCACCATGTCGGTGCTCTCCGCGCCGCCGCCGATTCCGACCATGGTCTCCGTCGTAGGAGTCATGGGAACAGTGTCTCGTACGTACGCTTGCGGCATGGAGACGGGGACCATGGGGACCACCGGGAACACGGAGTCCGAGCCGGCGTGGACCGGCCTGCCGCGAGGCCTGCTGCGGATGCGCCGGCTGCTGCTCGTCGTCTGGCTGGTGCCGCTGACGCTCGCTACCGGGCTGCCGCTCGGTCTGCTCGTCGGGCCCGGCTGGGCGGCCTTCGCGTTGCTGCCGCTGGCGCTGCTGCTGTGGGGCTGGCCGATGCTGGGGCGCAACTGGCGGTCCTGGCGGTACGCCGAGCGCGCGGACGACCTGCTGATCAGCCGGGGTGTGCTGTGGCGTGAGGAGACGATCGTGCCGTACGGGCGCATGCAGCTGGTCGAGGTGACCTCCGGCCCTGTCGAGCGCCACTTCGGGCTGGCGAGCGTGCAGCTGCACACGGCCGCCGCGGCGACGGACGCGCGCATCCCGGGTCTCGTCCCGGCGGAGGCGGAGCGGCTGCGGGACCGGCTCACGGAGCTGGGCGAGGCCCGATCGGCCGGGCTGTGACGACGCCCGACGTCGACGACGACGTACAAGGGGAAAAACCCGTGGCCGACCGGCGGCTGCACCCCGTGACGCCGTTGCGTCGCGCGTGGGCGCCGGTCGCCGTGATAGCCGGATGGGCGGTGCACGACCCCGATCAGACACAGCGGCAGCTGACCCGGCTGACGATGACCACGCTGCTGATCGCGGTCGCCGTGTTCATTCCGGCCGCGGCCCTGTACGGCTTTCTGACCTGGTGGTTCACCCACTTCGCGGTGACCGACACCGAACTGCGCATCCGTACCGGCCTGTTGTTCCGGCGCACCGCGCACATCCGCCTCGACCGGATACAGGCCGTCGATGTGACCCAGCCGCTGCTGGCCCGCGTCGCGGGAGTCTCCAAACTCAAACTCGACGTCATCGGGGCGGACAAGAAGGATGAACTGGCCTATCTGGGTCAGGAAGAGGCCCGTGTGCTACGGGCCGAACTGCTCGCCCGCGCCGCCGGTTTCGCACCCGAGACGGCGCACGAGGTGGGCGAGGCGCCGGTCCGGCAGCTGCTGCACGTACCGGCGCGCGTCCTCGCCGTGTCCCTGGTGCTGACAGGCGCCACGTGGGGGTCGCTGGCCGCCACGCTCGTCGTGCCGCCGCTGCTGTGGCTGGCCACACACAGCGTGTGGACCGTCCTCGCGACCGGGCTGCCGCTGCTCGGCGCGGCGGGCGCGAGCAGTGTGGGGCGGTTCGTCGGCGAGTACGACTGGACCGTCGGCGAATCCCCGGACGGGTTCCGTATCGACCACGGTTTGCTCGACCGTACGCACGAGACGGTGCCGCCCGGGCGGGTGCAGACCGTACGCATCGTCCAGCCACTGCTGTGGCGGCGGCGCGGGTGGGTCCGGGTCGAGCTGGACGTGGCGGGGTCGTCCAACTCCGTGCTCGTACCGGTCGCTCCGCGCGAAGTCGCCGAGTCCGTGATCGCGCGGGTGCTGCCCGGTGTGACAGTGCCGGCAACGCTGTCGCGGCCGCCGCGCCGGGCCGGCTGGTGCGTGCCGTTCTGGTGGCGGGGCTACGGTCTCGCCGTCACCGACACCGTCTTCGTGTCCCGCCACGGCCTGCTGCGCCGCAGCCTCTCGCTGGTCCCCCACGCCAAGGTGCAGAGCGTGCGCATGGAGCAGGGGCCGTGGGCCCGCTTCAAACGGGTCGCCGATGTGCACGTCGACACCGGCGCCAACAAGACGGTGACCGCCCGGCTGCGGGACGCCTCGGAGGCGGTGGACCTGTTGCACGGGCAGGCGGACCGGTCACGGACGGGGCGGCGGGAGGCTCTGCCGGACCGGTGGATGGCCTGAGGAGTTCAGGAAACCGCGCCCCGCAGTTCGGCCACGTCGATCTGTTCCGTCTCGTCGTGCGCCGTCAGGTCGATGACCTGGCCGACCCCGCGTGAATCCTCGTCCGCGGGCTTGAACTGGGCCTCCGACTCGGCCTTGTGGAGGGCGAGCGCCTCCTGGCCCACCACGTCGGCGAGGTCCTCGTTCTGTACGGCCTCCAGCGCGTCCGCCTGCGTCTGCGTACCGAAGAAGTCGAACCCGCCCTCCACGGAGGGCCGCCGCACGGGCGGCGAGGCCGGTGCGACCGCCACGGCCGTAGGCACCGCGAAGTGCCCGGAGGGGGGCATGGGCTTGGGGGCGGGCTTCAGCTCGGCCGCGGCGGCCGATGCGGCAGCGGTGGACGACACGGGCGCCGTTTCGGGCGCGGTGCTCAGCGCGGACGGCCGCGCGGTCTCGGCGGCATGCGTGGGGGTGGGGGTGGGTGCGTTCGTGGCGGCCGCGCGCTCATGCCCGCCGACCGCCTCGGGCTTCCCCCGAGCCTCACCTTCCTGCCCGGCCTCGCCCGTCGCGGGGGCGCTCTTACGAGAGCCGCCCTTCGGGGAACCGCCTCCTGTGGGCGCGCCCTTGCCGGCACCGTCCTTCACAGGGGCACCCTTGGGACGACCGCCCTTCGAGGGGCCGCCGTTCGGGAAATCGCCGTTGGTGGGGTTGCTCCGCACGGCTGCGTCAGCGTCCGCCGCCGAGCCGCTGTGCACGGGGCCCTCCGCCGCGGCGTCCTCCGCCACGGACGAGTCATCCGCCTTCTCGGAAGCGTTGCTCTCCGAAGCGTCGCTGCCGGGCCGGTCGCCTTCTGATCCAGAAGCGTCGCCCTCAGAGCCGTCGCTCTCAGCGCCGTCGCTCACAAGGCCGTCGCCTTCGAAAGCGTCGCTCTCAAGGCCGTCGCCCTCGGAAGCCTCGTCCTCCGAAGCGCCCTTCGCCGAAGCGTCCGACCAAGGCGCACCCTGCGCCAGGCGAGCGTCGCCCGCCTGGGCGAGCCGCTCCAGCGCCGCGTTGGCCTTCGCGTAGAGAACCGAAGCCGCGGCACGGGCGGTCGGAACCGTCGCCTCGGGCGCGGACGGGTCCGCCGCCTCCGCCGCGACATGACGAAGACCCGGCTCCGTCCCGCCGGACTGCGCGGGCACCAGATCCCCTGAAGTCCCCGCGGGCAGCGCCGCGCGAGCCGGAGCCGACGTCTCTATGGCCAGCAGCCGGCGGCCCTCCAGCGCGCTGGCCCGCTCCGTCTCCGCCGTGGCGTACCGCCGCAGCAGCGCCGCGTGTTCGTTGCGCAGGCCCTGCAGCTCCGCCCGCTTCGCGCGCAGCTTGTGTTCCAGCTTGGTGCGCAGCTCGCGCGACTCGTCGAGGTCGGTCTCGAGCTCGGCGACCCGCTCCTCGTGGCGCCACTCGTCACTCGCGCGCGCACGCGTGAGGTCCGCGACGCGCTTGCCCGCCGCCGTGTCCCAGCGACGCATGACGACCGCGCCCACGACGGCCGTGGCCGCGGCGCCCGCGGCCAGCCCTCGGAGCACCATCGGTTCCGAGAACAGCCAGGGCCCGACGGCACAGATCAAGGAGACGCCTGCGATCGCCGAGGGAGGCAGCAGCCGGTGCAGAGGTGGGGAATGGCGGTGACGTCCACGTGGCATGGCCAGAAACTTACCGCGCGTAGGCGAATCTTGGCGCCCCGCACGGTAAAAACACAGCCACCTCGGAGGCTTCACCCCGTCTCACGCCGTCGTCACCGGTCGCTGAGCCGCCCGCTCATCCACTGAAGCGTGGCCGGGATCTCGCGCCGCCAGGTGTTGAAGTTGTGGCCGCCGCTGTCGAGGATGATCGACGAGATCCGCGTCGGCTTCTTCTCCTTCACCAGGTCGATGAACCGCAGCGTCTCCTTGTAGTTGCTCTCCCCTTGCCTGCTGGTGCTGACCAGCAGCGACGTGTCCGGCGCGGGCCTGTGCTTCAAGTACCACATCAGGTCGGCGCTGTTCTGCAGCTCCTTGTCCCCCTGGAAGAGATCGCCCGTCGTGGGGTCGATCGGCGCCCTGTAGTACGGCGAGAGGCCGGCCCCGGCGGCGTACGTCTCCGGGTGGTGGATCGCGAGCTTGAGCGCGCAGTAACCCCCCGTGGAGTCGCCGACGATGCCCCAGCTCCCCGGCTTCTTGCCGACCCGGTAGTGGGCCGATACGGCGTCGGGCAGGTCCTCGGCGAAGAACGTCTCGGTCTGCGGACCACGCGGGACGTCCACGCACTCGGTGTCGCGCGGCGGCGCCACCGTCGGCCGCATCATGACCAGGATCATCGGCTGGGCCGCGGCGTTCTTGGCCAGCCGGTGGGCGGTCTGTGGATAGTGCAGGCCCTTGATGAGCGCCTCGGCCGTGCCCGGATAGCCGGTCAGCACGGTGACGGCCGGGAAGGTGCGGGTGCGGTACCGCGGCTGGAAGTACTCGGGCGGCAGGTAGACGAGCGCCGGAGTCGCGATGCGCGTCCGCCGGCCCACGATGTCGACCTTCTGGATCTGGCCGCCGACTCGCGGCCGCGCACCGCCCGTCACGTTCACCTGCTGCGTGTCGACGACCTGGAGCGGGCCGCCCGAGCCGCCGCCCGCGTCGTGGTCGACCACCACGCCCTGGCCCGACTCCTGGCCGAAGAGGTCGGCCCAGCTGGCGTAGAACCCGAAGGCCTGGTTGGCGCCGAGGCCGACCGACGCGAAGATCAGGACCTGGGTGGCCAGCAGCAGGCCGATCCGCCCTGACACGGCACGCCAGTTGCGGTGGGCGAGCCGCGGCCAGAACCACACCGTGCCGACGAACAGCAGCACCGCGCAGAGGAGTGCGAGTGCCAACACCTTGTCGCTCGTGAGACCCATGGACTGTTTCTGCCTGCGCTTTCCGTCCGAGGGCCGGGCCGCCGCCGTTCCCGTCACCTGCGTCACGGCTCTTGCCCAGCACTTTCCCTGCTCTTTGAAACGGCTTTCCGGGGGCGGAGTGAACCGGGCCCCTCAAGACACCGTCCTAGAGGGCGCAATGTCGCCGGATGCCGGAAAGGCACCGGATTCAAGGTCTCTCGCAGAACCACGGGATGCGATGTCTGTCAGGATAGATGGCGAAATGTCGACTGAGGTTCCGGAACGGACAACGGGCCGACAGACAACTGGCCGACCGCGGCGCCTACTTCGCGGCCCACGCCCCGAGGCCGTTCCCGCCCTGGTCGCCAGAGCCTGCACTCTGGTGGGGCTCCTGGACGTCGCCGCGGGCGTCTTCCCGCGCTTCCGGCACAGCCGGATGCACACGCTCGCCGAGGTACTGCCCGGCGCGCTGGGCCCGTTCGCCGCCGCCCTGTCGCTCAGCGCGGGCGTCCTGCTGCTGCTCCTGGCCCACGGGCTGCGCCGGCACAAGCGGCGGGCGTGGCGGGCGGCCGTGATCCTGCTCCCGGCCGGGGCCGTCGCGCAGTTCACCTACCGGCACTCGCTCGTCGGCGTCCTCATCTCGCTGGCGCTCCTCGCGCTGCTGCTGCGTCACCGGAGCGAGTTCGCGGCGCTGCCGGATCCGCGCAGCCGCTGGCGCGCGCTCAGCAACTTCGTCCTCATGGGGGCCGGTTCCCTCCTCCTCGGGCTGGTCATCGTCAGCGTCCACCCGCAGCGGCTGGTGGGCGACCCGAGCCTCGCGGACCGCATCACCCATGTCGTGTACGGCCTGTTCGGCTTCGAGGGCCCCGTCGACTACCAGGGCAACACGTCCTGGACGGTGGCCTTCTCGCTCGGCGCGCTGGGCCTGCTGACCGCCGTCACCACGATCTACCTGGCCTTCCGCCCGGAACACCCGGCCGCGCGCCTCACCGAGGACGACGAGCTGCGGCTGCGGGCGCTGCTGGAGAAGCACGGCGGCCGCGACTCACTCGGCCACTTCGCGCTGCGCCGCGACAAGGCGGTGGTCTTCTCGCCCAGCGGCAAGGCGGCGGTGACGTACCGCGTCGTGTCCGGGGTGATGCTCGCCAGCGGCGACCCGATCGGCGACGTCGAGGCCTGGCCCGGCGCGATCGAACGCTTCATGGACGAGGCGAAGGCCCACTCCTGGACGCCCGCCGTCATGGGCTGCTCCGAGACGGGCGGCGAGGTCTGGACGCGGGAAACCGGCCTCGGCGCCCTCGAACTGGGCGACGAGGCGGTGGTGGACGTCGCGGATTTCTCCCTGTCCGGGCGCGCGATGCGCAACGTGCGCCAGATGGTGAAGCGCATCGAGCGGGCCGGCTACGAAACCCGGGTACGGCGCGTTCGTGACCTCGGCGACGCCGAGCTGGACCGGATACGGCGCGCCACGGAGGCCTGGCGCGGCACGGACAACGAGCGCGGCTTCTCCATGGCGCTCGGCCGTGTCGGCGACCCGGCCGACGGGGACTGCCTGATCGCCACGGCCCACAAGTCCGACGCCGAACCGGGCCCGTACGGCGACTTGAAGGCCGTACTCCACTTCGTCCCGTGGGGCTCGGACGGCGCCTCCCTGGATCTGATGCGCCGCGACCGCGCGGCCGACCCGGGCATGAACGAGCTGCTGATCGTGGCAGCGCTCCAGGCGGCGCCGCGTCTGGGGGTGCGGCGGATCTCGCTCAACTTCGCGATGTTCCGCTCGGCCCTGGCGCGCTGCGAGAAGATCGGCGCCGGCCCGGTGCTGCGCGCCTGGCGCGGCCTTCTGGTCTTCCTCTCCCGCTGGTTCCAGATCGAGTCGCTCTACAAGTTCAACGCGAAGTTCCGCCCCCGCTGGGAGCCCCGCTTCGTCGTATACCGCTCCTCCCGTGACCTGCCACGCATCGGCCTGGCGGCCATGCAGGCGGAGGGCTTCGTGAACCTCGCCATGCCGCGCCTCCTGCGCCACAGGACGGCACCACCGGCACCGTGCGCACACCGGGTGACGGAAACCGGCGTACGGGCGGCATAGACCGGCCTGAGCGAGGGCCGCCCACCCCCCGGGCCCTCGCTCAGGCCACGCAGGCTGCCCCGCCGAAGGCAACCCGCACCCGCTGCACAACCGGAACGCACCCCTCGCACAGGCGCAACCCACCCCGCCGTTGGAGGCCTAGGCTGGACGCATGAGCAAGAAGAGCGGGCGAGGCCAGGTGGCAGGTCTTCCGGTGTGGGATCGGTGCGCGGTCATGGGGGTGGTGAACGTGACTCCCGACTCCTTCTCGGACGGCGGCCGCTGGTTCGACACGACGGCCGCCGTCAAGCACGGCCTCGACCTGGTCGCGGAAGGCGCGGACCTGGTCGACGTCGGCGGCGAGTCGACCCGCCCCGGCGCCACCCGTGTCGACGAGGCCGAGGAACTCAGGCGCGTCATCCCGGTCGTCCGCGGCCTCGCCTCCGAGGGCGTGGCCATCTCCGTCGACACGATGCGCGCGTCCGTGGCCGAACGGTCCCTCGCCGCGGGCGCCCTCCTCGTCAACGACGTCAGCGGCGGCCTGGCCGACCCCGAGATGATCCCCGTCGTCGCCTCCGCCGGCGCCCCCTTCGTGGTCATGCACTGGCGCGGCTTCCTGGAGGGGGGAAACATCCAGGGGGCGTACGAGGACATCGTCTCCGAAGTCGTCGACGAACTGCACGCGCGCGTGGAGGCCGTTCTGGCGGGTGGCATCGCCGCGGACCGCATCGTCGTCGACCCGGGCCTCGGCTTCTCCAAGCAGGCCGAGCACGACCTGACCCTCCTCGCTCACCTCGACCGCCTCCGGGACCTCGGCCACCCCGTGCTCGTCGCCGCGTCCCGCAAGCGGTTCCTCGGCCGCGTACTGGCGGGCCCCGAGGGCTCTCCGCCGCCCGCCCGGGAACGTGACGCCGCCACCGCCGCCGTCTCCGCACTCGCCGCCCACCAGGGCGCTTGGGCCGTCCGCGTACACGAGGTGCGCGCCACCGCCGACGCGGTCAGGGTCGCCCGGGCCGTGGAGGGCGCGCGGGCCGCAGAGGGAGCCAAGTGAGCACACCCCGCACCGACGTGGAAGAGGTCGTCCGGGCCAACACCGCCTTCTACGAGGCGATGGAACGCGGCGACTTCGAGGAGCTGTCGTCGCTGTGGCTGGCCCCCATGGACGTCGAGGGAGCCGAGCACACCGCGGACCCCGCGGATCCCGCGGATCCCGCGGACACAGCGGTCCCTTCGGACACCACGGACCTCGAGAAAGAAACCGACAAGGGCGCCGAGGTCTCCTGCGTGCACCCCGGCTGGCCCGTCCTCACCGGCCGCGGCGAGGTCCTCCGCTCGTACGCGCTGATCATGGCGAACACCGAGTACATCCAGTTCTTCCTGACCGACGTCCATGTGTCCGTCATCTCCGACACCGCCCTGGTGACCTGTACCGAGAACATCCTCAGCGGGGGCCCCGCACCGGAGGACAGCGACGAACTCGGGCCGCTCGTGGGCCAGCTCGTCGTCGCCACGAATGTGTTCCGCCGTACCTCCGACGGCTGGAAACTGTGGTCGCACCACGCCTCCCCCGTGCTGGCCGAATCCGGCGAGGAAGAGTCTGACGAGACACCCTCCTGAGTGGGTAGGGGCCACGTAGTGGTTGGGATCACGGGCCCCTGGGTAGGGGCGGCTACCAGCCCGTGTGCTGCCGTGTTCCCCCAGGAAAACACTGGATGAAGCTTCCTGGCCCCGCTTGGGCCGGGCACCCGAGGGCGAGCATTGTCAGTGTCCGCAGGTAGATTCGAGTGAGGCTGGTGTGCCGATCACACGTGGCAGTGACCCCCCGTTACCGACGATTGCAGGAGTGATTCGCGTGGATCGTGTCGCGCTGCGCGGCCTCAAGGCCCGCGGGCACCACGGTGTCTTCCCCAGGGAACGCGAAGAGGGACAGACCTTCATCGTGGATCTCACCCTGGGCCTGGACACCCGGCCGGCCGCGGCCGACGACGACCTGGCGAAGACCGTGCACTATGGCATCGTGGCGGAGGAGGTCGTGGCCGTCGTCGAGGGCGAACCCGTCGATCTCATCGAGACACTCGCCGAGCGCATCGCCCGGGCGTGTCTGAAGCACGACGGGGTCCAGCAGGTCGAGGTGTGCGTCCACAAGCCCGACGCGCCGATCAGCGTCCCCTTCGACGACGTGACCGTCACCATCACCCGGAGCCGAGTATGACTGCCTCGTTCACCGAGGGTCAGAGCGACCCGACCGTACAGCCGGTGCCCGCCTCCGTCGTGGAGCGAGTGGACGCCGCCGACACGACGCTGCACAACCCGAAGCGGGCCGTGCTCTCCCTCGGCTCGAACCTCGGCAACCGGCTGGAGACCCTCCAGGGCGCCATCGACGCCCTGGAGGACACCCCCGGCGTACGGATCAAGGGCGTCTCTCCGGTGTACGAGACAGAGCCCTGGGGCGTGGAGCCGGACAGCCAGCCGACGTACTTCAACGCGGTCGTCGTCCTGAAGACCACCCTCCCCCCGTCCTCCCTCCTGGAGCGGGCGCACGCGGTCGAGGAGGCATTCCACCGCGTACGGAGCGAGCGCTGGGCCCCCCGCACGATCGACGTGGACATCGTGGCGTACGCCGACGTGGTCTCCGACGACCCCGAACTGACGCTCCCTCACCCCCACGCCCATGAGCGGGCCTTCGTTCTCGCCCCCTGGCACGACGTGGAGCCGGACGCCCAGCTCCCGGGCCTTGGCCCCGTGGCCCAACTCCTGGCCGCCGTCCCCGGAGAAGGTGTCGCGCCCCGCGCCGACCTGGAACTGCGGCTGCCCGAGTAGTCGTTAAGGTCTACCGGACCATGATTTCGGACGGACCGGAGAAGCCGGCGATCTCCTCAGTGATCCACCCGGTGATCTCCGGCCGCGACGAAGGGGCATCGTGAAACAGCTGCGCATCAGGACGCTCGCCGGCGTCTTCGTCATCGCGGGCGTGCTGTCCTGGGCGGGCGCCCGTTTGTGGAACGCGGTGGGCACCCTGCCCCGGGTCCCCCTCGCCGCCCCCATCGTCCTGGCCCTGATCGCCGTCGTCCTCATGGCCACGGCGCTCTCCCTGCGCGCCCGCCTCAAGGCCCAGCGCGAGCGTCACCCCGGCGCCAGCGGCGTCGACCCCCTGGTCGCGGCCCGGGCATTGGTCTTCGGTCAGGCCAGCGCCCTGGTCGCCGCCCTCGTCACCGGCATGTACGGCGGCACGGGCGTCTTCCTGCTGGAGTCCTTGGACGTGCCCCCTCGCCGCGATCAGGCCATCTACGCCGGTTTCTCGGTCCTGGCCGGCATCGCCGTCATAGCGGCGGCCTTCTTCCTGGAGCGCGTCTGCAAACTCCCGGAGGACGACGACCACAACGGCGGCACAGCACCCGTGTCGTGACGACCACCGTTCCGCGGCGGCGTTCCTCGCGTTCTCCGTGCCCCTCGCGCCCCTCGCGCCGGGTCAGCGTGCCAGTATCAGGCTCATCGCCTCGGCACGGGTCGTGGAGTCCCGAAGCTGCCCGCGCACGGCCGAGGTCGTGGTCTTGGCGCCCGGCTTGCGGATGCCTCGCACGGACATGCACATGTGCTCGGCCTCGATGACAACGATCGCGCCACGCGCCTCCAGGATCCGCATCAAGGAGTCGGCGATCTGCGTGGTGAGTCGTTCCTGCACCTGCGGCCGGCGGGCGAACACCTCGACAAGCCGGGCCAGCTTGGACAGGCCGGTGATCTTTCCCGTATCCGCCGGGATGTAGCCGACATGCGCCACACCGTGGAACGGCAGCAGGTGATGCTCACACAGGGACACGATCTCAATGTCCTTGACCAGGACCATCTCATCGTGTCCCAGGTCGAACGTCGTCGTCAGAACGTCCTCGGGCTCCTGCCTCATCCCGGCCAGAAGCTCCCGGTACGCCCGCGCCACCCGACCCGGCGTTTCGCGTAGCCCCTCCCGGTCCGGGTCCTCGCCGACCGCGATCAACAGCTCTCGAACAGCGTTCTCGGCACGCTTCTCATCGAACTCACCGATCGTGCCCTCGCCGGCCAGCGTCACGGGGTCGGTCATCTGGTGCCTCGTTCCTGTGCTTTTCACGCGTACGCACCGCGCGTCTCACGTCCGGGCAATACAATGCCGCGCCCCCCAGGCTAGAACCTGGGGGGCGCGGCATTCATTCCGGGCCAGGTGAGGCGCCGAGAGGCCGACAGAGTCAGCTCTCGGGACGCTCCTCCGGAGCCTTCTCGGTCACCGGGACGGCTTCAGCGGCGGCGTTTTTCGCGGTGATCGCCGGCGTGGCACCGTTGGCCCCGTTCGTCAGCGACAGCTCCTTGGGGGAGAGCACCGGCGGGCGGGTGGACGGCGTGCGCCTGGAGGAGCCGGTCCACGCGGGGCGGGCCGGGCGCTTGACGATGGGAGCGAAGATCTCGGCGATCTGCTCCTTGCTCAGCGTCTCCTTCTCCAGCAGCTGGAGCACCAGCTGGTCGAGGACGTCGCGGTTCTCGACCAGGATCTCCCAGGCCTCGTTGTGCGCGTTCTCGATGAGCTTCTTGACCTCTTCGTCGACGAGCGCGGCGACCTCTTCCGAGTAGTCGCGCGGGTGCGACATCTCCCGGCCCAGGAAGGGCTCGGTGTTGTCGCCGCCGAACTTGATCGCGCCGAGACGCTCGGTCATGCCGTACTGCGTGACCATCGCGCGTGCGGTGGCCGTGGCCTTCTCGATGTCGTTCGCCGCGCCCGTGGTCGGGTCGTGGAAGACGAGTTCCTCGGCCGCGCGTCCGCCCAGCATGTACGCGAGCTGGTCGAGCATCTCGTTGCGCGTGGTCGAGTACTTGTCCTCGTCCGGGAGCACCATCGTGTAGCCGAGAGCACGGCCTCTGGAGAGGATCGTGATCTTGTGGACCGGATCGGAGTTCGGGGAAGCCGCCGCGACCAGGGCGTGACCGCCCTCGTGGTACGCGGTGATCTTCTTCTCCTTGTCCGACATGATCCGGGTCCGCTTCTGCGGGCCCGCGACCACACGGTCGATCGCCTCGTCCAGCATGTGGTTGTCGATCAGCTTCTTGTCGCTGCGGGCGGTCAGCAGCGCCGCCTCGTTCAGGACGTTGGAGAGATCGGCACCCGTGAAGCCCGGCGTACGCCGCGCGACAGCCGACAGGTCGACGTCCGGAGCGACCGGCTTGCCCTTCTGGTGGACCTTGAGGATCTCCAGACGGCCCTGCATGTCCGGGCGGTCGACCGCGATCTGGCGGTCGAAGCGGCCGGGGCGCAGGAGAGCCGGGTCGAGGATGTCGGGCCGGTTGGTGGCGGCGATGAGGATCACACCGCCCTTCACGTCGAAGCCGTCCATCTCGACGAGCAGCTGGTTCAGCGTCTGCTCGCGCTCGTCGTGACCGCCGCCGAGACCGGCACCGCGGTGACGGCCCACCGCGTCGATCTCGTCGACGAAGACGATCGCCGGAGCGTTCGCCTTGGCCTGCTCGAACAGGTCACGGACCCGGGAGGCACCGACGCCGACGAACATCTCGACGAAGTCGGAACCGGAGATCGAGTAGAAGGGGACGCCGGCCTCGCCCGCGACAGCACGCGCGAGCAGCGTCTTACCCGTACCGGGCGGGCCGTACAGCAGTACGCCCTTGGGGATCTTCGCCCCGACAGCCTGGAACTTCGCCGGCTCCTGGAGGAACTCCTTGATCTCGTGGAGCTCCTCTACGGCCTCGTCCGAGCCCGCGACGTCAGAGAACGTCGTCTTCGGGGTGTCCTTGGTGATGAGCTTCGCCTTGGACTTCCCGAAGTTCATGACCCGGGAGCCGCCGCCCTGCATCTGGTTCATCAGGAACAGGAAGACGACAACGATCAGGACGAAGGGAAGCAGGGAGAGCAGGATGCCGACGAACGGGTTCTGCTTGGACGGCGAGACCGTGTAGCCGTCCGGGATCTGCTTGTCCTGGTACTTGTTCTGGAGAGTCTCGGCCAGGGCCACGCCCTGGTTGTCGATGTAGCTCGCCTGGATCTTCGAGCTGCCTTCGACTTTCTCGCCGTCCTTGAGCTCGACCTTGATGATCCGCTCGTCGTCGGTGGTCAGCTTGGCCGACTCGACCTTGTTGTCATTGATCGCCTGGACGACCTGGCCGGTGTCCACCGTCTTGTAGCCACCGGACGAGCCGACGACCTGCATCAACACGACCACGGCAAGGACGGCCAGCACGATCCACATGACCGGCCCACGGAAGTATCGCTTCACGTCCATCCATACGGAGCGGTGCCGCCCCGTCCCTCCTGCCATAGTGAGTTTGATAAGACTGTTCTTTGGACGGTACCCCAGCATTGCCACCCGAAGCCGCACGGCCCGGCTGACAATCCCGTCTACGCATGCTCCAACGGCGTGGAACCCGCAAGGGTTCCCGGACCGTCCTCATGGGGTTGAGTGGGGTTCGCCACTGCCTACGAGAGTGCCTCAGCCACCGTAGACGTGAGGCGCGAGCGTACCGACGAACGGCAGATTCCGGTACTTCTCGGCGTAATCGAGACCGTAACCGACGACGAACTCGTTGGGGATGTCGAAGCCGACCCACTCCACGTCGATCGCGACCTTGGCGGCCTCCGGCTTGCGCAGCAGCGTGCACACCTTGAGGGACGCGGGCTCGCGGGAGCCGAGGTTGGAGATCAGCCAGGACAGCGTCAGACCGGAGTCGATGATGTCCTCGACGATCAGGACGTGCTTGCCCTTGATGTCGGTGTCGAGGTCCTTGAGGATCCGCACCACACCGGAGGACTGTGTGCCCGCGCCGTACGAGGACACGGCCATCCAGTCCATGGTGACGGGGGTGGCGAGCGCACGCGCGAGGTCCGCCATGACCATCACGGCGCCCTTGAGCACGCCGACGATCAACAGGTCCTTGCCCGCGTACTCCGCGTCGATCTTCGCGGCCAGCTCGGCCAGCTTCGCGTCGATCTCTTCCTTGGTGATGAGCACCGACTTGAGGTCGGTGCCCATGTCTTTCGCGTCCACCCGCATCACTTTCGGTCGTCCCGCTTCGATGACGGCCGCTCAGGCCCGCCCACGCCCCTCGTTCAGAGGGCCGTCGACTCCAGTGCCCGGATTCAGCCTTGCCGAATCACCAGTCTGCCACCCTGCCGCTGGGCGACGACTTTGCCCGGGAGGTTGATGGCTCCCTGCCCTCGCCAGCCGGTGATCAGCCGGTCGACCTCTTCGATGTGCCGGGCGAACAGCGAACCGGCGGGGGCCCCGGCCTCGATGGCGGCTCGGCGCAGAATGCGGCGGCGCACAGCGGGCGGCAGGACGTACAGCTTGGCGCACTCCAGAAGGCCGGCGGCGTCGCGCACGGAGGCCTCGACCTGTCCGGCCCACGTGTCGAGGGCGTCGGCGTCGTCGCGGGACAACTGCGCCGTACGGGCGAGGGCTTCGACCACGCCCTTGCCGAGGGCCTTCTCCAGGGCGGGCAGGCCCTCGTGGCGCAGGCGCGACCTCGTATAGGCGGGGTCGGCGTTGTGCGGGTCGTCCCAGACGGGGAGCGACTGGACCATGCAGGCCTTGCGGGCGGTCTGGCGGTCGATGTGCAGGAAGGGGCGGCGGTAACGGCCGCCGGTCCCTGAGACCGCGGCCATTCCGGACAGGGAGCGGATGCCCGATCCGCGGGCGAGGCCCAGCAGGACGGTTTCGGCTTGGTCGTCGCGGGTGTGGCCGAGGAGGATCGCGGCGGCATCGTGGCGCTCGGCGGCGGAGTCGAGGGCGGCGTACCGCGCGTCGCGGGCGGCGGCCTCGGGTCCGCCTTCGCGGCCTACGGACACGGCGATGGACTCGACCGGTGCCAGGCCGAGTTCGGTGAGGCGTCCGACGACCTCTTCGGCGCGCAGGTCGGAGCCGGGCTGCAGACCGTGGTCCACGGTGATGCCACCGGCGCGGAGGCCGAGTTTGGGGGCTTCGAAGGCGAGGGCGGAGGCGAGCGCCATGGAGTCGGCGCCGCCGGAGCACGCCACGAGCACGAGCGGCGGGGGTGGGGGCACCTGCCCGCTCGAGCGCGGTCGAGAGCTGGGGGGAAGCTTGTGCGGCGCGTCGACAGCGGCGGCTGCGCCGACTGCGGCGGGCGTCGTGTGGTCGCTGAGGATGTCGTGGAGGACGCGGCGCACCGCCAGGCGTATCGCCGCGACCGCAGGATGGGGACCCATGTCCGGTTCCCTTCATGAAGTTGTCGGGGGGTGAGCCCGAGATCGGTCACTCAGAGTGTGTAGATGGTGACAGAACCGGGCCGTTCCCCGAGCATTGCACGCCTACCCATCGCTCACGGTCCCTCGGACGGGTGATAGCGGGGGCGTGCACCTGCCGTCGGCGGGATTCATTTCACGACTCTGCCTTACGGTGCACCCGCGCGACCCAGTCCGCCGGTTTGGCGATCTCCGCCTTGGTCGGGAGCGTGTTCGGCGAGGTCCACACGCGGTTGAACCCGTCCATGCCCACCTGATCCACCACCGCCCGTACGAAACGCTCCCCGTCCCGGTACTGGCGCAGCTTCGCGTCCAGGCCGAGCAGCTTGCGCAGTGCCAGGTCCAGACGGGAGGCCCCGCGCGCACGGCGTTGCTGGAACTTCTCCCGGATCTCGGCGACGGACGGGACCACCGCCGGGCCCACGCCGTCCATCACGAAGTCCGCGTGACCCTCCAGGAGGGACATCACGGCGGTCAGCCGGCCGAGGATCTCACGCTGGGCGGGCGTCTGGACGATCTCGACGATGGACCGACCGCCGTCCTCCCCCTCCTCGCCCTCGGGGCGTCCGCCGGCGAGCGTCTGGGCGGCCTCCCGGATGCGCTCCAGGACCGTCATGGGGTCGACCTCGGTCTCCTCCAGGAAGGACTGGATTTCGCCCTCGAGGTGGTCGCGCAGCCAGGGCACCGCCGTGAACTGCGTCCGGTGCGTCTCCTCGTGCAGGCAGACCCAGAGCCTGAAGTCGTGGGGCTCGACGTCGAGTTCCCGCTCGACGTGCACGATGTTCGGGGCGACCAGGAGCAGCCGGCCGCCGCCGTTCTCGCCCGCCGGGAGCTCACGGGTCGCCGGGGCGAAGGTCTCGTACTGCCCGAGGACCCGGGAGGCCAGGAACGACAGGAGCATGCCCAGCTCGACGCCGGTGACCTTGCCGCCGACGGCACCGAGGACGGCTCCGCCGGGGGTGTTGCCGCGCCGCTCCTGCATCTTGTCCAGCAGCGGCTTGAGGATTTCCCGGAACCCGGCGACGTTCGCCCGGACCCAGCCGGGCCGGTCGACGACGAGTACGGGGGTGTCGTGGAGGTCCTCACCGCCCATCCGCGTGAAGCCGCGGACGTGCCCCTCCGATGCCTTGGCGTGCCGGCGCAGCTCCGCGACGACGGCCCGGGCATCGTCCCGGCTCACATCTGGACCGGGCCGCACGAGCCGGGTCGCGGTCGCCACCGCGAGATTCCAGTCGACCATCTCCGCACCACCGATGCTCGTCATAGGTCAACCGTACGTGAGCGCCGCCGCTGGGGGCAGGGAGTGAGCTCCCCGGGGAGGGCGCCCCTCAAGCGGCGCAGCCGCACCTCGCCAAGGCCGAAGCCGCGTTGTCCAGGGCCTTCTGGACGGCCGTCGGGTCCGTGGGCTGGTCGGACGACGTCAGGAAGGCGAAGGCCAGCAGGCGGCCGTCGCTGTCGACCACCGTGCCCGCCAGGGTGTGTACGCCCGTCAGGGTGCCGGTCTTGGCGCGTACGAGGCCGGTGCCGGGCTGGTCGGCGTAGCGGTTGCGCAGGGTGCCGGTGAAGCCCGCCACCGGAAGGCCGGTGAGGGCCGGGCGGAGTTCGGGGTGGCGGGGGTCGCCCGCCTTGGCCAGCAGGGCGGTGAGCAGGTCGGCGCTGAGCTTGTCGGCGCGGTCCAGGCCGCTGCCGTCCGCGAACTTCACGCCCTGCAGGGGCAGGTCGAGCTTCTTCAGCTGCGTACCGATCGCGGTGGCGCCGCCTTCGAAGCTCGCCTTTTCACCGGTGGCGAGCGCGGTCTGGCGGGCCAGGGCCTCGGCGATGTCGTTGTCGCTGTTGGTGAGCATCCGCTCGACCAAGCCGGCCACGGGCGGGGACTCGACGGTCGCGAGGGACTTGGCGCGTCCGGTCGCCTTGGAAGGGCCGGGTGCCCCGGTCTTGATGCCGCGGTCGTGGAGGAGGTCCGCGAACGCGCGGGCCGCGTCGGCCGACGGGTCCTGGCTGCGCTCCGCGGGCCCGCTGGAGGAGTCGTCGAGACGCCCCTCGTCGACCATCAGGGCGCTGACCTGCGCGAGGTTGGAGTTGGGGCCGATGGGGTGCGTCGTGGGACCCGCGTACAGCGTGGTGTCGTACGAGAGCGTCACCTCGTCCAGCTTGCGGTCCTTCAGCGCGCGGGCGGTGTCGTCGGCGAGCGTGCGCAGGCTCGCGTTGCCGTGCGCGTCCTCGCGGGCGGTCAGCGTGGGGTCGCCGCCGCCGACGAGGACGACCTCCTTGGTGTCGGGTTCGAGGACCGCGCGAGTGGAGATGCGGTGGTCGGGGCCCGCGGCGTCGAGCACCGCGACGGCGGTGGCGATCTTCGTGGTGGAGGCCGGCGTCAGCGCCTGGTCCGCGCCCCTGCCGTACAGCCGCTTGCCGGTGGCCACGTCGACGACCGCGGCCGTACGCGCGGAGCCCAGCGAAGCGTCGTCGAGCAGCGGGTCCAGGACGTCGGAGAGGGCCTTCCCGGTGGGCGAGGGCGCGGAGCCGGCCCGGCCGCCGAGGTTCGCGAGCACCGCCGCGGCGCTGGGCGCGGGACGGGGCGCCTTCGGGAGCGCACCGGGCGCGTTGCCGTGATCTGCGCCACCCGCGCGCTCGCGCGAGGCCGCCCAGTCGCGCTCCGCCGTACGCTGACCGGTGGAGTCCCAGGGGCCGGCCGCGGTCGCCACGGTGGCCGCCAAGGCGAGCCCGACGGCGGCGGCACCCGTCGTGAACTGCACGGTTGTCGGCCGTGCGATCCACGGCTTCACGGTTTCCACGGCCCGCACCAGCCCTGGCCGCACGGCACGCGTGACCCGCACCACATGCGGTCTCACGGTCCGCCAAGCCTTCAGCTCTGGCACGGCCATCAGCCCCTTTCGCGATCACACACCTGCGTGAGGGACACTTAACCACCAGACCTATGTGTTGATCATGGAGGAGCCACCGGTGGAGTTCGACGTCACGATCGAGATTCCGAAGGGTTCGCGCAACAAGTACGAGGTGGACCACGAGACCGGTCGGATCCGCCTGGACCGTCGACTCTTCACCTCGACCAGCTACCCGGCCGACTACGGCTTCGTCGAGAACACGCTCGGCGAGGACGGCGACCCGCTGGACGCCCTGGTCATCCTGGACGAGCCGACCTTCCCCGGCTGCCTCATCCAGTGCCGCGCGATCGGCATGTTCCGCATGACCGACGAGGCCGGCGGCGACGACAAGCTGCTGTGCGTCCCGGCGCACGACCCGCGCGTGGAGCACCTGCGGGACATCCACCACGTGTCGGAGTTCGACCGCCTGGAGATCCAGCACTTCTTCGAGGTCTACAAGGACCTCGAGCCGGGCAAGTCCGTCGAGGGCGCCAACTGGGTGGGCCGCACGGACGCCGAGGCCGAGATCGAGCGTTCCTACAAGCGCTTCAAGGAGCAGGGCGGTCACCACTGACAGCCGGTTCCCGAACGGGCTGCACGACCCCGACGGGGGGCGGGCAGCCCGTTCGTATGTCAGTGCGCATACTGAGAAGCCGATGGACACGGCAACCATCAGTTGAGCAACGAGGACGGTGAGCAACCAGGTCCGCGAGAGCGGCACCGGTTTGGGTGCAGAGGGGTGCAGTGACGGAGCCGGAGGCGGAAGACCGCAAGCCGCAGTCCGACGAGGCGAGGAGTGCTTTCGCACCACCCGCCGGCGTGGCCTCGGCGTTGGAGGACGAGTCGCAGACGACGTCGGAGTTCGCCATCCCGCAGGGGCTGGCGCCGCCCGAGCCGCCGTCCGCGGAGCAGGAGGGGTCGGCGTTCAGCACTCCCCGGACGTACCGGGGGGCTCCAGCCTTCACCCCGCCGACCGGCATCCCCGTGGTCAGGCTGACCAAGGAGGTGCCCTGGCAGGACCGGATGCGCACGATGCTGCGCATGCCCGTGGCCGAACGGCCCGTGGCCGAGCCCATCCAGCGGACCGAGGAGGACGGCGGGCCGGCCGTCCCGCGCGTGCTCGACCTGACGCTGCGTATCGGCGAGCTGCTGCTCGCGGGCGGCGAGGGCGCCGAGGACGTGGAGGCGGCGATGTTCGCCGTCTGCCGTGCGTACGGCCTCGACCGCTGCGAGCCGAACGTCACCTTCACGCTGCTGGCCATCTCGTACCAGCCGTCCCTGGTGGACGATCCGGTCACGGCGTCGCGGACGGTACGCCGCCGGGGCACCGACTACACGCGGCTCGCGGCCGTGTTCCAGCTCGTCGACGACATCAGTGACGACGAGACCGAGGTGTCCCTGGAGGAGGCCTACCGGCGGCTCGCGGAGATACGCCGCAACCGGCATCCGTATCCCGGCTGGGTGCTGACCGGCGCCGCGGGGCTGCTCGCGGGCGCGGCCTCGGTTCTCGTCGGCGGTGACGCCATCGTTTTCGTGGCCGCCGCGCTCGGTGCGATGCTCGGCGACCGGCTCGCGTGGCTGTTCGCCGGGCGCGGGCTGCCCGAGTTCTACCAGTTCACGGTGGCCGCGATGCCTCCGGCCGCGATCGGCATCACGCTCACGCTGGCCCATGTCGACGTGAACTCGTCCGCGGTGATCACCGGTGGGCTCTTCGCGCTGCTGCCGGGGCGGGCACTGGTCGCGAGCGTCCAGGACGGCCTGACCGGCTTCTACATCACCGCGGCGGCGCGCCTGCTGGAGGTCATGTACTTCTACGTGGGCATCGTCACCGGGGTTCTGCTGGCCCTGTACTTCGGCGTGAAGCTGGGCGCGGAGCTCACCCCGGACGCCGCGTTGAGCAGCTCCGAGCCCGTGTGGGGGATCGTCGCGTCGATGCTGCTGTCACTGGCCTTCGCGGTGTTGCTCCAGCAAGAACGTTCCACCGTGCTGCTGGTGACCCTCAACGGCGGCGTGGCCTGGTCGGTGTTCGGCGCCATGCACTACGCGGGCGAGCTCTCGCCGGTCGCCTCCACGGCCGTCGCGGCGGGCGTGGTGGGCCTGTTCGGCCAGCTCCTGTCCCGTTACCGGTTCGCGTCCGCCCTGCCGTACACGACGGCCGCGATCGGGCCGCTGCTGCCCGGTTCGGCGACGTACTTCGGGCTGCTGTCCATCGCAGAGAGCGACGTCAACGCCGGTCTGGTCTCCCTGTCCAAGGCCGCCGCCCTCGCGATGGCCATCGCCATCGGCGTGAACCTCGGCTCGGAGATCTCCCGCTTGTTCCTGCGGGTGCCGGGCGCCAGTACGGCGGGCCGCCGCGCGGCCAAGCGGACGCGCGGCTTCTGAGGGAGCGAAGGGGCGAGCGGGCGCTCAGCCGCGCTCAGCCCTGCGGGTAGTCCTGGCCGTAGGGATAGCCCTGACCCTGCGGGTGCTGCTGCGGCTGCCGCTGCCCCTGGGGGTACTGCCCGTCCTGGGGGTACTGCCCGTCCTGGGGGTACTGCTGACCCTGGGGGTATTGCTGACCCTGGTGGTACTGCCCGTCCTGCGGGTACTGCTGGCCCTGCGGGTACTGCTGACCCTCGGGGTACTGGGCGCCGTAGGACTGGCCCTGCTGGTGGCCATGGTTCTGATCCGAGCCGTAAGGCTGCTGCCGCGGCTGTTGCTGCTGCTGGGGGCGGGCCTGACCCTGATGGCCGTACGCCTGGTCCTGACCCTGATGGCCGTACCCATGGTCCTGGCCGCCCTGCTGCATCGGCGGTACACGTCGCAGCTGGGTCGTCGCGTCGTCCATGGCCGGCGCCGCGGGGGCCTCCGGCGGGTCCGCCTTCGAGCTGCCGCGTGCCCGCAGGAACTCGATGACGATCGGCAGGACGGACAGGAGGACGATCAGGATGAGGATCGCCTCGATGTTCTTCTTCACGAAGTCGATCTGACCCAGCCAGGAACCGAGCAGGGTGACGCCCGCGCCCCAGAGGATGCCGCCGATGATGTTGAACGTGAGGAACGAGCGGTATCGCATGCCGCTGACGCCGGCGATGATCGGCGTGAACGTCCGCACGATGGGCACGAAGCGGGCCAGGACGAGGGACTTGGGCCCGTACTTCTCGAAGAACTCGTGCGCCTTGACCACGTTCTCCTGTTTGAACAGGCGGGAGTCCGGGCGTTTGAAGAGTGCCGGCCCGACCTTCTTGCCGAACATGTAGCCCGCCTGGTCGCCGAGGATCGCGGCGATGCAGATCAGGACGATGGCCGCCCAGAGTGGGAAGTTGAGCTGGTCCGACGTGATCAGCAGGCCCGCCGTGAACAGCAGCGAGTCACCGGGCAGGAAGAAGCCGATGAGCAGGCCCGACTCGGCGAAGACGATGAGGAGCAGTCCCCAGACGCCGAACGTGTCGAGCAGGTAGTTCGGATCCAACCAGCTTGGTCCGAGGGCAAGCGTCGTCACGGTTCCGGGCTCCTGAGGGGGGATGGAAGAGCAGGCAGTTCTGCTTCGGGCGACCAAAGCTATCAACGCGGGGCGCCTTCGCCAGGTTCCGCCGATCCTTCCAAGCCCCCCTGTGCGCCGACTGCGACCAACCTGTGAGGTCCCGGCGAGGCGCCGGCCGGCCCGGGAGTGCCCCGGGCCGGCCGCCGCTACGCGTGCCGCGCGGCGTTCGCCTGGATCGCGTCCCTGAGGTGTTCGGCGAGCCCCGGCCGCGTCGAGTCGTAGAACGCCTTGAAGCGCTCGTCGGACACGTACATCTCGGCAAGGCCCTGGTGGATCTCGTACGAGCACTCGTAGAACCAGGTGCAGATGTGCTGCCGGTGCTCCTCGGCCATGTCCATCGCCTGCTCGCCCGTCGGCGGCTCGCCGGCGGCCATCAGCGCGTCGTAGCGCTCGCCCCAGGACGCCACCTCGGCCTGCATGCGCTTCCAGTCGTCCTTGGTGTAGCGGGCGGTGCGGCTCTGTGACTCGGCGTACGCCTCCGTGCCACCCCAGCGCTGCTCCGCCTCCTCGGCGTACTGCTCCGGATCCTTGTCCCCGAAGACCTCGAACTTCTCCTCGGGTGTGAGGTTGATGCCCATCTTGCGTGCCTCCATGGCGTGCTCCACGGCCTCCGCCATCTTCTGCAGCTTCTCGATCCGGGCGGTCAGCAGCTCGTGCTGGCGGCGCAGGTGCGCGCGCGGGTCCGCGTCCGGGTCGTCGAGCAGGGCGGCGACCTCGTCGAGCGGGAAGCCGAGCTCTCGGTAGAACAGGATCTGCTGCAGCCGGTCGAGGTCGGCGTCGCTGTAACGCCGGTGGCCCGCGTAGCTGCGCTCGCTGGGCACGAGCAGCCCGATCTCGTCGTAGTGGTGCAGGGTGCGCACCGTGATCCCGGCGAAACCGGCGGTCTGTCCCACGGAGTAGCTCATCGCCTCCGCTCCCTCCTTTTCGGTACGCGTCCCAGGCTGAGCCCTCACGTCACGTGAGGTGCAAGCCCGAATCCACCAGGCGCTATGCCGCTTTTACCCGGCTTTGAGGAGTTCGTGGCCCACCATGAAGGTCCGACCCGACCGACCGGAGGCACCATGCCGCTCCACACCGGCCCCGCCAAGCCCGCCGAGCGTCCCTCGACCGTCAACCCCTTCTACGGGGAGGCCGATCCGGTCAGCGGAATGACCGAGGCACCGCCTCAGCATCGGCTGCCAGAGGCACCGCTGCCGCCGGCCACGGCGTACCAACTCGTCCATGACGAGCTGATGCTGGACGGGAACTCCCGTCTCAACCTCGCCACCTTCGTCACCACCTGGATGGAACCGCAGGCCGGCGTGCTGATGGCGGAGTGCCGGGACAAGAACATGATCGACAAGGACGAGTATCCGCGGACGGCCGAGCTGGAGCGGCGCTGCGTGGCGATGCTCGCCGACCTGTGGAACGCGCCGGATCCGGCCGCCGCCGTGGGCTGTTCGACGACGGGTTCGAGCGAGGCGTGCATGCTCGCGGGCATGGCGCTCAAGCGCCGCTGGGCCCAGCGGAACGCCGACCGGTATCCCGGGGCCCGTCCGAACCTCGTCATGGGCGTCAACGTCCAGGTCTGCTGGGAGAAGTTCTGCTCCTTCTGGGAGGTCGAGATGCGCCAAGTGCCCATGGAGGGCGACCGGTTCCACCTCGACCCGCAGGCCGCCGCCGAGCTGTGCGACGAGAACACCATCGGGGTCGTCGGCATCCTGGGGTCCACCTTCGACGGGTCGTACGAGCCGATCGACGAACTGTGCGCGGCCCTGGACGAGTTGCAGGAGCGAACCGGACTTGACATCCCCGTCCACGTCGACGGCGCGTCCGGCGCGATGGTCGCGCCCTTCCTCGACGAGCACCTGCGATGGGACTTCCGGCTGCCGCGCGTGGCCTCCATCAACACCTCGGGGCACAAGTACGGGCTCGTGTACCCGGGTGTCGGGTGGGCGCTGTGGCGGTCGGCCGCCGAGCTGCCCGAGGAACTGGTCTTCCGGGTGAACTACCTGGGCGGCGACATGCCCACGTTCGCGCTCAACTTCTCGCGGCCGGGCGCCCAGGTCGTCGCGCAGTACTACACCTTCCTCCGGCTGGGCCGTGCGGGCTTCAAGGCGGTCCAGCGGACGACACGGGCCGTGGCCATGCAGCTCGCCGAGCGCGTGGCGGCGCTCGGGGACTTCCAGCTCCTCACGCGGGGCGACGAGCTGCCGGTCTTCGCGTTCACGACGGCAACCGATGTGACCGCGTACGACGTCTTCGACGTGTCCCGGAGGATGCGCGAGAACGGCTGGCTCGTGCCGGCCTACACCTTCCCGCCGCACCGCGAGGACCTCTCCGTGCTGCGCGTGGTGTGCCGCAACGGCTTCTCGTCGGACCTCGCCGAGCTGTTCGTCGAGGACCTGGAGCGGCTGCTGCCAGAACTGCGCCGCCAGTCGGGGCCATCGACGCACGACAAGGGGGCGGCGACCTGCTTCCATCACTGAGCCGGCCGCGCCCCACTTGCCCCTCGCGGCTACTTGCTCAGCGCCGCGAACCTCCGTACCGCCAGCGGGAAGAACACCCCGACCAGGGCGAGCGGCCACGCCACCGCCAGCAGCTCGGCGTGCTCGGCCGCCCAGGACGTGCTCGCCGCGCCACCCTTGTTGCCGAACAGCTCACGTATCGCGGTGGCCGTCGCCGACATGGGGTTCCACTCGACGGTCGCCCCCAGCCAGCCCGGCATGGACTCGGGTACGGCGAAGGCGTTGGACAGGAAGCTCACCGGCCAGACCAGGATCTGCACGATGGCCACCAGCTCCGGCCTGCCCGCGACCATGGCGAGGTGGATGCCCATCCACAGCATGGCGAACCGCAGCAGGAGCAGCAGGCCGAGCGCGCCCAGGAAGGCGGCGAACGAACCGTGCCAGGTCCAGCCGACCGCGAGCCCGACGCCGACCAGCACGACCAGGGAGATGGCTGACTGCAGCATGTCCGCGGCCGCACGGCCCACGAGTACGGCGCCGCTTGCCATCGGCATCGACCGGAACCGGTCGATCACTCCCTTGTTCAGGTCCTGGGTGACCGCCACCATGGTGGCGTCCAGGCCGAAGGCCATGGTCAGCGCGAACATGCCGGGTACCAGGTACTCGCGGTAGTCACCCTCGATGCCGCTGCCGCCGCCTATCAGATAGCCGAACATCAGCAGCATCATCACGGGGAACACCAGCCCCACGACAACCTGCACGGGTTGCCGTACCCAGTGGGCCAGTTCACGCCGGGTCAAGGTCCAGGAATCGGCGACGGCCCAGCTGAGCGACGTACTCACGCGGCCTCCTCGGGCTTGCCGGTCAGATGCAGGAAGACCTCGTCCAGCGTCGGCCGCCGCAGCGCGATGTCCTCCGCCTCGATGCCGGCCTCCTCCAGGGCGCGCACGGCGTCGGCGAGCGCCGCCATGCGGTCCGTGACCGGCGCGCTGAGGAGTCGGCGGTCGGCGTCCACGGAGATGTCGGCCTTCTCGAGGGGCAACAGGGCGACGGCCGCACCGAGTTGACCTCCGTCCCGCAGCACCACGTCGATCCGGTCGCCGCCCGTCTTCGCCTTGAGCTCGTCCGCCGTACCGTCCGCGATCACCTGGCCCCGGTCGACGACCGAGATGCGGTCGGCGAGCTGGTCGGCCTCCTCCAGGTACTGCGTGGTGAGCAGGACGGTCGTGCCACCGCCGACCAGCGAGCGCACCGCGCCCCACACCTCGGTACGGCCGCGCGGGTCGAGCCCGGTCGTCGGCTCGTCCAGGAAGAGCACCTCCGGGTCGGTGATGAGGGAGGCGGCGAGGTCCAGCCGGCGCCGCATGCCGCCGCTGTACTGCTTCACCGCCTTGCGGCCCGTGTCCGCGAGACCGAAGCGCTCCAGGAGCTCGTCGGCCCGCACGCGCGCGTGCCGGGTGCCCAGGTGGTAGAGCCGCCCGAACATCTCCAGGTTCTGCCGTCCACCGAGTTCCTCGTCGAGCGCGGCGTGCTGGCCGAGCAGGCCGATGCGCCGCCGCACCCGGCCCGCCTCACGCGCCACGTCGTGCCCGGCGACTTCCGCGCGCCCCTCGTCCGGCCGCAGCAGCGTGGTCAGCACGCGCACCGCGGTGGTCTTACCCGCTCCGTTCGGGCCGAGCAGACCGTGGACGGTGCCGCCCCGCACCGCCAGCTCCAGCCCGTCCAGGGCCGCCTTGTCCCCGTACCGCTTCCGTACGCCCTCGACGACGATCGCGTCGGTCATCCGACTCCTCTCCATCCAGCTCACTCCAGATCAGCTCGCTTAGTCAAACTTGACTACCGAGATGCGGTGGAGCGTATGCCCGTCGAGGGGATTAGTCAAACTTGATTAACGAGGGATCCGGTCGCACCGCTCATCGATACAGCCCAACCGACACAGCCCAACCGACGCCGCCCGTCCGGCTCCGCCTTCAGCGCGCGTCTCCCGGGTGCGGCTCCCTCGTCGCGTACGGGTTCTCCTCGTCCTCCCTGAGCACACCCACGAACGGCTCTCCCTCGCCCGCGAACGTGTACGCCCCGCCCCTGATCCGCTCGATCAGACCGCGGGTCCACTCGGCGCCGGTGTCGGCCGAGTGGACCCAGTAGTTCATGATCTCGCCGATGTGGCCGAGCTGCCCGGGGCCGTCCTCGGGCGTGTAGTACTCGGTGACGGACTTGCGCCACTGCTCGATGGTGCGCACCCGCTCCTCGAGAAGTCCGAGGACGTCCTCGCGAGGCAGGTCGACCATGAAGCCGAGCGAGGCCGTGAGCATGTCCGGCCGCTGGTCGTACGAGGCCAGCGACCCCCGCAGGAGTGCGAGGAACTCCTCGGTGCCCTTCTCCGTGACCTCGTACTCGGTGCGCGGTGGCCCACCGGCCGTGGAGGGCGCGATCTCGTGCGCGTGCAGCAGGCCCTGCTTGGCCATCTGCTTGAGTGCGTGGTAGATCGAGCCAGGCTTGGCGTTGGACCACTCGTGCGCGCCCCAGTACTCCAGGTCGTTGCGCACCTGATAACCGTGGGCCCGGCCGTGCTGGCGGACGGCACCCAGGACGAGGAGGCGGATCGCTGACATGCGCTCAGCGTAGAACTCGCCGCCCGGGAACCGGGCGCCACCTCGGCTTCGAGCGCCACCTCGGGCCCGGGGCGTCGGCTCAGCCCCAGGCGCTGCCCTGCTCCTGTGCGATCAGTTCGAAGGCCGTCTTCTTGTCCAGCGACTCCCGGATGATGTCGGCGTGGCCGGCGTGCCGGGCCATCTCGGCGATCAGGCGGAGCATCAGCCAGCGCATCGACACCGCCTCGTCGTCGGGGAACCACGGCTGGTCGGGCAGCGGGAAGGTGTCGTTCATGCTGGGCACGGCCCGGATGAAGTCCTCGGTCCGCCGGGCGACCTTGTCCCAGTAGGCGAGCATCGACTCGACGGTTTCGTCGCCGACCAGTTCGAAGCTCTCCCCCCAGTTCTCCTCGGAGCGCTGCACGTCGGGCGCCACCTGCTGAGCCCGTGACAGCCAGCCCTGCTCGGTCTCCGCGACATGCTTGAGGAGCCCGGAGAGCGAGAGTTCGCTGGCGCTCGGCCTGGTCGCGGCCTGCTCATCGGTCAGACCGAGCAGCGTCCGCCGGATGCCGCCGCGCTGCTCGTCCAGAAAGGCGAGCAGCGCCCCGCGCTCGTCGCCGTGAGCCTCCGCGTGTACGTGCATGACCATGGGGTGCCGCCTCTCATCGGGTCCTTCTGCCTGACACCGATGACGCTACGGACCCTTGCGGTCAGCTTCTGTCCGCAAGGGTCCGTCGGGCGTAGACAAAACTCAGAACGGGAAGAAGCTCCGCTCGTGCTGCACCGAGATCCACTTCTGCGTGGTGAACGCCTCGACCGTCGCCTCGCCGTTCAGGCGGCCGATGCCCGAGGCCTTCTCGCCGCCGAAGGCGACCAGCGGCTCGTCGTGCACGGTGCCGTCGTTCACGTGGAACATGCCCGAGTCGATCTGCTTCGCGAAGGAGACACCGCGCTCGACGTCACCGGTGTGCACGGCGCCGCTCAGCCCGTACGGGGTGTCGTTGACGAGGCGTACGGCCTCCTCCTCGCCGTCGAACGGGATGAGGAGCGCGACCGGGCCGAAGATCTCCTGCCGGAGGATCGACGCGTCGGCGGGCAGACTCGTCAGAACGGTCGGCTCGACGAGGTTGTCGGAGGTGGAGCCGTGCACCAGCGCGGTGGCGCCCTCGGCGATCGCCTGGTCCACAGCGCCCGTAAGGGCGTCCGCCTGCGAGGAGTTGATGACCGGGCCGATGACCGTCTGCGGGTCGCGCGGGTCGCCCACCTTCAGGGTCTTCACCTTGGCGACGAACTTCTCGGTGAACTCCGCCTCGATCGAGGCGTCCACCAGCACACGGTTGGCGGCCATGCAGACCTGGCCCTGGTGCACGAACCGGCTGAAGACGGCGGCGTCCACGGCGTAGTCGATGTCCGCGTCGTCGAGGACCACCAGGGCGCTGTTGCCGCCGAGTTCGAGGATGGCGCGCTTGAACTGCGAGGCGCAGACCGTGGCGACGTGGCGGCCCACCTGGTCCGAACCGGTGAAGGAGATGACCTTGGGGACGGGGTGCTCGATGAAGGCGTCGCCGATCTCCGCGATGTCGGTGATCACGACGTTCAGCAGGCCGCCCGGCAGCCCCGCGTCCTCAAGGATCTTGGCGACCAGCGTGCCGCCGCAGATCGGGGTGTTCTGGTGCGGCTTGAGGACCACGGCGTTGCCCAGCGCCAGGGCCGGCGCGACGGACTTCAGCGACAGCAGGAAGGGGAAGTTGAAGGGGCTGATCACGCCGACGACACCGACGGGGACGCGGTAGAGGCGGTTCTCCTTGCCGTCGACCGGCGAGGGGATGATCCGGCCCTCGGGACGCAGCGCCACATGGATCGCCTCGCGCAGGAACTCCTTGGCGAGGTGGAGTTCGAAGCCCGCCTTCAGATGCGTGCCGCCGAGTTCGGCGATGATGACCTCGGCGATCTCCTGCTCGCGGTCCTCGATGATCCTCAGGGCCTTCTCGAACACCGCGCGGCGTGCGTAGGCGTTGGTCGCGGCCCACTCCTTCTGGGCACGGGCAGCGCTCCGGTAGGCCTGATCCACCTCATCGACCGTGGCTATGGTGATCGACGCCAGCTTCTCGCCGTCGTACGGGTTGAAGTCGATGATGTCCCAGGAGCCGGTCCCCGGACGCCACTCTCCGTCGATGTACTGCTGAGCCAGGTCCGTGAAGTAGGACGACATGTGACCCTCAATCCCTTACTGCCGGGGCAGATCCTGCCAAGGGCAGCCACCCGATCCGTGTCAAGGCTGATCAGGCGTCATCGTACTTCTGTTCAAAGGGAGTTGAAGAACAACCTGGGAGACTCCGTGAAGACTTTCAGGAGAGCTGGAGCAGCCCCCGCAGCAGATCCCGGCTCTCGTCCGGCCCCGGGCTGTCGCCCTGGAGCTGCTTCATCGCCTTCTCGTACTGGGTGACGTCCTCGCGCTTGTCCAGATAGAGCGCACTGGTGAGCTGCTCCAGGTAGACCACGTCGGACAGATCCGACTCGGGGAAGCTGAGCACCGTGAAGGCACCGCTCTCGCCGGAGTGCCCGCCGAAGCTGAACGGCATGATCTGGAGTCGCACGTTCGGCCGCTCGGACACCTCGATCAGATGCTGGAGCTGTCCCCGCATCACTTCCCGGTCACCGTAGGGCCGGCGGAGCGCCGCCTCGTCGAGTACGCAATGGAAGTTGGGCGCGTTCTCGGAAACCAGGTACTTCTGGCGCTCCAGGCGCAGTGCCACGCGCCGATCGATGTCGGCCGCGCTCACACTCTTGCCCGCGCCCTTCATGCCGCGCTCGACCACCGCGTGGGCGTACGCCTCCGTCTGCAACAGGCCGTGCACGAACTGCACTTCGTACGACCGGATCACGGACGCGGCGCCCTCCAGGCCGACATAGGTGGGGAACCAGCTGGGCAGGACGTCCGAGTAACTGTGCCACCAGCCGGCGACGTTGGCCTCCCTGGCGAGGGAGAGGAGCGAGTTGCGCTCCGCCTCGTCGGTGATGCCGTAAAGCGTCAACAGATCCTCGACGTCCCGCGTTTTGAAGCTCACCCTCCCCAACTCCATACGGCTGATCTTGGATTCGGAGGCGCGGATCGAGTACCCGGCCGCTTCCCGGGTGATCCCGCGTGATTCACGCAGTCTCCTGAGTTGCGAGCCGAGCAGCATGCGTCGAACCACCGATCCCGACTCTTGCGCGCTCACGTTCGTCCGCCTCCCCAACGGTCTTCAGGGGCCGCAGTCTGCCACTAAAACACTCCAAGCTGTACTCGTTCGGTTACGGAAACGGCAAGACCGCAAAGTGACGGCATCCAAAGAGGCAAGGAGAAGACCAGCCAGAGGCAGGAAAACAGCAAGAAGGCGACGGAAAATATGAGCAAGAAGCGGTACGGGAAGGTCCAATTAGGGCACCTGCACGTGCATCTGCCCTTGCATCTGCTCTGCGCATTCGGAACCATGGTCCCCGCGCCACCGCTGCATCGCAACGACCGCGAATTCCCGGGAGTGCCTCGCATGGGGACGAATGGATCGACCATGCTCGAGCCGTTAAGGCAGGGCCTTCCGCCGCTGGACCCCTCGGCCGTGTCCAGCGCCGCGTCGTGCGCCCTGGCCGCCCGCTACGAAGCGGTGCGCGAAGCACGGCACTTCACACGCGGAACACTGGACCAGTGGGACCTCGACGACCGCTTCGACGATGTCTGCCTGGTCGTCTCCGAACTCGTCACCAACGCGCTGCGCCATGCGCTGCCCTCGGACACCCCGCGCGGCCCCGAGCAGGAACCGCCCGTGCGGCTGCACCTGATGCACTGGACCGAGAGACTCGTGTGCGCCGTGCGCGACCCGAGCCACGACAGTCCGGTCGCACGCGAATCGGACGACTTCTCGGCGGAGTCGGGGCGCGGCCTGTTCCTGGTCGACTCCTTCGCCGACAGCTGGGGGTGGCACCCGCTGGTGGGCACGCTCAGCGGCAAGGTCGTATGGGCCCTGTTCCGGCTCCCACCGGTCGGCTGACGAACCGCGGCGTTTCTTCACGCCGCGGTTCTACGCGCGTTACGGCGCGCGAGGGACCGATCGCCCTCAGTTGCCCCCCACCAGATGGTCGAACTCGCCGTCCTTGATACCCAGAAGCATGGCTTCGATCTCGGCGCGCGTGTAGACGAGCGCCGGCCCGTCGGGGAAGCGCGAGTTGCGCACCGCCACCTCACCTCCGGGCAGCCTGGCGAACTCCACGCAGGAGCCCTGCGAGTTGCTGTGCCTGCTCTTCTGCCAGGCCACCCCGAAGAGCTCCGTGGCAGCCATGCCGTTGTACACGTCGTGGTCCACAGGTCGCTCCCTGGTGGCGCAGTGGCGTTTCTGGTGCCAGTGATGCAGCGGTCAACTGACCCGGATCATAGCCCTCTTCACCTGCAGATGCATGAGCAGATGCACGTGCACGCGGGGTGGTTCTGCGGTTACAGCTTTCACGCCTGTCTCACGCGTCTACAGCTGCCCCAGCGCATGCCCCAGAGATCGCATCGCATGCGACCTCCAGCCCCCGTCCATGATCTGACGCGCCATCATCTGCGCAGGGTCGTCCGGATCGAATCCCTCGTGCTTTAGGAAGAGACGTGTTCCGCGGCCTTCGTGTTCCATCGTCCAGGTGATGGTCCAGTCCGCGCAGTTCGCGGGATCGGGGTCGGTCCAGCGGAGGCTGAGCATCCGCCCCGTCTCGTACGCGAGCACCTCGACATCGACGGTGCCGGAGAAGTTTGAGTTGGGTCGCGGCACCGAGGTCATCGTGTACCGGTGCCCCACCTCGAGCCGGAAGCCGTCCGCACCCGGCATCAGCCACTGCACCAGCAGTTCTGGTTCGGTCAGCGCACGCCAGACCTTGGCCGGCGGATGCGGCAGGAACTGATCTACGCGGATGGTGGTGAGGTCATCTGGTGCAGGACTCATGTCGCCGGCCATCCGGTGGGGGGCTCAGGTCAGTTGGCCACCTGCGCGTGGCTCATGTCACTTCATCGTCGGGCATCCGGTCCAGCAGGTCGCCGAGCCCCTTGAGACGCCGGCGCCAGAACCTCTCGTACGGATGGAGCCAGTCCTGCACCTCGGCGAGGGGCTCCGCCTCCAGCCGATAGATGCGCTGCCGTCCGGCACGCTGCTCAGAGACGAGTCCGGCCTCCCGGAGCACCTTCAGGTGTTCCGAGAGGCTCGGCCGGCGCATGTCGAAGTGTTCGGCCAACGCCTGCACGGCCTGCGGGCCCTCGTCCCGCAGCAGCCGCAGCACTTCGCGCCGGGTGGCATTGGCGAGCGCGGCGAAGACGCGGTCTTCGCGCGCACCGGTGGTCGTCATGGTCCGGTCAGAAGCCTTCCTTCTCCGTGAGCAGCATCAGACCGTTGCCGTCCGGGTCCCGGAACGCGGCCATACGTCCCCAGGGGAGGTCGTCCGGGCCCTCCACGCCGACCCCCGCGGCCGCGAGCCGCGAACAGTCGGCGTCGACATCGGTCGTGACCAACATGATCCCCCGGGTCTCCCCCGGCGTGAAACCGCCCATCCCGGCCCCGGACAACGTGAACACGGTCTGCGCGCCCTCGGGCGCCACTTGCAGCCACCGACCCTGCGGCGTGTCCAGGTCCGCGGTGACCTCGAAGCCGAGCACGTCCGTATAGAAGCGCAGGGCCCGGTCCTGGTCGGCGACGGGAACGGTGACGAAAGAGGCATGCGTGATGGTCATGCCGCTCACGATAGGTAGGCAATTCCCTACACGTCAAGCGTAGGAGTTTCCCTACGCATAGCGATGGGGCGAACCCGCGCTACCGGGCCGAGTACGGCAGCAGGGCCATCTCCCGTGCGTTCTTGATCGCACGAGCCAGTTGGCGCTGCTGCTGGGCGGACACCCGCGTCACCCGGCGGCTGCGGATCTTGCCCCGGTCCGAGATGAACTTCCTCAGCAGGTCGGTGTCCTTGTAGTCGATGTAGGTGATGCCGGCGGCGTCCAGAGGATTGGGTCGGGACTTCTGAGGCTTGCGGTCGGGCTTGCGGGGCATTGGTGGTCAGACCTCCAGGAGCGTGTCGAAGGCGGGCGGGAGCTGTTTCCAGGCGGTGCGGCCGGCGGTGTACTCGGCGTCGGTCAAGAGGCAGGACTCCAGGAGGAGTTCGAGTCCGTCCCGGTCCAGCGCCGGGGACGTGAAGACCAGGTGCTGACAGCAGTCGCCGTGCTCCGGGTGCCAGTCGAGTGCCGCCGCGGCGCGTCGTACCGGCGGCACCATCTCCCAGGCGGCGTCCGGCAACGAGGCCAGCCAGGGCCCCGCGTTCTCGACGCACAGCGCGCCCCCGGCCGCGTCCCAGTGCAGCAGCGTGTCGGGCCGGTCGGCGAGCCAGAAGCGGCCCCGGCTGCGGGCCGCGGCACAGGTCAGATCCTCCAGGGCCGCGTACAGCCGCTCCGGATGGAAGGGGCGGCGGCGATGCCATACGAGGGTGGAGACGCCGCACTCGTCGGCCTCGGCCGGCAGCAGCGCACAGGCCGGGTGCTGGGCCGCGGCCGCCGCCTCCACGTCGAATCCGCCGAGCGCGGCACCCGCCAAGTCACCGTGGCCGAGCTGAACTTGGCGGGCGGTCGGATGCAGCTGGGCCAGCAGCGCCCGGTCCTCGTCGTCGGTCGCCTCGGACTCGGCGACGGCGAGCACGGGCGCGTACTCCAGCTGACGCGCGAACGTGTCGGCGATCGTGCGCTGATCGGTGGCGGCCGCGGCCAGTCCCGCCTCCGCGAGATCGTCACCGTTGCCGAGATACGGCAGCACCAGCGCGGGATCGACCGCGGTGATCACCCCGGTGAGCCGCAGCCCGCTGCTCGCGACCACCTCGGCCATCGCCTTGGGCTCGACCGAGTCCCACAGCTCGACGACCGCGAGACGAGTGGCCCCGTCCTCCTCCAGCCGCTCCAGCTCCGGCACCAGGTCCTCGCGCAGGGCGCAGCACGCGCAGTCGTTGACGAGCGGTGCCTCCCCGGCGGAGAGGACGCCGCCACTGTCGCGGATCGTGCGGGCGACCGTGCCCCGCACGGCCGTCGCGAGGTCGTGGTGCAGCGCGACGGCCCCCGGAACGTCGGCGAGCAGCCGGTCGACGGCCGCCTTGCGGGCGTCGGAGTGCAGCCCGCCGACGATGGCGACGGACAGCATCAGCCGGCCTCCCGCTTGCCGTACCGCTGCTCGAAGCGCTCGACACGGCCCGCCGTGTCGAGCACTCGGGCCGTCCCGGTGTAGAAGGGGTGGCTGACGTTCGAGATCTCGACGTCGACGACCGGATAGGTGTTGCCGTCCTCCCATTCGACCGTCTTCTCGCTCGTCAGGGTCGAGCGGGTCAGGAAGGCGTGGTTCGCGGCCCGGTCCCGGAAGACGACGGGCCCGTACGCCGGGTGAATCCCCTCACGCATCGCGATCAGCGCTCCTCTCGGAAGTCGACGTGACGGCCCACGACCGGGTCGTACTTGCGCAGGGTCATCCGGTCGGGGTCGTTACGGCGGTTCTTGCGGGTGACGTATGTGAAGCCGGTCCCGGCCGTGGACCGGAGCTTGATGACCGGACGGAGTTCGTTGCGTGCCATGGGGCTAGTATATGAAAACGGATCCCATTTCCAATAAGAAGGAACAGAGAGGTTCGTCACCATGTCCGCGCACTGCATGCTGACCGGAGCCCAGCCCGGCTTCGGCAACACCATCTCCCACTCCCACCGGCGCTCGTCCCGGCGCTTCGACCCCAACATCCAGAGCAAGCGCTACTGGCTGCCGAGCGAGGGCAGGCACGTACGGCTGAAGCTCAGCGCCAGGGGGATCAAGACGGTCGACACGATCGGCGTCGAGGCGGCCGTGGCCCGGATTCGTGCCCGTGGGGTGAAGGTCTGATGGCGAAGAAGAGCAAGATCGCGAAGAACGAGAAGCGCCAGGAGATCGTCGCGCGGTACGCCGCCCGCCGGGCCGAGCTGAAGGAGATCATCCGCAGGCCCTCCTCCTCGGAGGCCGAAAGGCTCGCTGCCCAGCGGGAATTGCGCAGGCAGCCGCGCGACGCCAGTGCCACCCGCGTACGCAACCGGGACAGCGTGGACGGCCGTCCGCGCGGGTACCTGCGGACGTTCGGGCTCTCGCGTGTGAATCTGCGCAAGCAGGCGCACGCGGGCTTCCTTCCCGGGGTGCGCAAGTCGTCCTGGTAGCTTGCTGCGGTCGTTCCGGCGACCCGGGCGACGACTTTCGTCCACACCCTTGGGGGACTTTCAGTGACTTCGGCGACTTTCGCGCGCAGGCAGGTGCGGATCGCGGCCGCGGCAGCGGGACTGGCGGCCACGCTCGTCCTGGCGGGCTGCAGCAGCGACGACGGAGACGGTGACAACGCCTCGTCCCCTGAGACGAGCGCGGCACCGACCGAGTCGGCGGACACCGGCGGCGGCTCCGGCGGGAGCACGTCCAAGGGCGGTGGTCTGCAGGGAAGCTGGCTCACCACCAAGGGCGGCAAGGCCGTGGCGCTCGTGATCACCGGTAAGGAAGCCGGCCTGTTCTCGACGGGCGGGTCCGTGTGCAGCGGAACCGCCGGGGAGACGTCGGGCATGCAGATGATCGCGCTGAAGTGCACCGACGGAAACAAGGACCGGACCGAGGGCATGGTCAAGTCCGTCAACGCCACGACCATGAAGGTCGACTGGGAGGGCTTCGGCGAGGAGACCTACACGAAGTCGGAGGGCGGGAAGCTGCCGACGGGTCTGCCCACCGCCGAGCTGGGCACCTGAGTCCGACACCGGGTACGACACCGGATACGTCTCGGGAGCCGACGGAGCGGCTTGCCGGGAACCTCAGGGGAGCCGCTGACGCGGTTCCACCTGAGCCCGGTCCGCCGCTTCGGCGCCCTGGTTCCAGCCCGCCGCGTCGTTGACCCCACGCAGGCGGGTCGTGGTCGTCTCCGGGAACATGCGGTCCGTGCGGGCGGTGACCGCGACCTCGCGGGTGGCGAGGACCGGAAGAAGGTCGTCGGTCACCTGGGTCTCGGTGGCGGAGGCCAGACGCGTACCGATGCGCTGGGCGTACGCCGCCAGGAACGACTGACGGAAGGTCTTCGTACGGCGGCGGCCCGCGGCGCGGGCGGCCGCCTCCGCCTTCGTCATCGCGGCGGTGGCCTGCACGAGCAGTGAGGTGTGGAGGAGTTCGACCGCCTCCAGATCGGGTTCGAAACCGACGACGGTGGAGAAACCGAGGGGTTCGTTCCACACGGCCCGGCATCGGTTCGCGGTGGCGACCGCGTCGAGGAGCGTGGCCTTGGCCGCCTCGTACGGCGGGTCGACGCCGATCCGGCACGCACCGGGCGCGTCACCCGCGGACGCCCGCGCCGCGAGCAGTGCCTCGTCGATGCTGTGGCGCGCCATCAGCTCCTGCGCCTTGCCGGTGAGCGCCTCCGCCTCCTCCGGGAAGCCGGTCGCCTCCGCCTTGGCGAGCAGTGCGCGTATACGGGTCAGCATGCGGGACTCGGGCCGGCGATCCTCCGCTGTCCCGTGGAGCCGATGGTGGTGCGGATGGTCGAGTGGTTCGTCGAGCGGTTCGAGGGGCGGTAGGCGGAGCAGCAGGCGGTACAGCTCCAGCACGGCTGTCGCATGCGAGAAGCGGTCGGTGCGCACGGGGGCGGGGTCCAGCTCGTCGAGCTGCGCAGCCCAGCGGCGGCCGCGCGTCTGCTTCCGCCGGGCCTCGCCGCCGAGGATCAGGCCCGAGACCAGCCGCACGTGCGTCTCGTCCAGCTCGCGCCGCACGATCCGTACGACATCGGCGGGCTGCCAGCCACGCCGCCAGGCCGCCGCGATGAAGTCCTCACCGCGCAGGATGAGTTCGGCGTCCGCCGAGGGGTCGGCCGCGAGGAGTGAGGCGCCCGTGTCCAGGGTCGCGTCGGTGTCGGCGTAGAGGGCGGTCTCGAAGGCGCGGTCCACGCTACTGGGCGTACTCACGCGTCGATCGTGCCACGGAGCGGGGGCGGTGGTTTTCCTTCCGCAGCCCCGCCCCTTCCCGAAACTGGGGGCTGCGCCCCCAGGCCCCCAGGCCCCCGGTTCGTGGTTCGGTGCGGGTCCGTCATGGCTGGTCGTGCAGTTCCCCGCGCCCCTGAAGGGCGCCAGCAGCCGCCCGCCGCCGTCTCAGCGCGTGAAATTGGGTCGCCCCGCCGTACGCGCGCCGCAAAGCATGGCCCCATGGTCGACACCTCCCTCTACGCAGCGTTTCTGGTCGCCGCCCTCGCGCTGGTCGTGAGCCCCGGCCCCGACATGATGTTCATCGTGGCGATGGGCGGCCGCGGGGGCCCTGTCGCGGGCGTGATGGCCGCCGCCGGCGTGGCCTTCGCGATGCTGGTCCACGCCGTCGCCGCGATGCTGGGCCTCTCGGCCCTGTTCACCGCCCTGCCGACCCTGTACCACGTACTGCGCTGGGTGGGCGCGGCCTACCTCCTCTACCTCGCGGTCAAGGCGTTCCGTGACCGCTCGGCACCGGTCGAGGAAGGCGGCACCCTCGGCCCGGGGCGGCGGCGCGCCTTCTGGCAGGGCGCGGTCACCAACCTTCTCAATCCCAAGGTGATCCTCTTCAACGTCGCGTTCCTGCCGCAGTTCGTGAACCCCGGACTCGGCCACGTCATGACCCAGTTCCTGATCCTCGGCGTCACCCTGGTGGCCATGGGCTTCGCCTTCGACGCCTCGGTGGGCCTGCTCTCCGGCCGCCTCTCCGATGTGCTGCGCCGCAGCCGCCGGGTCGCCCGGGGCCTGAACATCTTCAGCGGGACGGTCTTCACCGGGCTCGCGGTGCGACTGCTCGTGGCGTCCCCCAAGTAGGGCCTCCACAGCACCGTCAACCCAGGGTTGACACCCCTCGGGTGTCAACCTACGGTTGACGCATGACTACGAACCCACGCGCCACCACCTCCATACGGCTCGACGACCTCATCGAGGCCATCAAGCAGGCCCACACCGACGCGCTGGACCAACTCCAGGACGCGGTGATCGCCGCGGATCACCTGGGCGACGTGGCCGACCACCTGATCGGCCACTTCGTGGACCAGGCCCGGCGTTCGGGCGCGTCCTGGACGGACATCGGCAAGAGCATGGGGGTCACCCGCCAGGCCGCCCAGAAACGGTTCGTGCCGAAGGCCGAATCGGACCTCGACCCGAGCCAGGGCTTCGGCCGCTACACCCCGCGGGCCAGGAACGTGGTGATGGCCGCCCACAGCGCGGCCAAGGCCGCCGGCAACGACCTGACCCACCCCGAACACCTGGTCCTCGGCCTCATCACCGAGCCCGAGGGAATCGGCGCGGCGATGATCACCGCGCAGGGCGTCTCCCTCGACGCGGTACGTGAGGCCGCGACCGCCGCGCTTCCGCCGAGGGCCGAGAGCGTTCCCGAGCTCATCCCCTACGGCGCGGGCGCCAAGAAGGTCCTGGAACTCACCTTCCGCGAGGCCCTCCGCCTCGGCCACAACTACATCGGCACGGAACACATCCTGCTCGCGCTGCTGGAGCACGAGGGCGGTACGGGCGTACTCAGCGGGCTGGGCGTGGACAAGACGGCCACGGAGGCCGGCGTCGAGCAGGCGCTCATGGCACTGAAGACCAGCCAGGAGTGATCAGCGGGGGCAGACTCCGTGGCCTGGTCCGGTCCCGTTGTCAGACCTCCCTGCCACACTCGCCACCATGACCGACCGGTGGGCTCTCGCACCGGCCGAGGACGGTGGCGCCGAGGTCGCCCGCCTCGGCGCCGACGGGCTGCCCGCGGGGCCGGTGGCGCGGGAGCCGGACCTCGCCGAGTCCGTACGCTCCCGGCCGGACGTCACCCGTTGGGTGTGGCGGGCGACGGACGAGGTCTATCCCCGCCTGCTCGCCGCGGGCGTCCGCGTGGAGCGGTGCTACGACATCGAGGTCGCCGAGACCCTCCTCCTCGGCCACGAGGGACGGCTCGGCGAGCCCCGGTCGGCGGCCGCAGCGCTGGCGAGGCTGCGCGGCGGCCCCGTCCCGCCGGACCCCCCGCAGCGCTCGGCCGAACCCGGCTCGCAGTCCTCCCTCTTCGAGCCGCGCCCCGTGCACGTACCGCTGGAACAGCTCATCGACGTGTACGCGCACCAGCTGCGAAGACACGAGGCGACAGCTCACCCCGAGCGGATGCGCCTGCTCACCGCCGCCGAGTCGGCGGGCACGCTGGTGGCCGGCGAGATGAACGCGTCCGGGCTGCCGTGGAGCGCGGCGGTGCACCGCGAAGTGCTGCACGAGCTGCTCGGTGAGCGGTACGCGGGCGGGGGCGAGCCCCGGCGGCTGGCCGAGCTGACGGACGAGGTGTCGGCCGCGTTCGGACGCCGAGTGCGGCCCGATCTGCCCGCGGACGTCGTCAAGGCCTTCGCACAGGCCGGGATCAGGATCCGCTCCACGCGCCGCTGGGAGATCGAGTCCGTCGACCACCCGGCGGTGAAGCCGCTGCTCGAGTACAAGACGCTGTACCGGATCTGGGTCGCCCACGGCTGGTCGTGGCTGCAGGACTGGGTGCGGGACGGGCGGTTCCGGCCCGAGTACGTGCCGGGCGGGACGGTCACCGGACGCTGGGTGACCAATGGCGGCGGTGCGCTGCAGATCCCCAAGGTGATCCGCCGCGCGGTGATCGCCGACCCGGGCTGGCGGCTCGTCGTGGCGGACGCCGACCAGATGGAGCCCCGCGTACTGGCCGCGATCTCACGCGACCCGGGCCTGATGGAGGTCGCCGGCCGAGAGACCGACCTCTACCAGTCCGTCTCCGACCGCGCCTTCGCCGGCAACCGCGACCAGGCGAAACTCGCAGTCCTCGGCGCGGTGTACGGGCAGACCTCCGGGGACGGTCTCAAGAACCTCGCCGCGCTGCGCCGCCGCTTCCCCAAGGCGGTCGCCTACGTCGACGACGCGGCGCGGGCGGGCGAGGAGGGACGGCTCGTGCGTACGTGGCTGGGGCGGACGTGTCCTCCGGCCGCGGGTGCCGACGACTCGTCCTCGGAGGAGGCGGGGATCCCGCAGGACGAGCCCGGTGAGGCCGACCGGACCGCCGAGGTCGTCCAGGCTGCCGACGGCCAGGAATGGGCCCCTGGGTACGCCTCCACCAACTCCCGGGCCCGTGGCCGCTTCGCCCGCAACTTCGTCGTCCAGGGCAGCGCGGCCGACTGGGCCTTGCTGCTGCTCGCCGCACTCCGGCGCACCTGTGCGGGGATGGCCGCCGAACTGGTCTTCTTCCAGCACGACGAGGTGATGGTGCACTGTCCGGCCGAGGAGGCGGACGCGGTCGTGGCGGCGATCCGGGAAGCGGCGGATCTGGCGGGGCGGCTGACGTTCGGTCAGACGCCGGTGCGGTTTCCGTTCACGACGGCCGTGGTGAAGTGTTACGCGGACGCCAAGTGAACGACCCTGCCACCCGGGCCCTCAGATGACCGGCGGCCGCCCCAGCCGCGCCAGCCGCCATACGGTCCGCCATCGCATCGGCCGCCGCTCCCCGCCCGACTCCCTGAGCCCCTCCACGAACCCGCCGAACCAGGCACGCAACCCGCCGACCGACCGCGTACGCAGAAGCGTCAGCGCGATCCAGACGCCCAGGTGGACGGGGACGAGCGGAAGGGGCAGCCGACGCCGGGTCAGCCAGACGCGGTTGCGGGCGGTGACGCGGTAGTAGATGGCGTGCCGGGCGGGCGAGGTCTTGGGGTGCTGGAGCAGCAGCTCCGGTTCGTACCGGATGGTCCAGCCGGCATCGGCGGCCCGCCAGGCCAGATCGGTCTCCTCGTGCGCGAAGAAGAACTCGGCGGGCCAGTCGCCGATCTCCGCGAGCATCTTCATGGAGAGAGCGTGCGCTCCGCCGAGGAAGCCGGTCACCGGCCCGCCGCGCATCGGGTCCTTGGCGCCGAGCCGGGGCACATGGCGCCGCTGGGTCTCGCCGTTCTCGTCGGCGATCCGGAACCCGACGATGCCGAGGCGCGGATCGGCGGCGTACAAGTCCCGTACCTTCCGCAGGACATCGGAGTCGACGAGCAACCCGTCGTCGTCGAGCTCCACGACGACATCCACGTCCCCGAACTCCCTGAGCCGCCGCAGCGCCACGTTCCGCCCGCCCGGGCATCCGAGGTTCTCGTCGACCTCGATGGTGGTGACCTCGCCGGGCAGTCCGGTGAACTCGGGCAGGGGGCATCCGTTCCCCACGATCACGATCCGCTCGGGCGCGAGGTCCTGCTTGGCCACCGAGGCCAGCAGCGCGTCGACTTCAACGGGCCGATTCCCCATGGTCACCACGGCCACCGCGATCCGCGGGCCCATCGACACGATGCCCACCCCACCTAGTTCGACAACAGGGAGCGATGCTAGTCGTTCACGATAAGGACACGTTAAGTACGTCTTCTCCGCAGGTCACTGATGGGCCTGTGGCCTCGGCGTGGCGTTGCGCAGCCGGATACCACTGAACTGCAGCGTGCTGGTGACCACCGAGTCCCAGAACTCCCAGAGGCTGTCGAGCACACGGAGTTGGATCCCCGCGTCCCGGTGGAGCCGCAGGAGATCGCCGACGGGCTGCGCGGGGCCGAGCGGTTCGACGGGCACGGTCGTCACGAAGGCGTGCGGTACCGGCCCGCCGAAGGGCCGGAAGGCAGCGGCGGAGAACCGGTAGGCGAACAGCTCGACGCCCAGGAACCGCTCCACCCAGTCGTACTCGATCGCGTGAACTCGCTCACCACCGCCCGGACCGAGGACGCGTTCACGGTCGGACGCCGACGTTCCCGGCGTGGCCCAGGCCATGGCCCGCGGACACTGGCGGGGAAACCAGTAGGCCGGGGCCTGGACCTCGTCGACGGCCCAGACGTACGCCTCCGGCTGCTGCGCGGTGGCGGCGACGTGCGGATGGAACACCGTGATCGCGGGGTCTTCCGAGAAGTGCAGTACTTCGCCAGGCTGCGGGCGCATACGCCCGGTCTATCGCAGGGCCGCCACCCGGCGCCAACACCTTTTCGACGCCTCACGGTGTGTCCTTCGGCGATGGCCCGCGCGGTGACCAGCCGCCTTGCCCCAAGGCGGATGCCGACCGCCACAGATTCACCGGCACATCCACGCGAGTCCGACTTGTCCGTTTCCTGCTCAGCGCGCACGCTGAGGACTATCGAGGACTATCAGTGACGTGACTGGCGCGAATTGAGTAAAGATGACGAACAGAAGGGCCCTATCTGATCAACACCCGGATCGCTCCGCCCACTCACCCGAGCCCGCCACAGCCACCGTCAGCCCGGAGGGCGTCGTCACGGGCTGGAGTGAGGGGGCCCGGCGCCTGCTGGGCTACCACGCTTCGGATGTCGTGGGGCGCACCGCGGCCGACCTGCTCGCCACTGTGGAGCTCTCCGACGCCATCGGGTACACCCTGACCGGTTCGCGCGAGTGGAGCGGCACGGCCGCCCTCCGGCACCAGGACGGTCACCGCCTCGACCTCACGCTGCACTGCTACCCCTCGCTGGACCGGAACGACGCGGTCCAGGAGTTCCTCGTGACCGCCGCCATGGACGCGCCCGAGGCGGAGCACGATCAGAGGATGCTGGAGTGGGCGTTCACCCAGTCCTCGGTCGCCATGTCCACCTTCAGCAAGGGCTCACGGGGGTGGCGGCTGAACCCCATCGCGTCGGAGAAGGCGGCAACAGGCGAGCAGCGCGCCGACGAGGGGTTCCTGCGGCACATCGACAGGGTGGCGCAGCACGCCATGCCGCTGCGCTACGAGCGCCGCATCCCGGTGCCGTCGACCGGTCCGGGAACCGGCCCGGTGGCCAGTGCGGAGAGCGGCCCGGGAACGGGCCCGCGGGAGGCCGGTTCTGAGGCCCGTCCAAGGGCCCGCTCCTCCCCGCAACGCGCCTGGATCACCGAGATGTGGCCGGTCCGGGACCCCGTCACCGGCGAGGTGCGCGGTGTCGCCACCGCGACGTTCGACAGCAGCGAGGAGCACTGGGCCCGGCAGCGGCTGGCCCTGCTGAACGAAGCGGGGGCCCGGATCGGCACCACCCTGAGTGTGACGCGCACCGCCCAGGAACTCGCCGATCTGGCCGTGCCCCGGCTCGCCGACTTCGTCAGCGTGGACCTGCTCGACTCCGTGCTCCGCGGTGAGGAGCCGGTTCCCGGGCCGGTCGACGCCGCCGTGGTGCTGCGGCGGGTCGCGCACCAGTCCGGCGCCGAAGGAGTGCCCGAGGCCTCCGTCGACCTCGGCGAGGCCGACACCTACCCCAGCTTCTCGCCTCCTGCCCGCTGCCTGGCCACCGGGCGACCGCTGCTCAGCGGGACGGACGATCCCGACTTCGTGCGGTGGATCGAGCAGGACGAGGCCAGGAGCGCGAGCGTACGCGGGTACGGATTTCACTCGATCATGGCGGTTCCCCTGCGGGCCCGCGGGATCACCCTCGGGGTGGCGGTCTTCGTGCGGAACCGGTCCTCGGCGCCCTTCGAGCGGGACGACCTGATCCTCGCCGAGGAACTGGCCGGCCGGGCGGCCGTCGGCGTCGACAACGCGCGCCGCTACACCCTCGAGCGCGGCAACGCGCTCACCCTCCAGCGCAGTCTGCTGCCCCGCGAACTGCCCAAGCAGGCGGCCGTAGAAGTCGCGTACCGCTATCTGCCGGCCGGCTCGAGCGCCGGTGTGGGCGGCGACTGGTTCGACGTCGTTCCGCTGTCCGGCACCCGGGTCGCCCTGGTCGTCGGAGACGTGGTCGGTCACGGCATCCATGCCTCGGCCACCATGGGACGGCTCCGCACGGCCGTACGGACGCTCGCCGACGTCGACCTGCCCCCGGACGAGCTCCTCACCCACCTCGACGACCTGGTCACCCACCTCACCTCCGACGACAACAGCCAGGCCCAGGAGGAGCTGTACACCGGTGAGGTCGGCGCCACCTGTCTGTACGCCGTCTACGACCCGGTCTCCCGCATGTGCACGCTGGCCAGCGCCGGCCACCCCCCGCCGGCCGTCCTTCTCCCCGACGGCAGGGTCACCGTGATCGGCCTCTCCCCCGGGCCCTTGCTGGGCGTCGGCGGGCTGCCCTTCGAGGCCACCGAGATCGAACTGCCCGAGGGCAGTCTGCTCGCCTTCTACACCGACGGACTGCTCGAAGCCCGCGACCATGACCTGGGGGTCGGCCTCGACCGGCTGTGCGAAGCGCTGGCCTCCCCCGTCCCCTCGCTCGACGTCACCTGCGACGCCATGCTCAAGGCGCTGCTCCCCGAAACCCCCGACGACGACGTGGCCCTCCTTCTCGCCCGCACCCGCGCCCTGCATGCCGACCAGGTCGCCGCGTGGGCCCTGCCGGCCGACCCGGCGATCGTCGCCGACGCCCGGGCCCAGGCCTCCCGCCAGCTGACGGCCTGGGGCCTGGAAGAGATCGCGTTCGTCACCGAGCTGGTGGTGAGCGAGCTGGTCACCAACGCCATCCGGTACGGGGATGTCCCGATCGGACTCCGGCTGATCCGCGACCGGTCCCTGATCTGCGAGGTCTCCGACGCCAGCAACACGGCTCCCCATCTGCGCCGCGCGCGGACGTACGACGAGGGCGGCCGCGGACTGCACATGGTCGCGCAGCTCACTCAGGGCTGGGGCACCCGCCAGACGTCCAGAGGCAAGACCATCTGGGCCGAACAGCCTCTTCCGGGCAACTGAGGATGGGCAGTGAGAGGGGCGAGCCGGTGGCAGGAGTCGACGCCCCGGTCTCCGGGGGTGGCGGGGCCCGCATGCTCGGGCTGCTCTATCCGCCGGCCGGCCGAGGCCGCCTCTACACCGAGATGCAGCTCGCCTTCATCGGCGGGGTGGCCGAGGCCGCCACGATCCACGGCTACGATCTGCTGCTCTCCCCCAGCGACACGGAGAGCGATCCCTCGTTCCGGCGGATCCTCGCCGAGCGGCTGGTGGACGGCCTGATCGTCATGGAGATCCGGCGGGACGACGACCGGGTCGACCATCTCGCCAAAGCGGGCTTTCCCTTCGTCACGATCGGCAGGAACCGCAGGGCGGACGAGACCAGTTGGGTCGATCTGGACTTCGCCGGTCTGGCGGCCGGCTGTGTGCGTCACCTCGCCGACCTGGGCCACCGCCGGATCGCCTTCGTCAACCGGTCGGAACAGCTCTTCCACAGCGGGTACGGGTTCGCGCACCTCGGGCTCGAGGGCTACACCGAGGCCATGGCGGAGCTGGGCCTCACCACCCACGCGTATCTCTGCGACGACGCCGTCGTCGCGGGTGAGAAGGTGCTGGAGCGGATCCTGCGGGACGACCCGGCGACCACCTCGTTGGTCACCATGAACGAGGCGGCGTTGGAGGGCCTGTACCGCGGGCTGACGCGGCACGGCCGTGCCGTGCCGCGTGATTTCTCGATCGTCGGCGTGGCGGCCGGGCACTGGGCGGAGCAGGTGACGCCGCAGCTCACCGCGGCCGAGATCCCGGCCAAGGAGATGAGCCGGATCGGGGTCGAGCTGATCGTGGAGCGTCTCACCGCGCCCGCCTCACCTCCCCGGCACGTCCTGCTGAAACCCCTGATCTCCCTGCGCGCCAGCACCGGTCCGTGCCGGCCGGTGCCCGGCTCGGAACCGGAACCGGAAGTCTCTGAATTCCCGGACATACCGGACTTCCCGGGTTCCGATTTCTGACCCGAGTGCTCGACCGATCCGGGCCTCCTTCGCCACCCCGGCCCTGATCCCCCCGGCCCTGATCCCCCACCTCTCAGCCCTGACCCCCTGATCACAGACTTGGGAGCGGAGTATGCCGTCCACCGTCGACCGTCGTGGCTTCTTGCGTGCCGCGGCCACAGGAACCGCCGCCCTCGGCCTGAGCGGATCCCTGGCCTCCTGCGGCTCCGACCAGGAGAGCGCCACGGTCACTCTCACTTGGTGGGACTACTTCACCTTGGAGAACTTCCAGGAAGGCATGACAGCCCTCATCCAGGACATCGAGGAAAACGTTCCCGGTGTGAAGATCAGTCGGCGGACCTTCCCCTTCGCGGACCTCGACCGGCAGATCACCCTGGGCGCGGTCTCCGGCGACCTGCCGGACATCGCCATCGTCGACAACGTGGCGATGAACACCCTGGGCGGCAGCGACCTGCTGGCCGACCTCACCGACAAGGTCGAGGAGTGGGGCCAGGCCGACCAGTACTACAAAGGCCCCTGGGACGGCTGCCAGGTGGAAGGCAAGACGCTGGGGATTCCCAACAACGCCAACTGCCTCGCCCTCTACTACAACACCGACATGCTCCGGTCCGCCGGAGTGGAGCCGCCCACCACATGGGACGAGCTGGCCGACGCGGCACAGCGGCTGACCAGTGGGAACCGGTTCGGGCTGGCCATGAGCGCGATCAAGACCGAGGAGGGCGTCTTCCAGTTCCTGCCGTTCCTGTGGCAGGCCGGCGGTGACCTGGACACCTTCGCCACCCACGGTGCGACCGCTCTGTCCTTCCTCGACGACCTGGTCGCCAAGGGCTCGCTGTCCGAACAGTGCGTCGGCTGGAACCAGCAGGACGCCAACGCCCGGTTCCTCAACCAGCGGGCCGCGATGCAGATCAACGGACCGTGGCAGATCCCCACCCTCAAGCAGGCGAACCTGGAGTGGGAGGTGGTCGCCCTCCCCCGCGACAAGACGGCCGCCACCTGCCTGGGCGGCGAGAACTGGGTCGTGATGGCGAGCAGCGATCACCAGGACAAGGCGTGGGAGGTGCTGCGGTACACCCAGCGTCCGTCGGTTCTGCTGCCGTATCTGGTGGCGTTCGGCAACCTCCCCGCCCGCAAGGATCTGGCCGACCAGGGCCCCTGGGCGTCCGACCCGGCCCTGCGGCTGTTCCTCAGCCAGCTGCCGATCGCCCGTCCACGCCAGTACGGGCCGGGCTACGCCGACGCCTCACAGGCGATCGCCGAGGCCGAACAGGCCGTACTCACCGACTCCGCCACCCCCGGGGCCGCGGCGAGGACCGCCGCGGCCGAGATCGACAAAGCGCTGGAGCGGCGGTGAGGCCACGCCGCCCGGCTCCACGCTCGTCCCGCTCACCCGCTTCCCACCCGCCTGCTTCCCGCTCGTTCTCTCCCCGCGTGCTCTCTCCCCGCCGTCTCGTTCCCCGCCGTCTCGCTCCCCGGCTGCTCGCCTCCCGCCCGCCGACGCCCCGGCCGCCCTCTGCCCGCCTGCGGCGGGCCGGGTACCTGTTCTCCCTGCCGAGCCTGGCCTTCCTCGCCCTCTTCCTGGTGTACCCGCTGCTCTACAACGTGTGGATGTCCGTGCACGACGTGGCCCTGAGAGGTCTGCTCGGCGAGGCGACGCGGTTCAACGGTCTCGCCAACTACCGTGCCATCGTGTCCGACCCGGACTTCTGGCATTCGGCCCGGCTGTCGGTGGTCTTCACGCTGGGATCACTGCTGTTCCAGTTCACCATCGGCTTCGCCCTGGCCCTGCTCTTCGCCCGGCCCTTCCCGCTGAACGGCCTGCTCCGGTCGCTGCTGCTGGTGGCCTGGCTGCTGCCGCCGATCGTCAGCGGCACCCTCTTCCGCTGGATGCTCGACGGCGAATCCGGCGCGTACAACGCCCTGCTCCGGGCGGCGGGCCTGGGCTCCCTGTCCCACGACTGGCTCATCGAGCCGGGCACGTCCCTCGCCGGAGTCGTCTTCGCCAATGTGTGGATCGGCGTGCCCTTCAACATGCTGCTGATCCTGGTGGGACTGCACACCATCGACCCGGAACTCCACGAAGCCGCCGCCATCGACGGCGCGGGCGCCTGGAAGCGCTTCCGCTGGATCACCCTGCCGCTGATGCTGCCCGTCTCGGTGATGGTGCTGCTGCTCGGCCTCGTCTACACCTTCAAGGTCTTCGACGTCATCTTCGTCATGACGGGCGGCGGTCCGGTCGACGCCACCACCGTCCTGTCCCTCTACGTCTACGAGGTCTTCTTCAGGTTCTTCCGGTTCGGCGAGGGAGCCGCCGCCGGACTGCTGCTGCTCATCGTGCCGCTGGTCGCGGGCTCCATCTACGTACTGCGGTTGCGCGGGGAGGGAGAAGCCGCATGAAACCGGCGCGCCACCCCTGGCTCCTCACCGCGATCGCCGTACTGATCACCGTCGCCTTTCTGCTGCCGATCTACTGGATGGTCAAGACCAGCCTCACCGAGCCGGACCGGATCCTGGCCGGGTCCCCGCGCTGGATCCCCGCACCGCTCACCACCGAGAACTACTCGGCGGCGTTGGAGGACGACGCACTCCTCCAGGCCCTGCGCAACAGCCTGGTGATCTCCTGCGGAGTGGTCGCCATCACCCTGCTGCTGGGCGTCCCGATCAGCTACGCGCTCGCCCGCGTCCGTATGCGCGGCTCCGGTGCCATGGTGCTCGCCCTGCTCGTCGCCCAGCTTCCGCCCAGCATCGTGCTGGCGGCCCCGCTGTTCATCCTCGAACGCCGGGCCGGTATCGACGACACGTACATCGGCCTGATCGCCGCCGACACGACCCTCACCCTGCCCTTCGCGGTGATCGTGCTGCGCCCTGTCCTGCGAGGTGTGCCGAGGGAACTGGAGGAGGCCGCCCTGGTCGACGGCTGCGGGCTGACGGGCGTACTGCTGCGCATCGTTCTGCCCCTCATGGTGCCCGGACTCGTCGCGGTGGCCGGCCTCTCCTTCCTGATCGGCTGGGGCGAGTTCGTCTTCGGACTCACCCTCGCCCAGGACCCCGACGTACAACCGGTCACCGTCCTCCTCAACGCCTTCGTCGGCCAGCACGGAACGTCCTGGGGGAGGTTGATGGCCACCGCCACACTCATCAGCATCCCGGTGGTCTGCATCTTCGCGATCTTCCAACGCTTCATCGTCGGCGGGCTCACCGCCGGAAGCATCAGAGGCTGAGGGACCGCGGGCGTTCACGCTGCCCTGTTCAGGCCCGCAACGGGTTGGCGCGCGCCGCCGCCAGCAGGTACCAGGCGGTCGCGCCCGTGTGCCGGTACGGGTAGTAGCCGAAGCCGAAACCGGTGTCGAGGGGGCTGCTCGCCGAGACGACTCCGGAACGCTCGGGGAGCGCCTTGCCGCCGACGCTCTGGCCGCCGCCGAGCAGGTCCTGGGCCCGCTCGATGGAGGCGATCAGCCGGCGGGCGCGCGCCTGGTCGCCGCGTCCGTCGCGGTCCCGCAGGGCGAGCGCGAGGTGGGCCGTTCCCTCGAACCACACGCCGTTCCGGTCGGGCTTGGGCTGGAACTCGGCGATCGGGGCGTCCTCGTTCGCCACGAGACTGGCGGAGCTGAAGGTGACCCCCTCGTACGACTGGCCCGCGGGCACCGTGCTGTTCCGCCGGCCGGCGTGGTCCAGGACGGCCAGCTCGGCCGCGGCCCAGTCCAGCGACCGGGAGTAGGAACTGGGGCGGGACGAGGACGAAGAGGGAGACGAGGAGGCCAGGGCGAGATGGGTCCAGGTCTGGGTGTCTTCCGGGATCGGCGACTTGTTGACCGTCACACCGTCGTTGGTACCGGTGTAGAAGAAGCCGCCGGACGGCTCCCACATCTTCTTGACGAAGGCCTCGGCACGCGCGCGCCGCTCCCGCCACACCCGGTCCCCGGTGAGCCGGGCGAGCCGTCCGAAGAGGCAGATCAGGTCCGTGTTGTGCTCGGTCGAGGTGAAGGGCAGTTTCTCGTTGGCTCCGTTGACGCCGAACTTGTAGCCGCCGAGGGGTTCGTCGGTGCGGCCGGTCCGCTCGATCCACGTACCGATCCGCACGGCACCGTCGAGGAAGCGTCGGGCCCCGGTCCGTCGGGCGAGCGCGCTGAGCGCGATGCCCGCCCAGGCCATGTCGCCCACGGCCGTTCCGGTGAAGCCGAACTGCGTGCCGACGTTGGCGGTGCCGTCCGCCCGCACGAAGCCGTCCGGCTGCCGTGAACCGTCGAAGAAGGTGTACGGCCCGACGTTGTACGCCTGGCGGAGCCTGCCGTCGTCGTACGCCGGGTCGTGGGCCTGGGCGTACAGCAGCGCGTCGCCGAGGGCCGCGGCTCTGGCCCGGCCGTCCGCGGTACGAGCCGCGAGGTGGGCCAGGATCGCGAGGGCGTTGTCATAGGTGAACGCGGTGCTGAACAGACCCGCCTGGTCGGTGTAGCTCTGGGTCAGGCGGATGCTGCCGTGGTCCGGATAGGCGTCCATGGCGGCGGCGAGAAAGGCGTGCCCACGACGCCGGGCTCGACGGCCGGCGGAAGTCCCGGTGGCATCCGGGGCCCCGGCCGCGTGGGCCGCCCCGGAGCCGGCCGCGGTGAGCGCCGCGGCACCGATGCCGAGGCCGGTCCCGATGAGCGTACGGCGGCTGAACGCGGGGCCTGGGCCGTGGCCTTGGCTGCCGGTCATGGGTCTCCCCTATGTTTGAGAGCGCTCTCAGCGATGCGCGCTCATTGTGCTGGCGCATGTGGGGCGGGTCAACGCCTGTGACAGCCAAATCAGTTGGGGAGAAGGAAACGAGGGGCCCCGCAACACCGGCGGTGTTGCGGGGCCGAGGAAACGCGGAGGTGGCCGTCGGTCACTCGTCCACGACGGTGAGCTCGCGATCGTTCAGCGGCTGGGTCGGCCGATCGGCCTTCGGGAACAGCTCCTTGTACGCGGCCACCTCGTCCGGGGCGACCTGCACCGGTTCCTTGAGAACGGTCCACTTGACGCCCTCGGTGCAGGGCGGGGTCGTCAGTGAGCCCTCGTACTGGTACTGGTCACGGTCACCGGGCAGGAACGCGGTGAGATCGAAGGTCTTGGTGATCTTCTCCGTGGCGCCTTCCTCGGACGGCAGCTTCTCGAAGAGATCCGCGAAGGCGGACGTACCGGCCTTCTCCTTCATCAGTACGCCCACGACTGCGAGCTTGCCGTTCTTGTCCGCGTGCACGAAGTGCATCTCCATCGCGGTGTGCTCACCCTCCTCCGTGTGCTCGCTCGGGAGGTGGAAGTGGAACTGCTTGAGGTCGTAGGAGGTGCCGTCGATGACGATCTTGCTGCCCGCGGAGACATCGGCCTGGACGGTGTGACCGTTGTTCACCAGCTCGGCGGTGACGGGTCTGTAGTCGATGGTGACGGCCTTGTCGACCGGGGCCTCGGCCGCCTTGTCGTCATCCAGATCGATCGGGGACTGTTCGCGCCCGGCCTCACAGGCCTCGAAGTCCTCGGCGAGGGTCGCCCAGTTCGCCGGACCGTCAGCCCCCTCGTAACTCCAGTGGGCACCCTCCTGCTTCTTCTCGTTCTTCTCACCCTTGGCGTCGGAGTTGCCGTCGGAGTTGGGCGAGACGGCCGCGGCCGGCGTGCTCTTCGCATCCGCGCCGCCGTCTTCGTCGGCGCAGGACGTGGCCGTGAAGACCGTCAGGGCGGTGACTCCGGCTATCGCGGCCATGCGTATGACACGGGAAGACATGCTTGTTTCCACCTCATGGAGGTCGGCTGATCGGGATTTCGGCCACCGTTTGGGTGCCGATCTCCACTGTTCGGTCCGGCCGACCAGCGCAGAGACGAGCGACGAACAAGGAAGGACCAATCGAGTTAAGGGCTCGTACAAAAAACGATCTGCGTTTCTTACCCTGCGGAAGTTGACTCTCCTACCGTGGGAGACCCGATGGTGAGTCGCGTGCGTATCGAGGACACGGCCTTGTTGAGCATCGGCGAGGCGGCGGAACGTACCGGATTGTCGGTGAAGTTGATCCGGCACTGGTCCGACGTCGGAGTGGCGCCGCCGACGCGCCGTACGTCGGCCGGCTACCGGTTGTACGACGCCCAGGCAGTGGCTCGGCTGGAGTTGGCGCGGACGTTGCGTGATCTCGGACTGGGCCTGGATGCCATTCGCGGCGTTGTCGACCGCACGCGTGGCCTGGCCGAGGCGGCAGCGGTCCACGCAGACGCGCTGGAAGCGCAGATCCGCACGCTTCGACTACAGCAGGCGGTTCTGCGGTCGGTCGTCAACCGCAGCACCACGACTGAGGAGTTCACCATCATGACCAAGGTGGCGCGGCTGTCCGCGGCCGAGCGCACGGCGATCATCCACGAGTTCGTGTTGAGCACGATCGAGGACCTGGACGTACCGACCTACCGGCAGGGACTGCTCGCCGCTACCCCGAACCTGCCCGTGGAGCCCACCGCCGAGCAGGTCGACGCCTGGATCGAGCTGGCGGAACTCGTCCGCGACCCCGCGTTGCGCACGGCGATGCGCCGCATGGCCGAGTACTCGGCCGAGCACGCACCGGGTGAGCACGACGAGCAGACTCTCCGAGCGGTGCAGGACCTCACCGACATGTGGGTGCGGCGGGTCACCGCGGCAATCGAGGACGGGATCGCCGCGGACTCACCGACCTCCGAGCCGATCGTGGCCGACATCGTCCAGGCATGGATCCCCACCCAGTCCCAAACTCGCCGCCCCTCGGACGGCGACGGCGCCGACGCCCGGCGTCGACTGCTGGAACAACTCGAAGTCGCCGCCGACACCCGAACCGAACGCTACGGGCAGCTGCTGTGCATCATCAACGGCCGGCCACCAAGGCCGAGCATGGCCGTGCCGGGCCAGTGGCTCATGACCGCGCTGCGAACCCACTCCGAGCCGGGCGCGCGGGCCGCGGGCATCGCGGCGATGGTCGACGATCAGGGGAATACGACCGATCCGGCGGGCCTGTTGAACGCCTGCACCCGGGTTCTGGCCGAGGTGGAGAAGATGGTGGCCGCCGTGAAACCGGAGCAGCTGGGCGATCCCACACCGTGCGCCAACTGGGACGTACGCACCCTGCTCAACCACCTGGTCTGGGAGAACCTGTTGTGGACGAGCCTGGCCGACGGCACCCCCCGTTCCGACTTCACCGCCGACCACCTCGGCGGCGACCCGGCAGCCGCGTTCCGCTCCGCGGCGCGGACGACACTCACGGCGTTTCGCCGACCGGGCATGACCGAGCAGCACTACGGCCCGGCCCCTGGCTGGCGGCTGGTCGAGCAGGTCATCATCGAAATGCTGGTCCACGGCTGGGACCTGGCCAAGGCGACCGGCCGGCCGACCGACTTCCTCCCGGACATCGCCGAGACCACCCTGCCCGCGGCCCAGGCGATCTACGGTGCCCTGCCCAGAACTCCCGGCGGTTCCTTCGCCCCGCCACAGCCGACACCCGCCGGTGCGAGCGCCACCGACCGCCTTGCCGCGTACCTGGGCCGCACGATCGGCTGAGCGGGGCGGTTTTCCGCGAGGGGTCGCCGTCGCCTGGCAACATCTGACCGGCGGCTACTGGGCGACCTGCACCGTCGAAGTCAGCCGTGCACCTCAACTCAGGAGGACGCCAGGTGACCGGTCAGAACTCCCTTGCGGACAGCGAAGTCTGGGATCCCTTCGGCACATTGCACCGCGCGCTGTGGATGGGCGGCGGCCAATGGGCCGGTAAGTCGACCGTGGCCCGGCTCCTTGCCGTCCAGTACGGCATTACCGTCTATCACTACGACTACCAGGACGCCCGCGGTCACAACGATCGCCGGATCGCCCGTCGCGTCGGCCTCGGCGAGCCCGCCACCGAACCCCACCCGGACAAGGTGTGGGTCCACCCGACCCCGGAAGAGATGGCCACCGAGACCCTGGCGGGCTTCCCGGTCCGGTTCGAATGGGCCCTGGACGACCTGCGCTCGCTCGTCTCGGGCCACCCGATCATCGCCGAAGGCTGGGGACTCCGCCCCGAGCTCGTCGCACGCATCATCGACTCACCGCGCCGGATGGTCGTCATGGTGCCCACACCGGAGTTCCGCCAACGTCAGGTCCGCGAGCTGCCCCGAGCCGCCTCGCTCGGCCACCGCGTCAGCGACCCGGCCCGAGCACAGGCCAACCGCCTCACCCGCGACCGCCTCGTCGCCGAGGACGCCGTCCGCACCGCCCACCGACTCGGCATCCGCGTGATCGAAGTCGACGGCTCCCGCGATGCCACGGCGATCGCAGAACTCGTCGCCGACCACTTCAGCCCGTACCTCCCGCGACTGCACGGCGAGGCTTGATCACCACAGCGTTCAGACAGTCCCAGAGGGCGGGAGTGGTGCCTCCGGTTCCGCGCTCCCCGAACCAGCCCGTTCCGCGCTCTCCGAGCCCCCCGCGCCGGCCCGTTCCCCGCTCTCCGAACCGGACGGCGCCTCGGCGCCCTGCGTCGTGTCCGCGAGGCGGCGGACGAGACGGCGCAGCTGCTCGGTGTAGCGCTCGCGGAACTCGGGCGAGTCAGGTTCAAGGCCGAAGAGCTCGCGGGCGGTCTGCGGGAGGGCCAGCGGGGCCACGACGACGGCGTACAGCATGAGCATCACCGCGGCCGGGTCGAGCTCCGGCGCCAACTCACCCTCTCTCTGGCGCCGTTGAAGGTCGGAAAGATCCTCGGGGTGCTTGCCCGCGGCGCCGCCGGTGAGGCTCTGCCAGAGGGTGAGCCGCGCGAAACGGGGGTCGTCCAAGGCCATGTGGAGATAGCGGGCGACGAGATCGTCGAGCGGAACGTCCGGCGTGGCGAACGTCGCCTCGCGGACCAGCCATTGGCGCTCCAGCTCCTGGTAGAGGCCCTCCTTGCCGCCGAAGTGGTAGGCGATGAGCTGCTTGTTGACCCCGGCGCGGTCAGCGATGTCCTGCACCCGCGCGCCCGCGTACCCCTTGGCGGCGAACTCGTCGATGGCGGCCTCGACCAGCAGCCGCCGGGTGCGCTCGGGGTCCAGGCGGCGCTCATCGGGGGCGGGGGCGCGCCGCGGGGTCCTCTTCGGGGCCTTTTCGGGGGGCTGCTGGTCGGTCACCGAAGCAGGTTACCGGGGAGCGGGGACAGACTGAAGAGGTGTCCATCTATTTGGTTGACAAGTTCATCCGTACGGTTGAAGTATGGGCCACCGAAGCCGGGCGACCCGTCAAGTCGCCCTCCGCACCGCATAGTTGGAGCCCCAGATGATCCTGGTCACCGGAGCCACTGGAAACGTCGGCCGCCCCCTGGTCGACGCCCTGCTCGCCGCGGGCGCCCCGGTCCGCGCCCTCACCCGCGACCCGGCGAGGGCCGACCTGCCCGACGGGGTGGAGACGGCCCGCACCGACGAACTGCCGCTGGACGGCGTGGACGCCGTCTTCCTCAACCCCGCCGTCTTCTGGAACGGCGTCGGCGAACTCCTCGACCGCGCGGCCAAGGAGGGGGTACGCCGCATCGTCACCCTCTCCTCCGCGTCCGCCCTCACCGACGACCCGGAGAACTTCATCGCCGCCCACCATCGCGACATGGAAGCCCAAGTGACGGGCGCCGGTGTGGAGTTCACCCACCTGCGGCCCGAGGCCTTCGCCGCCAACTGCCTTCAGTGGGCCGAGGGCATCCGCCGCCACGGCACCGTCTTACTCCCGTACCCGCAGGCGCGGACCACGCCCATCCACGAGGCGGACATCGCCGCCGTCGCCGCCCAGGCACTGCTGACCGACGAGCTCCTCGGCGCCTTCCCGTTGCTGACCGGCCCCCGGGCGCTGAGTTTCGCCGAGCAGGTACGTCTCCTCAGCGAGGCCCTGGGACGCGAGCCGGGCAGCGAACTCCGTGTGGAGCGGATCAGCCACGACAGCGCGCTGGAGGGAATGATCGCGGGCGGCGTACCGCACGCCGCGGCGGACACCCTGCTGAAGATGTTCCGCGAGGCGACGGACGGCGCGGCCACACCCGTCTCCCCCGAGGTGGAGCGCATCACGGGACGCCCGGCACGGGATTTCGCCGAGTGGGCCGAGGAGCACGTCACCGCGTTCCGCTGAGCCGGAGGCGGAGGCAGCCCGGACTCGGAGCCCCCCCCGCGTCGCTCCCGCCTACCACCCGGCGGCCGTATGCCGACACATGCCGAGGTGCAGCACGGCAGAGCCCGCCCCCTTGTCGACGAGGAAGGGGACCAGGCGCTCCGCCGCCTCGTCGATCATCACGTCGGTACCGCGCTTTCCGCGGGACGCCCTCGGCCTGGAGGTCAGGCGTCCCATGCAGGGTTCCTCCCGCTGACACCGAGCGCACGGTGGAAGACGGGCGCGTCGGCGGAGACGGGCATGGGCGGGCCGTAGCCCCCGGTGGCCCGGGCCTGCTCGGCGATCTGCTCGACCGCGCCGAGCACGACCTGCGCGGCTTCCTCGCTGAGGCCGAACGGCCGACCGGTGGCGCGGGCCAGGTCCCAGCCGTGCAGGGCGAGTTCCTCCAGGGTGATGGTGGCCGCCAAGGCCGCCGGCATCTCTCCCGGGCCGAACTCGGTGGTGCCCTCGTAGGCCGCGGGGTCGCCCCAGGCCGCCGCGGCCCGCTCGGCGGACTCGGCGACGACCGCCGACGACATGGCCGGGGCATCGCCCTCGCCGAGCTGCGGCTCCTTCCGGGCGGCCCGTGCGGACGAGGACAGGGTTCCGCCCAGGTGGTCCAGGAGTTCGGCGACGGTGAACTTCTCGCACGGGGTGCGGTCGCCGAGCTGTTCGGTGCGGATGCCGGACACCGTCGCCGCGACCGCGTCGGCGCACTCCCGGATGGCCGGGTGCAGCGTGCTGTGCTGGGTGTTCATGTTCTCTCCCTCGGATGCGCCGGCCCTCGTAGGTCTGCAGGGTGCCGGTCCAGGGGCCGTTCTCGCCCGCCAGGACGAGGCGCTTGCCCAGCTCCGCCTCGTTACCCGCAGCCGCCACGACCTCTCAATTTAGTTAAGACTAAAATGACACAGCGCGATGGCAAATTCAAGTGACGGCTAAAATGTTCTTCATGGATGCGGTACGAGCGGTCGCCGAGCCCCGACGGCGCGAGATCCTGCGTCTGGTCTGGGACGCGGAGCTGTCCGCGGGCGAGATCGCCGAGCGGTTCGACGTCACCTTCGGCGCGGTCTCCCAGCACCTCAAGGTGCTCAGGGACTCCGGCCTGGTTACGCTGCGCCAGGACGGCAAGAAACGCTTCTACCGGGCCGACCGCGAAGGCATGGGGCCGCTGGCCGACTACCTGCAGTCGATGTGGGCCGCGAAGCTCGACACACTTGCCGAGCTGGCGGAAGCGGCCGAACAAGCCGAGCGGCCCGGGAACTCCGAAGGGGCGAGCCCTTGAACGCAACAGGCACGGTCACCGTGGAACGGCGCATCGCCGCCCGGCCCGAGACGGTGTTCTCCTTCTTCACCGACCGGGACAAGTGGCTGTCCTGGATGGGCAAGGACGGCGAGTTCGGCTTCGAGCCCGGCGGCACCTACCGGACGAACGTCAACGGTGATCACGTCGCGGAGGGCCGCTTCGTCGAGATCGACCCACCCAAACGGATCGTCTTCACCTGGGGCTGGGCCGAGGACAGCATGCCCGTGCCGCCCGGCTCGACAACCGTCGAGATCACCCTCGAACCGGTCGCCGACGGCACGCTGCTGCGCCTGGTCCACAGAGGCCTACCCTCCCCGGAGGCGTGCGCGGCGCACGAGGAGGGCTGGGCACACTACGTGGACCGGCTCGCGACCGTGGCGGCGGGCGGCGACCCGGGTCCTGACAGCTGGATGTGACCTGTGCGGCCATCGAGTCACCGACTCCTGTGAGTGCCGGGCGATCAATTCGCCGGGAAGGCTGGTGCGGCGAGACCTGCACCGAAATCCTGCGCGGGTACGCGGACCGGGGCCTGCCGCGACTGGCCCGTGGCCGGACAGCAGGATGTTCGTGACGGTCACACTCGGCCGCCTCCCTTGTACGGGGAGCCATATCCGGTCTTGCTTGTGTCGGGCGCCACACCCGGTGCCGTGGCGCTCCGTTGTGCCGGCGCCCACAGGGGCGGTCACCAGGTTCTTCCCGGGACGGCCGGCTCTCCGGTTCCCGCGCGATGTTATGCGCCGCCGACGCACTGGCGGTCCAAGTCCGTTAGTAATCAGGCAAGTTCAGCCATTGACGGGTGTGGCAGCGGCATTATGTGCGGCATGGACCAAGCCGACGCGGTCATCTGGGCGACCGCCCTGGGTATCGGAGGGACCTTGGCCGCCGGGCTGACCGGACCGGTTCTCCAGGCCAGGGCGTCACGTCGGCAGGCCCGGGACCAAGAGGCCTTCCAGGTCCGGCACCGCCTGCGCGACGAGCGACGCGCAGCCTTCGCGACCGTGCTCGACCAGTGTGAGGCGTTCCGGCGGAGCATCAACGCCGTCATCGAGGCCCACCTGGATGTCGAATGGCGCAGCGAGGACGCCTACTGGGAACTGTGGCAGTCGACCGACGCCGCGCTGGACGCGCTGCGCCGAGCGGCGACGAACGTCGCCATCACCGGCCCCGCTCCCATGGGCGAACTGACCGACGCCGTCCATGCGGCGGCCGCCCGGCAGGCGGGCGTCTGGCGCATGCGGCTGGATCTGGACGACCGCCTCGTGCGGAACGCCCAGGCGGACAGTGCCTTTGCCGATGCGCGCAGACAATTCATCGCCGCGGCGGAAAAGATCCTGGTCCCGCCCACCAACCAGGGATCCCGGCACCGGGGCCTGCTGCGGCGTTCGCGGTGAGGCGGGACTGACGAGGGATTCCCTTCGCATCGGCGAGGGGTCTGAGACGCTCTGGCAAGTGTCTTTCAGGAGCAGGTCAGGCCTCGCCACGCTCTCACCGAACGTGCCTGCCGGAAGCCGGTGTTGACCGCCGCGAGGCCGCCGTCGAGATCGAACCCGAGACCTACGCATCACGAGGGCCTGCAAGATCGTGACGATTGATGCTGGGTGATGCCACCAAATCTCGTTTCCGCTGATCAGAGGCTTGCAGCCTTGATCACCACGACGCCTGGTCCACTCAAGTACTATCCCGTCCGCTCACGCGTCGCTCACGCATTCGGCGCGTCTGGCAGGAGCTCCGGAGGCCACCCCTTATCCGTCGACGCACTCGCCATAGGCGGCTGAAGGCGGTTCTTCTTCCTGCATTCGCCGTACGATGGCGCCCCTCACACGTAAATCAAGGGCTCTGAAGCACCCGCAGGTGCTGACAGCTCAGGAGCAACGCAGACTCTGTTTCCAGCCGTCAAGGGAGACTTGCGGCCCGCTGGCTGCGAGACAGCGGTGCAGGGCGCTGGCGGTGGTGTCCACGAACTCTTCCGGGATGCTGTCGGTGTCGACCCAGCGGACCTGGGCGTGCTTGCGCGGCTCACGGTTTTCGGGTTCGCCGTTCCATTCGTGGGCGACGAAGACAACCGTGAGGAAGCCGTTGGGGGCTTCGACGCCCCAGGCGCCGTGGATGATGTGGGCGACCTTCAGGGACTCCGGCTTCACGGTCAGGCCGGTCTCCTCATACAGCTCACGTACCGCAGTTTCGGTGATGGGTTCGCCAGGCTCGCTCTTGCCGACAGGGAGGTCCCACATGCCCTGGGCGAACTTGGCGTTCTGGCTTCGCTGGAGGAGGACGACGCGGTTGGTGGCCTTGTCGTGGACGATGACGGCGGCGACCAGCAGGGTCATGGATTCGAGGGCAGGCTTGAGGGCTTTGGGCTGGTCGCCGGTTGTCGGCTGAGCCACGGTTGCGTCCCTTCGTCGGCCGGTTGGTGGGCAGCTTAGGCCAGTGCTTCGCGTGCGCGGCGGGCGAGTTCGGCGGCTCCAGGCACTTTGCGGCGCTGGTAGATGGAGAGGGTGGAGCGGAGCGACGTGATCGCTTTGCGGGTGCGGTCGGAGGTCATGCCCTCCATGAGCGTCAGGGCCTGGGACCAGGCGGCGACCGCCTCGTCTGCGCGAGCCTGGGCAGCGAGGCTGTCGCCGAGATCGGCATAAGTGAGGGCGTGGACGCGCTTGTACTTCTCGGGGTCCCAGCGGATCAGGGCGTCGCGATGCTGCTGTTCGGTGCCGACGTGATCGGCGAGGTCGGTGAGCGTGCGGGCGGTGTGGCTGGCCACGGTGCCAGCCGCCGGGCCGCTCACGCGGGAGTAGCTGGGCTGGGGACCACCGTCGCGCAGCAGGGCGTCTTCGGCGGCGAGCAGGGCTCTGGCCGCTGCGGGCCTCTCCCCTGTCGCTGCGTAGGCACGAGCATGGGTGATGTGGAGCAGAGCTTCGGTCTGGCCGTCGACGTGGCTGAGGCCCCGCCGTAGGGCGCCTTCGACCAGGTCGACGCAGTGGTGGGGTTGCTTGAGACTGAGGGCCTGGTGGGCGAGAGCGCGCATCATCCAGGCGGCGTAACCGTGCGGGTCAGCTTCGCAGGCGAGCTGGTAGCCGACCTGGTAGTAGCGCTGTGCTGCGCCTTCCTGGCCGAGGTCGTGGTGCTTCCAGCCCGCCAGGTAGGCGAGTTCGGCCACCGCGCCGAAGGCTGCCCGGCGTAAGGCTTCGCTCGGGAAGCGGCCCCGGAGTTTCGGGGCGGCGGTGTCGGCGAGGTAAGCGGTGACCGTGGTCAGGCCGTGGCCGCCGCCGAGGCGTTCGTCCGCCGCACTGAAGGCTGAGGTGATCTGGCGTACGACGTCCACGTCGTCTGCTCCGACCACGGACGTCCCGGTGCGGGCGCGGAGCATGCGGGCGGTGGCCTCGTGGTCGTGTGCGAGCGGCATGGCGACACCGGCCGTGGTGAAGGCGGCGACAGCCAGGAAGCGCTGATGCCCCAGCGCGCGAGCGGCGAGCGGCAAACCGAATAACCACATGGGACCGTCTTCATGCCCCAGGCTGAGGCCCGCGTCTGAGACCACAGACAGCCGCGCGGCCCGCGCCCGCCAACGCCTCCGCTGAACGAAAAAGCCCAGTTCAGACACGGTCTGGGATGGGCTTGAAGAGAGCCGCCTTCGGGATTCGAACCCGCGACCCACACATTACGAGGCCGATGGAGGTCTTGCCGACCTGTGCCACATGGTCGCATCAGATCCTGCCTCCGCAGATCAGAGCACTGATCGCAGTCCCGCTGCTCGCATGTCGTGCTGCACCGTCCACACGCGTCCGCGATCGGGGGCGGTTCCCGGCTCCTGCTGCTAGGCGTCACCGACGACAAGAGCATCGCGGAGGCCGCCGCCCAAGGCGAGGCCCTGGACGTCCCGGTCAACAACTCGGGCATCACGGGCGGCGACAGCGCGGCTCCCGAGGCCGGGTGCCGCCTACCGGTCGCCGGAGACGGCCCTCAACGTGCTCACCGTGTCCTGCGCCCACACGCTCGCCGGGAAGGGCTCCGCGTCAACACCCCTACGCCGGAACCGACTTCGCATACCCATGCATCACGCGCCGGCCTGCGGCGTATCCATTGCTAGGAGCCTGCTGTGCCGGAGTAAAGGCCCCAAGGGGCGATGGTGGCTGAAAGAGACATGCCGGCAGGCCCTTGCCGGACGGGGAAAACGATCTTTTGGTCGCCGCCGTTTGCCTTGCAATCAAAGGCCCGGAGGCCCGCAGGACTGTTCTCCCGGCATCGTAGCCAGCGGGTCGACGCCGTCCCCGGAAAGTTGTCCAAAAACAACTTTCACATGCCAACCAGTCGGACGGGACTGTTGGCACTCGATAGATCCCGTGTTAGCTTCAGTTTGCGTTTGAGGTAAATGGGGATCATAGATATCGACGCGGGGGCAGCCTCAGGGTGGCGTATTCAATCTCTCCAGATCTGCGAACGCAGGGCAAACGAACGGTGAACGCGAACGGGAGCTCGTGAACATGAGTCGACTATCTGCATGTCCGGAATTCGCCGCATGCCGACCATCCGGATTTCGCCATGTCACACGGGCCGCTCACTGAAAAGCATCTGTCGATAAGCTCTCATTGTGACGATCTTCAAGATCTCGCTGGAGCTGTTCTGTAGCGCCGTCTTGCGACGACTCTCCGCGCGAATGCAGAATTCCGTCAGATGGTCAGTAACGTCAGTGCTGGGAGTGTGTTAGCTCTGTGGGAAAATCTGCCGCAAAAAGCAGTACACGCACCGAAGCAAGTAAATCGACGTACTACCGTTGCCTCGGCATCGGGGTCGGCCCGGCCAATCTGAGCCTGGCGTCGCTGTTACATGGTCGATCGGAGGTCCCGAACCTCTTCCTCGATGAGAAGGACCAGTTCGACTGGCACGACGGCCAGCAGATGCCCGGCGCATCGCTGCAGGTCTCGCTGCTGAAGGACCTCGTCATGCTGTCCGACCCGACCAACGGGTTCTCCTTCCTGTCGTATCTGCACGAGCAGGGGAAGATCTACCACTTCATCAACGCGCAGTACGACGCGGTACCGCGCATGGAGTTCCGGAACTACCTGGAGTGGGCCAGCCGCCGCAACAAGAACGTTGTTTTCGGCGAGAAGGTGCTCGCCGTCGAGTTCGACGGGTCTTTCGTTGTGCACACCAGCCGACGGACCCTGCAAGCGGAGAATATCGTCGTCGGTGTCGGCACCCGTCCATGGGTTCCAGAGTCGTCCCAGGGCAAGCTCGGCGAGACCCAGCTCCACGTCGCCGACTTCACCGTCGAGACGCAGAATCTGGCCGGAAAGCGAGTCGCCGTGGTCGGTGGCGGTCAGTCCGGCGCCGAGGCGTTCCTGGACCTGATCGCGCGCCCGCCCAAAGAGTTACCCAGGCGCGTGACGTGGATATCGCGCCGGGAAAACTACCTTCCCATCGACGACTCCCCGTTCACGAACGAGTACTACGTTCCGAGTTACTCGGACTACTTCTTCGGGCTGGACCGGGTGACCAGGAAATCGCTCATCGAGAAGAACGTACTGACCAGCGACGGAATTTCCGAATCGACGCTGCGGGAGATTTACCAGCGCTGTTACGAGCACCGCTTCATCCGCGGCGCCGAGGACCTCGTGACCCTTCTGCCGAACCGGGGCGTCACCGATGTAACCGGGGACGAATCGGGCGGATGGACCATCAAGATGGCCCACAACGACAAGCCTGACGCCGTCGAGTACGCCGACGTGGACGTCATCGTGTGGGCCACCGGCTTCCGCCCCGCCCCGACGGATTTCCTCGAGCCCATCGCCGACCGTTTGCAGCGCGAGGGCGACGAGTACCGTATCGACCAGGACTTTGCCGTCCACTGGGACGGCCCTCGCGATCGCATGATCTTCATGCAGAACGCTGCCCGTGGGCAGCGCGGCCTGGCGGATCCCAACTTGAGCCTCACTGCCTGGCGCAGCCGGCGTATCTTCGACCGGATCGTCGGCATGGGCTCCGACGAACAGCTGCCATCCTTCGTGGAATGGTCGGCCAAACCCCGGGTTGACGAGCTGGGCGGGTCCTGATGCCGCGCAGGGCCCACGTCGCCGATGTCGCCGTCGTCGGCGGCGGAATCGTCGGCTGCCTGATCGCCCGGCAGATCACCGCCCGCGCGCCCGGAACGTCCGTCGTGATCCTCGAACGCGAGACCGTCGGAGGCGGCGCGAGCCGTCGCTCGGCCGGACTGCACTGCCCGCGCGGGGCTACGGAGCGCGTACGGAGCATGGCCCAGTACAGCCAGGACTACTACAACAAGCTCAAGGACCTGGATCCGGCGCTGTCGATCCACCGGATCGCCCTGTCGGTCGTCGCCTCGGCGGCAAGTGAACCCCGGCTCCGTGAGATCTACCTCGACAGCGCCCGACTGACCCGGACCGACGGCCCCACCGGCGGCTCACTCGGCATCCACCACCCGGAGAAGTCCCAGGTCTGGAACTGCGAGGGCGCCCAGTACGCCGACGTGTACACCCTGGTCCAGGCCTTGACACGCGATCTGCGCCACCTGGTGAGCTTCCGCGAAGGCGTGGGGGTTGAGGCGGTCGAACCCAACGCCGATGACCGGGCCCGTAACGGCGGAGGCGTCGCGCTGCGGCTCAGCACCGGCGAGACACTGATGGCACATCAGGTCGTCCTCGCCCCCGGGCCCTGGCTTGCCGCACTCCCCTGGCGGGACCTCGTCGCCCCGCTCGGAGCCCGCGTCAAGAAGATCATCGCCCTCCACATCGACCGGCTGCCGGCCGCCGGTGACCGCGCCGTCGTCTTTCAGGACGAGGACGCCTTCCTGCTGCCTCTGAAGGACCGGGGGCACTGGTTGTTCAGCTACACCTGCCAGGAATGGGACGTCGATCCCGGAGCGACAGCGAATGGGCTGTCCCTCGACAACGTTGGCGAAGCAAGGGAGAGCCTGCGCCGGTATGTTCCGGAACTCGCCGAACGGGCCCTGTCGGGCCGGGTGTTCTGCGACGCCTACAGCAGCACCGGCGAACCGGAAGTACGGGCCCTTGACGCCGACGGGCGGGTCGTCTTCGCGGGCGCGGCGAGCGGATCAGGCTACCGCCTCGCCCCGGCGATCGCGTCGGACGCCGTCGACCTGCTGAGTCTGCCGGCGCCTCGGTCCCGTCCGGCACAGAACCAAAGGAGCCAGTCGTGAAGATCAGCAACTACAGCGCCGCCGAGTTACAGACGTCCTACGGAATCGACGTCACTTCCCTCGACACCGGTGCCGCGGCGCGCCTGGGCGTCGCCGCCGCCTGGGTGAGCGTCGAACCCGGCGCGCGATCGGACGCGCACCAGCATGACGAGACCGAGACCTGGGTGATCGTCTCGGGAAGCGGCGATCTGACCGTCGACGCCGAACGCCACCCGGTGCACGCCTCCACCGTTGTCCAGTTCGAGCCCTTCGAGACGCACTCCGTCGAGAACACCGGTGACACCGATCTGCTGCTGCTCAGCCTCTACTGGCGCGATGCCGAGAGGGCCGTGCGCGCCGCTCGCGACACCGGTCACCGCCGCTTCGGCTCACGTCCGCTGTTCGTGTTCTCCTCCGCACCGACCCCCAACGGAGACCTCCATCTGGGTCACCTGTCCGGCCCGTTCTTCGGCGCCGACGTCTTCGTCCGATACCAGCGCATGAATGGCGCAGACGCCTGGCACATCACCGGCAGCGACGACTACCAGAACTACGTCGTGGCCGCGGCCGGCCGGGAGGGACGCGAACCGGCGGAGACCGCCGCCCACTACAGCGCCGAGATCCTCGCCACCCTCCGGCTGATGGACATCGATGTCCACCAGTACACCGCGACCAGCCAGGACGACGCCTATCCCGACGCCCTCCGGGCGTTCTTCTCCCGTCTCACGGCCTCCGGTGCCGTGGCCCCCCGCGCGGGCGCGGCCCTCTTTGACGCCGTGAGCGGCGAGTACCTGTACGAGTCCGGGGTCACCGGCCGCTGCCCCACCTGCGGCGAAGACTGCGGCGGGAACGTCTGCGAGGTCTGCCTGGAGCCCAATGTCTGCACCGATCTGATCGATCCGCGTTCCACCGCGTCCGACGCTCCGCCCCGCGAGGGAACCGCCACCCGCTACACCTTGCCGCTGCACCGGCTGGCGAAGGACATTACCGCCCACCAGCGTCTCGGCCGCGTCCCCGCCCCGGTGAAGGAGCTGGCCGAACGGCTCTCCCGTCGTGAGCACCTCGACATCCCTGTCACCCACTCCGCCACCTGGGGTGTCCAGCCCGCCGAGACGGCCGTGGAGGGCCAGGTCATCTGGTCGTGGCTGGACTACGCCTTCAGCATCCTCTACGGCATCGAGGCGGTCGGCCGCGACCTCGGTCGGTCCTGGAAGGCGAACGAGCCCGAGCAGGACTGGAAGATCGTCCACTTCCTGGGCTCGGACGGCAGCTTCTTCCACCCGATGTTCGTCCCGGCGCTCTACCGGCTCGCTCACCCGGACTGGACCCCGGACATCGACTACAACATCAACGAGTTCTATCTGCTCGACGACAGCAAGTTCTCCACCAGCCGCCGCCACGTCATCTGGGGCAAGGACATCCTCAGCCCTCGTACGGTCGACGCCATACGCTTCTACCTCGCACTGACCCGTCCCGAAGGCCGCCGCACCAACTTCGAACGCGGCGCGTACGAGACGTACATACGGCAGACCCTCATCGGCACCTGGCAGGGCTGGCTGAACGGACTCGGCGACCGCATCGAGAAGCGGTACGGCAGCACCGCCCCGGACGCCGGCACCTGGACGCCCGAGCACGCGGCCTTCGTGGCCCGCCTGGAGACCCGGCTGTCAGCCGTGACGGGCAGTCTCGGGCAGGACGGATTCTCCCTCAACCATGCGGCCGAGGCCCTGAACGGCATTGTCGAGGATGTCACAGCCTTCGCCCGGCTCCAGGCCCCTGCGGCGGACGTCGAGAGCTGCAAGGACGAGGCCCGCACCGCCATCGCCCTCGAACTCGCCGCCGCACGCCTGCTCGCGACCTGTGCCGCCCCCGTCATGCCAAGGTTCGCGGCCCGTCTGGCCGCCGCCCTCGGCGGACCCCCGCCGGCCGAATGGCCCAGCACGGTCAACCTGGTGCCCGCCGGGACCGCGGTCGACCTCGCCCGGCAGGAGTTCTTCGCCGACCCGGGGGACCAGGCCCCGGATCCGGACTCCGCACCTCGACCCGGACTCGAACGCGCCGCACCCGAGGCCGCGGCGTCCAAGGGCGAGGCTTCGCCGTTGCTCCCCTGGCTGAGCAACCTGGTTCGCCAGGCCCTGCGACTGCCCGCCGACGAGCCCGTACGGGACACCTCGCCCGTCCAGCTGGGCATGGAATCGCTGCAAGCCATCGCCCTGCAGTACCAGATCACCGAGCACGTCGGCGCCGATGTGCCGATCGAGGACCTGCTGGGTGCCAAGACCGTCGCCGACCTGGCTGCCCTCATCGCGGACGGCGTGGACCCCGACGTCGTCGCGGCACACCAGGAGGTGACGGCATGAGCCACGAACAGGTGCTCCGCGAGATCGAGGCGCGCGGTCTCGCCCTCACCTCCACCGGCGCCGATCTCAAGCTCCAGGGGCCGCGCGACCGCATGGACGCCGAACTCCTCGGCCTCATCAGGGCACACAAGGCCGAACTGATCGCCCACCTCGACGTGACCGAGGGCTTCCCGCTGACCGGCCTTCAACAGAGCTATCTCGTCGGCCGCGGGGAGCACGTCGAGATCGGCAACGTGGCCAGCCACGTCTACCACGAGTTCGAGGGCGTTTGGGACCTCGACCGGCTGGAGACCGCACTGCGCACGGTCGTTGCCCGCCACGGAGCCCTCCGCACCCGCTTCACCCCCGACGGCAGGCAGGTGCAGGAGGACGCCGTCGACGTGGCGATCGGGCGCATCGACCTGCGCGGCGAACGCGAGGACGTACAGCGGGACCGCAGGCTCGCCCTGCGCGAGCAGCGGTCGCACCGCATCCTCCCCGCCGACGGAGCGCCGCTGCTGGCGGCGGACGTCACGATCCTGGCCGACGACCGCATGGTCCTGCACGTCGACCACGACGGACTGATCATGGACGCCACCAGCATGTTCCTGTTCTTCCGGGATTGGTGGTCCGCCTACGGCGGCGCCGACGCCGCGGCCGCCGCCCAGGAGCCTCGCGACACCGAAGAAGCCTCGTTCGAGGCGTACATCGCGGCATTGGAGGCCGCCCGCACTCGCGCCCCGGCCCGGCGCGCCCGCGCCCACTGGCTGGAGCGGCTGGACGACCTCGCCCCCTGCCCCGATCTGCCGTTGCGGACCAGCCCGTCGTCGATCAGCGAACCCCGGTTCACGGCGCGCTTCGCACGCATGGCCGAGCCGGCGTGGATCGCCCTCAAGTCCCGCGCCGCCGACGCCGGACTGACTCCCTCCGCGCTGCTGTTCGCGGTCTATGCCGACACGCTCGCCGCCTGGGGTGCCGGATCGCGCTTCACGATCAACACCACGGTGGCCAACCGTCCGCCGATCCACCCGCGCATCCTCGACGCCGTCGGGAACTTCTGCGAGACCATGCTCGTCGAGGTCAGCGTCGACCGCAGCACCGGTTTCGCCGACCGGGCCCGCGCGCTTCAGGCACGGCTCCGCCAGGAACTGGACAACCGGCACTTCTCCGGTATCGAGGTGATGCGCGAGCTGGCCAGGCGCGGAGGCGGCGCCGCCCAGAGCCAGATGCCGTACACGTTCAACAGCGCCCTCGGATATGTGCACGCCGACATCGACGGCTCGACGCTGGAGCTGTTCGGCCCGGAGGTGTACACCTCCAGCCAGACGCCTCAAGTCTGGCTCGACGTCTCCGCGTTCGAACAGCACGGCGGTGTGGCCGTCCAGTTCGACAGCGTCGACGAACTGTTCCCCGACGGAATGGTCGAGGACATGGTCGCCGGCTACCAGCGGCTCCTCGAAGCCCTGCTGACGGACGAGGCGTGGCAGGCGACCACGTTCGACCTGCTCCCCGATGACCAGCGCCGCCGCCGCCAGGCCGCCAATGACACGGCGACACCGCCGCCCGCGCCCGGCATGCTGACCGACGCCTTCCTCGCCCACGTCGAACGCGCCCCCGACGCGCCGGCCGTCATGACCAGCACGGGAACCCTGAGCTACGCGGAACTGTATGGGCACGCCGCGCACGCCGCCGCCTGGCTGCGCGAGCGGAACGCGGGCCCCGACGAACTGGTCGGCCTCGTCCTGAACCGGGGACCCGAGCAGCTGATCGGCATCCTCGCCACCCTCCTCGCCGGCGCCGCCTACCTGCCGATCGACGCCGCGCTGCCGACGGCGCGGCGCGACTACATGCTGGCTGACGGCCGGGTACGCCACGTCCTGACCAACACCGACGGCCAACTCGACCACCACGGCCCGCACGACGGCTACGACGTCCTCACCCTCGACGCGACGAGGCCCCTGCCGCCCGGTACGCCGCCCGATCCGCGCGTGCTCCCCGGGGCGGACGACGACCATCTTGCGTACGTCCTCTACACCTCGGGCACGACGGGCGAGCCCAAGGGCGTCATGGTCAGCCGCGCGAGCGTCGCCAACGTCGTCGCCGACTGCACCGCCCGCTTCCACGTCGGACCCACGGACCGGCTCTTCGGCATCAGCGCCTTCAACTTCGACCTGTCCGTCTACGACGTCTTCGGCGCCCTCTGCACAGGAGCCGCCGTCGTCCTGCCGGACGCGGACAAGGCGGCCGACCCGGAGCACTGGCTGCGGCGGTGCGGGGACACCGGCGTGACCGTCTGGAACTCCGTACCCGCCATCGTCTCGCTCCTCCATGACCAGGCCGTGGCAGAGGGCTCCGACGGACCCGAGGCCCTGGCCGCGCTGCGGCTGGTGATGATGAGCGGTGACCGCATCCCCCCGACGCTGCCCGCCGCCCTGCGCGGGCTCAAGCCCGACCTGGAGATCGTCTCGCTGGGCGGACCGACGGAGACCACGGTCTGGAACGTTCTGCACCAGATCCGCAAGGATGAGGACGGCTCGCGCAGCATCCCGTACGGCAGGCCCAACGCGAACAACCGGGCCTACGTCCTGGACGAGCACCGCTGTGACGTGCCCGACTGGGTGACCGGCGAGATCTGGGCCGCCGGCACCGGCCTCGCCCGGGGCTACTGGGGCGACGAGGCTCGCACGACGGAACGATTCGTCCACGACGCCGTACGGGGCGAACGGCTCTACCGGACCGGCGACCTGGGGCGCTATCTGCCCGACGGCGAGATCGACATCCTCGGCCGCAGCGACTTCCAGATCAAGGTGAACGGCTACCGCATCGAGGCCGGAGAAGTGGAGACCCGGCTGGCGGCACTGGACGGCGTGGCACGAGCCGTAGTCGCCCGGCAGGACGGGGAACACGGCAGCCGACTAGTCGCCCACCTGGTAGCGACCGGAGAGGAACGCCCGCGGACCGAGTCGATCCGCGAGGCACTGCGAGGGTTCTTGCCGTACTACATGATTCCCGCCGCCGTCTTCTGGTACGACAGCCTTCCGCTGACCAGGAACGGCAAGGTCGACCGGGCACGGCTGGCGGCCTCCGGCGACACCGCCGAGCCCTCTGCCGCCGACGTCGCCGCGCCCGACACGGAGCTGGAACGCCAGGTCGCCGGGGTGTGGGCGAAGGTGCTGAAGATCGCGGACGTGGACCTGGACGTCACCCGCGCTCTTTACGACCTCGGCGGCGACTCCCTGGCGGCCGCGCGCATTCTCACCGGTGTCCGCAAGCGGTTCGGCCGCACCATCACGCTGGACCGGCTGCCCGAGGTCGACACCGTACGGACCATGGCGAACTGGATCGGCGCGTCCCTCACAGAGGGGGAGGGGAACGCGACATGACCGAACCATCGGTGATCAACCACATCGTCGCCGGGCCCCCCGCGGCCGGACACCGGATCTCCTTCTTCCGGCTTGGCGGCATCGAGACCCTGGAACTGACCGAACTGTATGAACGCGCCGGACGGCTCGCGCTGTCCCTGCGCGAACTCGGCATCGCCCGAGGGGAACGGATCGGCATCCTCGCCGCGAACTGCCTGGAATGGATGCTGCTCGACCTCGCCGCCCTGCGGCTCGGCGCGGTGACCGTCGGATTCGACCCGGCGAAGTTCGCCACGGCCGATCCCGCCCTCCTCGACCGCTACCGGCTACAGCTGCTGTTCACCGACCGCCCGGACGACGCCAGGCCGGACAGCCCCCGCGTCAGGGCCCTCGGCGACGTCGTGCGCATGGCTGCCGAACAGGCCTCCGGACGGGTACCGCCGCCGGTCGTCTACACGCCCGATGACGTGACGTCGCTCAAGCTCACCTCCGGCAGTACGGGCGAGCCCAAGACGCTCACGGCCGGCGTCGGAAGCATCGACAGCGACCTGCTGGCCGTCCAGGAGATGTTCGCGCACGGGCCGGACGACAACCTCTTCGTCTTCCTCCCGCTGTCGGTGCTTCAACAGAGGTACTGGATGTACTCCGCCCTCCGGTTCGGCCATGACGTCACCATCAGCACCTATGAGGCCGCCTTCCCCGCGCTCCGGCAGATCCGGCCGACGGTGGTGATGGGCGTACCGGGCTTCTTCGAGACGGCCAAGAAACACATCGAGGCACAGGCGGGCGGCCCGGCGTCCGGGAGCGACGACGAGGCGCGGGCCGCCGCCCGGCGGCTGTTCGGGGACCGCATCCGCTACCTGTGGACCGGCTCGGCCCCGGCGAGCGCCGGGACGCTGAAATTCTTCGACAGCGTCGGGCTGCCGATTTTCGAGGGCTACGGGCTCAACGAGACGTGCATCGTTGCCAAGAATCACCCGGGCGCCCACCGCGTGGGCAGTGTCGGACGCGTGCTCCCGGGCAAGCAGGTCCTGCTGGACGCCGAGGGCGTGATCCACGTACGTAGTGACCACCCTGTGTGCCGGGGCTACGAGCAGGCGCCGCCGGGCGTGTCGGGATACGTCTTCGGCGCGGACGGGATCGTGCGGACCAACGACATCGGCCACTTCGACGAGGACGGCTTCCTCTACATCCGTGGCCGCGCCGACGACGTCATCGTGCAGGACAACGGCCGGAAGATCGTCGTACGGCCGATCGAGGAGCACATGAGGACAAGCCCGGCCATCGAGGAGTGCGTGGTGTTCTGCCTCAAACAGACGCACCTCGTCGCCGTGGTCTCACCGGCCGGCGACACGGTCGGACCGGAGGAGGAGAAGGCCATCACCGAGCAACTCGCCCGTACCAACGCGGCATTCGGCGCGGAGGAGCAGATCCGCGAGGTCGTGGTGGCGCGTGGCCGGTTCACCGTCGAGAACGGGTTGCTGACCTCCCAGCTCAAGCCCAGGCGCGGACGGATCCTCGACACCTACCGCTCAGCGGTCAACGACACCCAGGGAAGCGTCCATGCAGCCTGATACCGACTCCAAGATAGAGACCGTGGCCAGGAAGAACCTCGCCCGGGTGCTGGAATCCGACATCGCAGCGGACGACCTCGACCTCGACGTGGACATGGTCGGCGTCTACGGGCTGACCTCGCTCAACAAGGTCCTGTTCCTCATGTCGGCCTGCGACGACGCCGGGGTGAGCCTGGCAAGTTTCACCGAACCCGACGTCGCCGAGATGACCACACTGCGCGATGTGACCAAGGCGCTGACGCGCCACGCTGGAGAGGTGGCCTGACATGACCTGGGCACAGATCGCCAGGACGACCCTGGAGAACGACCACGTCCTGCTCCGCCCGATCGTCCCCGAGGACCGCGAAGCGCTGCGCGAGCCGGCCATGAGCCCGGAGATCTGGCGCTACTTCGTCATGCTGATCGAGACCGACGCCGAATTCGACGCCTTCTTCGACGCGGCACTCGCCGACCAGGACGCCGGTCGGCGCGTCGTCTACCACATCATCGACAAGCCGACCGGCCGTACGGCGGGCAGCATGAGCTTCTGCAACATCGCCGAGGCGGACGGCCGGCTCGAGATCGGCTGGTCCTGGCTCGGCACGAAGTTCCAGGGGCAGGGCATCAACCGCTGGGCGAAGTTCCTCATGCTGGAGCAGGCCTTTACGAAACTCGGCGCCGAGCGTGTCGAGTTCAAGACCGACGTACTCAACCTCCAAGCACGCCAGGGCCTGCGCAACATCGGCGCCACCGAGGAGGGAACGCTGCGCAGCTTCAACCCGATGCCCGGCGGCCGGCGTCGTGACGCTGTCTACTACAGCGTGCTGCGGGGCGAATGGGCAGAGGTGCGGAAACAGCTGCTCACCCGGCCCAAGGTGACCCGCCGGCCGGAGTCGGCATGACCCGGACAGGGACCGGGGCCGGCGCGGGGACCGAGTCGGATCTGCAGGTTCCGTTCGTCCGGGCCTACGGCGACCCCTACGAGTGCGGCCGCCGCCATGGCACGGAGCGAGGCGCGAGCTTACGCGGGTTCGTCGGCGACGGCCTGGCCCGGCTCGCCCGGATCATGCCGGATCCGGTCTCTATGGAGTCGCTGCGGCCGGTGCTCGCCGCCCACCGCGCCGAGATCGAGGCCCAGACGCCACGGCTGATGGAGGAGATACGCGGCCTGGCGGCGGGGGCCGGACTGAGCGAGGACGAGGCCATGCTGCTTCAACTGCGCCGCGAGATCATGGGCTACCAGCGGATACCGACGGCGGGCGACTGCACGACCTACGCCCGGACCGGCGGCGGCGCCCCGCCCGTGCTGGCGCAGACCGTCGACCTCAACGGCGATCTCGACGACCAGATCAGCGTGGTGCGCGTCGCCCCTGCCGGCTCGCCCCGGCAGTCCCTCGTCCTCAGCTTCGGCGGTCTGCTCGGCTACCTCGGCGTCAACAGCGACGGACTCGCGGTGGGGCTGAACCTCGTGCTCGGCGGCGCATGGCGCCCCGGCCTGCCGCCGTACCTCGCCATCCGCCACCTGCTGGACACCACCTCTTGCGTTGACGAGGCGGTGGACAGCCTGCGCGGCCTGAAGCTGACCAGCTCCCGCACCCTCGTCCTCTGTGACAGGGAGAAGACGGCGTGGGTGGAGTTCCTCGGAGACGACTTCCGGATCGCCGAAGCCGACATCACGACGCACACGAATCACTTCTTGCACCCCGACTTCGTCCCGCACGACGAACTCAACGTCTTCGCGCGGAACTTCTCCCAGCTGCGGCTGAACACCTGCCGCGGGGAACTGGCCGCACTGCCGCCCGACGCGGGCGTCGAGGACCACTTCGCCGTGCTGTCGAGGGCGCCCATCCGGGTCGAGGGCAACGGCGACATCCGGCGGGAGCGGACGGTCGCGGCGGTCGTGCTGCGGCCGGACCTCGGCGAACTGCACGTACGGCCGGGCGATCCCGCACATTCCCGTACCCGCTCTTTCCAGCTACGCGGGCCCGACCCGCACCACCCGACGACGGAGGTGACAGCATGACCGCTCCCGCACGCCCTTCCGGCTGGTTCGTGACCGGCGGCCCCGGTGCACGGGATGTGCCCCGCGTCTACTTCTTCGCCCACGCCGGCGGAGATCCCCGCTCGTTCCTCGCCTGGCAGTCCGAGCTGGGCGACGAGGCACAGCTCGCCGCCGTGTGCCCGCCCGGACGAGGCCACCGGGCGGCCGAACCGCGCCCCACGCTGGAAGAGTTCGCCGATGGTGCCGCGGCGGCGATCCGCGCCGAGGAGCGGGACGCCGGGGGCGCCGTCCAAGGCGACCGTCCGGTCTATCTGTTCGGACACAGCCTCGGCGGCCTGGTCGCCTTCGAGACCGCCCGCAGGCTCCGTGACCTGCCGACCCTGCGTCACCTGTTCGTGTCCGGGATCTCCGCTCCCGTACTCGCGCCCTCGCAGCGGGTGCGGGATCTCGCTGCCCTGGAGGGCAAGGAATTCGCCGAGCAGCTGGGGTTCTTCGAGGGACTCCCCCCTGAGGTCATGGCTCATGAGGAACTCCTGGACCTGCTGCTCCCCGGAGTGATCGCGGACTTCCGCATGGCTGCCGGATACCGCTACCGCTCGGCCGCTCCGCTGGAGGTGGAGGTCTCCCTCATCGCAGGCCGGGACGACGCCTACCTGCACCCCGACAAGATGCGGGGGTGGAACGACGAGTGCCGTACCCCGCCCGCCCTCCACTGGGTCGACGGCGGCCACTTCTACTTCCGCGACAAGAGCCCCAAGGCTGTCACCGACCTGCTGCTCGACGCCGTACGGGCCGACCGGCACATCGAAGTGATCTAGAGAAATGATCCGGAGGGAAAACGCGGTGCAGGCGAACGCCTGGGACGCCGGAAGCACCCGGATGTTGTGGCAGCTCGGGTTCCCGGCGCCCGCGACGACCAGCGCCGGCCTGGCCTTCGCCTCGCGGGCGTGGGCCCCGCTCTCGGTGGACGCGCTGTCCGCCCGCGGCACCGCCCGGATCAGCGTCGGCTCGGCCTTCGCGCGGGCCCTTGCCTACGGCGAGGCCAACGATCGGATGTCGGCCCGACCGTCGACCTGATCCCGGACAAGGCAGTGGAGGAATGGTCATGAGCACAACGAAAGCCTGGCTGTACGGACCTCAGTACGAACTGGGCGAGACCGAGGTGCACCATACCGAGATCACCAACCTGCTCACCCGGGCGGCGGAGTTCCGCATGCCGCCGGCACCCGAGCTGTGGGGATGGGGGAATGTACGCCGCGCCGAGCGGAGCCTGGAGGTCATGGCGGCCGACAGCGCTGCGACCACACTGCGCGCGGCGGGCGCCGACCCGTCCTCGGTCGACGCGGTCGTCCTGTGCTCCACCCGGATACCGGGACCGTCGGAGGCCCACGGCCGGTTCATGGAGACCTTCCTCGCCGAGGCCGGCCTCGGCGACATCCCGTTCTACGGCCAGAACCTGAACCGCTGCGTCAACCTTCTCGCAGCGATCGACACGGCCACCGCCTTCGTCGCCGCAGGGCGCCACCGCAGGGTCCTGGTCGTCACCACCGACAGCGCGGCGGACGAGGCGGATCGCATGGTCAGCTACGCCCTGTTCAGTGACGGAGCGGCCAGTTGCCTGATCGCGGCCGCCGACGAGATCGACGCCTTGACCGACGGCGGGTACGAGATCCTCGGCTGCGCGACCGCGCAGGACAGGCAGACACTCGACCACTCACATGAGATCAGCGCCGACCTCGCCCGTACGGTGAACGACCGCCTCCTGACGCCTCTGGGCATGAAACTCGACGACGTCGCCGGCCTGATGCACGCCAACATCTTCAAACCCGTCGTCGTGATGAAGGAACGCCAGGCGGGGTTCACACCGGAGCAGCTCCACACCGACAACATCACCCGCGTGGGGCACTGCTTCGCCGCCGACCCGCTGATCAACCTCGTCGACCGGGCCGCCCTGGGCGAGATCGAACCCGGTCGCCACTACATGCTCGCCGCCGGCGTCCCCGGGCAGCGCATCGGCGTACTGATCCGGAAGGCCCACCACGGATGACCACGCAAGCGGGCCGAGAGTCCCGAGAGGAAGGGAGCCTGGGAATGACCGTCGCACAGAACGCGAACGCATGGCGCCGCGACCGGGCCTTCGTGCCCTTTGTCCTGCCCGACACCATCGCCTCCCTGCCGCGCCGGCCGTTCGAGTTCAGCCGCGCGGGCCGGGACGAAGCGGCGGCAGCGTCCCTGGAGCCCGGCGCGCTGTTCCGGCGGCTGCTGCGTGACCAGGAGTCCGAGGCGTCCTTACTCGTCGCCCGGCGGGTCCTGGATGCTTTTCTGCCGACCGACGGGCACCACGAGGACGGTCCGTACGAAGAACACGAGGACGGTCCGTACGAAGAAACCGAAGCCGGAACCATCGCCACCCACGTTGCCGAAGTGCGCGCGGAACTGGCCGGGATGACCGGCTCGCTCAGCGGTCTCGAACCCGAGTTGCGTCAGGCCGTCGTCCGGCAGCGCGCCCCCCTGGCGCTGCTGGGAGGCTGCTGGCTGGACAACGTCTCCCAGCCCGCCACCCAGCCCTCCGTCATCGTCAACCGGCTCTTCGCCCACCACCTGACGCTGCGCGGAGACGGCAACACCGAGCGCGGCCTGGCCCACCTGCGCCGACGGGCGCTGGAGAACGAAGGCGTCTACCTGCCCTCGATCGCCGCCGTCGACTTCCTCGACAAGGCGCAGGCGCGTCCGCTCACCGCACTGCACGGCTGCTTCTATCTCGCCCTCTCCCGACTGCCCGCCAACTTCCTGCCCGAAGTCGTCGGCGTGCACTACGTTTTCCACGCACTCGGCACCGACGACCTGCTGACCGGCACCCCGTCACTGCTGTCCGCGGCGGAACTGCGGGAGACACTCGCCGCGTACCTGGCCCTCGCTGGCCCGGACGAACGGCGGCGGCTGCACACCGCCGTACGGCTGACGCTGGACCTGGAACGGGAGCACGTCACGATGCTCGCCGAGCTCGCCTCCTGGCGCGCCGGTCTCACCCTGGAGTCGAAGGTCGCCGAGATCATCTCCCGGCATGCTCCGCTGGCCGGAACCCAGCACGGCGGCGTACGCGTCGGCGACAGCCTGCTGTCGGACATCTTCCGCGTCCCTGGTCACTCCCAGGGCGAAACAGCGGCCCTCGACCTCGCCGCCTTCCTCGCCGACTTGCGCGACTCCCGGTATCTGAGGCCCTCCGGCTCCGCCGACGGCGGCTGCCGGCTGACCGACGCCATGAAGTTCGGCGGACCGATGTTCGGGATCTTCGACGAGCGGGAGGCGGCGACCTTCCGGGCCTGGGCGGCGAGTGTCCAGTCCGGCGAACGTCCCAGGATCGAGATCTCGCCCGACACCGTCGGGGAGGAGCAAGCCGAGCGGTGGAGCGCCGCCATCGCACGCAGCGCCCCGGCCGATGTCGTCGTGGCCGAAGCCGAACCCCGCGACCACCGTGAGCTGTTCCACAGGCTGGTCAACATCGAGAACTTCCCCAACAGCCTCCCGCTCGCCGCCGAACGGGCCGAGAGGTGCTTCAAGGACGCGGAGATCCTGTTCGTCCACGGAGGCGGGGGCAGGTACACCGACGCCACCTGGTTCGACTACAGCCCTCAGGCGTTGTACGAGCGGGCCGAGCGGATCTACTGGGAGAAGCTCGTCGAGCCCTACCAGCCGCTCCAGGAGATACCCGACCGCGACGAGGTGCTCTTCCGGCAGACCACGTACTACCTCACCTACCTCATCGACGGCGCCTGGCTGCACCGGCTCGCCCACCTCGGCCACGACGAACGCGAGAGCGACGGCATGCTCTTCTCGATCTACGCGGACGAGATGGGTAACGGGGACCTGCGCAAGAACCACATCACCCTGACCCACCGGGTACTGGCCAGCGCCGGGATCGAGCTGCCGCACATCCGTGACGAGGCGTTCATGGAGCAGGACGAACTCCCCGACGACCTCTACGGGTTCGCGATCCAGCAGCTGTGCATGTGCCTGTTCCCCGACCGTTTCTACAACGAGATCCTTGGTTACAACCTCGCCATCGAGATGTTCGGTTCCGGCGAGATGCGGCTCCACGAGATCCAGAAGCTGCGTCACCACGGCATCGACACCTGTTACGAACAGGCCCATCTGACGATCGACAACTTCTCCGCCGGGCACGCCAAGCAGGCCGCCGACATCATCGTCTCCCACCTCGACGCCGTCCGGCGCACGCTCGGCGACGCGGCCGTGGCGGCGGAGTGGCGCCGGGTCTGGCGCGGCTACGCGTCCTTCGCGTACTTCCTCGAACAGCCGCTGCTGGAGAAGATTGCCGTCGGCGCCGAACCGGGCGCCAAGTCCCCGTCCCCACCTGCGGATTCGACGAACGACGCGGTCGCCGAACTGGTCATCTGATCCTGACCAGGAAGCCCCTGGCCGCTCCCCAGCACCTGGAAGGCAGCACCACATGACCGGCATCAGGATCACCATGCGACACGAGGTCCGCGAGACCGAGCGGCGCGCACCGATCGTCCCCGCCGACGCCGCGCGGCTCGTCCGGCAGGGCGTCGCGCTCACCGTCGAGCGTTCACCGCAGCGCGCGTTTCCGCTCGCCCAGTACGTCGACGCCGGCTGCGCCGTGGCCGCGCCGGGCAGCTGGACCGAAGCACCCGAGGGGGAGTTCGTCGTCGGACTGAAAGAACTGCCCGACGAGCCCGCCGTACTGACTCACCGTCATATCTACTTCGGCCACGCCTACAAGGGACAGCGGGGAGCCACGGCGCTGCTGCGCCGGTTCACCGAGGGCGGCGGCTCGCTGTACGACCTGGAGTACCTGGCCGACGCCGCCGGCCGTCGGCTCGCCGCCTTCGGCTACTGGGCCGGCTACACCGGCGCGGCACTCGCGGTGCTCCACCACCGAGGCACCCTCACCGCACCGCTGCGGCCGCTGTCCAAGGAGACCCTCGACGAGGCGCTGGGCGCATGGGCCGGCACCTCGCTGCCCAAGGCGCTGGTCATCGGTGCCCTCGGGCGCTGCGGGCGAGGCGCCTGCGAGGCGCTGAAGGCGGCCGGCGTCGAGCCGACCCGCTGGGACGTCGCCGAGACCCTCTCGCTCGACAGGCCCGCGCTGCTCGACCACGACATCCTCGTCAACACGGTCCTCGTCAATGGGCCGACGCCGCCCTTCCTGACCACGGAGCTGCTGCGCTCGGCGCCCCGGCGGTTGTCGGTCGTCGCGGACGTCACCTGCGACGTGACCTCCGAACACAACGTCCTGCCCATCTACGACACCACCACCAGTTGGCAGGAACCGGCCCGACGGGTGGACGACACCGGCCCGGTCCCCGTGGACCTCATCGCCATCGACAACCTGCCCGCGCTGCTGCCCAGAGAGGCGAGCACGGCATTCTCCGCCGAGCTGACACCCCATCTGCTGACACTGGGGGAGCCCGGCGAGCCCTGGCTGCGTGCCCTGCGGGCGTTCCACTCGGCATGTGCGGCGAACGGACTGGGATCGGAGCGAATCCATGGCTGAACCGATCACCAAGGCCGGCGGAACCGTCCACTGGGTGGGCACCGGCCTGTCCACGGGCAGCGGCCTGCGGGTGCTGGCCGACACGGCTCACACGGTCGTGGTCTGGGGCCGTACGCAGGAGAGGGCCCAGAGCTGCCTCTCCCGGCTCGGCATGACCGGCCGGGCCGCCGTCCGGGGTTACGATCCGGCGCGGCTCGCCGGGGAACTCCGCGCCGGCGACGTCGTCGTGTCGATGCTCCCCGCCACCGAGCACCCCGTGCTGCTGCGGCTGTGCATCGAGCGGAACGCTCACTTCGCGTGCAGCAGTTATGCGTCCGAAGCCCTCCTCGCCGAGGCGCCGGCCGCCGAGAAGGCGGGCCTGGCGGTGCTCGCCGAGGCCGGCCTCGACCCGGGCATCGACCACCTCTTCGCGGACCTGCTGGTCGCCAGGGGACGTGAGGTGGTCGGCGATGGGCCGGCCACAGCGGAGTTCACCTCCTACTGCGGCGGAATCCCCGCTGTCCCCAACGAGTTCCGCTACCGCTTCAGCTGGGCGCCACGCGGGGTGCTGGGTGCGCTGCGCGCCCCCGCGCGCTACATCGAGGACGGGACGGAGAAGACCGTCGACCTGCCCTGGACCGTCACCCGCCCGCACGTATTGGACGGCGAGGGATTCGAGGTCTACCCGAACCGGGACAGCCTCCCCTATCTCTCCCAGTACGCCTTCCCGGCCGCCTGGCGGCCGCGCACGTTCGTCCGGGGCACCCTGCGCCTGGCCGGATGGCTGGATGCGTGGGCCGACGTCTTCGCCACCGTGCGGACCGGCGACGGCGACCGGATCGCCGCCCTCGCAGACGACCTCGCCGTCCGCCACCCGACCACCGACGCCGACCGGGACCGGGTGGTCCTCGCGGTGAGCCTCGACCTCCGGGGCGCAGACGGCACCGAATGGCGCGGTGCGTACCTGCTCGACGCCGTCGGCGACGCCGACGAGAGCGCCATGGCGCGGTGCGTGTCGCTGCCACTGGCCCACGGGGTCGCACGGATCCTCGACGGCGACGCACCCGCCGGCCTGCGTCTGGCCGCCCAGGGCGGCCAGGACGCCCGGCGGTGGCTGGACTTCCTCGGCACGCACGGCATCCGCTGGCGGTACGACGAGAGCCCCGCGACGGCTCAGGCACCGAACCGGGGCGCCTGAGCAGGCAGCGAGCCCGAACGCGCCCGAGTAGGCACCCAACCAGGCACCCGACCAGGCACTGACCCAGGAGATCACGCAGACATGACCGAAGCCGCACCCGCGTCCGGCCGTCCTGACGACAAGGCCAGGGCGTTCATCCTGACCGGCTCCTTCCCGGTGATCCGCCGCAACCCGCTGTACTTGACCGAACTCTCCCGGCGCGGCCTGAAGATCCTCGTCATCACCGCCGACTCCTACCGGGAACAGGCCGCCGAGGCGATGGCCGACACATCCAACCCCGCCTCGCAGATCACCGACATCGCCTACGTCACCGGGGACTTCACCGTCCAGGGCGCCTTCGTCGCCGGCGCCGTCGCCCGCACCACCGCCTGGCGCGACACATACACGATCGTCGGCGCGTACGCCGTCGGCGACTACCTCGCCGAGCCGACCGGTCTGCTCGCCGACGGCCTCGGGGTGCGCTCACCCGGCCTGCGGGCCAGTCGCGCCAGTCGCGCCAAGTTCCTGCAGCGGTGGTACCTCCCCGAACTCAGCCCCGCCTCACTCACCATCCCGGCCGGGGAACGCGACACCGCCGACCTGGACGCGGTGGCCTTCCCTGCTGTGGTCAAACCTGCCTCGCGGGCCTCCAGTTCCGGCGTCGGGACCGTCACCGACCTGACAGCACTGCGCCGGCAGCTCGCCACGTACCCGGACCACGAGGTCGTGCTCGTCGAACAGAAGGTCATCGGCCCGGAGTTCTCCGTCGAGAGCCTCGTCCAGGACGGCCGGGTGATCTTCGCGTCGGTGACCGGCAAGGACACCACGGACAGCCATACAGGTACCTTCGTCGAACTCGCCCACAGCGTCCCCAGCGCACGCGACGACCTGGGCGACACCCTGCTGGACGCCAACCGGCGGCTGCTGGACGGGCTGGCGTTCCAGGACGGGATCACCCACTCGGAGTGGCGGGTCGGTGAGGACGGACGCCCCTTCCTGATGGAAGTGGCGGCCCGTACTCCGGGCGACGGACTGCTGGTGCTCTACCAGCTCGCCACCGGCCGCCCCCTCGAACCGGAGATTCTCCGCATCGCGCTCGGCGAATCCGCCACCTACCCAATACCCCGCCGCTGGACGCGACAGGTCTACCTGGAGCACGATCCCGGGACGCTGGAGGACGTCATCGTCGACTGGCCGGGAGTACGACCCGAGTGGATCGGCGACAGCGGCGTTTGGCCGGAGATCAAGCCCGGTGCCGTGGACGACCCGCCGACCCTGCGTGCCGTACTGGTCCTCAAGAAACGCGGCAGCCTGCTGGAACCGCTGTCCAGCTCGGACGACCGGTCCGTCACCTTCTTCATCGACGCGCCCACACCCGACGCACTCGACGCCTTCGAACAGCGCGTCCGCGCCTGTGTCCGCATCATCACCGGCGGACGCACGTGAGCGGCGTCACTCAGGAGGTGGCGCCCGGGGCCGAGAAGGTGACCGTTGGAGCCACCTTCCAGCGGGCCTCACTCGCGGCGAAGACCTTCCTCGTCTCCGAAGGACATCTGGTCTGGCCGGTTTTCGCCGCTGGTTCCGTGGCCGCGACCATCCTGATCCTCGCCGCGGTGCCGGGCAGGACAGCGCCCGCCACGGAGTGAATCGCACGGCCCGAGAACAGAGAACAGCGGTACGAGGGAGCGGTGGTCCATGACGGTCCGGACGGCGGCGGTACGGCGAGGCGACGAATGGCGGGCGCTGCTCGCGGCCGGGATCACGGTGCTGTTGTGGGCCTCGGCGTTCGTCGTCATCCGCGACGCGGCGCCGCACTTCTCCCCGGGCGCGCTCGCCCTCGGCAGGCTACTGGTCGGCTCGGCGGTGCTGGGCGCCTTCCTGGCCGTACGCGGCGAGGGGCTTCCGCCGCGCGCCGCGTGGCCGGGCATCCTCGGCTCCGGAGTGCTGTGGTTCGGGGTGTACTTCGTCGCCCTGAACTGGGGCGAGCAGTGGGTCGACGCGGGTACCGCGTCCCTCGTGGTGAACATCGGCCCGATCCTGATCGCGCTGCTCAGCGGCTGGCTGCTGGGCGAGGGATTCCCGGCGCGGCTGATGACCGGCGTGGCACTGGCCTTCGCGGGCGCCGGCGTGGTCGGCCTCGCCGGCTCGGACGCGGGTCGGGCGCCGTTGCTCGGTGTACTGCTCTGCCTGCTCGCCGCCGTCGGCTGCGCCACCGGGGTCCTGGCCCAGAAGCCCGCTCTCGGCCACGCCTCCGCGCTTCAGGTCACCACCTTCGGCTGCGCCGTCGGCGCGGCGGCGTGCATGCCGTTCGCCGGTGTACTGGTCCACGACCTGGCGGCGGCGCCGACGCGCGCCGCGCTCGGCATGGTCTACCTGGGGGTGTTCCCGACGGCGTTGGCCTTCTACACCTGGGCCTACGCGCTGGCGCGCACGACCGCTGGAAAGATGGCCGCCACGACGTACATGGTGCCGGCCGTCGTCGTGTTGATGTCGTGGCTGTTGCTCGGCGAGGTGCCCACCCTGCCGGCCCTGGCGGGCGGAGCGCTGTGTCTGGCGGGCGTCGCGATCTCGCGCCGTACTGCGCGCACGGAGCGTACGTCCCCGCAGAAGGACGCTTCCCCGGCGAACTCGGACCTTGCCGCCGAAACCCCTGGCCCGCCCGCGGCGAACCCGCCGCGGCGCCCGCAGCAGGGCGAATTTCACGAGGAGGAGAACCCCGATGGACTCCGCCGTTGAGGCGCCAGAAGCTCTGCCAGGTCTGCCGGAGTGGGAGACGGGCTTCGTCGGGCGGGCGGCCGAACGCGCCGCCGTCCGCGCGGCGCTGGGCCCGGAGCGGCTGGTGTCCCTCACCGGCCCCGCCGGTGTGGGCAAGACCCGGCTCGCCGCCGCCGTTGCCTCCGAGGCGGTGAAGGAGTTCCCCGCAGGCCAAGGCTTCGCCGAACTCGTCCCCGTACGGCCGGACTTCCTCGCCCAGGCTGTGGCGGCCGCGCTGGGGGTGACCGAGCGGCCGGGGCAACCCCTGGAACAGGCGCTGCAGGAGCGGCTCGGCCAGGGCCGCTGCCTGCTCGTCGTCGACGGCTGCGAGCACTTCCCCGACGCGGTCGCGGGCCTGATCGGCCGGCTTCTTGACGGGTGCCCCGGGCTCGTCGTCCTGACCACCGGCCGCGAACCCCTTGGGCTCGCCGGAGAACACGTACTGAAGGTGGAGCCGCTGCCCATGGCCGAGGAGCCGGCGACCGGGGCAGTAGCGCTCTTCCTGGACCGCGCCCGGGAATCCGGGTGCGACCGGCGGCTCGCTGAGCAGGTGTGCTCCCAGTGGGGCGGCGTACCGCTGGCCATCGAACTGGCCGCCGCCCGCGCCCGGTCGCTCGGAACGGCGCTCGACGACCGCCACGCGCCCGGCGAGGCGACGGAGCGGGCCATCGAGTGGAGCTACAGCTTGCTCGACGCCGACGAGCGCCGACTGCTCCGGCGGCTCGGCGTGTTCCTGCGCGGATTCGACGCCGCGTCGGCCCACGCCGTCGGCGACGGCCTCGACACCGCCGGCACCGTGTCGCTCCTCGACCGGCTCGCCGCCCGCGCCTTGCTCGTACGCGGCCGTGGCACGAGCACCGGTCTTTGGCGGATGCCGGGCGCCGTACGGGCCGTGGCGCTGGAACGGCTCAGCGCCGAGGGCGAAGCGGCGGAATGCCGTGCCCGCCACCTGGCATGGGCGACCGCTACCGCCCAACGGCTGGAGCGGGCCGCAGCCGGAGCAGACCGGTCCGACCGGCCGGGCCAGTTCTGGCAGGCCCGGTTCGACCAGCTTGCCGACGACCTGCGCGCGGCACTGGACGGCGCCGGCGCGCACCCCGCGCCCGAGCCGCACCGACTGGCCCGAGCTCTGGCCCGCCTCTGCTACGCCCGGCAGTTCCTCGTGGAGGCCCGGGCGCACTTTGAGACGGCCGGTGCCCTTGCGCCCGGACCCTCCGAGGCGGCGGCCGACCTGCGGGCGGCGGCCGACGTGGCCATGGCCGAGCACCGCGGCGACCTGGCCTACCCGTTGCTGCGCGCATCGGCCGAGTACGCCGCCACCGCCGACGACGCGGCCGCGCAGGCCGTCGCGCTCTCCTTCGCCGCCTGCATCGGAAGCCGTTTTCCCGCCACATTCACCGACCTGCTGCCGTACGAGGAGCTGCGCCCGCTGCTGGAGGAGGCCAAACGCCTCGCGCCGCCGGAGGACCGGCTCGTCGCCGCGTACGTGGCGGCAGCCGAGGCCTGGAACGCCACCGGCCAGAAGACCGCCCCGGCCGCCGAACTGGCCCAGGCGGCGCTGGACTCCGCGCGGGCCGCCGCCGACCCGGTACTGATCGCCGGGGCCATCGACGCGGTGTGCAGCGGCTATGGCGTCACCGGCCGGTTCCGCGAAGCCCACAGCCTGAGCGACGAACGGCTGCGGCTCTTCGACCGGCTGCCCCGCCACGATCCCCGCATCGGCCTTGAGATCATCGACACCCTGCACGTGGTGCCGCTCGTCGCCGTGGCCGCCGGCGACCTGCCCCGCGCCGTGACGGCGGCCCGTCGGGCCTGGGACGATCCGCTCAGCGGCCTCTACATGAGGGCCAGCAAGAGCGTGGCACCGCTGGCGCTGTCGGGCAGGTTCGACGAGGCGCTGGACTACGCGGCCCTCATGTGGGAGGGCTGGGAGCGGGCCGGACGGCCCACCGCCCGCTGGATGGCTCCGGCCGTGCACGCCGCCGCTCTGGTCCAGGGCCTGCGCGGCAGTGGCGAGGACGACCGGCTGCACCAGGAATGGCGTGACCGTGCCCGCGGTATGGCCGCGCCCTGGGATCCGCACGGTATCGCGGCGAGTTTCGCCGCCTTCGCCGATGTTCGGGTCGCCCTGCACACAGGGGCGGTCGGCGACGCTCTTGCCGCCGCTGTGGACCTCGCGGCGACGCCGCCGTGGCCGCAGGCGCCCCATCAGTTCTACGACGCCTACTCCTGGGCCATCGCCGCCGAGACCGCCGTGGTCGCCGGACTCCCGGACGCCCGCGAACACCTCGCCGCCGCGGCGGCCGCCGGCGCCGAGAACGCCTGGGCCGCCGCCTGCCTTGCCCGCGCGGCCGGCCGGCTCCACGGCGACCAGGACGCCCTGCGGGAATCGCTCGCAGGATGGGAGAGTATTGACGCCGCCTTCGAACGCGCCTGCACCCTCGTGCTGTTGCCCGACCGGGCCGCCGAAGGCCTCGCCCAACTGGCCTCCCTGGGCTGCCGGCCCCCGTCCGAGTTTGGGAGTGTCGTTCGATGACGGCCTCAGGACCCGACGCGACTGTCTTCGGACGGCTCAGTGCCGGCGGCTTCGAGCAGGTGCTGTTCAGCCACGACGCGCGAACCGGTTTGCGGTCCGTCATCGTCGTGCACGACACGACGCTCGGGCCGGCGCTGGGTGGCGTTCGGATGCACCCTTATCGGGACGAGGACGCGGCGCTGGATGACGCGTTGCGGCTGGCGCGGGCCATGACTCTGAAGGCGTCGGCTGCCGGACTGGATCTCGGCGGTGGCTGGAGCGTCGTCATCGGGGACCCGGTCCGTGACAAGACGGAGGAACTGCTGCGAGCCCATGGCCGGTTCATTGCCACACTCGGCGGCCGTTTCATTCCGGTCAACGACGTGGGCACGACCCAGGCCGACCTCAGGGTGATCGGACGCGAGGCGTCACCGGTGTGCGACAGCGGGGACCCGTCGCCCATGACGGCGCTCGGCGTGCTCGAGGGCATCCGCGCCTGTCTGCGCGCCGACGGCTCGGACGGCAGTCTGGCCGGGGTGCGGGTGTGCGTACAGGGCGTCGGCAACGTGGGCTCCGCACTCGTCGGCCTGCTCGCCGCCGAGTCCGCCGAACTGGTGGTTGCTGATATCGATCCCGCACGGGCCGCCTGTGTCGCGGAACGCTTCGGGGCGCGCGTCGTCGACCCCTCGACCATTGCGGGCACCACATGCGATGTCCTCGCGCCCTGCGCCATGGGCGCGGTGGTGAACGACGCCACGCTGCCCGGGCTGCGCTGCCGCATCATTGCCGGCGGTGCCAACAACGTGCTCGCCGCGCCCGAACATGCCGCCGCGCTGACGGCGCGCGGAATCCTGTACGCACCCGACTTCTGCGTGAACGCCGGTGGGCTGGTCTTCCTCGAAGAACAGATCCTGGGCCACGACTACACGCAGGCCGAACAACGGGTCCAGCAGGTCGGCGCACGGGTGGCCGAAGTGATCGCCCAGGCCCGCCGAACGGGCATCACGACCACCGACGCCGCCGTGGAACTAGCTCAGGCGCGCCTGCGGACGGCTGCCGAGCGGAAAGGAGCGAGTCCGGTCCGCTGAACCCGGATCCACCGGCATGACGGACAGTTGCCCGATTTGCTGAGATCCCAAGGTCACCCGAAAAAAGAAACCCCAGGTCAGAGGCCTGACCTGGGGTTCACCATGGAGCCGCCTTCGGGATTCGAACCCGAGACCTACGCATTACGAGGGCTCGCGGGGTTGTGACGGCTGGTGCCGGGCGATGCCTCCGGATCCTGTTTCTCCTGGTCAGTGACGTGGGGCCTGTGCATCGCATGCCGCCTGGTCCGGCTTGGGCCGCTCCGTCCGCTCACGCAGCGCTCACGCGTGACGGCGACGCGCGCCGATGCCGTGAGCTGCGCGTGGAACTGTCTCTCCAGATGGTGTCACCAGGCAGCCGGTGGTGGAACTCGGTACACAACGCCCGTCCGTGACGCGGTAGGTGGGGGAGGGAAGGCGTGGCCCCGCAGCAGCACGAGGGCCAGTTCCTCCCGCCCATGAGCGAGTCAGGGCTCCCCCGTCCGACCTCGCCGGGCCAGGCCCTCGCTTCACAGCGCAGAGTCACCGACGAGGCCGCAGCACTGCTGCGCGGCCACCGCCTCAGAGGTCACAAGTACGCCATGGACGCCGTCCTGGCAGTCATCGCGCGCTCCGCGCAAGGACCAGTCACCATCGTCACCTCTGACCCCGGCACGGCAATCGGTCAACGGAATACAGGCCGGTCCAGTGACCGAACGCCGGCTCTGGCTCAAATTCGTTTTCCGACGCTAAGGTTTGGCGCCATACCCGGCGGATCGCTCCCCTGATGGGGTGGGAATGAGGCTCACGGACGCGGACCACGCGGAGCTGGTTGTCGCGGCGCAGGCCGGTGACGATCGGGCGCGCGAGGAGCTGATCGCCGCGTACCTGCCGTTGCTCTACAACATCGTCGGGCGAGCGCTGAGCGGACATGCCGACGTCGACGACGTCGTCCAGGAAACCCTGCTGCGCGTGGTGCGCGACCTGCCTGCCCTGCGCGCCCCGGAGAGCTTCCGGTCCTGGCTGGTGTCGATCACGCTCCGCCAGATCAGTACCCACTGGCGCCGACATCGCGCCTTCGCCGACCGGACCACGGTCATCGACGACGCACGCCAGATACCGGACGCCGACGCCGTACCTGAGGACATGACGATCCTGCGTCTGCATGTGTCGGACGAGCGACGTCAGGTTGTCGAAGCCGGCCGGTGGCTCGACCCGGACCATCGGGTGCTGCTGTCGCTGTGGTGGCAGGAATGCGCCGGCTCGCTGAGCCGTGACGACATCGCCGCCGCGACGGGGCTCACGGCCGCCCACGTCGGAGTGCGCCTGCAGCGCATGCGCGAGCAGCTGGAACTGAGCCGGACGATCGTCGCCGCGCTGGAGGCCGACCCGCGCTGTCCGCAGTTGGACGAGACCGTCGTCGGCTGGGACGGTCTGCGTACATCGGTGTGGCGCAAGCGGATCGCGCGGCACACCCGCGGATGCCCGGTCTGCATGGCGACGAGGACAGAACGGGTTCCGGCCGAACTACTGCTCCTCAGCCTCGCGCCGCTGGCCGTCCCGGCCGGGCTCCTCGCCGCGCTGGCCGCCAAGGGCCTGCTGTCGGGTACGGCCGCGAGTGCCGCCGGGCTGGCCACGGCACACGTCGCCGTCGGCACGGCGGCGGCGTCGGGGGGAGGCGGTCTGCACAGCTCGCTGATCGGCAAACTCTACGCGGTGACCGCTCATCCGCTGGTGGGCCTAACCACCGGAGCGGTGCTCATCGCCGGGACCGCCACCTACACGACCTGGCCCGAACCGGCGCATCGGGCGCCCGGCGTCACCGCCGCTCCCACGGCCGGCCATCCCACGCCGACCCCGTCGCGCACCGCCACGTCGGCCGGACCGTCCCCGGTGAGTCCGTCCACCGCCGCGGTCACTGTTCCGCTGGGCGTACAGTCGCTCGAGTCTGTGGACGAGCCAGGCCTGTACCTCACCTATGCCGGCGACTTCGCGACGCTCCGCCGGGTCTCCGCGTCCAGCAGCGCGCAGACACGGCGGCAAGTCACCTTCATGGTCATCCGGGGGCTGGCCGACACACGGTGCGTCACCTTCCGCGCCGCCGACGGCCGCTATCTGCGCCACAGCTACCTGCGGCTACGGCTGAGCACCAACGACGGCAGCGAACTGTTCCGTGAAGACGCCACCTTCTGCCCGCGCCCCGGGGCGGTCGCCGGGTCGGTGACCCTGCACGCGCACAACTATCCGGGATCGGTCATCCGCCACCGCGACGGTGGCATCTGGCTGGATGGCTCCGACGGCACGAGGGCCTTCGCCGGCCAGGCTTCCTTCATCACACGCAGGGCCTGGACCTGAGAACTGCCCCCTTGAGCATGTTGTACCGAGTCGCGCAGTGACAGCCGGCGACCCTGCACCACGCCGTTCCCAACCCGGCAGCGAGCCGAGTGCTGCGCCGAAGCCGGCTTCGATCCGCATGCATCGACGGCTGCCTCGCCGAGACCGGCCTGAAGGCTGATCACCGCGACCGCCGCCGATATCACTCCTCAAAACCCTCACCGACGAGCAGGGCGGCGTGCCCTTCCCTCGTGGACGACCAGCCTGCGGGGCTAGGCATAACGCTTTTTGCCGGCGAGATACATCACTGCGCAATCGTCCGGACAGCGCGACTTTTCTGTTACGAGAATGCGAGTCCGGAGGCCTCCACTTCGTGGGGCGCCCTTCCCGCCGCTCACCATGGCGTGCCGGCGTGGCAGGTTCCCCGACTTCCCCCGTTGACGTATCCCCTGAAGAAAGCCGCTCCAATGACGCGACACACCCACGAACCCCGGGCGACCGGTACGCAGGAACGGCCCCACGTCCTGCACCGCAGCCACCGCACCCAATCCGCGACGGATCAGGCCGTCCCGTCCGATGGGCGCACGATCACGGCACCCAGGGTGACCTTCGACCCCAGAAGAGAATCATGAAGGGCCTGCACCGGCTCGGCCGGCGTCGCCGAGCAGTGGGGATAGGGCTGTCGGCCGCGGCGCTGGTGGCCGGTGTCGTGACGCTCCTCCCCAGCTCCGCCGGAGCCGCCACCCTGGGTACGCAGGCGGCCCCCTCGGGCAGGTACTTCGGCACCGCTGTGGCCGCCGGAAGGCTCGGTGACTCGACGTACTCCACGATCTTGGACCGGGAATTCAACATGATCACCCCGGAGAACGAGATGAAGTGGGACGCCACGGAACCCTCCCGGGGATCGTTCAACTTCGGTCCGGCCGACCAGATCGTCAGCCACGCGACCTCCCACGGGCAGCAGCTGCGCGGGCACACTCTGGTGTGGCACTCCCAGTTGCCCACCTGGGTCAGCGGCATCACCGACGCTGCCACGCTGCGCAGCGTGATGAACAACCACATCACCACCGAGATGACCCATTTCAAGGGCAAGATCCACTCCTGGGACGTGGTCAACGAGGCGTTCGCCGACGGATCCACCCAGCTCCGCAGCTCGGTGTTCCAGAAGGTGCTGGGCGACGGGTTCATCGAGGAAGCGTTCCGCACCGCCCGGGCGGCCGACCCTGCGGCCAAGCTGTGCTACAACGACTACAACATCGAGAACTGGACCGACGCCAAGACTCAGGGCGTGTACGCGATGGTGCGCGACTTCAAGTCCCGTGGCGTACCCATCGACTGCGTCGGGCTCCAGAGCCACTTCGGCTCCGGCGGGCCGCCGGCCAACTTCGGCACCACGCTGTCGAACTTCGCGGCGCTGGGCGTGGACGTGCAGATCACCGAGCTGGACATCGCCACCGCCCCGCCGACCGCGTACGCCAACACCGTCAAGGCGTGCCTGAACGTGTCGCGGTGCACCGGCATCACCGTGTGGGGCATCCGCGACAGCGACTCGTGGCGGAGCGCGGACACCCCGCTGCTGTTCGACAGCGGCGGCAACCCGAAGCCGGCGTACGACGCCGTGATCAGCACCCTGGGCGCCGGCACCAGCTCGTCCGCCGGCCCGTCCACCAGCCCATCCGCCAGCCCGTCCACCAGCCCGTCGTCGACTGATCAACCGCGCACAAAGCCCCGACGAGTCCGCCCCACGGCCAGCGGGACCACCACGTCCCCCTCACCGTCCGCCACCGGCTCCCTGCCGTCGACGTTCCAATGGAGTTCCAGCGGGGCGTTGATCGCGCCGAAGTCGGATGCGAGCCACAACATCGCCGGGATCAAGGACCCGTCGGTGGTGCACTACAACGGCAAGTACCACGTGTTCGCCAGCGTGGCCGACTCGTCCGGGTACAGCATGGTGTACCTGAGCTTCACCGACTGGTCGCAGGCGGGTTCAGCCACCCACCACTACCTGGACCAATCGCCGATCGGCAAGGGGTATCGGGCCGCGCCGCAGGTGTTCTACTTCGCACCGCAGAACCTGTGGTATCTGGTGTACCAGACCGGCGATAACGCGTCGTACTCGACCAATGCGGATATCAGCAACCCGAACGGGTGGAGCGCCCCGAAGGGCTTCTACTCCTCAATGCCGACGATCATTTCGCAGAACATCGGCAATGGGTACTGGGTGGACATGTGGGTGATCTGCGATTCGGCGAACTGCTACCTGTTCTCCTCCGACGACAACGGACAGCTGTACCGGTCGCAGACCACGCTGTCGCAGTTCCCCAACGGAATGACCAACACCGTCATCGCCGCGCAGGACGCCAACCGCAACAACCTCTTCGAGGCCAGCAACGTCTACAAGGTCCAGGGCAAGAACCAGTACCTGCTGACCGTGGAGGCGATCGGGTCGGACGGCCGGCGCTACTTCCGGTCCTGGACGTCGGGCAGCATCGACGGCTCGTGGACCGCGCTGGCGGCCAGTGAGAGCAACCCGTTCGCAGGGGCCGGCAACGTCACCTTCCCCGCGGGCGCCTGGACCAAGGACATCAGCCACGGGGAGATGATCCGGGCCGGGTACGACCAGACCCTGACCATCAGCCCCTGCAAGATGCAGTACCTGTACCAAGGCAGAGACCCCAACTCCAGCGCCGACTACAACAGCCTGCCCTGGCGACTCGGGCTATTGACTCAATCCAACTCCACCTGCTGATACTCCGGTCCGACTTCGCGGTCTCGCGTCGGCCCGTGCAGGAACGGAACGGCCACCGCGTGATCGACGGGGGTTGTGTGGACTCCCGAAGATCGCGTGGTGGCCGCGGGCCGTAGCAAGGACCCTGCCTCGTCGGCGGTCGCGGTCACGCAGGGCTGCTGATCCGCGCTGCGGCGGCGACGGGCTGACGGATGACGGTCTGCCTCATGGACAGCGCCGGCCCGGCACGAGACCGACCCGCGATCCAGCGAAAGGATCAACCCTCGTTGTCGCGCGGGGTGATGCGGAAATCAAATGGAACATGGCCGGGATCCAGCGCAGTCACGCCCCCGTCCACGGTCAGTACAGCGCCGTTGACGAAGGACGCAGCCGGCGACAGCAGCCAGGCGATGGCCTCGGCCACCTCACGAGGCTCCCCGGGGCGGCGTGCCGGCAGCAGCCGGGTGGCCTCCTCATAGGCTCCGTCGACCCCGGCGGAGGCCAGTCCAGCGTCCTCGGCGAACCGGGCCATGCGGCGGTCGGCCATCTCCGTGCGCACCCAACTGGGGCAGACGGTGTTGGCCCGCAAGCCCTGAGGCCCGTAGTCCACAGACAGCGACCGGCACAACTGCAGCAATGCCGCCTTGGAGGTGGCGTAGGCGGCATTGCCCACCCCGTTGCGCAGGGCGGCGACCGAAGCGACCGCGACGACAGATCCCCGGGCCCGGAGCAAGTGCGGCAATGCCGCCCGCATCAGAAGGAAGGGGCCGGTGAGATTGGTACGAAGCACCGCGCCCCAGTCCTCATCGGACAGTTCCCCGACACTCCCGCTGCGTCCCACTCCCGCATTGACGACCAACCCATCGAGTCGACCGAATCGCGCGACCGCAGTTTCGACGAGGTGAAGAACAGCGTCCGGGTCGCCGCTATCAGCCGGGCAGGCCAAGGCTCCGGTCTCCTCAGCGACGCGGTGCAACGGCTCCGGTCGCCGCCCGGAGACGACAACGTCATGCCCGGCCGCCCGAAGCAGCCGCGCGGTTGCCGCACCGATCCCCGTTCCTCCCCCGGTCACGACCACCACACGCTGATCCGGCATGGACGTTCGGCCTCCTGTCACGATCGGATCGGGCGACGTGATCTTACGTGGCTGCGGACCGGCGACCAGTGTCAGCGTGGCCAACGCGACTACATCAAGCCGAAGTCGAACCCTGCACCCACGGCCCGGCCAAAGGCGCCGGCGAAATGTGCGAGGCCCTGCGCGGTGCGGCTGCGAGACCGGTGAGACAGCCCCGGCCTGGAGTTCAGCTCACGCCCCGAATCCGGTGCGCGACTGTCCGTTCGCCTCGTGTTGGCCACAAAGCCCAGCTACTCACACGCCGACTTCCACATGACCGGAGCAGTGGACTCACGGCGACCGCCCCGCAATCTGGCCAACCATCAGGAGTTCAACTCAAAAGACCAGGTCAGAGTGCATCTGACCTGGTCCCAAGCGGAGCCGCCTTCGGGATTCGAACCCGAGACCTACGCATTACGAGTGCGTTGCTCTGGCCATCTGAGCTAAGGCGGCGTGCTGTCCGCACTATGGTGCGATCGGCAACGCCGGTAAGTCTACACAGTTTCCGGGGGTGCTCCGTACGTGCCCTGGGGGCACCCCCGGACCTCCTCGTGATCAAGCTGCTGAGCAGCGTTTTCCCTTGACCGGCGGGGTGCCCTGCAGGAGGTAGCGGTTGATCGTGGAGTCGATGCAGGTGCTGCCGCGGCCGTAGGCGGTGTGGCCGTCGCCGTTGTAGGTGAGGAGGGTGGCGGAGGAGAGCTGGGCCGCGAGCGACCGGGCCCAGGGGTAGGGGGTGGCGGGGTCGCGAGTGGTGCCGACCACGACGATGGGGGCGGCGCCCTTCGCCTCGATGCGGTGGGGTTCACCGGCCGGCATCACGGGCCAGTACGCGCAGTTCAGGGAAACCCAGGCGAGGCCCTTGCCGAAGACCGGGGAGGCCTTCTCGAAGGACGGGAGGGCTTCCTCGACGGCCTCGGGAGAGGCAAAGGCCGCCGGCAGGTCCAGGCAGTTCACCGCCGCGTTCGCGAACATCAGGTTCGCGTACTGTCCGTCGGCGCCGCGCTCGTAGTAGCTGTCCGAGAGAACGAGCAGGCCCGCCCCGTCCTCGTACTTCATGGCCATGGTGAGGGCCTCGCGCAGCTGCGGCCAGGCCTCCTCGTCGTACATCGCGGCGATGACGCCGGTCGTCGCCAGTGCCTCCCCGAGCTCGCGGCCGTCGGCGTCGCCCGCGTCGATGGGCGAGGCGTCGAGCCGCCGGAAGAAGGCCTTCAGGTTCTTGCCGACCCGCTTCGGAGTCGTCCCCGGGCCGCCCAGCGGGCAGTCGGACTGGCGTACGCAGTCCCTGGCGAAAGCCTGGAAGGCTGTCTCGAATCCGGCCGTCTGGTCCTCGTTCGTCCTGCGGGCGGTCAGCGACGGGTCCATCGCACCGTCCAGGACCAGGCGCCCCACCCGGTCCGGGAACAGCCCTGCGTACGTGGCGCCCAGGAACGTGCCGTACGAGGCGCCGACGTACGTCAGCTTCTTGTCCCCCAGCACGGCCCGCAGGACGTCCATGTCGCGGGCCGCCTCGACCGTGGACACATGGCGCAGCAGCTTGGCCGAGCGCTGCCCGCAGCCCTCCGCGAACTCCTTGTAGGCGTCGACCAGTGCGCCCTTCTCCCGCGCGTTGTCGGGAGTGATGTCGGTCTGCGTATACGTGTCCATCTCGCGACCGGTGAGGCATTCGACCGGCTCGCTGCCGGCGACGCCGCGCGGGTCGAGGGCGACCATGTCGTAGCGGGCGCGGACTTCCGCCGGGTAGCCGATGGCCGCGTGCGCCTGGAGGTAGCCGACGGCCGAACCGCCCGGGCCGCCCGGGTTGACCAGCAGCGAACCGAGCCTCTTGCCCGGGCCCGTCGCCTTCTTTCGGGCGACGGCCAGACTGATGTCGCCGGAGGCAGGCTTGGCGTAGTCGAGCGGCGCCTTCAGCGTGGCGCACTGGAAGCCGGGGACGCCGCAGCCGCGCCAGTTCAGCTTCTGCCCGTAGTACGAAGCGAGTGCCGACGGGGTGGCCTTGGGCAGCGCGGCAAGTGCCGGGGCTCCTGCCGGGCCGGCGGAGCTCGCCCAACCCCCCGCGGAGCAGGCTGACATGAGCAGTCCGGCGGTCGCGAGCAGAGCGCCGCACGCGCGAAGGGAGGACCGGTGGGAACGGATGGACCGGGCCCGGATTGACCGGCCCGGAGTTGGCCTGAGCTGGCGCCTGGTGTGCATCCTGCGAGAGTAACTGTGAGCGATCGAGATATCACTGAGAGTTGCTGTCGCGACTCATATGAGTGACCTCGTCAAATCTCCTGGACGGGGCCTGCCGCACGGCAGCCTGGCACGCAGGGACCCGCCCCACCCCCACAGCAACCTGCCGCACGGCGGGCTGCCAGTACCGCCCCGTTCACCCCGCCCGCAATGCCATCGTCATCGCCTCCACCGCCAGCAGCGGCGCCACATTGCGGTCGAGGGCCTCGCGGCAGGCGGCGATCGCGTCTATGCGGCGCAGCGTGGCTTCGGGGGACGTCCCTCGCGCGAGGCGCTCCAGCGTGTCCTGCATCTCCGTGTTGGCGAGGGCGACGCTGGTGCCGAGCTGGAGGGCCAGGACATCGCGGTAGAAAGCGGTGAGGTCGATCAGGGCGAGGTCCAGGGTGTCGCGCTGCGTACGCGTTCTGCGGCGCTTCTGCTTGTCCTCCAGCTCCTTCACCACACCCGCGGTGCCGCGCGGCATGCGGCCGCCCTGGGCCGCGCCGAGCGCCGCTTTCAGCTCCTCGGTCTCCTTGGCGTCGATCTCCTCGGCCATCTGCTTGGCGTCCTCGGCGGCCGCGTCGATCAGCTCCTGGGCCGCCTTGAGGCAGCCGCCGACGTCGTCGATGCGGAGCGGGAGCCTGAGGACGGCCGCGCGGCGCTCGCGGGCGCGCGCGTCCGTGGCCAGGCGGCGAGCACGGCCGATGTGGCCCTGGGTGGCGCGGGCGGCGATGGCCGCCACGTCCGGCTCGATGCCGTCGCGGCGTACGAGGACGTCGGCGACCGCGGCCACGGGAGGCGTCCGGAGCGTGAGGAGGCGGCAGCGGGAGCGGATGGTGGGCAGTACGTCCTCGATGGAGGGCGCGCACAGGAGCCAGACCGTGCGGGGGGCGGGCTCCTCGACGGCCTTCAGCAGTACGTTGCCCGCGCCCTCCGTGAGGCGGTCGGCGTCCTCCAAGACGATGACCTGCCAGCGGCCGCCGGCCGGGGACATCTGGGCGCGGCGGACCAGGTCGCGGGTCTCCTTGACGCCGATGGAGAGCAGATCCGTGCGGACGATCTCCACGTCGGCGTGGGTGCCGATCAGACTCGTGTGGCAGCCGTCGCAGAACCCGCAGCCGGGGACTCCGCCGAGGGCGCGGTCGGGGCTGAGGCAGTGGAGGGCCGCCGCGAAGGCCCTTGCCGCGGTGGAGCGGCCCGAGCCCGGCGGGCCCGTGAACAGCCAGGCGTGCGTCATCTTCGACGCCTCGGGGAGCGGGGTGCCGGCGGCCACCGCCGTGACCAGGGTGTCGGCGTCCCGGGCGGCGGCTTCGAGCTGCGCGCTCACCTTCTCCTGCCCCACCAGGTCGTCCCATACGGGCATCCGGTTGCCGCCTTCCGTCGCGCACGTGCCCTGCCGCGTCCCATTGTGCGGGAGGGGACTGACAACGCAGGCACGGCAGCCGGCGCCGTGGATGCGGCGGCCCCGGCCAGATCGATCAGATCCCGGCAGCGTGCACGCCGCCGCCGACGCCGACGCCGTACGTCAGCGGCCCCGGCGGCGCCCCCGCCCCTCGTCCCAGCCCTCGTCCTCGCGCGGGCCCAGCAGCTCGTCCGCCAGCGACGGAAGATCGTCGAGCGGGGTCTCCTCCGCCCAGTCCGAGCGTGAACGTCGATGGGAGCCGTCCTCGGCGTCGAACTGGGGCAGCTCGCGTGTGCGGGCGTCGGAGCCGTCGGGCCTCGGCGACTCGTCCCGGAAGTACCCCGGCGGCACCCGGTCGTCCGTCGAGTCGCTCGTCCGCCCGCCCCCGCGGTCATCCCGCGCGGCACGGTCCTCTCGTACGGGAGGAAGGACGGCCGTCTCATCGGCGGCCCCCTGCGGCTCCGGAGGCTGCGGCAGCACGGCCGTTTCCTCGGCGTCCGGGCCGGTGCCCTGGGGCGCCACGGGAGGCAGCACGGTGGTCTCGTCGTTCGGTCCCGCGGGCGAGTTCGCCGGCGTGTTCTTCGGCGCGTTCGTCGGCGCGTTCGTCGGGGTCACGATGGGCGTCGGCACCGTGGTCTCGTTGTCACTCGCGGTCCCCGACGATCCGGAATCCTCCGTACCGGCAGAGGGAGAACCCGCGGCCGCCGCCGTCGCAGCCGCCGAAGCCGCTGCCGCCGCCCTCCGGGCCTCCTCGGCCCGGACCAGCGCCTCCTCGGCCTTCCGCTGCTTCTCCAGGCGCCGCTCCTCCGCCTCCGCGCGGAGCCGCGCCTCCTCGGCGGCCTGCTTGCGCAGACGCTCCTGCTCGGCCGCGCGCGCCTGCTCCTCGGCGAGCCGCCGCGCCCGCTCCTCCTCGGCGCGCCGCCGTGCCTCTTCGGCCCGCTGCCGGGCCTCCTCGGCCTGCCGCTCGGCCTCGCGCCGCTGCGCCTCCTCCAGCTCGCGCTTCTTGCGCTCCTCTTCCTCCGCGCGCAGCCGGGCGAGCTGCTCCTGGCGCTCGCGCTCCAGGCGCTCCTCCTCGGCCTTGCGGGCGGCCTCTTCCTCGGCGCGCCGCCGCGCCTCCTCCTCGGCCGCCTTACGGGCCTCCTCCTGGGCCTTCACCTCGGCCTCGGAGAGCGGCAGCAGCATGTCGAGCCGATGCCGGATGACGGTGGTGACCGACTCGGGCTCCTGCCCGGCGTCGACCACCAGGTAGCGCGTGGGGTCGGCGGCCGCGAGCGTCAGAAAACCGGACCGCACGCGCGCGTGGAACTCGGCGGGCTCCGACTCCAGCCGGTCCGGCGCCTCCGTGAACCGCTCGCGGGCGGCTTCCGGCGACACGTCGAGCAGCACCGTCAGATGCGGTACGAGCCCGTTCGTCGCCCAGCGGTTGATACGGGCGATCTCGGTCGGGGAGAGGTCACGCCCCGCTCCCTGGTACGCCACAGAGGAGTCGATGTACCGGTCCGAGATCACGACCGCGCCCCGCTCCAGCGCGGGCCGCACCACGGTGTCCACGTGCTCGGCGCGGTCCGCGGCGTACAGCAGCGCCTCGGCCCGGTGCGACAGCCCGGCCGAGGACACGTCCAGCAGGATCGACCGCAGCCGCTTCCCGACGGGGGTGGCGCCCGGCTCGCGCGTCAGCACGACCTCGTGCCCCTTGGCCCGGATCCACTCCGCGAGTGTCTCGGCCTGCGTCGACTTCCCGGCCCCGTCGCCACCCTCCAGAGCGATGAAGAAGCCGGCGGTGGCTTGCGCCTGCACGGGGTCGTCCCCGCCGCGCAGCGCGTCCCTCAGGTCGTGGCGCAGCGGCACCCCGGAACGGTCGTCGATCTTGGCCAGCACCAGTGCGGCGACCGGCAGCAGCAGCGCGCCGACGAGCATCAGGGTGAAGGCGGCGCCGCCGTGCGCGAACACGAACTTGCCGCTCTCCAGCCGGTGCCGCCCGATGGCCGACGCCACCACGGGGCCCATCACGGCGCCCAGGGCGACGTAGACCCGTACGACCGCGTGCAGGTGCTCCGTCGTCCGCGCCCGCCGGTCGTCCTCGGTCTCCTGGTCGAGCAGCGTGTGCCCGGTGTTCGCGGCGACGCCCGCGCCGACGCCGGCGAGCGCCACGATCAGGATCACCGTGGCGACGTCCGGGACGAGCCCGGCTGCGAGCAGCGCGACCCCCGTGAAGGCGATCGCCAGGGCGAGCAGCCGGCGCCGCGAGAGGGACGGCAGCAGGGAAGGTGCCGTACGGATCCCGGCGACCGTGCCACCGGTCAGCGCGAGCACGAGCAGCCCGTACGTCACCGGTCCGCCGCCCAGGTCCTTGGCGTGCAGCACGGCGACGGCCACGGCGGCAGCGACCGCCCCGCCGACGGCCGCGCAGGCGAAGACCAGCAGCGGAATCGCGCCGGTGCGCCCCTTGTCGACGCCGGTGCCGGTCTTGGGGCGGCGCAGGCCCTCGAGCGGCGACCGCGCGCGCGGGGTGCGCGCGTCGGGCAGTTCGAGGAACGTGAGTACCGACAGGGACGCGGCGAACAGGCCCGCGCAGACGTACGACGCGAGCGCCGCCTGGTGCTGGTCGAACCAGGCCAGTCCGGCACCGAGCAGGTTGTTGACGAGCCCGGCCAGGACGAGGGCGGCAGCCGCGAGAGGCACCGCCACGAATCCCGTACGCAGCGACAGGCGACGCAGTGCGTCCATGTGGTCCGGCAGCGGGCGGACCGAAGCGCCCTCCGGGGGCGGCGGGGGCAGCAGCGCGGGCGCCGCACTCTCGCGGCACACCGTCCAGAAGCGCTCGGCGACCCCCGTCACGAACGCGGTCACCAGGATCACGGCGAGCGCGTCCTCGGGCGTCCAGTCGATCCACAGGGGCGCGATGATCAGCAGCGCGACCCGCAGGCCGTCCGCGACGACCATGGTCCAGCGGCGGTCGAGCGGCCCGTCCGGCGAGGTGAGAGAGGTGAGCGGTCCGAGGAGCACGGCCCCGAAGAGCAGTGTCGCCAGAACGCGCGTCCCGAAGACCGCTGCGACGGCGAGCGCCACTCCTCGGTAGCCGCCGCCGAAGGAGGCTTCGGCGATCGCGGCCTGGAAGGCCAGGACGACCAGGACGAGCAACGCGAGGGCGTCGCCGACATCGCCCACCAACTGGGCGCTCCACAACCGCTTCAGCTGCGGCCGACGCAGCAGGGCGCGGACAGCGCGCTCCCGGGAGTCTGCGACCAGGGCTTCGTCGGGGGCCGCTGTCTGGGCCGTAGGCTGCTCGGCTCGCGTCATGCATTCAGCCTATCGGCAGGCGCTGACGCCCCGAAAAGGAGCCCGACACATGCGGACGCAAGGCCTCCGAGGGGCGCCGCACATACGGACGCGAGGCCTCCGGAGGGGCCGCCGCGCTCCGTTCGGCCCTCGCCGGACGACTTTCCTCCGGGGCGAACGCACGAACGCCGCGGCGATCGATGCACGATCGCTGCGGCGTCGATGCGCGAAGGAGCGACCACCGCGGGCGCGAAGGCCCGCCGCGGCCCGAAGGCGCGAGCTCAGCCCTCGGAAGCCGCCGACTTCTTGGCGGCTGCCTTCTTGGCGGGGGCCTTCTTCGCGGCCGTCTTCGAAGCCGCCGTCTTCTTGGCGGCCGTCTTCTTGGCAGGGGCCTTCTTGGTGGCCGTCTTCTTGGCCGCGGCCTTCTTCGTCGTCTTCTTGGCGGGCCCCTTCGCCCGCTTCTCCGCGAGCAGCTCGAAACCGCGCTCCGGAGTGATCGTCTCGACGCTGTCGCCGGACCGGAGGGTCGCGTTGGTCTCGCCGTCGGTGACGTACGGCCCGAAGCGCCCGTCCTTGACGACGACCGGCTTCCCGCTGACCGGGTCCTCGCCGAGCTCCTTCAGCGGCGGCTTTGCGGCGGCGCGGCCACGCTGCTTGGGCTGGGAGTAGATCTCCAGCGCCTCTTCCAGCGTGATCGTGAAGAGCTGCTCCTCGGACTGGAGCGAGCGCGAGTCGGTGCCCTTCTTCAGGTACGGCCCGTAGCGCCCGTTCTGCGCGGTGATCTCCACGCCCTCGGCGTCCTTGCCGACGACGCGCGGCAGCGACATCAGCTTGAGCGCGTCCTCCAGGGTCACCGTGTCCAGGGACATCGACTTGAAGAGCGACGCCGTACGCGGCTTGACGGCGTTCTTGCCGGTCTTCGGAGTGCCCTCGGGGAGCACCTCGGTGACGTACGGCCCGTAGCGCCCGTCCTTGGCGACGATCTGGTGGCCGGTGACCGGGTCGGCGCCCAGCTCGAAGTCACCGCTCGGCTTGGCGAGCAGCTCCTCCGCGTACTCCACCGACAGCTCGTCCGGAGCCAGATCGTCCGGGACGTCCGCGCGCTGGTGGATCTCGGAGTCCTTCTCACCGCGCTCGACGTAGGGGCCGTAGCGCCCGACGCGCAGCACGATGCCGTCGCCCACGGGGAACGACGACACCTCGCGTGCGTCGATCGCGCCCAGGTCGGTGACGAGCTCCTTGAGGCCGCCGAGGTGGTCCCCGTCGCCGTTGCCCGCCTCGGCCGCGGTGCCGACGCCGTTCGCCGTGGCGGAGCCGCTGTCGGGGGCGGTGTCGCCGAAGTAGAACCGCTTCAGCCACGGCACGGACTGCGCCTCGCCCCGCGCGATGCGGTCGAGGTCGTCCTCCATCTTGGCGGTGAAGCCGTAGTCGACGAGCCGACCGAAGTGCTTCTCCAGAAGGTTGACCACGGCGAAGGACAGGAAGGACGGCACCAGGGCCGTGCCCTTCTTGAACACGTAACCGCGGTCGAGGATGGTCCCGATGATCGACGCGTACGTCGACGGGCGGCCGATCTCGCGCTCTTCGAGCTCCTTGACCAGGCTGGCCTCGGTGTAGCGGGCCGGGGGCTTGGTGGCGTGGCCGTCGACCGAGATCTCGTCGGCGGACAGCGGGTCGCCCTGGCTGACCTGCGGCAGCCGGCGCTCACGGTCGTCGAGTTCGGCGTTCGGGTCGTCCGCGCCCTCGACGTACGCCTTCAGGAAGCCGTGGAAGGTGATGGTCTTGCCGGACGCGCTGAACTCGGCGTCGCGGCCGTCGGAGGCCGTGCCACCGATCTTCACCGTGACGGAGTTCCCGGTCGCGTCCTTCATCTGAGAGGCGACGGTCCGCTTCCAGATCAGCTCGTAGAGCTTGAACTGGTCGCCGGTCAGTCCGGTCTCGGCGGGCGTGCGGAAGCGGTCGCCGGAGGGGCGGATCGCCTCGTGCGCCTCCTGCGCGTTCTTGACCTTCCCGGCGTACGTCCGCGGCCGGTCCGGCAGGTAGTCGGCGCCGTACAGCTGGGTGACCTGCGCGCGGGCGGCGGCGACCGCCGTGTCCGAGAGGGTCGTGGAGTCCGTACGCATGTAGGTGATGAAGCCGTTCTCGTACAGCTTCTGCGCCACCTGCATCGTGGCCTTCGCACCGAAGCCGAGCTTGCGCGAGGCCTCCTGCTGCATCGTCGTCGTGCGGAACGGCGCGTACGGCGAGCGGCGGTACGGCTTCGACTCGACGGACCGTACGGAGAAGTTTGTGTGTTCCAGGGCGGCGGCGAGCGCCCGGGCGTTCGCCTCGTCCAGGTGCAGGGTGTTCGCGCTCTTCAGCTGCCCGAGCGAGTCGAAGTCACGCCCCTGGGCGACGCGCCTGCCGTCGACCGTCGTCAGGCGAGCGACCAGGGAGGACGGGTCGCTCCGGTCGCCTGCGCGGCCCGTACCGAAGGTGCCCGTCAGGTCCCAGTACTCGGCCGAGCGGAAGGCGATGCGCTCGCGCTCACGCTCGACGACCAGCCGGGTCGCCACGGACTGGACACGGCCCGCCGACAGACGCGGCATGACCTTCTTCCACAGGACCGGCGACACCTCGTAGCCGTAGAGGCGGTCGAGGATACGGCGCGTCTCCTGGGCGTCGACGAGCTTCTGGTTGAGCTCGCGCGGGTTGGCGACGGCGGCCTGGATCGCGGCCTTGGTGATCTCGTGGAAGACCATCCGCTTGACCGGGACCTTGGGCTTGAGCACCTCCTGGAGGTGCCACGCGATGGCCTCGCCCTCGCGGTCCTCATCGGTGGCGAGGAAGAGCTCGTCTGAGTCGCGCAGGAGGTCCTTGAGCTTCTTGACCTGCGCTCGCTTGTCGGCGTTGACGACATAGATGGGCTGGAAGTCGTGCTCGACGTCCACGCCGAGGCGTCGGACCTCGCCCGTGTACTTCTCGGGGACTTCCGCGGCGCCGTTCGGGAGGTCGCGGATGTGCCCGACGCTCGCTTCGACGACGTAGCCGGGGCCCAGGTAGCCCTTGATCGTCTTCGCCTTGGCAGGCGACTCGACGATGACGAGTCGGCGGCCGCCGTGTGCGGTCTCGCTGGTCGGGGACAACTTCGCTCTTCTCTCCGGTCGACGCGGGGGGTCTCGCCCCGGGCTTTGTTCCCGAGGGTCGGTCATGCTGACGCTGCGGAGTGTGACGGTACATCCCGCCCCCGTGTCAAACGGGAAAAGCTCGCAACGGCCACTCGAACGGTAACCCGACTCCCGCCATTCCTGCCGCCCGGAGTGTGGACCAGCCACTTCGACCCTATCCGGAGGGTTACCTATCAATTACCGAACGGCAAGATGGCGACGGCGGGTGATCCGGCCGGCCGACCTTCCCGAGACGACAACTCCCGCCTGCCGGAAGCCGACACTCCGGATCGGTGGAGTCGGGCACTTCGGAGACCGGAGGCGTGCGCTCCAGTGACCGGAGGCCGATCCTCCGGAGACTGGAGTCACACCGGGATCCGGTCTTCGGTCACACCGGAACCAGGTCTTCGGTCACGCCGGAGCCCGGTCTTCTCAGACGTGGGTGAAGCACCACACCGCGAGGAGGAGAGCGCAGGCCCCGGCAAAGCTCGCGACCATCGCCGAGGCGACCGGACTCACCCCGTCGGCAACGGGTCCGCCGTGCCTCAGCCGGGCCGCGGTCCACACCAGCAGTCCGGCTCCGAACAGGGCGAACACCGCTCCCGTAAAGATCGCCGGTCCGCTCTCCATGGTTCGTTCCCTCCGCTTTGGGGTGCCCAAGGACGGGAGGCTGACACCTCCAGGAGGCCGGAACGCGAACCCACGGTGAATTCGGGGCGTATCCGCCCCGCGGGGGACCCAAGGGGCCGGGTCTCCAGGTCCCCTGGGCCCCGGAGACCCCAGCGACCCCAGCGACCCAATCGATCCCAGTGACCCCATTGATCCCAGGGGCCCGGAAAGTGCCCCCAAGGCCCCGAGCCCCAGGACCTCAGCGGCTGGCCGCAGTGTCCACACCAGCAGCCACAGCCGATCACACCGTTGGCGCAGTCGGTCGCCGTGTCGACTGCCACGACATGGCCGTCCGGCCAGTCCTCCTTCGCCTTTTCGTCGTCGTCACCGCCGAGCCCGACGACCGCCCAGGCGGGGAACTTACGGCGCCGCCCGCCCTGAGGACCTCGGAACCGGACTGCCCCGGCGGTCCACCCGCATAAGACGCGGCGAAACCAGCGCCCGCGTAGGGCGGGGCGGATCGCTCGCGTACGGATTCCCTGACTCGTACGGGCTCCGGGAGCCGGAGCCCTGCCAGGAGTCCGCCCCCGACGGTGCCGCCCGGAGTGTGCGGCGTCTGCGCGGTGTGGGGTCTGGGGAGTGTGCGGCGCCGGTGCTGCGGTCGTGGGCGTGTACGAAGCCTGCTGCGGTAGTGAACCGCCCAACGCGAGGGCGCCGCCCTGCCCCGCTCCGGCGAGCGCCCCGGGCGTCGCGGGTCCCGCCCCTCTCGCGTCACCCCGCCGGTTCGAGAAACCCCTGCTCAATCAGCAGGCGAATCTGCGCGGGCGTCCGGTCCCGCAGCAACACAGGGTCCTCGCCGACCAGTTGCGCGATGGCATCCAGAATCCGCCCGGCGCTCAGTGTGCCGTCGCACACGCCCGCGAAGCCCGCCCCCACCGTGTCCACCTGTGTGGCCCTCCGCATCCCGCGGTGCTGGCGCAGCACGACATGCTCCGGATCCTCGGCGCCCGGCAGCCCGACCTGCTCCTGCACGATCTCGCCCGCGAGTTTGAACTGCCCGGCGAGCAGGGCCGCGTCGTCGTGGGCGCGGAGATAGTCGACGCGGTCGAAGTGCGCGCGCACGGTCTCGCCGAGCGGCTGTTCGACGGGATGCGGCCACTCCTCCGCGACGATCGACGGCTGCGCCGCCCCCGACTTGCGCAGGGTGATCCACCCGAAGCCGACGGACCTGACCTTCCGCGCCTCGAACTCGTCGAGCCACGCGTCGTACCGCGCCCGGTACTCCACCGGATCCGAGCGGTGGTCGCCCGCGTCCCGCAGCCACAACTCGGCATACTGCGTGATGTCCTGCACCTCACGCTGCACGATCCAGGCATCGCACCCACGCGGCACCCACGACCGGAGCCGGTCCTGCCAGTCCTCCCCTTCCACGTGCTGCCAGTTGGCGAGAAACTGCGCGTACCCGCCGTCGTTGAGCCGCTCTCCCGCCTGCTGGACGAGCGTGCGGCACAGATCGTCCCCGCCCATCCCGCCGTCGCGATAGGTGAGCCGGGCGCCGGGAGAGATGACGAAGGGCGGGTTCGAGACGATCAGGTCGTACGTCTCCTCGGCCACCGGCTCGAAGAGCGGGCCCTCGCGCAGATCGGCCGCCGGCGCGCCGGACAGCGCGAGCGTGAGGGCGGTGATGTGCAGTGCGCGCGGGTTGAGGTCGGTGGCGGTGACCCGCGTGGCGTGCTGTGCGGCGTGCAGCGCCTGGATCCCGGAGCCGGCGCCGATGTCGAGCGCGGACGCGACGGACGTCCGTACCGTGATGCCGGCCAGGGTGGTGGAAGCGCCGCCCACGCCGAGTACGACCCGCTCGTCCCGGCTGCCGATGCCGCCGGCTCCGCCGACCGCGCAGCCCAGGTCCGAGACGATGAACCAGTCCTCGCCGCCGGGCCCTCCGTACGGCCGGACGTCGACCGTGGCCGCGACCTCGTCCCCGCCGGTCCGGGTCAGCCATCCGCTCTCCAGGCACCCCTCCACCGGCAGTACGTCCGCCAGGCGCGCGTGCGGCACCGGCTGCTGCAGCAGGAAGAGCCGTACGAGCGTCTCCAGTGGCGTGTCCCCCCGGGTCGCCCGTAGAGCGGGGACGGTCTCGCTCCGCGCCAGCGCCGCGTACGCGGGGGCGCCCAGCAGATCGAGCAGGCCGTCGGCACTGAAGGAGGCGCTCAGGAGGGCGTCCCGCAGCCGCGCGGTGACGTCGGGACGGTCGGACGAGGGCAGCGGTGCCAGGCTGGGGTTACTCACGCCTCCATTGTGTCCGTTCCCGCCCACGGCGGAGCGTGCGCCTGTGGACACCCGTGCCGAGGGGCCCGGCACGCGCGCGTACCGGGCCCTCCTTCGGTTGACGAACGATCGGTCTCCCTGGGGTCAGCCGTTGGTGACCGACGGAGCCGGGGAGGCGGACTTGCAGCTCTCCTGCTTGGCCATCGCCTTGCGGACCTCGCCCTCCTCCAGCTTGCTGAGAGCGTCGTTGCCGCTCTGGCTCAGCTTGTCCAGCTCGGTGGCGATGTCCTTGAGCCCGTCGGCGAACTTCCCCTGGTCCTTCGTGTCGAGACCGTCGATCTGCTTCTTGAGGTCGGCATACGACGAGGAGATGGAGCTGAGTTCCGTGACGGCGTCCGTCTGCTTCTTCTCGCCGCCCTCGACGTCCGGAGCCCCTGCCGTTTTCACGGCGGAACCCATCGCCTTGTAGGCGTCGGACATGTCCTGGAAAGCCTGGGAGTCCGTCTTCTGGACGTCCTCCGGCGTGCTGTTGTCCGAGGTCTGCTTCTGGATGGAAGCGTTGGCGGCCTCGATCTTCTTCGCCTGGGGCTGCACCGCGTCACAGACCTGCTTCGCCCAGGAGTTCAGCTTGTCGCTGCTGTCGTCGCCGCCGCATCCTGACAGCGCCAGTACCAGTACCGCACCGCCGGACAGTGCGGCCGCGAGCTTCTTGTTCACCGGATTGGTCCCTTCCATGGCTCTCGGCCCCGGAACATACACGCCAAGTCGACGACATCCACACGGCGAGCATCCAATCTGTCCCTTATTGTAGCCATTTGCACCAAGCGAGATAAGGCTCACGAACACGGCGTGAACACAGACGGGCGGGCGGACGGCACGCCAACACGCGCCGCCCGCCCGCCCGTTGAGGCGGAACCTGACCAGCCCTAAGGGCGGGCCTCGGAAGAACCGCTCACGAAACCACCGCCGCGTCCGGAGACTTGGCGGCCCGCTCGGAGTTGCCTTCGTCACTCACGGCGATCCCGCGCCGCTTGGACACGTACACCGCGCCCACGATCACGGCGAGCGAGAGCACCGCGATGAGTACGCGCATGCCCACGCTCTTGTCCTCCCCGAACGAGAACTTGACGACCGCCGGCGCGATGAGCAGCGCCACCAGGTTCATCACCTTCAGGAGAGGGTTGATTGCGGGACCCGCGGTGTCCTTGAAGGGGTCGCCGACCGTGTCACCGATCACCGTCGCGGCATGGGCCTCGCTGCCCTTGCCGCCGTGGTGACCGTCCTCGACGAGCTTCTTCGCGTTGTCCCACGCGCCGCCGGAGTTGGCGAGGAAGACCGCCATCAGCGTCCCGGTGCCGATCGCGCCCGCGAGGAACGCGCCGAGCGCGCCGACCCCGAGCGTGAAGCCGATCGCGATCGGCGTCAGTACGGCGAGCAGGCCGGGCGTGGCCAGTTCGCGCAGCGCGTCCTTGGTGCAGATGTCGACGACGCGCCCGTACTCGGGCTTCTCGGTGTAGTCCATGATCCCGGGATGCTCGCGGAACTGCCGCCGCACCTCGTAGACCACGGCCCCGGCGGACCGCGACACCGCGTTGATCGCCAGCCCCGAGAAGAGGAAGACGACCGCGGCACCCGCGATGAGCCCGACCAGGTTGTTGGGCTGCGAGATGTCCATCATCAGGTTCATCGGCGCGCCCTCGCCGGAGACCTTCTCGCCCACTTCGTTCGCGGCCGTGAGGATCGCGTCACGGTACGAGCCGAAGAGCGCCGAGGCCGCGAGGACCGCCGTGGCGATGGCGATGCCCTTGGTGATGGCCTTCGTCGTGTTGCCCACGGCGTCGAGGTCGGTGAGCACCTGCGCGCCCGCGCCCTCGACGTCACCGGACATCTCGGCGATGCCCTGCGCGTTGTCGGAGACCGGACCGAAGGTGTCCATGGCGACGATGACGCCGACCGTGGTGAGCAGACCGGTACCGGCCAGCGCCACCGCGAAGAGCGCCAGCATGATCGACGTACCGCCGAGCAGGAAGGCCCCGTACACGCCGAGGCCGATCAGCAGGGCGGTGTAGACGGCCGACTCGAGGCCGACGGAGATACCGGCGAGCACGACGGTGGCCGGGCCCGTGAGCGAGGTCTTGCCGATGTCCCGTACAGGCCGGCGGGTGGTCTCGGTGAAGTAGCCGGTCAGCTGCTGGATCAGCGCGGCCAGCACGATGCCTACGGCGACCGCGACGAGCGCGAGGATCCGCGGGTCGCCGCCATGGCCGATGATCTCCTCGTCCGTGACCCCGTCCAGTCCCGCGTACGAGGACGGGAGATAGACGAAGGCCGCGATCGCGACCAGCGCGAGCGAGATCACCGCGGAGATGAAGAACCCGCGGTTGATGGCGCTCATGCCACTGCGGTCGGTTCGGCGCGGGGCCACCGCGAAGATGCCGATCATCGCCGTGATCACACCGATCGCGGGAACGATCAGCGGGAAGGCGAGCCCGAAATCGCCGAACGCCGCCTTGCCGAGGATCAGCGCGGCGACGAGCGTGACGGCGTACGACTCGAAGAGGTCTGCGGCCATGCCGGCGCAGTCGCCGACGTTGTCGCCCACGTTGTCGGCGATGGTCGCGGCATTGCGCGGATCGTCCTCCGGAATGCCCTGCTCGACCTTGCCGACCAGGTCGGCGCCGACGTCGGCGGCCTTGGTGAAGATGCCGCCGCCGACACGCATGAACATCGCGATCAGTGCGGCGCCGAGACCGAAGCCCTCCAGGACTTTCGGCGCGTCGGCCGCGTACACCAGCACCACACAGGAGGCGCCCAGCAGACCGAGCCCCACCGTGAACATGCCGACGACACCGCCCGTACGGAAAGCGATCTTCATGGCTTTGTGCGAGACCTCGGTGAGATCCTTTTCCGGCTCACCTTCCGCCGGACTCGCTTCCCGTGCCGCGGCGGCCACGCGAACGTTGCTGCGCACGGCGAGCCACATGCCGATATAACCGGTGGTCGCCGAGAATGCCGCGCCGATCAAGAAGAAGACCGATCGTCCGGCGCGCTGATTCCAGTCGTCCGCGGGCAGCAGCATGAGCAGGAAGAACACCACGACGGCGAATACCGCGAGCGTGCGCATCTGCCGCCCCAGGTAGGCATTCGCGCCCTCCTGGATCGCCACCGCGATCTTCTTCATGCTGTCGGTGCCCTCGCCGGCCGCGAGTACCTGGCGCACCAGGGTCCCGGCGACCACAAGGGCCGCAAGGGCGACGACCGCGATGAAGATCACGATCAGCCGGTTGTCGTCGGTCAGAACCGCAGCTGCGAGGGTTGTGGGTTGGTCAAACTGATGAGGGGTAGAAAGCCCCGCCATTCGTCCTCCTTGACGCTTGGGCTGAGCTCAAGATGTGGACGGATTGTAGGGATCAGGACCTGATCAAAACAGTGTGCGGTAAGCGGAATTCGCCTTCACATGCCCTTCAGCAAATGATCCACGCGTCACCAGGCAACCCGAAAGTGGTAATGCCCCAAAGGCATTGACTGCAGATCCATTATCGTGCGATTGATCGTGAATCAATTCACGAAAGGCTGCGCAAGACCACTATACGAGCGGGTACGACCTGCGGACATGCCAGAGGGCCCTACTCGGTAGGGCCCTCTGGCAAGAGATGATGTGACGTCGAGATCAGGGGACGAGCGCGGCAGGCGGCGTGTTCGGCCAGCTCATCCTGATCAGTCCGCCGTGCTCTCCGGCGGTGACCTCCACATCGTCGACGAGGCCGCTGATGACCGCGAGGCCCATCTCGTCCTCCTCGCTCTCCGCGTCCGGATCATCGGCTCCGTAGGCACCCGGCACCTTCTCTCCGGGAGCCGTGCGCGGCGCCTCGTCGCCGACCTCGATGGAGAACTGTTTCTCCTCCTCGATCAGCAGCACCCGCACCGGCGCCGAGATGCCGCTGCTCTGGTGCAGGCCGACGGCCCGTGTACAGGCCTCGCCGACGGCGAGCCTGACCTCGTCGAGGACGGCCTCGTCCACTCCGGACCTGCGCGCTACCGCTGCCGCCACCAGTCGGGCGGTCCTGACGTGCTCGGGCAGCGCGCTGAATCGGAGTTCAACGGTGGCCATGCATCCCCCTCGGGACTACGGGCGTGCTGTCAGGGGTCCGGACCCCGGGCCCGGACCCCCCTCGTTGACTTCTTCCGTCCCGGACACATCGCCCGGGATCGGCCTCCGGCCAAGGGCCGCTCGGTCGCCGGATCGCGACCGAGGACCACTCAGTCGGTGGCCGCTACCGCTTCCTCGACCGAGGTGTGGATCGGGAACACCTTGGTGAGGCCGGTGATGCGGAAGATCTTCAGAATGCGCTCCTGGTTGCAGACCAGTCGCAGCGAGCCCTCATGGGCCCGGACCCGCTTCAGGCCGCCCACCAGTACGCCGAGACCGGTGGAGTCGAGGAAGTCCACGCCCTCCATGTCGACGACAAGGTGAAAACTGCCGTCGTTCACCAGCTCGACCAGCTGCTCGCGCAGCTTGGGCGCGGTATATACATCGATTTCGCCACCGACCTCGACGACCGTACGATCGCCGACGGTACGGGTCGACAGGGACAGGTCCACGGATCCTCCAGCACCTTGCATTCGAGCGGTCGCCCCTCGGGACACCTCGGCTTCAGCCCCCGGGACGGTTCGCCAGCCGCGATGGCATTCAATCACTTACCGGCAGGCGTGCACGACGCCTTGGCCCCATTGTCCGTCACGCCAGTGACACACTCGATGCCGATGGCCAAGAATCACCGATCCGATCGACCCTCGACGGACACCGCTTCTCGCCCCTCTCCGAGCACGGTCCTGGACCTGCTCGCCTCGGGGCCGAGCCGGGCTTCGCGCATCACTCATACGGAGCACTTGCCCCCACGCGAGGGGCGTCATGCCGTCTGGCCTGACCGGATCCGCTCGGAGGTCATCGCCGCGGTGCAGGCGGCGGGCATCGAGCACCCTTGGGCCCACCAGGCACGGGCCGCCGAGCACGCGCTGGACGGCGATTCGGTCGTCGTCGCCACGGGAACGGCCTCCGGCAAGTCGCTCGCCTATCTCGTACCGGTCCTGTCCGCGCTTCTCGACGGCTCCGAGGCGCCCAACGGACGTGGCACCACCGCCCTCTACCTGGCACCGACCAAGGCCCTCGCCGCGGACCAGTGCCGAGCCGTGAAGGAACTTTCACATCCTCTGGGCAACGCGGCGCGTCCCGCGGTCTACGACGGCGACACACCGGTCGAGGAGCGCGAGTGGGTGCGCCAGTACGCCAACTACGTGCTGACCAACCCCGACATGCTGCACCTCGGGATACTGCCCTCGCACCCCCGCTGGTCCTCCTTCCTGCGCGCTCTGCGCTACGTCGTCATCGACGAGTGCCACACCTATCGCGGCGTCTTCGGGTCGCACGTGGCCCAGGTGCTGCGCCGGCTGCGCCGCCTGTGCGCGCGGTACGGCGCGTCGCCGGTCTTCCTGCTGGCCTCCGCGACCGCCGCCGAGCCGTCGGTGGCCGCTCGCCGTCTGACCGGCCTCCCGGTCGTCGAGGTCGCGGACGACGCCTCACCGCGCGGAGAACTGGTGTTCGCCCTCTGGGAGCCGCCGCTCACCGAGCTCCAGGGTGAGAAGGGCGCCCCCGTCCGCCGGACGGCAACCGCCGAGACCGCCGATCTGCTGACCGACCTGGTCCTGCAGGACGTGCGCACCGTCGCCTTCGTACGCTCCCGCCGGGGCGCCGAGCTGATCTCGGTGATCGCCCAGGAACGGCTCGCGACGGTGGCATCGGCGGCTGACGCCGAGGGCGCGCCCTCCCTGGCCCGGCGCGTGGCCGCGTACCGGGGCGGCTATCTCCCCGAGGAACGCCGCGCCCTCGAACAAGCCCTCCACTCCGGCGAACTCCTCGGCCTGGCCGCCACCACCGCCCTCGAACTCGGCATCGACGTCTCCGGACTGGACGCCGTCGTCATCGCGGGCTATCCGGGCACGAGGGCCTCGCTGTGGCAGCAGGCGGGCCGCGCGGGACGCTCCGGGCAGGGCGCGCTGGCGGTCCTGGTGGCCCGCGACGACCCACTGGACACGTTCCTCGTGCACCACCCGGAGGCCTTGTTCGACCAGCCGGTGGAGTCCACCGTCCTCGATCCCGACAACCCGTACGTCCTCGCGCCGCACCTGTGCGCCGCGGCCGCCGAGCTCCCCCTGACCGACGAGGACCTCCCGCTCTTCGGCCCGGCGTCCCCCGGTCTGCTGCCGCAGTTGGAGGCCGCGAAGCTGCTGCGCCGCCGTACGAAGGCTTGGCACTGGACGCGCCGGGAGCGGGCCGCCGATCTGGCCGACATCCGCGGGCAGGGCGGCAACCCGGTCCAGGTCGTCGAGGCCGCGACGGGACGACTTCTGGGCACGGTCGACGCCTCGGCCGCGCACACCACCGTCCACGAGGGGGCGGTCCACCTCCACCAGGGCCGTACGTACCTGGTGAAGGAGCTGGACCTCGAGGACTCGGTCGCCCTGGTCGAGGAGGCCGATCCGTCGTATTCGACGGTCGCCCGCGACACCACGGCCATCTCCGTCCTGGAAACGGACGTCGAAGTCCCTTGGGGCGAGGGCCGGTTGTGCTACGGCTCTGTCGAGGTCACCAATCAAGTCGTCTCCTTCCTGCGTCGTCGGGTCATCACCGGTGAAGTACTGGGCGAGACGAAACTCGACCTCCCTCCTCGTACGCTCCGCACGCGTGCCGTGTGGTGGATGGTCACCGAGGACCAGCTCGACGCCGCCCGTGTGAACCCCGAGATCCTCGGCGGCGCCCTGCACGCCGCCGAGCACGCCTCGATCGGCATGCTGCCGCTCTTCGCCACCTGCGACCGCTGGGACATCGGCGGCGTGTCCGTCCCGCTGCACCCGGACACCCTCCTTCCCACGGTCTTCGTGTACGACGGCCACCCGGGCGGCGCGGGCTTCGCGGAACGCGCCTTCCACACGGCCCGCGAGTGGCTCACGGCCACCCGCCAGGCCATCGCCTCCTGCGAGTGCGAGGCCGGCTGCCCGTCCTGCATCCAGTCCCCCAAGTGCGGCAACGGCAACGACCCGCTGCACAAACGGGGAGCGGTGCGGTTGCTGACGGTTCTGCTGCGGGGAGCGCCGGAGGGGCAGGAGAGCGCTGTCGGGGAGGGAGCTGAGGGCTAGGGCACCCGGCGCTGCGTCGCCCTCCCTACGCCCCGCTCCCGGCGCCCCGATCCCGGCCGGCGACTCCCGGCTGACGACTCCCGGCAGGCGACTCCCGGCAGGCGGCGGGTGCCCGGCGGCGCGCACCGGCCTCGCTGGGCGACCGCGGCTGCGGCGTCACCTCCCCGGCGGTGCCGCCGGCCCCGCAGGCCCCGCTCTCGATCTGACCTCGGCCGTGAAGGGCCCTCGCCCCGCCGAGACCCTGACGTCCGAGATCTCGCCGTAGACGGCGCACCGCACGATCCTGGTGCCCTGAGCCCGGGCCACCCGGTCCGCCTGGGCACATGCCGCCGTACCCCCCTCCATCCAGTGGTCCGCCGCCGCGAGCGCCGCCAGGTCGGCCGCCCCGCCGGCACGGTGACGGGTCACCACCGCTTGGCCCATCGCGAGGACGACGCCGAATGCGACGCACAGCAGCGCGATGGCGCCCACGGTCCAGACGGTCGCCGACCCTCGGTCCGAGGAGGCGGCTCTCCTGCGCGACGGACGCACCCCGTCGCCTTCGCTCGTCATCCGCCCGCCCCCACCGTCTCCTCGGCCAGCGCCACGGCCTCGTGCTCCAAGTCCAGAGCAAGAGCGTCCGGGCCCGGCGGCTCCGCCTCGACCCGTACGCGCACCAGGTCGCCCGCGCGCCGAACCGTGACCCGGGCCCCACTCGGCGCCGCCTTCCGGGCCACCGCCGTCACCGTGCCCGGGGGGTCCTGGCGGGCCGCCGCACGTGCTCCCGCCCGGGCCGCGTCCACGCATTGGATCTGCGCGCACGCGGCCATCACGGCCCAGACCAGCGCCATCGTGAACGCGACCAGCACAGGCAGCACCACGGCGGCCTCCGCCGTCACGAACCCCCGGTCCCGGGCCACCATCAGGTTCGGCCCCCGGCCCCGCAGTGGGCCGGCCGCTGCCGACTCAGAACTGCCCATGGAGCGCCTTTTCGACGATGTCCTGCAGAGCTGCCTTGACCTGTGAGCTGGTCAGCACCTGGTAGAGGAGCGCGGCGAACCCCACGGCCGCGATCAGCCCCATCGCGTACTCGGAAGTGACCATCCCGGCATCCCTCCGCACGGTCCGAGCCCTCGGCACCGCCCACGTCCTGACTGCCAGGGCCCACACCCGTACGCGCACCCGCACCCGCATTGCCTTGCTCATCCGAACCCCCGTGTAGATCCGTTCATCCGTTCCATCGACCGTTGATCGTTCATCGCTCGCCCTTCACCGCATTCCGCCCGTCATCCACCACCTCCTCCTCCCAGCACCCCACTCGCCAGCCCGATCACCACGGGCAGCACCCCGATCGCAATGAACGCGGGCAGGAAGCACAGCCCCACCGGCGCGGTGACCATGACGCCCGCCCGTCGCGCACGCGCGGTGGCGGTCCGTCCCCACTCCGCGCGGGCTTCGGCGGCAAGGCGTGCGACGGGACCCGCCGCCGGTACGCCCGACTCGCCCGCCCGCTCCAGCAGCCGGGCCAGTGCCCGGGCCCCCGGCAAGGCGGCCAGACCTCGCCACGCCTCGGCCGGTTCACCCCCGAGCCGCACCTCGGCAGCGCCTCGCGCGAGCCGCTCGCCGACGGGCCCTTCGAGTGCCTCGCCCACGGCCTGAGCCGCCGTCACGGGACTGGCACCCGCCGCGATGCAGGCCGCCAGCAGATCGGCTGCGAGCGGAAGTTGCCGTGCGGCCACGCCCGACTGGGGCTCCTCGGGGGGCGCGGGCCTGCGCTGCCATCGCCACACCCCGAACCCAGCCGCGATCCCCGCCACGATCCCGGGAACACCGCCGACGAACACCCAGCAGGCGCTCACCGCGCCCACCGCCGGCAGCCACCTCGTCATCCCTGATCGGATCTCGAAGCGCCGACGGACGGGCGCCGGCTTGACCAGCAGCACCACTCCCAGCCGCCGACGCGCCCTGCGCTCCCGCCGCGCCGCCCATAGCGCCCAAGCCATCGACCAGAGTCCGGCCGACACGCACAGAGCCACCCCCTGCCTGTGGACAACCTCCGCGCTCATACGGCCTCCGCCCTCCGTACGATCCGCAGCGCCCACCACAGCCCGGCGCCCTCCAGGACACCGCCGACCAAAAGGCAGCCGATGCCCGCGCCGGTGTGCAGGACGACATGCAGCGGATCGGCGCCCAGCGCGGTCCCGAGGAGCAGCCCCAGCAGCGGCAATCCCGCGAGCAGCACCGCCGTCGACCGAGCCCCCGTCAACTGGGCGCGCAGGTCGGCCCGTTGATCCCGCTCCGCACGCAATGCCCCCTCCAGCCGGTCGAGTCCGGCGGCGAGTCCGGCACCCCGGTCTACCGCGACCCGCCAGCACGCGGCGAGGCCCAGCAGTCCATCGGCCCCAGGCCGCCGGGCCGCATCGGTCAGCGCGCCGGGCACATCCCCGCCGAACCGTGCCGCCGCCAGCACCACCGCCTGTGCGTCACCGAGTCCGCCCGAGTCACGGGCGGCGCGGAGGAGCGCCTCGCCCGGCTGCCGGCCGGCGCGCACCTCCCCCGCGAGCGCCCCGCACAGCGCGATCACCGCATCGGCCCGCCGCTCCCGCTCCCGCCTTGCCCGAGCGGCCAGCCGAGCCCGCCGCGCCAACGGAACCCCGAGCGCCCCCACGACGAGCGGCACCACGGACGCCCCCAGCAAGGCGACCATCAACCCGGCGACCAGCGACCACCATTCGCCCCTGAGCCGATGCAACAGCCGCAGTCGCCGCACGGCCCTCGCCGCCCGGTCCCGCGCCCTGTGCCCCCACGTCGGCGGTCCCACCCCCGGCATCCCATCACCGGCACACAGCAACTGAGCCCGCCGAGCCCTCGGCCCCTGTTCGCCCATCAGCCAGGCCGCCGCCCCGGCACACACCATCGCCGCACCGACCGTCATCTCGCCGACCCCCGTCACAGCCCCTCACACCTCTCACCGAGCAGCTCCCGCAGCCGCTGCCACCCCCGCTCGTACGTGAAGGCCTCCACGCCCCACCGCAGCGCCGGCACCGTCACCACAAGCCCCGCCGCATCCCGCTCCAGCACATGCACCTCGGCGATCCTCCGCCGCCCCGCCCGGTCGCGTACGAGATGGAGCACCACCGACAGCGCGGCCGCCACCTGGCTGTGCAGGGCGGCCCGGTCGAGCCCCGCCGCTGTGCCCAGCGCCTCCAAGCGGGCAGGTACCCCCGCCGCCGCGTTCGCGTGGACGGTGCCGCAACCGCCTTCGTGGCCGGTGTTCAACGCGGCCAGCAGATGGACGACTTCGGGCCCGCGCACCTCGCCGACGACCAGCCGGTCCGGCCGCATCCGCAGGGCCTGGCGCACCAGGTCCTGGAGCGTGACGAGACCGGCGCCCTCCTGGTTGGCCGGTCTGGATTCCAGGCGTACGACATGAGGGTGGTCGGGGCGCAGCTCCGCCGAGTCCTCCGCGAGCACGATCCGCTCGCCCGGTCCGACCAGACCCAGCAAGGCGCTCAGGAGCGTCGTCTTGCCGCTTCCGGTGCCTCCGCTGATCAGGAACGACAACCGGGCATCCAGCAGAGCCCGCAGCACCCGGTCGCCGCCCGGCGGCACCGTCCGGGCCGCCACCAGCTCGTCGAGCGTGAACGCCCGCGGCCGTACGACCCGTAGCGACAGGCACGTCGAACCGACCGCCACCGGCGGCAGCACCGCGTGCAGACGCGTGCCGTCCGGAAGCCGCGCGTCCACCCAGGGGTGCGCGTCGTCGAGCCGTCGCCCGGCCACGGCCGCGAGGCGCTGCGCCAGACGTCGTACGGCCGCCGGGTCCGGGAAGGCGACGGCCGTCAGCTCCAGTCCGCCGCCCCGGTCCACCCATACCCGGTCGGGCGCCGAGACCAGCACGTCGGTCACCGAAGGGTCGGCGAGCAGCGGCTCCAGGGGACCGCTCCCGACCAGCTCGGAGCGCAACCGCTCGGCCGCGCCGAGCACTTCGGTGTCCCCCAGCACCCGCCCCTGGTCCCGCAACGCCTGCGCCACCCGCGCCGGAGTCGGCTCGGCCCCGCTCTCGGCGAGCCACTGCCGCACTCCGTCCAACAGCTCAGCATCCGCAGCCCGGCCCACCCATGAACTTCCGTCCGACAGCCCGGCCCACGCAGGCAAACCCACGCCCACCTGCCGGCCCGACGGCCTCGCGGCCTCAGGCAAACCCACGCCCGCCCGCCGACCCGTCAACACGACGTCCGCAGATGAACCCGCCTCCGCACGTCCGCCCGACACTCCGGCACGCACGCGTGTGCCCTCGCTCATACGCCCCCTCCCGCAACCGCGGCCCGCTCCCAGAAGGCCGAGCAGAAGCGCGCAAGCGGGCCCCGGATGTCGCCCCCGGGTGGGGCGCCGCGCTCGTTCGCGGCCAACAACCCCGTCTCCACGGGCACTTCGCCCGCCAGCGGCAGCCCGAGCAGACGGGACACCTCCTTGTCGTCCAGGCCGGGCGCATACGGCCCGCGCACCGCGATCCGCAGATCGCGCAGGACCATTCCGACCGCGGAGGCGACCCGCCCGGCGGCCGCGACCGCGCGCAGCTCGGCGGGGACCACGAGCAGCCCCATGTCCACTTGGGCGAGTGCCTCCGCGACGCCTTCATCGACGCGGCGCGGCAGGTCCACGACCACCGTGCCGCCCCGCCGTCGGGCCGCGGCCAGCACCGCCCGTACGGCCTCGGGTGCGATGGCCACGCAGTCGCCGCGGTCCCAGCTGAGGACCCTGAGCGCGTGCAGCTCGGGCAGCGACTCCTCCAGGGCGCCACCGCCGACCCGCCCGCGCGAGGCGGCGAACGCCGGCCACCGCAGACCCTCGGCCGTCTCACCGCCGAGGAGTACGTCGAGTCCGCCGCCCAGCGGATCCGCGTCCACGAGCAGCGTGCGCCGCCCCTCGCGCGCCGAGGTGACCGCGAGCGCGCAGGCCAGCGTGGACGAACCGGCCCCGCCGCGACCGCCGATCACGCCGACGGTGAGCGCGGGCGGCCCGACACCTTCGGCCACGTCGGCGATGCGGTCGACCAGCCACTGCTCGCCGTCGGGCAGCAGCAGGACATGGTCGGCGCCGATCTCCACGGCCCGCCGCCACACCCCGGAATCGTCCTGATCCCGCCCCACGAGCACCACTCCGCGCCTGCGCGCGGCCCCGCGCACGCGCCGCGCGGCGTCGTCGCCGACCAGGACCAGAGGCGCCGCCTCCCAGCCGCCTCCGCGCTCGGGCACGCCATGGTGGACCTCGGGCCGGGCGCCCGCCGCGGCGCACAGCCGCAGCAGGTCGTCCAGCAGATCCGCGTCCTCGGTGACGATCAACGGTCCGCCCTGCCGCCCCTCGGCGGCCGCCGGCCGGTCGTGCGTGATGGTTCCCGCCACGATCTCCATCCCCCTTCGCTGCTTCTTCCACAGAGCCTCTGCGGCCCCGCGAATCCCGCCCCGCGTGAAGAACCGGCAACCGGTCCTCCATATGAACCGCCGATACGAACCGGCCATAGGTGCCGGACATACCGAACCGGCCATGAACTTCCGCCCGGCGGGACGCGTTGGAATCACGGTGCAGCGATCCCGGAAATCGTGTGGATCTTGCTCGATAACTGTGGACAACTCGGCGGATGTGAATATCGCCTTCACCCAAACCGGTGACCCGTGTACGACTTCCTTAGAGCAGTCTGACGGCTACAGACAGTGACGGATCATGGGTACACGGAGAGAGGCGCCGAAGCCCGCACAGCGCGGCACGTGGTCAGCGAACAAGGGGGAGAAAACCCACCCGGACATGCGACGACCCCCGCCGGGGGGGAGAGCGGGGGTCGTCCCCACGGCCGACTCGGGGGGGGAGGAGCCGGACCGGGTTAGCACGGTCGCGAACGATCCGTGACTTCCATGGTGTACCCGAGAGCCCTCTCAGGCAAACCCACGCGCCCCACCTTACGCCGAATGGTGGGCGCCTATGCTCAGGCTCGTGGAAAACCACTCCTTGCCCCGCACAGCGGCCTTCTTTGATCTGGACAAGACGGTCATTGCGAAGTCGAGCACGCTCACGTTCAGCAAGTCGTTCTACCAAGGCGGTCTGATCAACCGCCGGGCCGTGTTGCGTACCGCATATGCCCAGTTCGTCTTCCTCGCCGGAGGCGCCGACCACGACCAGATGGAGCGGATGCGCGAGTACCTCTCCACGCTGTGCCGCGGCTGGAACGTCCAGCAGGTCAAGGAGATCGTCGCCGAGACCCTGCACGACCTGATCGACCCGATCATCTACGACGAGGCGGCGTCCCTCATCGAGGAGCATCACATCGCCGGGCGCGACGTCGTGATCGTCTCGACGTCCGGCGCGGAGGTCGTCGAGCCGATCGGTGAACTCCTGGGCGCGGACCGTGTCGTGGCGACCCGCATGGTCGTCGGCGACGACGGCTGCTTCACGGGCGAGGTGGAGTACTACGCGTACGGGCCGACGAAGGCCGAGGCGATCAAGGAGCTGGCCGCGTCCGAGGGGTACGACCTCTCCCGCTGCTACGCCTACAGCGACTCGGCGACCGACCTCCCGATGCTCGAAGCCGTCGGCCACCCCCATGCGGTCAATCCGGACCGAGCGCTGCGCCGCGAGGCCACCACGCGCGCGTGGCCGATCCTCGACTTCCACCACCCGGTGCGGCTCAAGCAGCGGCTGTCCGTGCCTCCCCGGCCTGCCCTGGTCGCGGCCGCGGCGATAGGGGCGGCCGCGGCCACCGCGGGGCTGGTCTGGTACACGAGCCGACGCCGTTCGGCAGTGAGCTGAGCTGCCTCATCCTCCGCGGCAAGACGCGCGCTGCGAGCGACAACAGCGATAAGCGCGACCGATTCAACCTCTTTGAACCTAAAAGTAAAGAAGTACAGGGAGGGCTTCCGCTTGCTCCGGTCCTGGAGTACAAAGAAGTTAACGGCCCGCGAGACCAAGGACATCCGAGAAAAAGGATCACCTTAATAACGCAACCGAGGCCCCACGGACCGAGCATGGACACTGGGCACCCACGCGACGTCGACCCGTCGATTACGGGCCAGCCGCACCAGGCGACGGGCAACAGTTCCCGACCTGATGGGCAATATATCGAGGACGCATGGTAACCGGGTGAACATGCCAGCGGCGGTACGAATCCTCGTACCGCCGCAACCCTGTTCAAGGCCCCTTAAGGGGCCTTTTTCCATTTTCGGACAGGCCGCTTCGGGGCCTATGCCGCCCCTCGCTGAAGCGCCTCGCAGACGGCCGTCGACTCCCGTACGCCCAACTCGACCGCTCTGCCGCAGTGAGCGACCCAGGTCGCCATGCCCTCCGGCGTTCCGGAAAGGTAGCCGTCGAAGGCCGCCAGGTAAGTCGCGCGGCCCTGTTCCGCGTGGCCGACCTCGGCGGGGCAGACGGACTTCGGGTCGAGGCCGCTGCCGACCAGGACGATGCGCTCGGCCGCGCGCGCCACCAGGCCGTTGTGTGAGCCGAAGGGGCGCAGGGCGAGGAGCTCGCCGTGGACCACGGCGGCAGTCACCAGGGCGGGGGCGGAGGTGCCCGCGATGATCAGCTGCGAGAGGCCGTCGAGGCGGCCCGCGACCTCGCTTGCGTCCGGCAGCGGCAGCTCGATCAGCGGTTCGTCGACCGGTTCGCCGTCCTGTCGCGGCCGCCCGACCTCGTCACCCTTGTCCGCGGCCGCCACCAGGTGCAGGCGTGCCAGCACCCGAAGGGGCGACTGCCGCCAGATCGAGAGGAGCTGACCCGCCTCGGCGGTCAGCCGGAGGGCGGCGCCCACCACCCGGGCCTCGCCGTCGCCGCTGAAGTCGGTACGGCGGCGCACCTCTTCCAGGGCCCAGTCCGCTCCGGCCAGTGCCGCGGAGCCGCGCGCGCCGCGCAGTGCGGCCTCCGAGGTGATCTCGTTGCTACGGCGGCGCATGATGCGGTGCCCGTAGACCCGGTCCACTGCCTTGCGCACGGACTCCACGGATTCGACGACGCCGGGCAGCGAGCCCAGGGTCGCGAGCGGGTCGGCGTTCGCACCTGTCGTACTCATGAGTACGACCCTACGCGCGCCCGGCCCCCGGCTCGCCACCCCTCCTTGAACGAAGCACCTCTTGTGGGTGGACCCTCGCCACGAAGGGGTGGTCTTCTTCACGTTTAGCCGCCCGTCGGCGGGGCTCGGCCACTACTGTTACTGAACATGAAAATTGCTTTCGTTGGGAAGGGCGGCAGCGGCAAGACCACCCTGTCCTCGCTCTTCATCCGGCACCTCGCGACCACCGGTGCCCCGGTCGTCGCGGTGGACGCCGACATCAACCAGCACCTCGGGCCCGCGCTCGGACTGGACGAGGCGGACGCCGCGGGACTGCCGGCGATGGGTGAGCGACTCCCGCTGATCAAGGACTACCTGCGCGGCTCCAACCCGCGGATCGCCTCCGCCGAGACGATGATCAAGACGACTCCGCCCGGCGAGGGTTCCCGGCTGCTGCGGGTGCGCGAGGACAACCCGGTGTACGAGGCCTGCGCGCGAGCCGTGGAACTCGACGGCGGTGCTGTCCGTTTGATGGTCACCGGCCCGTTCACCGAGGCCGATTTGGGAGTGGCCTGCTACCACTCCAAGACCGGTGCGGTGGAGCTCTGCCTGAACCATCTCGTCGACGGCCAGAGCGAGTACGTCGTCGTCGACATGACGGCGGGCTCGGACTCCTTCGCGTCCGGCATGTTCACGCGCTTCGACATCACCTTCCTCGTCGCCGAGCCGACGCGGAAGGGGGTCTCCGTCTACCGCCAGTACAAGGAGTACGCGCGCGACTTCGGCGTCACCTTGAAGGTCGTCGGCAACAAGGTGCAGGGCCAGGACGACATCGACTTCCTCCGCGCCGAAGTCGGTGACGACCTCCTGGTGACGGTCGGGCACTCGGACTGGGTGCGCGCCATGGAGAAGGGGCGCCCACCCCTGTTCGAGCGCCTGGAGGACACCAACCGCCAAGCCCTGCGGGCCCTTCAGACCGCCGCCGACGCCACGTACGAGCTTCGGGACTGGGAGCGCTACATGCGCCAGATGGTGCACTTCCACCTGAAGAACGCGCGGTCCTGGGGCAACGAGAGGACGGGCGCCGATCTGGCCTCCCAGGTCGACCCCTCCTTCGTACTGCGTGAGGCGGAGCCCGTCACGGCGTGAGCGCTTCCGCTACGGCTGGACCGCGGGTGCGCCCGGGACACCCTTCGGAGCCGGGGCGGGCTGGGCGGCGAGGAACGACGCCCAGCCCTGCTTCGGGGCCTCGCCGACCTGAAGCGTGGTGAGCTTGTCCAGGGTCTGCGGATCCTGGGCGTCGAGCCAGTCGGCGAGCTGCCGGAAGGAAACGCAGCGCACCTCGCTCTGCGTACAGACCCGCTCGATGGTCTCCTCGATGGCCCGCATATAGGTGCCGCCGTTCCAGGACTCGAAGTGGTTGCCGATGATCAGGGGCGCACGATTGCCGTTGTAGGCACGGTCGAAGCCCTTGAGCAGGCCGTCACGCATCTGGTCGCCCCAGAACTTCTGCTGGTAGGCGCCGGCGTTCTGGGACGTGGTGCCGGACTGATTGACCATGAAGTTGTAGTCCATGGCGAGCGTCTCGAAGCTGCGGCCCGGGACCGGGACGAGCTGCATGGACAGGTCCCACAGGCCGTCCTTCTTCTTGGGCCAGATCTGGTTGTTGACGCCACTTGTGTCGTAGCGGAATCCCAGCTGACGGGCGGCCTGCATGAAGTTCTGCTGCCCCTCCAGGCAGGGAGTGCGGGCGCCGACCAACTCCTTGTCGTAGTCGAAGGGCAGCGCGGCGGCCTTCGCCGTGCCCGTGTTGGTCTTCCAGGACTTCACGAACGACTTGGCCTGGGCGATCTCGCTCTTCCAGTCCTCGACGGACCAGTCGCCGACGCCGCCGCTGCCGCAGAAGTGACCGTTGAAGTGCGTGCCGATCTCGTTGCCCTCGAGCCACGCGCCGCGCAACTGCTGCACGGTGTCCTTGACTCCCTGCTCGTCATTGAAGCCGATGTCGGAGCGGCCCGGTGAGTGCATCGGTGGCCGGTAGAGAGCGCGCTTTTCCTCCGGGAGCATGTACACGCCGCTCAGGAAGTACGTCATCGTCGCCTTGTTGGCCCTGGCCACCTTGCGGAAGTGGGAGAACAGCTTCTGACTGTCCTCGCCCGCGCCGTCCCACGAGAAGACCACGAACTGCGGCGGCTTCTGGCCGGGTCTGAGCCGCTCGGGGCGGGGCAGATGCGGCTGCGCCCCGGTGAAGGCGGTGGAGCCGTCCCCGATCGGGCGGAACACCTTCTTGGGGGCCGGGGCGCCCGCCGCCTTCTTCGCGCCGTGCGCGCCTTTCTTCGCTCCGGTTTCGGGGGTTTCGCCGAACGCGCAACCGGCGAGGGCCGCGGCGCAGACCGCTGTGACCGTGACTCCCGCGGCGATCCTCTGGGTGGCGGCCATCTTCCGCCCACCTTCTTCCTTCAGTCAGGCCAACGCCGATAAGGGGGGTGCCGAAATAGGGGAATCCCGGACAGACCGCAGGGAGAATTCCGGACAGACCGCAAGGGAAATCCCGAACGAACACCGACAGCGCCGCCAAGGTCGCACGGGACCCTGAAGGAATTAATGCGACAAGCCGATCATTGCAATCATTCACTCGACAGAGTGGTTCATTAGCCTATTTGCGCTACTTTTTCGCACACGGGCTTTACTCTCCATTACGATTCATTTGCCGAGCTTTGATAAATCCCGCCGCTGTACGCCGTGACCCACGGCCGCACCCCAAGCGACCGCGCAGCCCCGGAGGAGACGGGAACTATGTCCACCTGCGTCCCCACCCGAACCGACGACTCTTCGCACACGCCGGACGAGGGGCGGCCGCACAGCCCGCCCCGGCCCCGCCGCCGTGGTCCCCGGATCACGGCCGCCGATTTCTCCGCCTCGATCGCCGTCTTCCTGATCGCGTTGCCGCTGTCCCTGGGCATCGCGCTGGCGACCGGGGCGCCCTTGCAGGCGGGGCTAGTCGCCGCCGCCGCGGGCGGGCTGCTGGTCGGCCGGCTCGGCGGCGCGCCGCTCCAGGTGAGCGGCCCCGCCGCCGGGCTCACCGTGGTCACGGCCGACCTCATCCAGACGTACGGCTGGCGTACGACGTGTGCCATCACCGTTCTCGCCGGACTGGTCCAAGTCGGCCTGGGCTTTCTGCGGGTGGCCCGTTCCGCGCTCGCCGTCAGTCCCGCGATCGTCCACGGCATGCTGGCCGGCATCGGCATCACCATCGCCGTCGCCCAGCTGCACATCGTGCTGGGCGGCTCTCCGCACAGCTCCGTCATCGACAACGTCCGCCAGCTACCCGCCCAGTTGGCCGCCCCGCACCTGTCGGCGCTGTCGATGAGCGCCCTGACCCTGGCCGTGCTGCTGCTGTGGCCGCGTATCCCCGGGCGTGCGGGTCAGGTCGCCCGTGCCGTTCCGGCGGCGCTCGCCGCGGTCGCGTCGGCCACGGCGGTGGCGACGCTCGCCGGGCTGCGGCTGCCCCGGGTCGATCTGCCCTCCTGGAGCAGCCACACCCTCACCGGGCTACCGGAAGGCCCCGTACTCGGCATCGTCGCCGCCGTCCTGACCATCGCGCTGGTCGGCAGCGTCGAGTCGCTGCTCTCCGCGGTGGCCGTGGACAAGCTGGCCGCCGCCCGCAGGCACGGGCCGCGCATCCCACGCGCCGACCTCGACCGTGAGCTGCGCGGCCAGGGCGCGGCGAACATCGTCTCCGGCTCGCTGGGCGGGCTGCCCGTCACGGGCGTCGCGGTGCGCAGCGCGGCCAACGTCCAGGCGGGCGCCGTGAGCCGCAACTCCACGATGTTGCACGGTCTGTGGATCGTGGTCGCCGCCCTGCTGCTGGTGCCGGTGCTCGATCTGATCCCGCTCGCCACGCTCGCCGCGCTGGTGATGGCCGTCGGCGTGCAGATGGTGTCGATCAACCACATCCGCAGCATCACCCGCCACCGCGAGATTCCGGTGTACGCGTTCACGACGGCGGGCGTGGTGTTCTTCGGCGTCCTCGAGGGCGTGGCGGTCGGCGTGGCCGTCGCCGTGACCATCGCGCTCCACCGGCTCACCCGTACGCGGATCACGCACGAGGAGGACGCGGAGGGCGTGCACCATGTGCGGGTCCGCGGACAGTTGACGTTCCTCGCCGTGCCGCGGCTCAGCCGGGCACTGCACCTGGTGCCCCAGGGAGCCGAGGTCGTCGTGGAGCTGGACGGTTCGTTCATGGACCACGCGGCGTACGAGTCGCTGCACGACTGGCAGAGCGCGCACGCCGCACACGGCGGGTCGGTGGAGCTGACCGGGCGGGGAGGCACGCGGATCACCGAGCCGGCGGGCACCGCGCAGTGCCACTGCCGGCCCTGGACGCCCTGGCGCAACCACCACTGCGAGCAGCCACCGCGGACGGCGTCCTCGGACAGGCACCCCAGTGGGCATGAACTGGCCAGCGGCATCAGCGCGTTCCAGCGCAACACCGCCCCCCTGGTGCGCAGCGAGCTGGCGCGGCTCGCGAGGGAGGGGCAGCGGCCCTCGCAGCTCTTCCTGACCTGCGCCGACTCCCGGCTGGTCACATCGATGATCACATCCAGCGGCCCCGGCGATCTCTTCGTCGTACGCAACGTGGGCAATCTCGTGCCACCGCCCGGCGAGGAAAGCGGTGACGACTCGGTGGCAGCCGCCATCGAGTACGCGGTGGAGGTGCTGGAGGTGAGATCCATCACGGTGTGCGGGCACTCCGGATGCGGGGCGATGCAGGCGCTGCTGAACTCCGACCCGAACGGGGCGCGAACACCGTTGAAACGATGGCTGCGGCACGGACTGCCGAGTCTGGAGCGGATGGCCGCGAAGGACCGGCCGTGGACGCGGATCGCCGACCGGGCGCCCGCGAACGCCGTCGAACAGCTCTGCCTCACCAATGTGGTGCAGCAGTTGGAGCATCTGCGGGCGCACGAGTGTGTGGCGCGGGCTCTGCGGGAGGGCCGACTCGAACTGCACGGGATGTACTTCCACGTGGGCGAGGCTCAGGGGTATCTGCTCACGGACGCGGTGGCCGACGACCGGGCGAAGGCCGGGGCGGGAGCGGGGGCGGCGGCGGGGACCGAGGCTGGTACCGACGCCGGGACCGGGGCCGACGGCGAAGCCGGGCTCGACAGTGGTGCCGGGGCCGACGGCGAAGCCGTGCCGGGCGGTGAGGTGTTCGACCGGGTCACGGCACGCGCACTGCACGACACCCGCACCTGACTCCGCGCGCACCGCGCCACCCCCGCAAGCACTCCACAAAACACCCCATAACCCTCACGACGAACACGCGTTCACCCTCACGCCCCATCCAGGCCCTCTCCCTCGCGGACCTGAACCGCCCGCCGCTCCGGTCCGTGACAACGTGTGGCCCCCCGTACGCGGGGGCCACACGCACAAAGGTCTAAACCAATTCTCGGACGGCCCTTGTCACCAGGGGTCCTCGTCTGATGAGCTGTGGCCCGGGGACACAACGGACACCCTGGGAAAGGGAGATGTCGTGAGCAACGAAAGCCTGGCCAACCTGCTTCGTGAGGAGCGCAGGTTCGCGCCGCCCGCCGACCTGGCCGCGAACGCCAACGTCACAGCGGAGGCGTATGAACAGGCCAAGGCTGACCGGCTCGGTTTCTGGGCCGAGCAGGCGCGCCGGCTGACCTGGGCCACCGAGCCGACCGAGACGCTGGACTGGTCGAACCCGCCCTTCGCCAAATGGTTCGCGGACGGGAAGCTGAACGTCGCGTACAACTGCGTCGATCGCCACGTGGAGGCCGGTCACGGCGACCGTGTCGCGATCCACTTCGAGGGCGAGCCCGGCGACGGCCGGGCCATCACCTACGCGGAGCTGAAGGACGAGGTCTCCCAGGCCGCCAACGCCCTGACCGAGCTGGGGGTTGAGAAGGGCGACCGGGTCGCCATCTATCTGCCGATGATTCCCGAGGCCGTCGTCTCGATGCTGGCCTGCGCCCGCATCGGCGCCGCGCACTCGGTCGTCTTCGGCGGCTTCTCGGCCGACGCCATCGCCACCCGCATCCAGGACGCCGACGCCAAGCTGGTCATCACCTCGGACGGCGGCTACCGCCGCGGCAAGCCCGCCGCGCTCAAGCCCGCCGTGGACGAGGCGGTCGGCCGGGTCGACGGGGTCGGCAAGGTGCTCGTCGTGCGCCGTACCGGCCAGGAGGTCGCCTGGACCGAGGGCCGCGACGTCTGGTGGCACGAGATCACCCAGAAGCAGTCCACCGAGCACACTCCCGAGGCCTTCGACGCCGAGCAGCCGCTGTTCATCCTCTACACCTCGGGGACGACGGGTAAGCCGAAGGGCATCCTGCACACCTCCGGCGGCTACCTCACCCAGGCCGCGTACACGCACCACGCCGTCTTCGACCTCAAGCCGGAGACCGACGTCTACTGGTGCACGGCCGACATCGGCTGGGTCACCGGCCACTCGTACATCACGTACGGGCCGCTCGCGAACGGCGCGACGCAGGTGATGTACGAGGGCACGCCGGACACCCCGCACCAGGGCCGCTTCTGGGAGATCGTGCAGAAGTACGGCGTGACCATCCTCTACACGGCGCCCACCGCCATTCGTACGTTCATGAAGTGGGGCGACGACATCCCCGCGAAGTTCGACCTGTCCAGCCTGCGTGTGCTCGGGTCCGTCGGTGAGCCGATCAACCCCGAGGCATGGATCTGGTACCGCAAGCACATCGGCGCCGACCACACTCCGATCGTGGACACGTGGTGGCAGACCGAGACCGGCTCGATGATGATCACGCCGCTGCCCGGTGTGACGGAGACCAAGCCGGGCTCCGCGCAGCGCCCGCTGCCCGGCATCTCCGCGACGGTCGTCGACGACGAGGCCCAGGAGGTGCCCAACGGAGGCGGCGGGTACCTCGTCCTCACCGAGCCGTGGCCGTCGATGCTGCGCACCATCTGGGGCGACGACCAGCGGTTCATCGACACGTACTGGTCGCGCTTCCAGGGCAAGTACTTCGCCGGCGACGGCGCCAAGAAGGACGAGGACGGCGACATCTGGCTGCTCGGCCGGGTCGACGACGTGATGCTCGTGTCCGGGCACAACATCTCCACCACCGAGGTCGAATCGGCGCTCGTCTCGCACCCGTCCGTCGCCGAGGCGGCGGTCGTGGGCGCGGCCGACGAGACGACCGGCCAGGCGATCGTGGCCTTCGTGATCCTGCGCGGTACGGCCTCGGAGACCGCGGACCTCGTGGCCGAGCTGCGGGGACACGTCGGCACCACCCTCGGCCCGATCGCCAAGCCCAAGCGGATCCTGCCGGTGGCCGAGCTGCCCAAGACCCGCTCCGGCAAGATCATGCGCCGTCTGCTGCGTGACGTCGCCGAGAACCGCGAGCTCGGTGACGTGACCACGCTGACCGACTCCACGGTGATGGACCTGATCCAGGCGAAGCTCCCCACGTCGTCCAGCGAGGACTGAGTACGTCTCTGAATGCGTCCGTCACGGGGCGCCCGGCCACGCGCCGGGTGCCCCGTGCGGCCTTCCGCGGCCTTTACCGTGAGGCTCACCGGAGAGGTCAGAGCACATCATGGGTACGCTGGGGGAAGTTCCACAGCGTGACGAGAAGCCCCAAGGTGCGCCGGGAAGTCTGGTCGGCATGTGTTCTGCCCTGCCCACCGACCGGAGGTCCTCCCCGTGGCCGCGCCCAGCCCCACCACCCGTAAGTTCCTCGGGCGTCTCTCGCTGCCCGAGCGGAACTTCGTCGCGGACGCGCTCCGTACCGAGACCGTCGGTGGCATCCTGCTCCTCGTCGCCGCCATCGCCGCACTCGTCTGGGCCAACACACCGGTGCGCGACAGCTACGCGAGCGTCCGTGACTTCCACCTGGGGCCCGCCGCGCTCGGCCTGGACCTCTCCGTCCAGCACTGGGCCGCCGACGGACTGCTGGCGGTCTTCTTCTTCGTGGCCGGCATCGAGCTCAAGCGCGAGTTGGTCGCCGGTGATCTCAAGGACCCGAAGGCCGCCGCGCTCCCGGTCGTGGCCGCCCTGTGCGGCATGGCCGTGCCCGCGTTGGTCTACACGCTGGTCAGCACCATCGGAGGCGGCTCGCTCGCCGGCTGGGCGGTGCCGACCGCGACCGACATCGCCTTCGCGCTCGCCGTCCTCGCCGTCATCGGTACGTCCCTGCCGAACGCCCTGCGTGCCTTCCTGCTCACCCTCGCGGTCGTCGACGACCTCTTCGCGATTCTGATCATCGCGGTGTTCTTCACCGCCGACCTGAACTTCGCGGCCCTCGGCGGCGCCGCGGCCGGCCTCGTCCTGTTCTGGCTGATGCTGAGGAAGGGCGTGCGCGGCTGGTATCTGTACGTCCCGCTCGCCTTCGTCATCTGGGGGCTGATGTACAACAGCGGCGTCCACGCCACCATCGCCGGTGTCGCGATGGGCCTGATGCTGCGCTGCACCACCCGTGAGGACGAGGCGCACTCCCTGGGCCAGCGGATCGAACATCTCGTCCGCCCTCTGTCGGCCGGTGTCGCCGTACCGCTGTTCGCGCTGTTCAGCGCCGGTGTCGCGGTCTCGGGGGACGCACTCGGCGGGGTGTTCACGCGGCCCGAAACCCTGGGCGTCGTCCTCGGACTGGTCGTCGGCAAGGCGATCGGCATCTTCGGCGGCACATGGCTGACGGCCCGCTTCACCAGAGCGGAGCTCTCCGACGACCTGGCCTGGCCGGATCTCTTCGCCGTTGCCTCCCTCGCGGGCATCGGCTTCACCGTGTCGCTGCTCATCGGCGAGCTGGCCTTCGAGGGCGACGGCGTACTCACCGACGAGGTCAAGGCCGCCGTCCTGTCCGGCTCCCTGATCGCGGCCATCCTGTCGACGGTGCTGCTGAAGCTGCGCAACGCCAAGTACCGCAAGCTGTACGAGGCCGAGGAGTTGGACGAGGACCTCGACGGGATCCCCGACATCTACGAGCAGGACAGTCCCGCGTACCACCTGCGGATGGCGGACATCTACGAGCGGAAGGCCGCCGAACACCGCAGGCTTGCACAAGTGATGGCCGGGGCAAGCGAGGAGAACGACCGTCCGGCATGATCGGACACGCACGCAAAACGTCCCAGGACAGCAACCGTCCCGAAGACAGCAACGTCCCAACGCGGCAACCGTCTCCAGGACAGCAACGTCCCCATGACCACAACGCCCCCGGACTACAACGTCCCAAGACAAAGGGAGACCGCGATGAGCGCACCCGATGGCAACCCGGTCGGCGCCGAACGCAGCATCGGCCAGTTGTTCGCCTCGGCGACGACCGAGATGTCAGCGCTGGTGCACGACGAGATCGCGCTGGCGAAGGCCCAGCTCAAGCAGGACGTCAAGCGCGGTGCGGTCGGCGGCGGCGCGTTCGCGGCGGCCGGGGCGGTGCTCATCTTCTCCCTGCCGATGCTGAGCTTCGCGCTGGCGTACGGCATCCGGACCTGGAGCGACTGGAACCTCGCGGTCTGCTTCCTGCTGTCCTTCGCCGCGAACGTGCTGGTCGCCGGGTTGCTCGCGCTGATCGGCGTCGTCTTCGCGAAGAAGGCCAAGAAGGGCAAGGGTCCGCAGAAGACGGCGGCGTCGGTCAAGGAGACGGCGGCCGTACTGCAGAACGTGAAGCCGCACCCTCGTCAGTTGAACGGGGCCGACCGAGTCGGTGAGAGCGTCGAGGCTGTGGCACGCTCATCCTCATGACGGACCCCGCCACACCTTCGGAGCAGCCCACCTCGTTCGCACGGCTCGACGTCCCCGGCGGGAAAGAGGTGACCCACCGGGACGTCGCCGCCAACGGCGCGCGTTTCCACATCGCCGAAATGGGCGACGGGCCACTGGTTCTGATGCTGCACGGGTTCCCGCAGTTCTGGTGGGCCTGGCGGCATCAGCTGGTGGCACTCGCCGACGCCGGTTTCCGCGCCGTGGCGATGGATCTGCGGGGAGTCGGCGGCAGCGACCGTACGCCCCGCGGTTACGACCCCGCGAACCTCGCGCTCGACATCACCGGCGTCGTACGGTCCCTCGGCGAGCCCGACGCGGCCCTGGTCGGCCATGACCTCGGCGGCTATCTGGCGTGGACGGCGGCCGTGATGCGCCCCAAGCTCGTACGCCGGCTCGCGGTCTCCTCGATGCCGCATCCCCGGCGCTGGCGCTCGGCGATGCTCTCGGACATGAAGCAGACCGCGGCGGGCTCGTACGTATGGGGCTTTCAGCGGCCGTGGATCCCGGAGCGTCAGCTCGTCGCCGACGAGGGTGCCCTGGTCGGCCGTCTCGTACGGGACTGGTCCGGGCCGCGGCAGCCGGACGACGAGGCCGTGGAGACGTATCAGCGCGCCATGCGCATCCCCTCGACGGCGCACTGCGCGATCGAGCCGTACCGGTGGATGGTGCGCTCGCTGGTCCGGCCCGACGGCATCCAGTTCAACCGGCGCATGAAGCGCCCGGTGCGGGTGCCGACCCTGCATCTGCACGGCTCGCTCGACCCGGTGATGCGGACCCGCAGTGCGGCGGGTTCCGGGGAGTACGTCGAAGCGCCCTACCGCTGGCGACTGTTCGACGGACTCGGCCACTTCCCCCATGAAGAGGACCCGGTGGCGTTTTCCACCGAATTGGTGAACTGGCTGAAGGACCCGGAACCGGACCGCTGACGCCCCTTCGAGCCGGGTTCGTCCAAAGCGTCCGGGCGGGCCCGTCAGGCGCTCGGCCTCGGGATAGGAACGCTTGTCCTACGAACGGCCAAATGCCTGGCGCATAGGCCAATTGGGGGCCCTGGGAGCGGTTATCGACCTTGGGGCAGGGGCAGACGTCGGGGTATGGGCTGGACGCACGACTACAGTGACGCAGCACGCAACCGCCGCTCGGCCAGTGGCCTGAGCTCCCACCAGAGGGGCGCCCCGCAGATACAGGGCACGGACCCCCGACTGGGAATCCCCCATATTCTGAGGCGCCGGGCCCGCTGGGTCTCGGCGCGCCTGCGCCACCCGCGCGGCTGAGCGTTCAAGCCCCGTCAGACCTCGGGCCACGGCCTCAGCAGGTCCGGCCGGCTCGGCGTCGAACCAGCAGGGCCCGGCGTCGACCCGGCGCTACAGCGCGCAACTGTCGCTGTCCACCTGCTGGTTGGCGGTGCGGCCCCTGGCGATGTCCTCCCGGACCTCGTCCGCGGTGAGCGCGTACCCCGTGTCGGGGTCGTCGAGGGACTTCGCGAAGACCACGCCGTACACCTTGCCGTCCGGGGTGAGCAGCGGGCCTCCGGAGTTGCCCTGGCGCACGGTCGCGTAGAGCGAGTAGACGTCGCGGCGCACCGTGCCCCGGTGGTAGATGTCCGCGCCGTCGGCCGTGATCCGTCCGCGCACGCGCGCGCCGCCGACGGTGTACGACCCGTTCTCCGGGAAGCCCGCCACGATCGCGCCGTCGCCGCTCGTGGCGTCCTTGGACGTGAACTGCAGGGCGGGCGCGCGCAGATCGGGCACGTCGAGTACGGCGATGTCGCGCTCCCAGTCGTAGAGCACGACCTTCGCGGCGTACCGCTTGCCCAAGCCGCCGATCTGGACGTACGGCTCGTCGACGCCGCCCACCACGTGCGCGTTCGTCATCACGCGGCGCTCGCCGAACACGAAGCCGGTGCCTTCGATGACCTTGCCGCAACTCTGGGCGGTGCCGGTGACCTTGACGATGGAGCGCTGGGCGCGGGTCGCGACCGGGCTCTTGGCGAGAGCGGGGTCGGGGGCCTTCACGTCGTTGATGGGTTCGTTCCTGAACGGGCTGAAGACCTGCGGGAAACCGTTCTGCGCGAGGACCGAGGAGAAGTCGGCGAACCACGTGTTGGCCTGGTCGGGCAGCGCCCTGGACACCCCTTGCAGCACCTTGGAGCCCCGGACCTCCTTGCCGAGCGTCGGCAGCGTCGTACCCGCGAGGGCCGAGCCGATCAGCCAGGCGACCAGCAGCATCGCCACGACGTTGACGAGCACGCCGCCCGTTGCGTCCAGGGCGCGGGCCGGGGACCAGGTGATGTACCGGCGCAGCTTGTTGCCGAGGTGGGTGGTGAACGCCTGGCCGACGGAGGCGCAGACGATCACGACGACCACCGCCACGACGGCGGCGGTCGTGCCGACCTCGGCGTCCTCGGTCAGGGCGTCCCAGATGACCGGGAGGAGGTAGACCGCGACGAGGCCGCCGCCCAGGAAGCCGATCACCGAGAGGATGCCGACGACGAACCCCTGGCGATAGCCCACGATCGCGAACCACACGGCGGCGACCAGCAACAGGATGTCCAGCACGTTCACTGATTCAAGCCTCGCCTCGTCACCTGGCGGTCACCGGAAAAAACATGAGAGCCACCCTGTCATGTGTGCCAGTCGAGCGGGACCCGCTTCTCGCGGTCCCACGGCTGCTCCCAGCCCGCGAAGTGCAGCAGGCGGTCGATGACTCCGGCCGTGAAGCCCCAGACCAGGGCGGATTCGACCAGGAATGCCGGACCTGTGTGGCCTCTGGGGTGCACGGTCGTGGCCCTGTTCGCCGGATTCGTGAGATCCGCCACGGGGACCGTGAAGACGCGCGCCGTCTCGTTCGGGTCGACGACTCCCACCGGGCTCGGCTCGCGCCACCAGCCCAGCACGGGGGTGACCACGAAGCCGCTCACCGGGATGTAGAGCGCGGGCAGTACGCCGAAGAGCTGGACGCCACGCGGGTCGAGCCCGGTCTCCTCCTCGGCCTCGCGGAGAGCGGCCCGCAACGGCCCGTCGGCCTTCGGGTCGCCGTCCTCGGGGTCGAGGGCGCCACCGGGGAACGACGGCTGCCCGGCGTGCGATCTGAGCGAGCTGGCCCGCTCCATGAGCAGCAACTCGGGACCGCGCTCGCCCTCGCCGAACAGGATCAGTACGGCGGACTGGCGCCCCGCACCGTTCGCCGGCGGCAGGAAGCGGCTCAGCTGGAGCGGCTCGACCGTCTCGACCGCGTGCACGACCGGGTCCAGCCAGTCGGGCAGGCCGTCCTTGCACACCGCCAGCCGGCCGCCCCGCATGTCGCTCGCGCGTGTCATCGCCACCCCCGTTCTGCTGCTCTCAACGCCTGCGCCCTCGCAGATCGTTCCGTCATCGGGCCCCGGAACCGGCCCCGGACTCGGACTCGGCCCTGGAACCGGCCCCGGGCCCGGGCCTCGGCGGAGGCGCTCATGGCGAGGGCGCTCTCAGCGGGGGTGCCGGGATGCCGCCTGCGTCCAAGTACGCCTGCGGGGGCTTGAGCCGCTGGCCCGGGAAGCCGCCCTTCTCGTACTTCAGGAGCTTCCTGGCCTTCTCCGGGTCCGTCTCGCCCTCCCCGTACGCCGGGCAGAGCGGCGCGATGGGGCAGGCGCCGCAGGCGGGCTTGCGGGCGTGGCATATGCGCCGTCCATGGAAGATCACGTGGTGCGAGAGCATCGTCCACTCGCTCTTCGGGAAGAGCGCGCCGACGGCGGCCTCGATCTTGTCCGGATCCTTCTCGTCGGTCCACTGCCAGCGGCGGACGAGCCGCTGAAAGTGGGTGTCCACGGTGATTCCGGGCCGCCCGAAGGCGTTGCCGAGGACCACGAAGGCCGTCTTGCGCCCTANGTGATTCCGGGCCGCCCGAAGGCGTTGCCGAGGACCACGAAGGCCGTCTTGCGCCCTACTCCGGGGAGCTTGACGAGGTCCTCCAGGCGCCCGGGGACCTCGCCGCCGAAGTCGTCCCGCAGGGCCCGGGAGAGACCTATCACCGACTTCGTCTTGGCGCGGAAGAACCCGCACGGCCGCAGGATCTCCTCGACCTCCTCGGGGTTCGCCGCGGCCAGGTCCTCGGGGGTGGGGTACTCGGCGAAGAGCGCCGGAGTCGTCTGGTTCACCCGCAGGTCGGTGGTCTGGGCCGAGAGGACGGTGGCGATCAGGAGCTGGAACGGGTTCTCGAAGTCCAGCTCCGGATGGGCGTACGAGTAGACCTCGGCGAGCTCGCGGTTGATGCGGCGGGCGCGGCGGACCAAGGCGGTGCGGGACTCGCTCCGGGGAGGCTTGGCGGGGGCGACTGCGACGGAGGCCTCTTTGGCCTCTTTGGCGGGGCCGGCTTTCTTCGCAACGGCCTTCTTCGCCGTGGCTTTCTTCGCGGTGGCCTTCTTCGCGACGGCTTTCTTCGCCACGCTCTTGGCCGGGCCCTTCGCCGCGCTCTCGGTGGGCACGGCCTTCTTCGAGGCTGTCGCCGCCTTCTTGGCGGACATCGTCACCTTCTTCGCCGGCGATGAATTTGCCGCTTTTGTCGTTTTCTCTGATCCGTCGGGACTTTGTTCGCCCACAGCGGAATCGCGACGTACAACCACCCGCCCAGCCCCCTTGGCCTGTGCTCTCACCGGCGATTTGGACACCCGGCCAGCCTAAAGCCCGCCACCGACATCCGGCTCGGCCCTCGGAGATCAGCCCCCAATTGGCCCCCTGCCTCACTGCTCGGCCCGCCGGTGCGGCAGACTTGTGACTGATCACACTGTTTGGACCGTCCGGCAAGATGGGAAGCACGGTCCCCTGGTACCACGGGGGAGCCACATCCCCTGAGCAGGTCGACAAGGAGAGAACTCGTGGACGACGTTCTGCGGCGCGCCCCGCTCTTCGCGGCGCTCGATGACGAGCAGGCCGCGGAGCTCCGCGCCTCCATGAGTGAGGTGACCCTCGCACGCGGCGACGCGCTTTTCCACGAGGGTGACCCGGGTGACCGCCTGTACGTGGTCACCGAAGGAAAGGTCAAGCTTCACCGCACATCCCCCGACGGCCGCGAGAACATGCTGGCCGTCCTCGGCCCCGGCGAGCTCATCGGCGAGCTGTCGCTGTTCGACCCCGGCCCGCGCACGGCGACCGCCACCGCGCTGACCGAGGTCAAGCTGCTGGGCCTGGGCCACGGCGACCTCCAGCCGTGGCTGAACGCGCGCCCCGAGGTGGCTGCAGCCCTGCTGCGCGCCGTCGCCCGGCGCCTGCGCAAGACCAACGACCAGATGTCCGACCTGGTCTTCTCCGACGTTCCGGGCCGCGTGGCCCGCGCGCTCCTGGACCTCTCGCGCCGCTTCGGCGTGCAGTCCGAGGAGGGCATCCACGTCGTGCACGACCTCACGCAGGAAGAGCTGGCCCAGCTGGTCGGCGCCTCCCGCGAGACGGTCAACAAGGCACTCGCCGACTTCGCGGGCCGCGGCTGGCTCCGTTTGGAGGCCCGCGCGGTGATCCTGCTGGACGTGGAGCGGCTCGCGAAGCGCTCGCGCTAGCCACTGCGTCTCCTACGCGTCTGAAGGGCCCTGCCGCACGGCGGGGCCCTTCTCGCATCGCCTGGGCGGGATGGCAAGGGGCGGGGAGGTGCGAGGCGCCTGTCTGACGGACGAGAGCGCCGCCCTGGTGCGCTTCGACCGCCTGGCGCTCGGAAATGACCCGGCGGTGGCGCTCACCGGCCCGCCGGAAAAATGACCTGACGCCGGGAAAAGACCTGACGCCGTTGCGCCGCCGATGCACAGTGGTCCCATGCAGAGCATGGGCCTGGACAGCCAGGGCTACATCGAGCGCGAGGGTTCCCTCGGCCGGATACCGCGGGCGTTCCGGCCGGTCGTGGCGACGGCCCGCGACCGAGTGCTGGACGTGTTCGGGGCGCGGCTGCACAGCGCGTACCTCTACGGTTCGATCCCGCGCGGCACGGCGCGCGTGGGACGCAGTGACCTCGATCTGCTGCTCGCGCTGCGCGAGGAGCCCACGAATGCGGACCGGGCGGACGCGCGCACGATCGAGGAGGCGCTCGACAAGGAGTTCCAGCAGATCGACGGGGCCGGAGTGCTGCTGGTCAGCAGGGCAGGCGCGCTGAGCGAGCTGGAGAGGTACGACCTCGGGTGGTTCGTCGCCTGCCTGTGTACGCCGCTGGCGGGCGAGGATCTCGCCGAGTACCTGCCGCGCTACCGGCCCGACTCGCTCCTCGCCCGCGAGACGAACGGCGATCTCGCCCTCTTCCTGTCCCGCTGGCGCGAGCGCATCGCCGAGGCCACGGCCGAGGTCGGGGCGGGCGACTCGGACGAGGCCGCACGGCCGCTGGTGCGCTCCATCTCCCGTCACCTCGTCCGCACCGGCTTCACACTCGTCATGCCCCGCTGGAACGGCTGGACCAGCGATCTCCACGAGATGGCCGAGGTGTTCGGGCGGTACTACCCGGAGCGGGCGGCCGAGTTGCGGGCGGCGGCGGTCGCGGCGTACGAGCCCACGGGTGGTCTCGCCGTCCTGCGGTCGTACGTGGACGACCTCGGCCCATGGCTTGCCGAGGAGTACGCGCGCGTGCACGGCATCAAGGAACCACGCCCCTAGAAGACCTCGGGCGGTCCTCAGACGGCCCTCGGACGGCCCTCGGACGGTTCTCAGGCGGTCCTCGGACGGTCAGGCGTCCTCGATGAGCCCGTGCTCCCGCAGATAGTCCAGCTGCGCCCGCACCGACAGCTCGGCCGCCGGCCACAGGGAGCGGTCGACGTCGGCGTACACGTGCGCCACGACCTCGCCAGGAGACCGGTGGCCTTCCTCGACCGCCGTCTCGACCTGGGCGAGGCGGTGGGCGCGGTGGGCGAGATAGAACTCGACGGCACCCTGGGCGTCCTCCAGGACGGGCCCGTGGCCCGGCAGCACCGTGTGCACCCCGTCGTCGACCGTCAGGGACCTGAGCCGCCGCAGGGAGTCCAGATAGTCACCGAGGCGACCGTCGGGGTGCGCGACGACCGTGGTGCCCCGGCCCAGGATCGTGTCGCCGGTCAGGACGGCCCGGTCGGCGGGCAGATGGAAGCAGAGCGAGTCGGCGGTGTGGCCGGGGGTCGGTACGACACGCAGTTCCAGGCCGCCCGTGCTGATCACGTCGCCGGCCGCCAGGCCCTCGTCGCCGAGCCGCAGCGCCGGGTCGAGCGCCCGCACCTTCGTCCCCGTCAGTTCCGCGAACCGTGCCGCGCCCTCGGCATGGTCGGGGTGCCCGTGCGTCAGCAGGGTCAGCGCGACCCGCTTGCCCGCCTTCTCGGCGGCGTCGACGACACGGCTCAGGTGTACGTCGTCCAGGGGCCCCGGGTCGATCACCACCGCCAGCCCGGAGTCCGGCTCGGCCACGATCCAGGTGTTCGTGCCGTCCAGGGTCATCGCGGACGCGTTGGGCGCGAGGACGTTCACGGCCCGTTCGGTCGCGGGGCCGGAGAGGACTGCGCCTCGCGGCTGGCCGGGAAGGGCTGTCGCGTCCGTCATGCGGGGGCTCCACCGTTGGGGATGTGCTTGGTGAACTCGTCGTGTCCGGGCCAGGTGAGCACCAGCTCGCCGTCTTCCAGGCGGGCCTGGGCCAGAACGGGGGTCAGGTCACGGCCGGGCGCGGCGGCGAGGGTTTCGGCGGCGGTGGCGTACGAGCGGAGTTGGCGCAGGGTCGCGATGGTGGGCGGCATCATCAGCAGGTCGCCCTTGTCGTACGCGTCCGCCGCGTCCCCGGGGGAGATCCAGACCGTACGGTCGGCCTCCGTGGAGGCGTTGCGGGTGCGCTGGCCCTCGGGGAGGGCGGCCACGAAGAACCACGTGTCGTAGCGGCGCGGCTCGAACTCCGGGGTGATCCAGCGGGTCCAGGCCCCCAGGAGGTCGGATCGCAGCACGAGCCCCCGGCGGCCCAGGAACTCGGCGAAGGAGACGTCCCGGGAGACCAGTGCCGCGCGGTCCGCTTCCCAGTCGTCGCCCGTGGTGTCGCCGACCACGGTGTCCGGGGTGGCACCGGCGAGCAGCACGCCCGCCTCCTCGTACGTCTCGCGCACCGCCGCGCAGACGATCGCCTGGGCGGAGGTTTCGTCGACGCCGAGCCGGGACGCCCACCACGCGCGCGTGGGGCCGGTCCAGCGGATCTGCCGCTCGTCGTCCCGGGGGTCGACGCCGCCCCCGGGATACGCGTACGCGCCTCCGGCGAAGGCCATGGAGGCGCGTCTGCGCAGCATGTGGACGGCGGTGGCGCCGTCGGTGTCCTTGAGCAGCATGACGGTGGCCGCCCGCTTGGGGGTGACCGGTGTGAGCCTGCCCTCGGCGAGCGCACGGATCCGCTCGGGCCACTCCGGTGGGTACCACTGCCCATTCGCCATGGGCGGAGGCTATCCCGTAGGGGGCTGATGTTCGAGAGGCAACAATCGGCTGCTCCAGGGGCGGCGCCCGGACGAACCAGTGCTTCCTGGTGAGCCTGATCCACGGCCGATCGGCGCCCCCGCGGGGTTCCGGTCAGCCGACCTGTCAGTGCCCCCTGAGGAACGCCCCGCGCCCCCGGAGGAACGCTCCGCGCCCCCGGAGGAACGCGCGGCCTACGCCTCCGTCAGCTCCACCTGGATCTCGACCTCGACGGGTGCGTCCAGCGGAAGCACGGCCACGCCGACCGCGCTGCGCGCGTGGACACCCTTGTCGCCCAGGGCCGCGCCCAGCAGCTCGCTCGCGCCGTTCACCACGGCGGGCTGGCCCGTGAAGTCGGTGGCCGAGGCCACGAAGCCGACGACCTTCACCACGCGCGCGATGCGGTCGAGGTCGCCCGCGACCGACTTGACCGCGGCCAGGGCGTTCAGAGCGCACGTCGCCGCCAGCTCCTTGGCCTGCTCCGGCGCGACCTCCGCACCCACCTTGCCGGTGACCGGCAGCTTGCCGTCCACCATGGGGAGCTGGCCGGAGGTGTAGACGTACACCCCGGACTGCACGGCGGGTTGATACGCGGCCAGCGGCGGCACGACCTCGGGCAGCGTCAGTCCGAGCTCGGCCAGCTTGGCTTCGACCGCGCTCACGCCTGCTTCTCGCGCTTCAGATAGGCCACCAGCTGCTCGGGGTTGTTCGGCCCGGGCACGACCTGGACGAGCTCCCAGCCGTCCTCGCCCCAGGTGTCCAGAATCTGCTTCGTGGCATGGACGAGCAGCGGCACGGTTGCGTATTCCCACTTGGTCATACGGCCGACTGTAGCCGCTGTTATCCACAGCCTCCCGCGTAGCCCGGGCACAGACTGGTTAGGCTCGAAGATGTGAGCAGGCTCCAGGTCGTCAGCGGCAAGGGCGGTACCGGTAAGACGACGGTCGCCGCGGCCCTCGCGCTCGCCCTCGCGACTGAGGGGAAGCGCGCCCTCCTCGTCGAGGTCGAGGGCAGGCAAGGCATCGCGCAGCTCTTCGAGACAGAGGCGCTGCCCTATGAGGAGCGGAAGATCGCGGTCGCTCCCGGGGGCGGGGAGGTGTTCGCCCTCGCCATCGACCCCGAGTTGGCACTCCTCGACTACCTCCAGATGTTCTACAAACTGGGAGGTGCCGGACGTGCCTTGAAGAAGCTCGGCGCCATCGACTTCGCGACGACGATCGCGCCCGGCCTCAGGGACGTACTTCTGACGGGCAAGGCCTGCGAGGCGGTTCGCCGGAAGGACAAGCGCGGGCGGTTCGTATACGACTACGTCGTCATGGACGCCCCGCCGACCGGCCGCATCGCCCGCTTCCTGAATGTGAACGACGAAGTGGCCGGGCTCGCCAAGATCGGCCCGATACACAATCAGGCGCAGGCGGTCATGCGGGTCCTCAAGTCCGCGGAGACGGCCGTGCACTTGGTGACGCTCCTGGAGGAGATGCCCGTCCAGGAGACGGTGGACGGCATCGCCGAGCTGCGCACCGCGAAGCTGCCGGTGGGGCGGCTCATCGTGAACATGGTGCGGCCCGCGATCCTCGACGAGGCCGACCTGGACCTCACGCGTGACGCCTCGCGCGCGGCCATCGCCAAGTCGCTGTCCGCGGCCGGACTCGGCGGCGCACGCCGCGGCGGCGGCGCGGAGCGGCTGGTGGGGCCGCTGCTGACCCAGGCGGACGAATACGCCGAGCGGTACGCGTTGGAGCGCGAGCAGCGGGCCGAGCTCCAGGAGCTCGACCTCCCACTGCACGAACTCCCGCTCCTCGCCGAGGGAATGGACCTGGCAGGCCTGTACGAACTCGCCACGGAACTGCGTCAGCAAGGGATCTCATGAGCTTGGACCCGGCCCGCATCCTGGACATCGACCCGCTGCTCGACGACCCGAAGACCCGCATTGTGGTCTGCTGCGGCGCGGGCGGCGTCGGCAAGACCACCACAGCGGCGGCCCTCGGACTGCGCGCCGCCGAGCGCGGGCGCAAGGTGGTCGTCCTCACCATCGACCCGGCGCGCCGGCTCGCCCAGTCGATGGGCATCGACGCCCTCGACAACACCCCGCGCCGGGTGAAGGGCATCGACGACTCCGCGGGCGGCGAACTGCACGCGATGATGCTCGACATGAAGCGCACCTTCGACGAGATCGTCGAGGCGCACGCGGACCGCGAGCGCGCGGACGCGATCCTGGGGAACCCCTTCTACCAGTCGCTCTCGGCGGGCTTCGCGGGCACGCAGGAGTACATGGCGATGGAGAAGCTGGGCCAGCTGAGGGCGCGCGACGAATGGGATCTCATCGTCGTCGACACCCCGCCCTCGCGCTCGGCCCTCGACTTCCTGGACGCCCCCAAGCGGCTCGGGTCCTTCCTGGACGGCAGGCTGATCCGGCTGCTGACCGCGCCGGCGAAGCTGGGCGGCCGCGCCGGGATGAAGTTCCTGAACGTCGGGATGTCGATGATGACGGGCACCCTGGGGAAGCTGCTCGGCGGGCAACTGCTCAAGGACGTCCAGACGTTCGTGGCCGCGATGGACACCACGTTCGGCGGCTTCCGTACCCGCGCGGACGCCACGTACAAGCTCCTCCAGGCGCCCGGCACGGCGTTCCTGGTGGTGGCGGCCCCGGAGCGGGACGCGCTGCGCGAGGCCGCGTACTTCGTGGAGCGCCTGGCCGCCGAGGACATGCCGCTCGCGGGTCTGGTCCTGAACCGAGTCCACGGCAGCGGCGCCGCTCAGCTGTCCGCCGAGCGGGCGCTCGCCGCCGCGGAGAACCTCGCTCTCGCCGCGGCTCCGTCCGCCGCGGAAAATCTTGCGGAAGCCCGCATTGTGGATCAGGAGGACGGGAAAGCTGGACTTCGTAACTCTCCCGACACGTATGGCAGTTCAGAATCTCCCGCTTCCCAGCCCGCAGTTCCCGAGGCTCTCGCACCCGACGCAGGCTCCCCCGCCGCGGACCGGATCAACGCCGAAGGGGCCGGGACGGCCCGAACCATCGACCAACTCACCGCAGACCTGCTGAGGCTGCACGCCGAGCGCATGCAGCTGCTCTCCCGCGAGCAGCGCACGCGTGATCGCTTCGCCGCGCTCCACCCCGAGGTGGCTGTGACCGAAGTGGCCGCGCTGCCCGGAGATGTGCATGACCTCGTGGGACTGCGGGACATCGGTGACCGGCTCGCGGACGGCGCGTCGCCGACCCGAGCTGAGTGAGCCTCCTGGGGCCGCGATGGGCCCCCGCTGCGTGTGCTGCGTGCCGCGTACGGTCGTGTGATGCCGCATAGCCGTGTGATGCCGCATACGGGCCGCGAAGGCCTGGTCACAGACGACCTGCACGGTGAGTGCAGCTCGCGTCGCATACGCCCTGTACTACGACTGACCTGTACGGCTGTACGGCAGATACGGCTGTACGACCTGTAGCGCTTGTGCGGCCTGTACCGCTTGTGCGGCTTTACACGGCTTTGTGCGGCGTGACCGCGGCGGGCGGTCAGCCCACCGCCGCGTAGTTCTCGTACACCTCTTCCTCGTCGAGGGGCAGCAGTCCCGCCCCCCGCTCGTACTCAGTACGCGCGGTTTCGAGCAGCCTGCGCCAAGAGGTGACGGTGGGTCGCCTGCGCAGCAGTGCGCGGCGCTCCCGCTCGGTCATCCCTCCCCACACGCCGAACTCGACGCGATTGTCGAGCGCGTCGGCCAGGCACTCCGTGCGTACCGGACATCCGGTGCACACCGCCTTGGCCCTGTTCTGCGCTGCTCCTTGAACGAACAGTTCATCCGGATCGGTAGTGCGACAGGCCGCCTGCGCACTCCAGTCGGTTACCCAGCCCATACCGGCGCCGTCCTCTCCCGAATCGAGGCTCCCCCACGGCGGCAGCGGCATATTCACCGCCGCCAGTTGAGGACGTTACGGAAGGTGGGCACAGTCAACCAGCCCCTTCGGGCCCAATCTTGAATGGCCCGAATGGACTATGGGTACGCGGCAGATCACCCAACGGAGTGACCTGAGGACATACGTAACCTTCCTGGCGAACCAGGACAGTTGAGCCGCGTCACAACGGACGCCAGATGACACATAAGGCGGATTCGGACACGCGGCCGAGAAAAAAGTTTCGGCACGACCGAAACGATTCGGGGTCGCCGGACGTATTGATACGTGGTCCTACTGCTGTGACAGTTGAGAGCAGCTTAGGCCAAGGCCTATACGCGTGTCCGGAGAATGAGAACGTAGGCTGCCCTCATGGCAAACAAGCGCTCGGGTGGGGGTCTGTCGCCGACTCAGCAGGCCGCCAAGTTCCTAGGTGTCAGCGTGCTCGCAGGAGCCGTCATGGCAGGTATCGCCCTGCCCGCGGCCGGCGTGCTCGGCCTGGCGGCCAAGGGTTCGGTCGAGGGGTTCGACGAGATCCCGGCCAATCTCAAGCGGCCGCCGCTCAGCCAGCGCACCACGATCCTGGACAACCAGGGCGGCCAGATCGCCACGGTCTACTCACGCGACCGCACGGTGGTCGACCTCAAGGACATCTCGCCGTACATGCAGAAGGCGATCGTCGCGATCGAGGACGCCCGGTTCTACGAGCACGGCGCGGTGGACCTCAAGGGCATCCTGCGCGCCCTCAACAAGAACGCGCAGAGCGGCGGAGTGACCCAGGGCGCGTCCACGCTGACGCAGCAGCTGGTGAAGAACGTCGCAGTGGAGGAAGCCGGTGACGACCCGACGAAGGTCGCCCAGGCCACGCAGCAGACCATCGGCCGCAAGATCCGCGAGCTGAAGTACGCCATTCAGCTCGAGGAGGAGTTCGGCAAGAAGCAGATCCTCGAGAACTACCTGAACATCACGTTCTTCGGGCAGCAGGCCTACGGCGTCGAAGCCGCGTCCCAGCGCTACTTCTCCAAGTCCGCCAAGGATCTGAAGCTGGAGGAGGCCGCGCTGCTCGCGGGCGTCGTCCAGTCACCGACCCGCTACGACCCGATCAACGACGAGACGGAAGCCACCAAACGGCGCAACATCGTGCTGCAGCGCATGGCCGACGTCCACGACATCTCCCAGGCGGAGGCCGACAAGGCCAAGGAGCAACCGCTCGGCCTGAAGGTGAGCAAGCCCAAGAACGGCTGCATCACCGCGGTCAAGGGCTCCGCGTTCTTCTGTGACTACGTGCGCGAAGTGGTGCTCACCGACCCGGTCTTCGGCAAGACCAAGGCGGCCCGGGCCAAGGTCTGGAACCAGGGCGGTCTCACGATCCGTACGACACTCGACCCGCAGTCGCAGAAGTCGATACAGGATTCGATCAAGACGCACGTCAGGAAGTCGGACAAGGTCGCCACGGCCGCGACGCTGGTCGAGCCGGGCACCGGCAAGATCCTCGGGATGGGCCAGTCGAAGCCGTACGGCTACGGCAAGAACCAGACCGAGTACAACTACTCCGTCGACGCGTCCATGGGCGGCTCGAACTTCGGCTTCCCGACCGGTTCGACCTTCAAGCCCTTCCTGGCCTCGGCCGCCCTCGAGGAGGGCAGGCCGGCGACCCAGTCGTATCCGGCGCCGTTCGAGATGCCGTATCCCGACTCGGTGCAGACCTGCAACGGGAAGGCGTGGCGGAACTCGGCCAACGCCACGGTCGAGAACGAGGACGAGTCGGAGGTCGGCCCGTACCGGCTGAAGCAGGCCATGGAGAAGTCGGTCAACACCTACTTCGTGGAGATGCTCGAGGACATCGGCATGTGCCCGGTGTCCAAGATCCTCGACAAGCTCGGCGTGGTGCAGGGCAACGGCACCAAGCTGCCCATCGTCCCGTCCTCCCTCACTCTGGGCTCCACCGGCATCTCGCCGCTGACGATGGCGAACGCGTACGCGACCTTCGCCAACCGCGGCAAGTACTGCACGCCGGTCGCCATCGAGTCGATCAAGCAGCGGGTCGGCGGCGAGACGAAGTCGCTGAGGGTGCCGAAGTCGACCTGCAGGCGAGCGATGTCCGAGACGACGGCCGACACCATAAACACACTGTTGAGCGGTGTGGTCGACTCCGGTACGGGTCAGCAGGCCGGCCTCACGGACCGCGCCAACGCGGGTAAGACGGGTACGACCGACGAGCGCAAGAACGCCTGGTTCGTCGGCTACACGCCGAACCTGTCCGGCGCCGTCTGGGTCGGCAGCGCCACCCAGAGCGTCAAGATGACCAACATCACGATCGGCGGCGTCTGGCACGAGAAGGTCTACGGCGGCCAGGTGCCCGGCCCGATCTGGAAGGACGCCATGACCGGCGCCCTCGCGGGCAAGCCGTCCCCGGGCTTCAACCTCGTCAACATCCCCGACCCCGACAAGGACAAGGACAAGGGCAGGGGCGAGGACGACGAGGACAATAACGGCAACGCCGGCAACGGGAACGGCGGCGACAACGGCGACTTCCCGTTCCCCGACCCCACCTTCACGATCCCGGACGACTGGACGATCGGCGGAAACGGCAACGGGGGGAACGGGAACGGCGGGCGGTTTCCGTAATCCCTGAGCGGTACGCAAGTGGGGCGCCCCTTGATGCGAGGGGCGCCCCACTTGCGTATGGAGGTATGGCTGCGTGGAGCGGGCCGACGGGCCTCAGCCTCAGCCTCAGCCTCAGCCCGGAGTGCTCCCCGTTCGGGCGTCAGCCGCCGGCAAGCAGCTTCTTGACCGCGGCGGCGACGCGGCCGCCCTCGGCCTGGCCCGCCACCTTCGGGTTCACGATCTTCATGACCTGGCCCATGGCGCGCGGCCCCTCGGCGCCCGCCGCCTTGGCCTCCTCCACAGCCTGGGCGACGATCTGCTGGAGCTCGTCGTCGGACAGCTGCTTGGGCAGGTAGTCGGCGAGGACCTCGCCCTCCGCCTTCTCCCGCTCGGCCGACTCGGCACGACCGCCCTGCGCGAAGGCCTCGGCCGCCTCACGGCGCTTCTTCGCCTCCCTGGCGATCACCTTCTGTACCTCGTCGTCGGAGAGCTCGCGCTTCTCCTTGCCCGAGACCTCCTCCTTCGTGATCGCGGCGAGGGTCAGCCGGAGCGTCGAGGAGCGGAGCTCATCGCGCCCCTTGATCGCGGCGTTGAGGTCTTCCTGCAGCTTCGACTTGAGCGTGGTCATGGTGTTGATTGTCGCAGGTGTGGAGCGAGGGCCGCCCGTGGATTTCGGGCACCCCCTCCGATGACCTCCGGGCCCCTCCGGTGGCTTCAAGGGTGCGTGCGGTCTGACACGATGGTCGTATGCGCGCGCGATACGGAGTACCCCTGGGAATCACGGCGGTCGGTGCCGCCGGGCTGTTGTACGCGGCGGGCTTCGAGGCCCGCTCCTTCCGCCTCCGGCGGGTGACGGTCCCGGTGCTGCCGACGGGTATGCGCCCGCTCCGGGTCCTCCAGGTCTCCGACATCCACATGGTGAGCGGCCAGCGCAAGAAGCAACGCTGGCTGCGCTCACTGGCCGGGCTGCGCCCCGACTTCGTCATCAACACGGGCGACAACCTGTCCGACCCCGAGGGCGTGCCCGAGGTCCTGGACGCGCTCGGGCCCCTGATGGATTTCCCGGGCGCGTACGTCTTCGGCTCGAACGACTACTACGGGCCCAATTTCCGCAACCCCGTGCGGTACTTGTTCGAGAAGGCACAGGGACGACACGGGCTGAACGGAAACCCTCCCGTCGTCGGCGCGATCCACAATCCGTGGGAGGACCTGCGCGACGGGTTCGACTCGGCGGGGTGGCTGAACCTGACGAACGTACGCGGCGCCCTGAAGATCGAAGGCGTCGAGATCGAGCTGACCGGCATCGACGACCCGCACATCAAGCGGGACCGGTACGCGCAGGTGGCCGGCGGCCCCTCCGCCTCGGCCGATTTCTCCATGGGCCTCGTCCACGCCCCCTACCTGCGCTCGCTCGACGCCTTCACCGCGGACGGCTACCCCCTGATCCTGGCCGGCCACACCCACGGCGGCCAGGTCTGCCTCCCCTTCTACGGCGCCCTCGTCACCAACTGCGACCTGGACACGGACCGGGTGAAGGGCCTGTCCACGCACACGGCGTCCGGACGGACGGCATACATGCACGTATCGGCGGGCTGCGGCACGAACCGCTACACCCCGATGCGCTTCGCGTGCCCCCCGGAGGCGACACTGCTGACGCTGACGCCGCGGGAGTGACGGCGCGGGGGTCACACGTCGCCGCCGACCACCCGAAAACCGGATTTCGTCTCCGGCCACCGGTGGGCTAAAGTAAACGACGTCGCCAGGCACAGACCACTTCAGTGGCCTGCAGGCAGCGACATCGGGGTGTAGCGCAGCTTGGCAGCGCGCTTCGTTCGGGACGAAGAGGTCGTGGGTTCAAATCCCGCCACCCCGACAGTGAAACGCCAGGTCAGGGGCCTGATCCGCTCAGCGGGTCGGGCCCCTGAGTGGTTCCTGGAGATCGCTGCAAGAAGGTCTGGGGCGACTACACCGGCAGCGGCTTGGAGTGTGACGAGTACCCCTTCGCTTCCACGGAGGAAGGGTCCACCAAGGGCGACAAGCGCTTCTCTGTCCGGTTGATCACCGGCACGGACAACCGAAAAGGCGGAGCGCGCCTCAACGAGGTGTACACCCTCAACCGCGTGCTGAACGGCGATCCCTTCTACGTGAAGATCACCAACTAGCAGGAAGGCCCACTGAGCATGGCTCTTCTCGCCGAGCACAACATCACCGCCACCCCCGGCCGCCGTGTTCTGGAGGTCTATGACGATGACGCCTACCTCGGCGACGAAGCAGCCCTGGACGCTGCAGAGACACAGGTGGTGGCCGGCAACGGCTACCACGTGTACCTCCTGAGCCTGCAGCCGGACATGAAAGTCCAGATGACGATCCGCATCTGGGACACACCACCCGACCCGCCCGCCGACGCCGAAGGCCACACCGACGTCAGCCTCGAATCCGAAACAGGCATCCTGGTCATCGGGCAACTCGACCGCGGACCCGCCGACGAGATCACCCTGCCCCGCCCTGGCGTCTACGAGGGCCACGCCTGGTGGCAGGGCCGCCAGGCAGCAGCCGACTACTACGACACCACCCTCGACCAGCTCACCGACGGCTCCCCGGAAGACCAACTCACCGAAGCCTGGAACAACTGCCCCTTCACCGAACGCTACGTCCTCGACCTCGCCTACACCCGCGAACCCGAACCCGTCGATGAAGACGACCTCTGAAATCCGTACGGGCCGGTGTGACAGCCGCCTCGAAAGACCCGCCTTGATGACTGCGAACGCTGGCATGATGCGCGCTCATGAGAACGAGAGATGACAGTGACGAGGCGTACGTAGTCGGCTTGTGCAGCCAGGTGCTCGGCGACACCGCACTGACCCAGCACAAGTTCGACTGGCTGCAGGGCGACCCCGGGACGGGCGGCCGACGTGCCAAACTGCCGGTCGACGCCTACTGGCCCGGCCACCAACTCGTGGTCGAGTACCGGGAACTCCAGCACGACCAGCCCATGCCCCACTTCGACAAGCCCGACAGGCTCACTGTCAGCGGCGTCCACCGGGGCGAGCAGCGGGCGATGTACGACGCCCGGCGTGATACGGAGATTCCCGCGCACGGACTGCGGCTGATCGTGATCCGGCCGGCCGACCTCGATGCGGACGGTCGCGGACGACTGCGCCGTAACCGGGAGGCGGACCTGGCTGCGCTGAAGAGGATCCTTGCACGCCACAGCGACGAGGACAGGGTCACCGACGCCTTCCGTACGTGGCTTCTTGCCGAGGGCTGGACACCGGTTGATCCCACGGACCGTTGGACCGATCTCGAAGCCGTGCGCGGCGATGAGCGGCTGATCTGCGAAGCCAAGGGCCGCACCAGTGAGAAGGGAATCGACGCCGACATCGCCTACGGACAGTTGCTGCGGCGGATGACGAGCCAGGAACTCCACACGCGCTACGCGCTGGTGGTGCCGTCCTCGTCCGTGAAGGCCGTCGAGCGCGTTCCGGCGCATGTTCGCAAGCTGTTGCGCATCGACGTGTACGAGGTGACGGACGACGGCGTGGTACGCCGACCGTCGGCATAGAGGGGTCCCGTCCCAGACCGCTGCGCCCCATCGCAAGGCAGTCAGCCGCAGGACGGCCAGTTCGGTGGCGGATTCGCGGAGCTGGCGCCGTCGGGCGCCCCGGGCTCAGGATGTGGGCCAGTGCTTCGGCGGGGATGCCTTCGGGTCGGTGATCTGCAGACGGTTGTGGTGCGAGGGATCGACGGCCGTAAGGGAAACGAGCCGCTGCCCGTCTGCCTCCTCCAGCTCGGCCAGAGCGTGCGGAAGCGCCGCACACACAGTGGCTATAGCGGTGCCGAGGCCGACCAGGCCACCGTGCTTGTTGTTCTGGCGGTACTGGATGCGGTGGAGTCCCGATCGCGCGATCGCCTCGACCTCCATGGGCCAACTCAGCGATGAGCGGCGGCAGCATCTCCAGAGAGACGCGGGCACCTCAGCGCGTCGAGGACCGTCTCGGGCCCCTCGAAGCCGACGTCGGGTGCCTCACGGGCGTCGATCGCCACGAGGAGATCGGCAAGCGCCTCGTAGGAGACGCCCGTGGTGAAGTACGCGTTCCACTCCGGCATCGCGGAGGCGGCATGGCCGCGGGCGCTCCGCTGCAGGCAACGGGCAGACCGCCCAGCTCGAACGGATAGGCCGCGAGGATCCACTCGGCCCCACGCAGCCCATCCGGGCTTACGTAAAGAAGGGTGTGACGGGATGTGGGCCACATGCGCCAGCCGAGGTCGGACAGGGTGTCGCCGATCCGTTCGGCGAGCACAACGTCGTCACCGGCCAGATGACGCGGGGTGACCGAGTACTCCGGGTCCGGCAAGTCCGGTCGGGAGCGGTCGCTGAAGTGGTACGGGAGCAGGGGCGCCTCCATGGGCTCGTAGGGTGGAACATTGGCTCCAGGATCACTGGCATCACTTCGTTGACCAGGTCCTCCGGCAAGGTGTTGCAGGTTGACACAGCTGCGCAGCTGCTCACCAGTCGTTTCGGGATCTTTCCTGCCTGCCTGCGGCGAACTGGTGGATGGATGGACATGTAGGGTCTCAAGTTTCGCGTCGGAATCTCACGCCTGGTGCCGGATGGAAGTCAGATCCGACCTGACGCTGAGACGTGCAGCCGCGCCGGGAACAGCGGGTCCGGCCAGCACCGTTGCATCGACCGAGGGATCGGCGCTGCACGGGCGGGGAACTCGGAGACCACAAGGTCATCTGCCCCGACAGGATCCGGGCCCCGGGATCGCCGTACGCCCGCCGCACACTCGGACCAAGACGTATTTCTGCAGGAGGACTGCTTGATGACTGACCGGCCCTTGACGCTCATGGCGGTGCACGCCCACCCCGACGACGAGGCCACCGGAACCGGAGGGGTCCTCGCGCGGTACGCGGCGGAAGGCATCCGCACGGTTCTCGTGACGTGTACCGACGGCGGTTGCGGTGACGGGCCGGGGGGTGTCAAGCCGGGCGATCCCGGGCACGATCCGGCGGCCGTCGCATTGATGCGCCGTCAAGAACTCAAGGCGAGTTGTGACGTCCTGAAGGTCAGCGATCTGGAGATGCTCGATTATGCCGACTCCGGGATGATGGGCTGGCCGAGCAACGACGCCCCCGGATCGTTCTGGCAGACCCCCGTGGAGGAAGGCTCTGCCCGACTCGCGGAACTCATGCGGCACTACCGCCCTGATGTGGTCGTCACCTATGACGAGAACGGCTTCTACGGCCATCCCGACCACATCCAGGCCCACCGCATCACGATGGCGGCGCTGGAGATGACCGCGCTGACACCGAAGGTGTACTGGACCACGATGCCCCGCTCGGGGATGCGGCGGTTCGGGGAGATCATGCGCGAGTTTCATCCGGACATGCCGGAGCCGGATCCTGCGGAGGCCGCCGCGATGGCCGAGATCGGCCTCCCCGACGATGAGATCACCACGTGGGTGGACACCACCGCGTTCAGCGGCCAGAAGTTCGACGCGCTGGCCGCGCACGCCAGTCAGGGAGAGAACATCTTCTTCCTCAAGATGGGCAAGGAGAGGTTCGGCGAGTTGATGGGCATGGAGACCTTCGTACGTGTCCAGGACGCCACCGGCGCGGCCGTACCCGAGAACGATCTGTTCGCCGGACTGCGCTGATCCACTCATCCGGGGCGGAGCCCTGGAGAGCTCAGCTGGCACCAGCAAGTGCGGAATCAGCCCGTCGGATTCGGGCTGAACCGCAGGGCGTTGAGCCGTAGACTTCGGCAGTCAACGCCGACGAGGTCCGGCCATTGCGCGCGCCCACGGGGGAGGAGATCGCATGCAGGACCCTTCGGACTCGATGGGGATCGCCGAGCCTGAGGAGAACGGCCGGGGCAATACCGCCGACTCACCTGTTGTGGACGATCCGACGTCCAACTCGGACATCGACTCGACGGCGGCGTCGACGGTCCTGGTGGAGGTGCTCCCAGGGGTGGCTGTCGTCGCCGGTGAGGTCCCGCCGGAGCTGAAGCCTGATCTGATCGACTTTGGGATCGTGCCGGCTGCCGACCGCAAGCAGATCTCAGCGATCCTCGCCTCGATCGGGAACGCGGCAACCGTGGTCGGCAATCTCGGAAACGCGTTCGCCGGCGTGCAGGGGCTTTACAGGATCGGCGACACGGCACAGGCCCTGCTGAACAGCGGCGCGACGCTCGCCGTCAAGGACGGCGGGAACCTCGGAGCGGTGATGGTTCCTGGCCGCATCCTGCATCAGGCCCGCTTCTACCCGGTGAATGCGGTGAGCAAGGCGCAGACCGCGGCCTCGATCGGGCCGGCGCTGGCCATGGTCGGCCTTCAGATGATGCTGAGTGAGGTCTCGGGCCTCGTCAGGACCAACCTCGCGGTGACAAGTCAGGTCCTCGCCACCATCCGCAAGGATCAGTGGGCCGAACTGACGGGGCTCGTCGCCGCCATCGATCGCGCGGTCGACCAGGCGCGAGAGATCGAATCGGTCCCGACGTCCTTGTGGGAGGACGTCGCGGGCAGTGGAGCGCTGCTGCAGAAGCAGCTTGAGCTCTACCGAGGGAACGTCCGCGACCACGTCAGGCAGATCGGTCGGGCCGACGCACGCAGCCACCGTGAGTACCTGCAGACGAACGCCGAGGCGATCGCCTTCGATGCCTACGCCCTCCTGTCCTCCCTCAAGGCATGGACCGGGTATCACGCGCTCCGCGCCGCGAGGGCGAGAGCCGCTGGACGCGAAGACGCCGCCGAGGCGCAGTACGCCAAGGTCATCGCGCGCGACACCCGCGCGGAGTTCGACTCCGCTCTCGCCGAGACGACGAGCCTCGTCGACGCGCTGACGCGGGAGCTGCGGATCACCGCCGAACTCCCCGGACCCGACGCATGGCCGCTGCCGGGGAAGCGGAAGGACGTAAAGGCAGCCCGCGAAGTCTCCGCCCGGCTTCTGGAGGCGATCGAGCCTCTTGCCGATACTCTCCATCCGCCGGCCCCTCCGCTCGAGGCTCCGGGCGTCGTCTGCGCACCCGCATCGCTGGATTCAGAGCCGTACCTTCGCATCCTGCGATGGCTCCTCGAGGACGGTGAGGCCCTGCGTGTCCTCGGGTTCCCCGACCAGCTCGATGCCCTCGGTCCCATTTCCGCGATCGTCGGCGGAGCGAAGGAGAAGTTGGCGGCAGCGAGGGACAAGGCTGCGGCAAACACACTGGTCGCCGTCACGGATCGCCGCATCATCACGGCCAAGACGAACGCATTCCTTGAGCAAGCCGAGATCCGTCAGGACATCCCGATTGACCAAGTGCGATACGTCCGAGCAACGACCACACAGGACAGAAACGCGCGCTTGGCGATCGACCTCATCACGCGCGACGAGAACATCCGGTGGCTCTTCCACGCTGACATAGACAACACTCAAGTGGACGCGCTCGCCGCCGTGCTTGCCGAGTCGATGACGATCCCGGACTCTGAACGCGATGAGTTGCAACGGCGGCGCTACGCCCCCATCGAGGCGGGCGAGAAGAGCGAGAGTACTGGCCCGAGGTCTACCGAACCGACTGGATCCGAGGCCACGAGCTGCGATGCCGAGTAGGCCCCGAGCCGGCGCTTGACCAAGGTCTACGAGGATTGTTCCGTTAGGGAAGTTGGAGCGTTCTACTCGGGGGTTGCCTTCGTGACCAGGTCGGTTGGCAGTGCGTGGTGTCTCATCAGCGGCACCAGGGGGGAATCGGCCGCTCCCCTGGCTGCTGCTGGGGCCTCCGTATGAGACTCCGGCACGGGATCGCGATCGCCGTCGTCGCCGGAGGCGGCGCTGTGACCACCATGCTGGTCGGGCTCGTCACGAACGCCGTGTCCGATGAGTCGCGATGGCCGGGGTGGCTGGGGTGGTTACAGGAGCACGCCTGTTTCTCCTTCGTCGTGTTGGGCGTGACGATGGCGGGACTGACGGCCCTGCTCGCCGGACTGACACCGTGCCGGCCAACCCAACGGTCGTCGGGAACACGGCACATGGCAGGTCATCGCCCAGCGCCTCCCCACGACCACACCCGTGCGCTCGGGCAGCGGCAGGTCGTCGAGTACATCCAGGGCAGCCTGTTTCGGTGAATGAGGCGTTCAAGGCCGCTGGGCGCCGGTCACATGGGGATTTCGAAGTGCACCGTGGCGACGCCCGGTCCGTGTTCGCCGCTGGTACGAGCGTCGAACACCTCCTTGGCCAGGCTTCGCCAGAAGGGTTCCGCGCCGTCGACGTTGGCGTTGGTGTGGAGGTAGACGCGCTCGTAGCCGGGTGTGTCCGCGATGAAGTCGCAGGCCGTGTCGACGAGGAGGCGGGCGAGTCCTCGGCGTCGGTGTTCGGGGTGGACGTAGACGCGGACGAGTTGTGCGGTGGTTCCGTCCGGGTAGCGTTCGGCCAGCCAGCGGGGGTGCGGTGGATGGGCGGGGCCCTGCGACCGTACTCCCGTCGTGGCGACCACCTCGTCGTCGTGGACGGCCACGAGCAGCAGGTGCCGGGGGTCGTCGAGGTACGTGCGCTTGATGTCCACCACATCGCGGTGCCATGTGGGCACGTATCCGTATCCGAACCCCTTGTAGAAGGTGTCGAGCATGACGCGGCGTGCGCCGTCGACGTCGGCCGGTGTCGCGGGCCGCACGGTGTATTCGTGGGGTGCGGTCTGGGTCACTGAGGGATCCTCCCCGTAGGGCGTGCGCCGAGCGCGCGGCGGGACTCGGAGTCGGCATCCGGTCCGGGTCCCGCCATGCTAGCCAGATGAAAACGCTTTTCAAAAATGCTCGGAGGGGGTCAGGGCGCCAGGAGTCACCGCACCGCAGGCAGTCCGGGCCCCGTGCAGCGCACGTCCGCCGTCGGCACCGTCCCCTCGACGAGGTACGCGGCCGCCGTCTCGTCCACGCAGGCGTTGCCACGGCTGGCGAAGACCCCGTGGGAGTAGTCGTTGTCGAGCGTGACCATGCGGGAGCCGGGCAGGAGGTGACGCAACTGGTGGGCTCCCTCGATGGGGGTGACGGGGTCGTGGGCGGAGGCCACCAGCAGGAGCGGCGGGACGTCAGCGCCGCCGAGCGGGGTGCGGTGGGAGGGGCGGTGGTGCCAGTAGGCGCAGGTGGACGCCTCCATGCCGGTCAGGACGGGCTGGGGGTCGAGGTGCCGGGTGCGGCGAATGTCCGACAGGATCCGGTGAGGGGTGGGTGCGGGCGCGTCGGCGCATTTGACGATGCGGTTGGCGGCTTCGTAGTTGCGTGAGTCGGGGCTGTCAAAGGCGGTGGCGGGGCGGAGGGCGTCGGGGCTGCCGTCGCGCAGGTAGGTGCGCAGGCCGTCGGCGAGGCCTGCCCAGCGTTCGGTACGGCCGAGGGCACGGTAGACGGCGCGGTCGAACTCCGCCGGACCGAAGCCGGCGACCGGCCGGGCGGTGAGCCCTTCGCGGACGCGCAGGTAGACACGGCGCACTGCCTCCGCGCCGCCACCGAGGGCGAAGCGGTTCGGATGGGCGGCGGTCCAGGCGAAGAAGGTGTCGCGCTGGCGCAGCAGTGCCCGGCTCTGGATGACGTCGAAGTCGTACCAGTCCCACGGGCCGACGACGCTGTCGAGAACCATGCGGCCGGTGCGGTGCGGGAAGCGGGCCGCGTAGGCCGCGCCGAGGTAGGTGCCGTAGGAGACGCCGAGGAAGCTCGTCCTCGGTTCGCCGAGTGCGGCGCGTATCGCGTCCATGTCCCGGACGGTCCGCTCCGTCGAGAGGTACGGCAGCATGGCGCCGGCACCCGCCGCGCAGTCGTCGGCCGTGCGCCGCAGTGACGCCAGGTAGGCGCGTTCCGCCGCCGGTCCGACGGGGAGGGGGTCGGCGCCCGGGCTGCCGAAGAGACCGCCCATAGCGCCGCAGTCCGCCGGTGCGCTCAGGCCGACTCCACGCGGGTCGAATCCGATGACGTCGTACGAACGCCGCACGCTCTCGGGGAGTTTGGCGCGCTTGGTGACCGCGTAGGGCAGGCCGGAGCCGCCGGGGCCACCGGGGTTGACCAGCAGGATGCCGCGGCGTTCCGCGGGGGTGCCGGAAGCGGGTACACGCGAGACCGCCACTTCGATGCGCGGCCCCCGGGGGCGGTTCCAGTCGAGCGGGACGCTGATCCGCCCGCACTCGACGCGGTCCGGGGCCGCGGGCCTCGGCACGGAGTCGGGGCAGGCGTCGAAGCGGAGGGTCTGCGTTTCGGGGGCGGTGGCCTGCGCGGGGGTGGCGGGCAGGAGGGCCGCCGCGGCGGCGAGGGCGCACAGCAGGGGGCTGGGACGAGGCAAGGGTCTGTCTCCCGACGGCTTCGACAGGCTTCAACAAGGGGCTGGTAAATGAAAATGATTATCGATAGCGTGTGCGGTGCGCAAAGCCCGGCCCCTCCCACCCGAGGGTTCTCCGGGCTGCCCTGAAGTCTGAACCGCCGGCACGAAAAGGGGATTTGTGGCTCATCTGCTGATGGTCGAGAGCTGGGTCGGGTCGATGAGCAGACTGCTGCCCCGGGCGATCAGGGAGGGCGGGCACGAGTTCACGTTCCTCACCCGCGACCTGCACCACTACCTCCGCTCGGCGCCCGAGGGGGCGGCGCACCCGCTGCTCGGCGCCCGCAACGTGATCACCGCCGACACCAACGCCACCGACGCCCTGCTGCCGGAGATCGAGCGGCTGCACGAGGTGCTGCGCTTCGACGGCGTGATCACTTCCTGCGACTACTACCTGCCGACCGTGGCGCGGATCGCCGGGCACCTGGGTCTGCCGGGCTCGACCCCGCAGGCGGTGGAGGACGCTTGCCGCAAGGACGCCACCCGCCGTGTCCTCGCCGACGCGGGGGTTCCCGGGCCGCGCTTCGCCGTGCACGAGGAGTGGGCCGACATCGCCCGGGTGGCGCGGGAGATCGGCTACCCACTGGTCGTCAAGCCGGTCGACCTGTGCGCGGGCATGTACGTGCGGCGCGTGGACGACGAGGAGCAACTCGCCGCCGCCGTGCGGGCGCTGGCCGACCTCCCGGTCAACGCCCGCGGGCAGCGCCGCGAACCCGTCGTCCTGCTGGAGGAACTGCTGGACGGCCCCGAGGTGAGTGTCGAGACGGTGTCGCACGCGGGCGCGGTCCACGTGGTGGGCGTGACCGACAAGAGCATCGGCGGGGCGCCCGCGTTCATCGAGACCGGACACATGTTCCCGGCCGCCCTATCGGGCGCCGACGCCGAAGCCGCCGAGCAGACCGCCCTCGCCGCGCTCAAGGCCCTCGGCCTGACCGGCGGCGTGGTGGCGCACACCGAGATCAAGCTGACCTCCGCCGGTCCACGCGTGGTCGAGGTCAACCCGCGACCCGCCGGGAACCGCATCACCGAGCTCGTCCGCCACGTCACCGGCATCGACCTGGCCGCGGCCTTCGTGGAGGTGTCCCTCGGCCGCCGGCCCGACCTCCGGCGCAGCGACACAGGGCTGCGCAGCGCGGCCATCGGCTTCCTCGTGCCGGAGACCTCGGGCACGCTCGAGTCGCTGGACGGTGGCGAACTCCAGGACGCGCCGGGTGTGCTGGAGGTGCAGCTCGCCGCGCCCGGCAGGCAGGTGAAAGCGGCGGGCAGCAACAACGAGTACCTCGGGCACGTCATGGCGGGTGACGCCGAGAGCCTGGGCGCCCGCGACCACGTCGAGGTCCTGCTCGGTGAGCTGCGCTCCGGGCTGGTGCTCCGATGACCGCCGTCACCGGCATGGCCCGTACGACGACATTCGAGACGTACGCGTCGTACGACGAGCTCGTGGCGCGCGTCCGCGCCGGTGAGCTGGGTCCGGATCCGGCCACGCAGCGGATCGCCGTGGCCTTCACCACGCGGCAGGCGGTGCGGCACGACGGGCGCGGCACCGGCTACCGCAACGAGGTCCTCAGTCTGCGCCTCGCCGGAGCCGTCGGCTCGTGCGCGGTCGAGCCCGGGGCGCTGCCGGACCGTGCGGTCGAGGAGTGTGTGGGCGCGAACGTGGCCCACCTGCTGGAGCATCCGCTGCTGCCGGTGCGCGTGAGCGCGCTGGACGCCTATCTGATGCACGTCGCTCCGCACACTCCACGGAACGGGGCGCTGCCCGTCCCGCTGCCCGCCGGGACGTCGCTGGAGAAGTCCCGGGCCCGGGCGAAAGCCGTCGTCGCGCTGCTCGATCTGCCGACGGACGCGACCGTGCTGGTGGTGGGTGTCGTCAACTCCCTTCTGGAAGAGCTGCGTTCGCGGGGGCTGAGCTATGCGCCCTGTGACCTCAAGGGCGGGCTGACCGAGTGGGGCGAGGCGGTTGCCACCGACGCGCTTGCCGAGGCCGGGCGCTGCGACGCCCTGCTGGTGTCCGGGATGACGCTGGGCAACGGCAGTTTCGAGCCGCTGCGGCGGCACGCGCTGGCTCACGGAAAGCGGCTGGTGATGTTCGCCCAGACCGGCAGCGCCGTACTGCCCCGCTTTCTCGGTCACGGGGTGAGCGCGGTGTGCGCCGAGCCGTATCCCTTCTTCTGGCTCGACGGCGGTCCCGGCACCGTGCACCGCTACGGCGGCCCCTGGCCGGCGGCCTGTCCGGAGGGCGGACGATGACCACGACGGCCGTACGCCCCCTCGCCCGCCCGGAACTGCTCGCCCTGCTCGGCCACACGCCCCTGGTCCGCATCACGGCCGACCTGCCCGGCCCGCACCCCGGCTTCTGGGCCAAGCTCGAAGGACTCGCGGCGGGCGGCATGAAGGCGCGGGCCGCCGTGTCGATGCTGCTGGGCGCCCGTGAGCGCGGCGAACTGCGGCCCGGCGCACCGGTGGTGGAGTCCACCTCGGGCACGCTCGGCCTCGGGCTCGCCTTCGCGGGCCAGGCCCTCGGCCATCCCGTCGTGCTGGTCGGCGACAGTGAACTGGAGCCGACCATGCGGCAGTTGCTGCGCTCCCATGGTGTGCGGCTGGAGATCGTGGACCGCCCGGCGCCCCGGGGCGGCTGGCAGGCCGCCCGGCTGGGCCGGCTGCGGGAGCTGCTCGCCGTCCTGCCCGGCGCCTACTGGCCGGACCAGTACAACAACCCCGACAACAGCGCCGGTTACTCCTCCCTGGCGGCCGAACTCGTCGACCGGCTCGACCATCTGGACATCCTGGTGTGCAGCGTCGGCACCGGCGGCCACAGCGCGGGGATCATCGGCCCCCTGCGGCGTCGCTGGCCCGGGCTGCGGCTGATCGGCGTCGACTCGACCGGCTCCACCATCTTCGGCCAGCCCGCCCGGCCGAGGCTGATGCGAGGCCTGGGCAGCAGCATCCACCCGCGCAACGTCGTCTACGACGCCTTCGACGAGGTCCACTGGGTCGGCCCGGCCGAGGCCGTGGACGGCTGCCGCCGCCTGGCCCGCGGCAGCTTCGTCAGCGGTGGCTGGAGTACGGGCGCCGCCGCCCGCGTCGCCGCTTGGGCCGCCCGCGTCCACCCCGGCGCGGTCGTCGCCACCGTCTTCCCCGACGGCCCGCACCGCTACCTCGGCACCGTCTACGACGACGACTTCGCCACGGCCCACGGTCTCGACCCCGCCACGGCGGCCACCCGCCCGGTCCAGATCCCTCACCCCGGCGCGGCCGAGGCCACCGGCTGGGTGCGCTGCACCCGCGTCACCGACCCGCTGAAGGCCGTACCCCATCCGGAAAGGACCCCGTGAAGGCCAGCCTGCGCACCGTACGCCTCGATCTCACCGAGCCGCTGCGCATCTCCCGCTCCACCATGACCACCCGTGACGCCGTGTGGCTGACTGTCGAGCACGACGGCGTCACCGGCCATGGTGAGGCCGTCACCAGCATCTACTACGGGCTCGACGTCGAGACCCTTGAACGGCTCCTCGCCGCCGTCGGCGCGGAACTCGCCCGCTTCCCCGACCCCGAGAGCGCCCTGGAGGCCCTGCGGGTGGGCGAGCCGGCCGACACGTACACGACGCCCCCGTCCGTGACGGCCGCCGCCGAGGCCGCGCTGCTCGACCTCGTCGGCAAGCGCACGGGCAGCCCCGTCCACCGGCTGCTCGGTGCCGCCGCACCTCCGGTCGCGGCCACCGCCCGCACCATCGGCATCACCGCCCTGGCCCACGCGGCGGCACAGGCCCGCTGTCTCGCGGCGGATGGCTTCGAGATCATCAAGGTCAAGGCGGGAACCCCCGACCCGGAGGACGACGTGGAGCGCGTCCGCGTCATCCGCGACGCCGCGCCCCGGGCCCGGCTCCTGCTCGATCCCAACGGCGCCTGGACGGTGGCGCAGGCCGAAGCGCTGCTGCCCCGGTTCGCCGACCTCGGCGTGGAGGCCGTCGAGCAGCCCGTCGCGCCCGGCGACCCGGAAGCGCTGGGCACGCTGGCCGAACGCTCACCGCTGCCGGTCATCGCCGACGAGGACGCCGTGGATCTGGAGGACGTGCGCCGCCTGGCCGGCCGCGTCCAGGGCGTCAACGTCAAGCTCGCCAAGTGCGGCGGGGTGCACGCGGCCCTGCGCATCGCCGAGGCGATCGACGGCAGTGGCACGGAGCTGATGCTCGGCTGCCTGACCGCCAGCAGCCTGGGCCTCGCGCCCGCCGTCCACCTCGCCGACCGGGCCCGCTGGGCCGACCTCGACGGACACCTGCTGCTCGCCCACGACCCGTGGACCGGGATCGGCGGCGAGAACGGCGTCGTCCGCGCAAGTGACCGTCCCGGCCTGGGAGTTCAGGAGGTGGGGGCGCATGAGGACGTGGCGTGAGATGCGCCGTTTCCCGCTCGCGGTCCAGCTCCTGCTGGTCAACCAGCTCGGCGTCAACACAGGCTTCTACCTCCTCATCCCCTACCTCGCCACCCACCTCACCGACCACCTGGGCATGTCGGCGGCCGTCGTCGGCATCGTGCTCGGCGTGCGCAACCTCAGCCAGCAGGGGCTGTTCATCATCGGCGGCTCCGCCTCCGACCGGCTCGGCGCGCGCGGCGTCATCATCGCCGGCTGTGCCCTGCGCACTGTCGGGTTCGCCCTGTTCGCGCTCGGCGACAACCTGGCCGTACTGCTCGCCGCGTCCGTGCTCAGCGGGCTCGCCGGGGCACTGTTCAACCCCGCCGTGCGCACCTACATCGCGCAGGAGGCCGCGGAGCGCAGGGCCGAGGCGTTCGCCCTGTTCAACGTGTTCGCCACCACCGGCGCCCTGATCGGCCCGCTGCTGGGCAGCGCGCTGCTGCTCGTGGACTTCCGTACGTCCGCGCTCACCGCCGCCGGGATATTCGCCGCCCTCACCGTCGCGCAGGCCATGGTGCTGCCGGCCCGGGAAGTCGAGCCGGGCAAGGGCACGGTCCTCGCGGACTGGCGCGAGGTCCTGGGCAACAGGGCCTTCCTCGCCTTCGCGCTCGCCATGGTCGGCATGTTCACCCTGGAGAACCAGCTGTACCTGCTGCTGCCCGACGGAGCCCGGCAGGCCACCGGCTGGGACGGCGCCGCCGGACTCGTCTTCCTCGTGGGCACCCTCGCCAACCTGGCGCTGCAACTGCGCATCACCCGTGCCCTCAAGGAGCGGGGGGACCGGGCGCGCTGGATCGCGACGGGCCTGGGTCTCATGGCGCTGGCGTTCCTGCCGCCCGCCGTGGTGACGGTCGGCTCCGACGGTCCGGACGGCGCGGCCGACGCGGTGCTGCGCGCGCTGCCCGTCCTGGTCGGTGCCCTGCTGCTCTACCTCGGGGTGATGGTCGCCCAGCCGTTCGTGATGGAACTGATCCCCGGCTTCGGCCGGTCGGAGCTGACCGGCACCTACTTCGGCATCTTCTACGTGATCTCCGGCATCGCCGCCGCCGTCGGCAACACCCTCGTCGGCTGGGCCATGGACACCGGGGAGCGGGGTGACGCGGGCTGGCTGCCGTGGGCGTGCTGTGCCTTGTTCGGGCTCGCCTCCGCGCTGGGCGTGGCCTGGCTGCACCGGCTCGGGTCGCTGCCGGCGCCGTCGAAGCCCGCCGTACCCGCAACGGCCTGAGGAGGCACGGCATGACGTCCACGACCGTTCCGCACAACCTGCTCACCGACAACCCCGAGCTGTACGAGGCCCGCTTCCCCGACCCCGGCCGGCTGGCCGGGCGCTGGACGGAGGACCGCCTCCGGCGGCACGGGGCGGGGCCGCGCGTGCTCGACATGGGCTGCGGCACCGGACGCGACGCCGCCCACCTCCACGGCGCCGGCCGCACAGTGACCGGTGCCGACCTCTCCGAGGCGATGCTCGCCCACGCCCGCACCCACCATCCCGGACCCGAGTACGTCCGCGCCGACCTGCACGGCTTCGACCTGGGCCGGGGCGTGTTCGATGCCGTCGTGTGCCTGGACAGCACCCTGCTGTACTGCCACACCAACGACCAGCTCGACGCCTTCCTCTCCTCCTGCCGACGCGCCCTCACGCCCGACGGTCTCCTGGTGGCGGAGATGCGCAACGGCGCGTACTTCCTCGGCCGTACCGACCTGCTGGACACACCCACCGTCCATTCCTTCACCCGGCAGGGCACCGTCCACCGGTCCACCACCACGCTCACCGTGGACCGCACGGCCCAGCTCCTGCGCCGTACGCGCGTGTGGACCGCCGACGACGGGTCGGCGCCGGTCGAGCAGCGTTCCGCGTGGCGGCTGCTGTTCCCACAGGAGCTGCGTCACCTGCTGGCCGCACATGGCTTCGAGGTGCTCGAACTCCACGACGGGCCAGGCCCGCGCACCGAGCCGCCGTGGCAGGAAGGCCGACTGCCCGGCGCCACGACGGACGCGGACCGGCTGCACGTCGTCGCCCGCCTGAACTCCACCCACTGACACCCACACCCCAAGGAACGATCATGGACGACGAACGCTTCCCCGGGCTGCACCGCCGCGGCTTCCTCGCCGCCACGGGCGCCGCCTCACTCGGCGCGCTCGCTCTCGCAGGATGCGGCGGCTCCGGCAGCGAGGGCTCCGACGCCAAGGGCGACGGCACACCGAAGCGAGGCGGGCGACTGCGCGCCGCGTTCGCGGGCGGCGGCGCCGGCGAGACCCTCGATCCGCACCTGGCCAACCTCTTCGCCGACGCCGCCCGCGCCAAGGCGATGTACGACAAGCTCGCCGACTATGGCGCCGACCTCTCCGCCCAGCCCCGCCTCGCCGAGAAATGGGAGTCGAACAAGACCCTCGACCGCTGGCAGGTCACGCTGCGCAAGGCGACCTTCCACGACGGCAAGCCCGTCACCGCCGCCGACGTCCTCTACAGCTACCGGCGCATCGCCGACCCGAAGCAGGCGTTCCGCGCCAAAGCGTCCCTGGACCCCATCGACCTCGACGCCAGCCGCGCCACCGGCGAGCGGAGCATCGAGTTCGTCCTCAAACGGCCCACCGCCGAACTCCCCAACATCCTGGCCGCGTTCGGCGCCTACATCGTCCCAAAGGACGCCTCCGACTTCGACAAGAAGCCGATCGGCTCCGGCCCCTTCCGGTTCGTCTCCTTCACCCCCGGCCGCTCCGCCGTCTTCCGCCGCTACGACGACTACTGGGAGGGGGCCCCGCACCTCGACGAGCTCGAGTTCGTCGTCGCCAACGAGGAGTCCGCCCGCGTCAACGCACTCCTCGGCGGACAGGTCGAGTACGCCCACGAGCTCAACCCCACCACCGCCCGCGCCCACGAGGGCAAGGGACAGATCGAGATCGTGCGGCTCCGCAACAGCGCCATGCAGGGCTTCGCGATGAAGACCGACCGGGCCCCCTTCGACGACAAGCGCGTACGCGAGGCGTTCTTCCTCATCGCCGACCGCAAGGAACTCGTCGACGGCGCCCTGTCCGGCGCGGGTGTGATCGGCAACGACCTGTTCGGCAAGGGCTACGAGTACTACGCCGACGGCCTCCCCCAACGGGCACAGGACCTCGACAAGGCCCGCGCCCTGCTCAAGCAGGCCGGCGCCGAGGACCTGAAGGTCACCCTCGACACCTCGGCCGTCGCCGCCGGGTTCACCGAGTCCGCCGGCATCTTCCGCGACCAGGCGAAGAAGGCGGGCGTCACCGTCGACGTGAAGATGGGCAGCAAGGACTCCTACTGGGCCGACATCCTCGACAACGGCACCCTGTGCTGCTATCGCTCCGGCGCCCTGCCCATCGAGGCCCACATCTCCCAGCGACTGCTCACCGACTCCACCACCAACGCGACCAAGTGGAAGCACAAGGACTTCGACGCCCTGTACCAGCAGGCCCAGTCCACCCGCGGCAAGACCGAACGGGCGGCCGTCTACGAGCGGATGCAGCGCCGCCTGTACAGCGAGGGCGGCTTTCTCATCTGGGGGTTCGCCGACTGGATCCTCGGAACGGCCCGCAATGTGGGAGGAGTTTCGACCAAGGCCCCCGCCAACACGCTCGACTGGGCCCGCTTCGACAAGGTCTGGCTCGCGTGAGCGGACTGCGTTCCTTCGTCGCCCGGCGGCTGCTCCTCGGCGTCGCGCAGACCGTGGCCGTGGTGCTGCTGGTCTTCGCGCTCACCGAGGCGCTGCCGGGCGACGCCGCCGTCGCCCTGGCCGGCGACCAGCCCGACCCCGCCCGGATCGCCGCCATCCGCGAGGCCATGCACCTCGACAGGCCCGCCTACGAGCGGCTCGCCGACTGGGCGACGGGCCTGTTCCACGGCGACCTCGGCACCTCCCTGACCTCCGGCCGCCCGGTCGGCCAGTACATCGCCGACGGCTTCGGCCCGACCCTCCTGCTGGCCACGCTCACCGTGGCCCTGCTCGTCCCGATCGGCTTCGGCCTCGGCGTGCTCGCCGCCCGCCACGAAGGGCGCCTCGCCGACCGGCTGATCAGCTCGGTCACGCTCGCCGTGTACGCGGTGCCCGAGTTCGCCCTCGGAGTGCTGCTGGTGACCGTCCTCGCGCTCCGGCTGGGCTGGCTGCCGCCGACCGCCGTCGGTTACGGCACCGATCTGCTCGGTCACCCGGCCGCGCTCGTCCTGCCCGTGCTGGTCCTGCTGTCCCGCCCGGTCTGCTCCCTGTCCCGCCTGGTGCGGGCCGGCATGATCGACGCGCTCGCCTCCCCCTACGTGGCCCAGGCCCGCCGCTACGGCATCTCCGGCACCCGCATCCGCTACGCCCACGCCCTTCCGGGCGCCCTCGCCCCCGCCGTCCAGCAACTCGCCCGCACCGTCGACTGGTTGCTGAGCGGCGTCATCGTCGTGGAGGCGCTCTACGTGATCCCGGGACTCGGCACCGTCCTGCTCAACGCCGTCGCCGAACGTGACGTGCCGGTGGTCCAGGGGCTCGCCGTGGTGTTCGGCGTGCTGACCGTCGTCCTGAACCTGGGCGCGGATCTCGTCGCCCACCGTCTCGCGCCCCGGGCGGCGGTGGCCGCATGACGAAGCGTGGCCACATGACGAAGCTACGGACGGCCCGCTTCGCCCTCGGCGTGACGATCGTCATCGTGCCCCTCGTGCTCGCCCTGCTGGGCCCGCTGTTCGCCGGCGAACCGGGACCGCGGACGACGTCCTTCACTGTCGGCGACGGCCACTGGCTCGGCACCGACTTCGTGGGCCGGGACGTATGGCAGCAGGTGCTGCACGGCGGCCGGCCGGTCGTGCTGACCGCCCTCGCCGCCACCGCGCTGTCGTATCTCGTCGCGCTCCCCGTCGGCCTGGTCAGCGCGCTCACCCATCGCCGCTGGCTGGAGGAGCTGCTGATGCGTCCCCTGGACGTCCTGCTCGCCGTCCCTTCACTCCTGCTGATCCTGCTGGCCGCCACCGTGTTCTCCCCCGACCCCGTCGGTCTGGCCCTGCTGGTGGCACTGGTGAACGTGCCCGACGCGGCCCGGCTCGTACGCGCCGCCGCCACGGAGGCCGCCGCCCGCCCCGCCGTCGAGGCGCTGCGCATGCAGGGCGAGACCTGGTGGCGCATGGCCGTCGACTACGTCGGCCGTTCCATGCTGCGCACCCTGGTCGCCGACGCCGGCACCCGGCTGACCGGCGTGCTGTACCTGGTGGCCACGGCCGCGTTCCTCGGTGTCGGGGTCGCCCCGGACGCCGCGGACTGGGCGGTCATGGTCGACCGCAACCGCACCGGCCTGTTCGTCCAGCCGTGGGCCGTGGTCGCCCCCGCCCTGCTGATCGTCGCCCTGACGATGGGCACCAACCTCCTCTTCGACGCCGCGCTCTCGGACGACCGCCTGAGCGAGCGTGTCCGGGGCGAGAAGCTCCCGGACGCGACCAGGACCCTCCGCGACGGGGCAAGGAGTGAAGCACGCACGTGAACCACACAGACGACACGACGGGCGAGGCCCGTGACACCACCGTCGCGCCCGTGGCCGAGATCCGGAACCTGCGCGTCGAGGTCGGCGGCAGGGCGATCGTCGACGGAGTGAGCCTCAAAGCCCTCCCCGGCAAGGTCACCGCCCTGGTCGGCGCCTCGGGCAGTGGCAAGACCACGACCGGCCTCGCCCTGCTCGGCGAGTACCCGTCCGGCGCCCACGTGACCGGCGACGTACGCCTGGCGGCCGACGGCCTGGCCGGATACATCCCCCAGCACCCGGCCACCGCTCTCAATCCCGCGCGCCGCGTCTCCGCCCTCCTGACGGACATCGCCCGCGCCCAGGTACGCCACCTGCCCCGTGGCCGGCGCAGGACAGCGGCCCGCGAACGCGTCCTGCGCGCCCTCGCCGAGGCCCAGGTCCCGGACGCCGAGATCCTGTTGCGCCGCTACCCGCACCAGCTCTCCGGCGGCCAGCAGCAACGCGTCGTCCTCGCCCAGGCCCTGCTGCTCGGCGCCCGGGTCGTCGTCGCCGACGAGCCCACCACCGGTCAGGACGCACTGACCAAGAGCCGCGTCGTCGACCAGCTGGCGGCCGTCGCGGCACGTGGCATCGGCGTCGTCCTGCTCAGCCACGACCTGGACGTCGTACGGGTGCTCGCCGACGAGGTGATCGTCATGCGGGCGGGCCGGGTCGTGGAGTCGGGCCCGGCGCACCGCCTGTGGCTCGCGCCCCAGCACGAATGGACCCGCGAACTGCTCTCCGGGCAACCGGAGTTCACGGAACCGGAAACCGCCACCGGCTCCGGAACCGCCCCCGGCGCCGGTCGCCCCGCCCTGCGGATACGCGACCTGACCGCCCGCCACCGCAACAGCACACGCGGCACGACCGAGGTACTGCGCCTGACCGGACTCGACCTGCGCGCGGGCGAGAGTCTGGCCGTCGTCGGCCGCTCCGGAAGCGGCAAGACCACCCTCGCCCGCTGCCTGGCCGGACTCCACCGCGACCACGACGGAGAGATCCTCCTCGACGGCACACCGCTGCCGCGCAGCCTGCGCGACCGCGGCCGCGCACAGCTGGCGGCCGTGCAGTACGTCTTCCAGGACGCGCGCGCCTCCTTCGACGAACACCGTCCCGTCCTGCACCAGGTCGCCCGCACCGCGATACGGCTGCGCCGCACCGAGACTTCCGCCGCGACGCAGGAGGCCCTGGCCACTCTGACCGGCCTCGGCCTGCCCGAGGACCTGGTCCGCCGACGCCCCGGACAGCTCTCCGGCGGCGAACTCCAGCGCGCGGCCCTCGCCCGCGCCCTGCTCGCCCGGCCCCGCGTCCTCATCTGCGACGAGATCACCTCCGGCCTCGACTCGATCACCCGCCGGGGCATCCTCGGCATCCTCACCACCCTGCTCCACGACCGCGACGACCTGTCCCTCGTCCTGATCACCCACGACCTGGACACAGCCGCCCTGGCCCACCGCATCGCCGTCCTGGACGCCGGCGAACTCGTCGAACAGGGACCGGCCCGACGAGTCCTCAGCACACCGAGCCACCCGTTCACCGTGTCCCTCATGGAAACAACGACACGGCTGGGAGCGGGAACGGGCACCTGACCGTCAGGCGGAGGGGCCGCGGGCGGCGCTCCAAGCGCTTCCGGAACTCATCGCCAAGCACACGGCGGAAACTGGCAGCCGGCGCAGCAACGTCGAGCCCAGTCCGCTGCGCCCGGCTCTCACCAGCCTGGTTGGGGCCGAGTGCCTGGAGCGACGCGCGGCGTCTTCGACGGAGTACTGCGCATGCTCCGCCACCCAATCCCGGCACTCAGGCTCGAAGCGGTCTCGGATGCGTCCCGCGGGTCTGCCGGGCTTCCAGTGCCCCCGTCGTCACAGGATGAGCGGCAGGGATGTGAGGCCGCGCATCAACCGCGTGTGCCGCCAGTCCAGTTCCTCGACGGGGACTGCCAGTCGGACGTCGGGGAAGCGGGAGATGACCGCGCGGAGGGCGAGTTCGCCTTCGGCTCGTGCGAGGGGTGCTCCAAGGCATCGGTGGATGCCGTGGCCGAAGGCGAGGTGCCCGGTGGCACCCCGGTCGAGATCGAGCTGGTCCGGCCCGGGGAATCGGTCGGGGTCGCGGTTGGCGGCGCCGGGAGCGATGAGTACCGGTACGCCTTCGGGGATCACGGTCCCGCCGAGTGTGAGCTCTTGGGTGCTGTAGCGGAACGTGGCGATCCCGACGGGCGAGTCGAAGCGCAGCAACTCGTCCAGCGCGCTGCCGAGGCGCTGTGGTTCGGCCCTCAACCGCGCGAGTGACTCGGGGTGCTGCAGAAGAGCCAAGGCCGCGTTGCCGATGAAGTTGGTGGTGGTCTCATGGCCGGCCACGAGCAGGAGCACGGCGAGCGACACGAGTTCGTCCTCGGTCAGCTGGTCCTGGCCGTCGCGTACGGCGATGAGGTCGTCGAGCAGGCTCTCGCCGGGCGAGCTGCGCCTGGAGGCGACCAGGTCGGTCATGTAGCCGCCGACGGCATGTGAGGCGGCGTCGATCCGCCGGGGATCTCCGGCGGCGAACAGCTGGCTCGACCACGTGCGCACGAGCCGACGGTCGGATTCGGGTACCCCCAGCATCTCGCAGATGACGGTGACCGGCAGCGGTACCGCGAGGCTCGCGACGAGGTCCACTGGTCCGTGATCCGGCCAGGCGTCGAGCAACTCGTCGACCAGGCCGGCGATGTAGGGGCGTAACCGCGTGACGGCCCCGGTGGTGAACGCCTTCGTCACCAGCGCCCTCAGTCGTGCGTGCTGCGGGGGGTCGGTGGCGAGCATGTTCCGGGAAACGGCCGGATGGAGATCGCGCTGCGACGGCCGGCCTGCGAAGAACCGCATGGTGTCCTTCGAGAGCCGAGGATCGGTGAATGCCTCCCGGGCCTCCGCGTAGCCCGTGACCAGGTAGCTGTAGCGCCCTCCCGAACCGGTGGGCACCTTCCGCACCGGCGCCGTGTCTCGCAGCCGGCCGTAGGTCGGGTAGGGATCGGCGAAGAACCGCGGGTCCTGCAACGGGTCGGTCACGCTCGCGGGTCCGTTCCTGAGGGGGCCAGTTCGTCCGTGCCGGTATGTGCGATCTCACCCTGCGAGTAGGCGTGGGCGACGAGGAGCAGCCACTCGGTCTCGGCGCGGAGGTTGCCCGCCCGGGAGGCGGCCCTGGGGGCCGGTGGTGCGGCTTCTGTCTGCGGTTCGCTCCCGGTCCTCTTCGCCTGTACGGCGGCTCGCAGGATCGCGGCCTCCACGATCGCGTCTCCTTCCGGGGTGCCCGCCAGGCCGCGTGCGGCGGCGGCCCGCTCGGCGTTCTCCTGGACTCTCGGGGAACGGTGGGGGCGAAGGGCGAGCCCGCCGTCGTTGATCTCGATCACCCGACGGTGGAGGAAGAAGTCGGAGTCGTCCGCGTGCTCGTCCTCGTGGAACTCGGCCGAGGCCAGGACGACTTCGGGTGTCGCGTCGGCGATGTCCTGCCACAGAGGGGCGAGCGCGGCGAATGACCGCGACTCCCATCGACGGCGCAGGAACTGGCTGAACGGCCAGACGACCGCCGGGAGCGTGAGCCCCAGGGTGATGAGGAGTACGGCCAGGGCCGGCGCCGTCACGCTGAAGACGCAGCGGATGGGACTGACGGGCGTCGAGCAGCGGGTGCCGTGCGGGAGGAGGTTCAGTTCGAGCCCGATGGATACCAGGCCGAACACCTTGTACGCGGCATACAGCAGTGCGAAGACACAGCCGGCGGCAGTGATGCGCAGTCCGATGCGCTGGCTCTTCCGCCGTGAGTGGTTGGACTGTTTCCAGGTCTGCCTGCAGAAGTCCTTCGCGGTGACACCCAGATAGGTGATGTAGATCAGCACGTAGAGCGCGTGCAGTTGGGGGGACTGGTCGTTCATCTGCCCGGCGGCGAACAGTGCCGCCATGCCGACGACGGAGATCCCGAGGAAGAGCACGCGCAGACGGATCCTTCGTCTGGCCTCGTCGGGCTCCAGATTGAGCTGGAGCATGAACGCCAGGACGGAGGTCGCGGCGGCCAGGGTGAACGAGTTGCTGAAAAGGCGACCGACGTGGGGGACGACGCTTTCGACGGCGTTCTCCACGAACGACACGTATGAGGCGAAGGCGAGGGCGAAGGACACCAGCAGCGCGGCCATGGCCCACGTGCCGGTCGGTCTGTGGCCGCCCCGCCCGCGAACCCAGTAACCGGCGGCGAGGACAAGCACGATGGCCACGCCCGAGAACAAGAGGTCGATCACGAGTGCCGACGACCCTTCCTGGTCGGTTTGGCGAACAGGGCCTCCCAGCGCTCGGCGCCCTTCTCGGGTTCGCTGGGTGGTAGTTCACGTCCGCGGTAGATGTGCTGTCGGATGACGGTGGCCATCATCTCGGCCTCGCGCTCGTCATCCGTGGAGTAGCTCGTGCGTCCGTTCATACGCTGGACGAGAGTGGGGTTGAAGCCGATGGCACGGAAGGCGTCGGCGTCCAGCTCCAGACTGCCGGGGTGGTCGCAGATGATGTGGCTGACCTCGTGCGCGAGTATGTGGTTCTGGTGCAGAGCGGACGTTCCCTCCTCGTAGAAGAGGAGGTCGGCGTCGGGCGTCTCCAGGCGGATTCCGCACGGTGCGTCGATCGCGCCGAGCGTGTTCAGGGGCCTGAGGACGATCGGACGGCCGCGCTTGTTCGCCACGGCGTCACAGAGGTCCCGGGTGTTGAAGCGGTGGGGAAGTTGAAGCGCGTCCACACGCTTTTCGCACTCGCGGCGAAGCCGCCCAAGGTCCATGTCCGGTCCTGACGTTGCTCGGGTCTGGCCCTCTGAAGGTGTGACCCCGTACGGCCGGAGCGCGATCCGGAATCCCCGGCACCGAATCGCTCGAAAGCTTAGGCGAATGCACGGGCCGGTCCAAGAGGAACTCTGCCCTGTGGCCGAATGGCCGGATCCCGAGTGCCGCTAGTCGTCCAGGTTGAGCGTGTTCGAGGTCGTTTCACCCTGTAGGCCCTCCAGGATCCGGGCCTGCTCGATCACTGTCGTCACCATCTGAAGGGTCTCTGCGCTCAGGCCGTTGGCACGCAGGGCGACGGTGCGGACGTTCCGGTCCCGCATGGCGGCGAGGACGGCGATCTCCGCTCGGGTGCGATGTGCGGCCTCCTCGTCGACGAAGTAGCCGGCGGGTACACCGAAGAAGTCGGCGAGAGCCTTGATGGTGTGCATCGTTGGATTTTTCTTGGCACCGGTACGCAGTTGCTGGATCGCGCTCGCGGTGAGCCCTTTGCCCTGGCCTCCCGAAGCCTCCCGGATGCCCTCGGCGACCTCGGCGTACGTATAGGGTCCGCGACTTTCCGGGTGGACCTCTTGGAACAGGTAGTCCAACAACTGCGCGAAGGTGCGCGGCTCGTCGTCTGTCACGTCCGGTACGTCCTTGTCATGATCGTCGCCGCGTCCACTCTGGTGCGTGAGGAGCGCGGAGCGCGGTGGCTTCCGAACAACTCTAGTTGACGATTGCCCGCAACCAAGGTGTACGTTCTTGAGGGAGTTGCTCGCACCAGAGTGTTCCTCTGCTCTGATCAAGTGGCTCCGACTCCCTGGGGACATGACCGATCCCCCCAGGCAGGTGGCCGGGTTCCACGGGGGTGGGCCCGGCCGCCTCGAACTGGGCATCTGCACCGGAGAGTGTTCTGGCCGAGGAACAGACTGTTCTTCGTTGGCGGTCCGACCCGGCTGCGTCCGAGCCCGGTGTTACGGAACAGGCGGTGGGGAGAAAGTGGTTGTTCAAACCAAAATTTGGGCGATAACTCTGGTTATCGCAACTCACAGCTTATGCGGACCTGTTGACGCATCGATCGACACCTCCGCCCACACCGTCTTGCCCACGGGGTGACGAGGCGTCGAGCCCCAGCGCACGGCCAGGACATCCACCAGGAGCAGGCCGCGACCCGACTCGCCATCGGGATACGACGAGGGCGCGGCGGCTGGCGGCCGTTTCGCGGTGGCGGCGTCGACGACCTCGATCCGCACCAGACCCGCCACCTCGTCGAGGCCGAGCCCGAGACGGAAGTCGCGGCCCGGGACGCGGCCGTGCTGGACGGCGTTCGCGGCGAGTTCACCTACGACGAGGGCGACCGCGCACGACGCGTCCGACTCCGGCGGGTATCCCCACACCTCCATGCGCCGCACGGCGCGGCGTCGGGCGAGCCTCGAACCTCGGGGCGACAAGGCGAACTGCGCTGTGAGCGCCCGGCGTTCAGGCGCTTCGCCGTCGCGCACGACGGGTTCCACCACAGGGGCTTCGGTGCCCCTTCGAGGTTCTTCGCCCGCGGTGGTCGTTCCTGTCAGCACAGCGTGACCGTCCTTGTCTGTCGAGTTCCGGGACGTCCCGCGATGTACGCGCGCCGTCACGTTCCGTACTCAAGAGTCGCCGGGCGGCCCTACGCTCGGAAGGTGACACAGCCTTACTTTTCAGTCCGTAAGGAACGGAAGTGACGCCTTGGCCAACGGAATTGATCCCAGTACGTCGATGGCCGCGCTGTTCGGCTCACGGGTACGCAGACTCCGTACGGCGGCCGGTCTGACCCAGGCCGAACTCGGCGACAGGACACACGTGGTGAGCACCCGGATCACGCAGATCGAGCGGGCCTCCGGGGCGAAACCGACGCTGGCACTGGCGCGGGCGCTCGACGCCGCCCTGGAGGCGGACAACTTGTTGGTCGAGCTGTGGCCGTATGTGTATCGGGAGGCGTTTCCGGATTGGTCGCGGAAGTTCATGGCGTACTCGGAGCGGGCGGTGTCCATCCGGCAGTACGCGGCCCATGTGGTGCCCGGTCTGTTGCAGACGGAGGACTATGCGCGGGCGGTTCTCAGCCGAGGCGGTACTGAGACGTCCCGTCGGCGGCCGTGCTGTGATGCGGGAGCAGTTGGAGCGATTGCTCGATGCAGCGGCAGAAAGGCACATCACTGTGCAGGTGCTGCCGTTCGACCAGGGCGGGCATGAAGCGATGGGCGGATCGCTGACGATCCTGACCCTCCCGGACGGCTCGGAAGTGGCCTACACAGAAGGCGCGGACTACGGCCAACTCATCGAAGATCCGGCCAACGTCAGTCGCTACAAGGTGATTTACGATCGGCTACGGGCGGCAGCCCTGCCCCCGCTCATGTCACTCGACATGATCCGGTCCGTGATGGAGGGCAACTACCGTGGCACGAGTGTCCCGTCCCGATCTGAACGGCGCCGCTTGGCGCAAGAGCAGCTACAGCAATCAAGCGGGGGGCGACTGCGTCGAGGTGGCCGTCGGGTGCCAAGGAGTCGTCCCCATCCGTGACAGCAAGGCCCCGAACGGTCCCGCTCTGCACTTCGAGGCCAGCTCCTGGGCAGCGTTCATAGACGAGTTGAGGGCCGGTCAGCACCGCGTCTGAGCCGACCAGGTCCCGGTCACGGCCCACCTTCCGGGCCCGCCGGTTCCTCGCCCGCGAGGGTCCGGCGGGCCGCTGACCTCCCAAAGAACCGGGGGAAAGAACTACCCGGCTGCTCAGCCGCGCAGCGGTTGCGTCAGTCGTCGCAGCAGTCCCGCGACCAGTGCTGTCTGGGCGGGCACGGTGTCGGGGTAGATGAACTCGCCTTGGGCGTGGGCGCCGTCGCCGACCGCGCCCATGCCGCACAGCACCGGCAGGCCGAGGGCGGCGACGAAGTTGGCGTCGCTGGCGCCGCCGACGGCGGCGTCGGGCAGGTCGTCGCGGCCCTGTTCGCGGGCGACCTCGCGGGCGAGGTCGAGGAGGGGGGCGGAGGCGGTGTTGAGGGTCATCGGCGGCCGGTTCCAGGCGTGGTCGATGTCGATGCGGACGCGGGGGTCGCTGACCTCGATGGCGTCGAACTCGACGTCGACGCGGTCCTGTTCGGCCGCACTGCTGACCCGGATGTCGACGCTCGCGGTGGCCTGTCCGGCGACGACGTTGGTGGCGCTGCCGCCCTTGATGAGCCCGGTGTTGATCGTGGTGCCCTTGTCGGGGGCGGCGACGGTCGCGGCGGCGACCACGAACTCGGACAGCGCGGTGATCGCGCTCGCCCCGTCCTGGGGCGCGAGCCCGGCGTGCGCCTCGATGCCGGTGGCGGTGACCTGGAAGATCCCGGAGCCCTTGCGGGCGGTCTTGACCGCGCCGTGCGCGGTCGGCTCCAGCACCAGCGTCACGTCGACCTTCTGCGCGACCTCCTCGATCACCGGGCGCGAGGACAGGGAGCCGATCTCCTCGTCGCCGTTGAAGAGGAAGGTGACGGTGGGCACGGGTGCGCCGCTCTCCCGGGCCAGTTTCAGGGCCCAGATGCCTTGGGCCAGGCCGGTCTTCATGTCGAAGATGCCCGGTCCGCTGAGCTTCGCCCTGCCGTCCACCGGCTCGGGCCGCACCCATCCGGCCAGGGCGCCGGTCGGCCATACGGTGTCGTAGTGGCCGACGAGCGCGACGTGCCCGGTGCGGGTACGGGTACCGGTGCGGGTTCGGGTGCCGGTGCCGGCGCCGGTGCCGGTGCCGGTGTAGGTCAGGGTGAGGGTGTCTCCGCACTCGCCGCCCGGGTAGCGGTGTTCATGGTCGGGCTGTCCGAGCCGGTGGACGGCCAGCTCGCGCAGGAGGTCCAGGCCTGCCGCGAGTCCGGGCAGGTCGTAGCTGCTGGTCTCGTGGCGGACAAGCGTCAGGATGTCGGTGACGATCTCCGACGAGACCTCCTGGGCACGGGCGGTGAGAGCGACGGCAGGCGATGCGGTCATGATCTGCTTTCTCGTACGAAGGTGTGGGGGGTCTTTGCGGCGGGGGCTAGCTGACGCCGAACGGGATGCCCAGCAGGTACCAGGCCACGAAGAACGCGACCCAGACGACCCAGACGACGGCGGCGATCGGGATCGTGAAGGAGGCCAGGGTGCCGATGCCGGCGGACTTGCGGTACTGCTGGATGAAGCCCAGCGCCATCACGAAGTACGGGCTCATCGGGGTGACGCAGTTGGTGACCGAGTCGGCGACGCGGTAGACGGCCTGGGTGGTCTCGGGCTCTATGTCGATGAGCATCAGCATGGGCACGAGCACCGGCGCGGCCAGCGCCCACAGCGCGGAGCCGCTGGTGATGACGAGGTTCATGAACGTGATCAGCACGGCGATGCCGACCAGCACGGTCCAGCCGTTCATGTCCATGTCGCGCAGTGTCTCGGCGCCCTTGACGGCGAGGATGTTGCCGATGTTCGTCCACTTGAAGTAGGCGAGGAACTGGGAGATCGCGAAGAAGAGGACGAGGATCGGCGCCATCGAACGGGTGCCGTCGACCATCGCGGCGACGATGTCGCGGGCAGCGGAGAAGGTACCGGTCATCCGGCCGTAGACGGTGCCGAGCACGGCGAAGAACACGCCCAGGACGAGCGCCATCCCGCCGATCAGCGGGGAGTCGACGATGCCGCCGCCCTCGCCGCGCAGCGGTGAGGACGCGGGGATCATGGCCACGGCCAGGAACGCGATGAAGCCGAGGGCGACCAGCCCGGTCACACGCAGCGCGCGGCGCTGCTGCCCGGTGACCTCGATCGCCTCCCGCTCCGCGTCGTTCAGCTCGGCGACGGGCTCGTCGGGCTCCAGGTCCGAGCGGCGGGCGAGGACCTTGTCGACGACGAGCGTGATCACCAGGGCCACGAGGACCGACGAGCCCAGCCCGAAGAAGTAGTTCGCCACCGGGGTGACCACGTAGTCCGCGTCGATGGTGTGGGCGGCGGCGGTGGAGATCGACGACAGCAGGACGTCGGTCGTGGTGAGGGACGGCGAGGCGTCGTAGCCGGCGGAGATGGAGACGTAGGCGACGATGCAGCCGAGCACGGGACTGCGGCCCGCCGCGCGGAAGATGAGTGCGCCGAGCGGGATGAGGGTGACGTAGGCGGCGTCGCCGGCGACATGGCTGACCATGGCCGTCATCGACAGCGCGAAGGTCAGGTACTTGTCCGGCACGCGCGCGACCATGCGGCGCAGCAGCGCCGAGAACAGTCCGCTCCTCTCCGCGACGGCGATGCCGAACATCACGGTGAGGATGGTGGCCAGCGGCGGGAAGGCCGCGAAGTTTTCGACCGCCCCCTCGACGGCCATCGCGAGGCCGTCCTTGCTGAGCAGGTTCTGCACCTTGATGGTCTCGTGCGTGCCGGGGTGCGCGGCGCTGACGCCGACCGCCGCCAGCACGGCGCTGAGGACGGCGACGACCCCCGCGAGGATCCAGAACAGCCAGAACGGGTTGGGCAGTTTGTTACCGATCTTCTCGATCGCCGCGAAACTCCGGAACGCGGCACGCAGGACTCTCGACTGTGGCTCGGTCGGCTGTGGCTGGGCAGAGGTGGCACTCATCGGTACCTCTTCGCGCATTTGAGGGATGTTCCTGCGAACAATGGCACTCTGATGAGAGATTCTCTAGCCCTTGGATGTAACAGCGGGATTAACCGGCAGTCTAAGGTGGGGCACCATGACCCGCCCTCTCCTCGACGAGCTCGACCGGCGCCTCATCGGAGCGCTGCACCTGGCACCCCGCGCCACCTGGGACGACATCGGCGGGATCCTGTCCGCCGACGCCAGCACGCTCAAACGCCGTTACGACCGGCTGTACGAGGCCCGGATGGTCCGGGTGATCGGGCAGGCCGCCTGGGGAATGCACTCCACGGCCATGCCCGTCCACGTCTTCCTGGACATCACCGGCGAAACCCCGCTCGCCGTCCTGCGCCGGCTCCGCGACCTGCCCCACCTTCAGCTCCTGGCGCAGATCTCCGGCGACTACCCCCTCTACGCCGTCGTCCACGCCCCCTCCGAGGCGGCCACCAGCGAGGCGATCGACCGCATGTTCTCCGTCCCCGGCGTCCGCCGCGTCAACGCCCTGCCCGCCCTCAGCACCCATCGCCGGGGCCACACCTGGGACCCACAGTTCCTCACCGACACCGAACGCGCCGACCTGCTCGAACTCACCGGCGCCCGCCCCGAGGGCACCGCGACCGCGACGCCCCCCGCCAAGCCCCTGAGCGAGGCCGAACGCACCGTCGTCGCCCAGCTGATCCAGGACAGCCGGGCCTCCGCCGCGAGCATCGGCCGAGCCGCCGGCCTGGCCACCTCCACCGCGCACCGCGTCGTCCGCCGGGTCCTCGACGAGCGATGGGTCAAACCGCGCCTGGAGATCGTGTCGGAATGGCTCGGCTTCCAGACCCCCTTCATACTCCGCCTGCGGGTCACACCCGGCGAGACCCCCGACGTCATGCGCCGCATCGACCAGCTCCCCCAGACCCGGCTCGCCGCACACGTCGCCAGCGACATGTCCGTCCTCGCCACCGGCCTGGTCACCGATCGCTCCGCCCTGGCGCTCTTCATCGACAACGAACTCGCCGAGATCCCCGGCATCCGCACCGTCAGCGTCGACGTCATGCTCGCCGAACCGCGCCGCTACTGGCTGGACCGGGACCTGACCTCCGGCCTCGGGGAATTCCACGCACCGACGCTGCTGTGACCGCGCCTTCGGCGGAGCTCAGCGGCAATGGGCTGCGGCGAGCCGCCGGCGCTGCCAGGCGGCGGTCGGACGCGAACGGGACACCGACGGCTTGGCTACGCTTGGCACTGAGCGCCCATAACGGGCCACAAACGCCTATAACGGGGCTAAGTCGTGCAGACTCTAAGGAACCGAAGATGGGTCTCGGTGCCGGCCTTCCAGCCGTGAAGCGTAGGTCCCTCATCCGTACGACCGTGGCGATCGCGGTGGCCGCCGGTCTGACCCTGTCCGGGGCTTGCGGCGGGGACAGCGAGGGCGGGGGCGGCGACGACAGCCTCACCGTGGGCGTGCTGCTCCCGGGTGGCGGGGCCTCTCGCTTCGGGCAGTTCGACAGGCCCCTGATCGAGAAGAAGCTGAAGCAGCTGTGTCCGGACTGCCCGGCAGCGACCGTCGGTGCCACGGCTGAGTCGGCGATCCAGCGGCAGCAGCTCGAGGCCATGATCACCAGGGGAGTGGATGTCCTGATCCTCGCCGCCGTCGACCCCCAGAGGCTGCGCCCGTCGGTCGAGGCCGCGCACCAGGCCGGTATCCCGGTCGTCGCCTACGACCGGCTCGCGCAAGGCCCGATCTCCGGTTACGTCACCTTCGACGGTGCGGAGGTCGGCAGGCTTCAGGGCGAGGCACTCCTGAAGGCCATGGGCTCGAAGGCGCAGGGCGGCCAGATCGTCATGATGAACGGCGCCACGACCGATCCCAATGCCGACTGGTTCAAGCGGGGATCGCTCTCCGTCCTCGAGGGCAAGGTGAAGATCGGCAAGTCGTACGACACCGTCGGATGGCGACCGGAGAACGCCTTCGGCAACATGAACGGTGCCATCGCCGCCCTTGGCGCGAACAACATCGACGGCGTCCTGGCTGCCAATGACAGCCTCGCCGGCGCCGTGATCTCCGCCCTCAACGCCGCCGAGGTCAGGCCGCTGCCCCCGATCACCGGCCAGGACGCCGACCTCGCGGCCGTTCGCCGCATCGTCAGTGGCGACCAGTCCATGACCGTCTACAAGCCTTTCAAGCCCGCGGCCGACGCCGCCGTCGAGATGGCCGTGGCCCTGGGGCGTGGCGAGACGGTCGAGTCCATCGCCACCGGCACCGTCGACAACGCCACCACGAAGGACATCCCGGCGGTCCTGCTCCCGTCGGTCTCGGTGACCGTCGGCAACATCGAAGACACCCTGATAAAGGATGGTCTGTACACCGTCGACCAGATCTGCACTCCGAAGCTCCGATCCGCCTGCGACAAGGCCGGACTCACCCCTTGAGCTTTGCTCGAAGGCGGAAGGAGGTGGCCCCGTGCCGGTTCAGCCCCTGCCGGCGCTGTGCGGCGCGACCGTCCACCAGGACCTCGCGATGTGCGGCAACCTCACCGGCGCGGCGGACCATGCCGCCATCCCCCGCCCGACATGCCCGCAGGAGACATGGCCGTGAGGGGGAGGCGGACCCGGGCGCGTGCCGTCGATGCTGCGCCCGCCGACGGCCGGCGGCGCGACGGACGCCGGTGGTACTCCGGACGGCTCAGGGCGTACGTCGGCGCGGTGCGCCACAGACTGTACGAAGGTGAACTCGGCCCGGCCCCGGTCCTGCTCGCTCTCGCCGTGACCTGGATGGTCTTCCAGGGCCTCAACGACAGCTTCCTCTCGCCGCGCAACCTGTCCGTCCTGAGTGTGGACATCGTCGGGACCGGCATGGTCGCCGTCGGCATCGTCTTCGTGCTGCTGATCGGCGAGATCGACCTGTCGGTCGGCTCGCTCGCCGGCTTGGCGGGCGCCATGTTCGCCGCGCTGAACGTGAACCTTGGAATGCCGGAATGGCTCGCCGTGATCACCGCGGTGATCTGCGGTGCGGCCGCCGGGGTCGTCCACGGGTTCTTCTTCGCCAGGATCGGCGTACCCGCGTTCGTCGTCACCCTTGCCGGCCTGCTGGCCTGGAACGGCCTGACGCTCTACCTGCTGGGACCGGAGACCTCCATCAATTTCAGCGAGGAGGGACTGGTCGCCATGCTGACCAGTCGCTACTTCAGCACCACCGTCGCCTACGGCCTGGCGGCGCTCGGCACGGCCGCGTACCTCCTCGTCTCCTACCACGACCGCAGGCGCCGCAAGGCCGCCGGGATGCTGTTCCGGCCGGTGGGCGAGATCTGGGCGCGTACGGCCCTCCTCGGGGTGGTCGCGTTCGCCGCCGTCTACGTGCTGGGCCGGTTCGAAGGGCTGCCGCTGGCGCTCCTGATCTTCCTCGGAGTCATCGTCGCCTCGGACATCTTCCTGCGCCGTACGCCCTACGGCCGGCAGATCCTCGCACTGGGCGGCGATGTGGAGGCGGCCCGACGAGCCGGCGTCCGTGTGGCACGCGTGCGGATCTCGATGTTCATGGTGTCGGGGACCCTGGCCGCGGTCGGCGGTCTGTTCGTCGCGTCGCGTCTCACCTCGGCGAGCCAGGTGCCGGGCTCGGGCATGCTGCTGATCAGCGCCATCGCCGCTGCCGTCATCGGTGGCACCAGCGTGTTCGGCGGACGTGGCTCGACCTGGTCCGCCCTGCTGGGGGTGCTCATCATCCAGTCGATCGCCTCGGGCATGGCGCTGCTGAGAGTCGAGCCCTCGGTCCAGTTCATGATCACCGGTGGCGTGCTGCTCACCGCGGTGGCCTTCGACTCGTTGGCGCGGCGCGCCGCGAAGGCGCGCTGGCGGGCCTGAGGGATGCATGAGCTCGGTGGCGGGAGCCGGACAACACGCTCCGGCTCTGGGACGTCGCGAACCCGTCCGAGCCCGCTCCCATCGGTCAATCGATGAGTCCCAGCGCCAAGACGGGAAATTTCTGGCGTCAACCCCGGAGAAATGGCACGAGCATCTTCCTCGCCTTTCGTGCGGGCCTCCTTGCGGTCAGTAACGAAGCCCGGGCCTGGTTCTCCGAAGCCCAGGCCTGGTTCTCCCGTTTCCACTCTTGTGAACAGTGTTGCGTGATTCCGAACACAACTCCCGTCGCAACCGAGCAGTGGACTCCCGCCGCACGAGCAGCCTTGTTAGGCTCGGTGTCAGCCCGATCGCTGGTGCATCCCCCGTCGCCAGCGATCGGGCCCTTCCATGTCCTGCCAAGAACGCGGAAGCGCTCATTACACGCCGCGGCGCGGCCGGATTTCACCCTCCGATGGCTGCCGGAAAACATCCGCCATCAAGCATCCAATTGCGAAGGATTTTTCAAAAGGGCGGGTGCATGCGGCTCACATCAAGGAAATACACCTTTCAGGTACTGAGCCATTGATCCCTCCCGCACTCGTCAAGACCTCATGTGAGGGCCGTGCCCGGGAGTCACCGGAGGCCGGGTGAGGCCTGTCGCCGTGAGAGGGCCAGTCTGCGTCGCTCTCGGTCGATTTCGGTGACGACGACCGTGACCTCGTCGCCGACCTGGACGACGCCTTCTGGAGATTCCGAAGGCGTCCCTGTGAGCTCTCGAAGGTGGACCAGGCCCTCGACCCCGTCGGCGACCTGAACGAAGACGCCGAACGGGACGAGCTTGGTGACCTTGCCCCGCAGTGTCCGGCCCACCGCGATTCCGTCGACGAACGCCTGGAAAGGGTCCGGCTGCGATGCCCGCAGGGACAGTCTGGCCTCTCCGTTCCACGTGTCGAACTGGAGGAACTCGCAGGAAACGCGCTGTCCGACCTGAACCACGTCCGAGGCTGCTTCCAAGCGCCGCCAGGACAGTTCGGGGATCGTGATGAAGCCGACGCCGGGGAAGACCGGGTGCTCGGGGCCTTCGTCCAGGGCCACGAACACGCCGAACCGCTCGATCGCCGCGACCGTTCCGGAAAGCATCTCGCCCGGGCGAAGTGAGCTCAGGAACCTTCGCAGCTCCGCGGACTCCCAGAAAGCCTGACCGTCCGGCACTCAGGCCGTGCCGTCCGTAGCGGGGGCGTGGCGGTCGGGGGTGAGTTCGTTGACCAGGCCGCGCAGGAGGGGGCCGTACTCGGGGTGGGCGAGGGCGTGGGCCATCTGGGCCACGAGGTAGTCGGCCGGGTTGCCGGTGTCGTACCAGCGGCCCTGGATGACCTGCCCGTACACCGCCCGGTCGCGGGCGTAGGCGTTGATGGCGTCGGTCAGATAGATCTCGCCCTCGCGGTGCTCGTACCAGCGGCGGGTCTGCTCGCGCAGTTCGTCGATGATGCCGGGGGTGATGACGTAGCCGCCGATCGCCGCGTACGGGGACGGCGCGTCGGTCGGCTTCGGCTTTTCGACGAGGCCGGAGATGCGCAGCTGGCCGTCGCCGAGGTCTTCCTTGACGAGGGGCACGCCGTAGCGCTGGGAGTCGGTGGGGTCCATCGGCATCAGGGCCAGCACCGGGCAGCCGGTCTGCTCGTACGCGCGGATCAACTGCTGGGCGCGGGGGACCTCGGCCACGAACACGTCATCGGGCCACAGCACCAGCACGGGCTCGTCGCCGAAGGAGCGGGCGGCGTTCAGCACCGGCGTGCCGTTGCCGTACGGGCCGTGCTGGTCGAGGTAGGTGATGTGGCCCTTGCGGGCGAGCTCGGCCACCTCCTCCACCGCGTCCGCGTACGCCGTCTTGCCGTCTTCGCGCAGCTGGGCGACGAGGGCGGGGTTGGGGCGGAAGTGGTCCTGGATCAGGCTCTTGCCGCCGGAGACGACGATGGTGATGTCGGTGATGCCCGAGTCCACCAGCTCGCGCACGGTGTGCTCGATCACCGGCTTGTCGCCGACCGGGAGCATCTCCTTCGGGGCTGCCTTGGTCAGGGGCAGCAGACGGGAGCCCAGTCCGGCGGCGGGGATCACGGCCCTGCGGATCGTCGGGGACATGAGGTCTCTCTCGATCGAGCGGCACACCGCACCGGTCGGCACGGCACACGCCGACGCTACCAACGCACACCCTCGGCCTCGACCCCCTGCGACGCACGGATTCACCGAGACGCTCGTCTCACAGGACAAGGTGATCCAGGGACAGGGCGATCCAGGGACAGGGCGGTCTAGAGAAACAGACCGAGTGCGTCGTCCAGGGACCAGGCCTGCCAGCTCATGCCGAAGAACGCAACGGCCGAGATCAGAGCCATCATGAGGTTCTGCCCCTGCTCGGCCCAGTCGTGGATCATCAGCACGAGATAGATCAGGTTCAGTACGAGTCCGCCGGCGAGGGCGATCGGCGTGAGGAAACCGGCGATGAGACCGAGGCCGAGGGCCAGTTCCGCGTAGGCGACGACGTACGCCATCAGGCGAGGCCGCGGCCGGACCACGCGGTCGAAGCCGAGCCGCACGAAGGGCCATCGGTGCTTCTCCGCAATGCCTCCTGCCCAGGTGATGCCGCCTCCCGTGAACCATTGCTTCTTGTCCTTGTGGCGCCAGCTCTCCAGCCACCACAGGCCGAGGCCGATGCGCAGGACCGCGAACCACTCGGCACTGCTGAGCCAAACCGTCTGCATCCCTGTTCCCTCCCCGAGAATCTGATGGTTCGTCAGTTGAGCGGATGTCGTTCGAGAGCGCAAGAGGTGAAGGGGCCTCTCGCCCTTGCTGTCGAGGGAGGGGTCCCATAGCCTGAATCTGATGGACCGTCAGATGCGTGGTCAGTGAATCGGCAGGCAGCAGGGGGTAAGGCGTGGTCAGCATCGAGAGCGGCACCAAGGATCTGCCCAAGGTCATCAGCGTGGACGATCACGTGATCGAGCCCGCGCACCTCTTCGAGACGTGGCTTCCGGGCAAGTACCGCGACCAGGGGCCGAAGCCCTTCACCGCCGGTATCGGTGATCTTCAATACGTCGGAGGGAAGTACCGGTTCACCACGGACCCGAACGGCCAGATCACCGACTGGTGGAGGTACGAGGGCGAGATCTTCCCGTACAAGCGCATCATCGCGGCCGTCGGGTTCTCACGAGACGAGATGACCCTCGACGGCATTACGCGCGAGCAGATGCGGCGAGGCTGCTGGGACCCAAAGGCCCGCCTGGAGGACATGGACCTCAACCACGTCGAGGCCTCGCTCTGTTTCCCGACGTTCCCGCGGTTCTGTGGACAGACCTTCGCGGAGGCCAAGGACAAGGAGGTCGCGCTGGCGTGCGTCCGCGCCTACAACGACTGGATGGTCGAGGAGTGGTGCGGCGACAGCGAAGGGCGGCTCATCCCGCTGTGCCTGATCCCCCTGTGGGACGTTGAACTCGCGGTCGCGGAGATCAGGCGCAACGCGGCCCGGGGCGTGCGGGCGGTGACCTTCAGCGAGATTCCGACGTATCTGGGGCTCCCGTCGATCCACTCCGGCTACTGGGATCCGTTCTTCGCGGCGTGCCAGGAAACCGGGACCGTGGTCAACATGCACATCGGGTCGTCGTCGCAGATGCCCGCCGCGTCGCCGGACGCACCGCCGGCCGTCCAGGCGTCACTGAGCTTCAACAACGCCATGGCGTCGATGATGGACTTCCTCTTCTCCGGGGTGCTGGTGAAGTTCCCCCGCCTCAAACTGGCGTACAGCGAGGGGCAGATGGGCTGGATTCCGTACGCCCTGGAGCGCGCCGACGACGTGTGGGAGGAGCACCGGGCGTGGGGCGGGGTGAAGGATCTGATCCCCGAGCCGCCCTCGACGTACTACTACCGGCAGATCTTCTGCTGCTTCTTCCGCGACAAGCACGGCATCGAGGCGATCGAGACCGTGGGCGTGAACAACGCGACGTTCGAGACCGACTATCCGCACGTCGACTCGACGTGGCCGGAAACGAAGAAGGTGGCGGCGGAGCATGTGGCGGGCCTGTCCGACGACGTGACGTACAAGCTGCTGCGGGGCAATGCCATTCGGATGCTGGAACTGCCCTTTGACCAGGCGGAGTAGGCCCCGATCAGGCCGGTGCCCCGACCGGGAAGTGCCCACTCACGCCTGCGGGCGCTCGACCCAGGGGTGAGGTCTGTGGCCGTGCCCCGCCCGCCGTGCCGAGCGGGCGGAACAGGTCTGCGCCGTTGCGTCAGTCGTAGTCGTAGTCGTGGCCATGGCGGTTACGAGCGCCACCAGTTCTGCCCCTGCGGCGCTCCCTGGGAAGTGCCGTAGCCGGTTGTGCCGGGATCCGTTGTTCCGTAGCCCGTTGCGCCGGGATCCGTTGTTCCGTAACCCGGTGCGCCATAGCCCGGTGCTCCGTAGCTCGTTGCACCGTGCCCCGTTGTGCCGTACGCCGCCGTACCGTACGCCGACGCGCTCTGGTCTGTGGCGGCGTGCTCGTTCGTGCGGTGTGCCGCCATGGCGTGCTCCATGCTGCCGGACCAGGTGCGCGCCGGGGGACGTCCGACGTACTTGCCGAAGATCAGTGCCGCCGTGGTGGCGACGAGGACACCGGGCACCATCTCGTAGACGCCCGTCTCCAGCGGCCCGAGGAGCGGGTCGATGTCGTCCCACAGGAGCACGGTGAGCGCACCGGCCACCATGCCGGCCATCGCCCCGCTCGCCGTCATCCGCGGCCAGAACAGCGACAGGAGGATCACCGGGCCGAAGGCCGCGCCGAATCCCGCCCAGGCGTACGCGACGATGTCGAGCACGGCGCCGCCGCTCAGCGCGATCACATAGGCGACCAGGCCCACGGCCACCACGCTCAGACGTCCGACCAGCAGCAGCGATGTGTCGGAGGCCCGCCGGTTGAGGAACGCCCGGTAGAAGTCCTCGGCGAGGGACGTGGCCGTGACCAGCAGCTGGCTGTCCACCGTGGATTTGATCGCGGCCAGCACGGCCACCAGCAGGATTCCCGCGACCCAGGGATCGACCAGCTTTGTGGAGAGTTCGATGAACACCGTTTCCGGGTTCTCGAGCGGCTCGTCGAGCGCGGCGATCCCGGCGAGCCCGATGAGCGATGCACCCGACAGCACGACGATCACCCAGGCCACCCCCAGACGGCGGGCCCGCGGTATGTCCCGTGTGCTGCGGATACCCATGAAGCGGGTCAGGATGTGGGGCTGACCGAAGTAGCCGAGGCCCCAGGCCAAGAGCGAGATCATCGCGACGGCACCGAGCGGCTGGCCGGCCGTCCACGCGTTGTCGGCGAAGGACGCCTCGGTTCCGGGGTCGAGCAGTGCCGGAGTCTTGTCGGTGAGCCCGTCCTGCAGCGCGTCGAAGCCGCCGATGTGCCAGAGACCGATCGCGGGGAGGGCGACTGCCGCCAGGGCCATCAGCGTGCCCTGTATGGAGTGCGTGAGGCTCACGGCCCGGAAGCCGCCGAGGATGGTGTAGACGACGATCACTACGGCGAAAACGGTGAGTCCGGACTCGAAGTCGGCACCGAAGATCTCGTTGAAGAGGAGTCCCCCGGCGACCAGGCCGCTGGCCACGTACACGGTGAAGAACACGACCGTGACAAGAGCCGAGAGGATCCGGAGCACCCTGGTCCTGTCCTCGAAGCGTTCCTCGAAGTATGCCGACAGGGTCACGGCGTTACCGGCCAGCTCGGTGTACGTACGCAAGCGAGGTGCGACGAGGCGCCAGTTGAGATACGTGCCGATGATCAGGCCGACGGCGATCCAGGTGGCGCCGACGCCGGTCATGTACACGGCGCCGGGCAACCCCAGGAACAGCCAACCCGACATGTCGCTGGCTCCGGCGGACAGGGCGGCCACCGGGGCGGTGAGCCTGCGGCCGCCGACCGTGAAGTCCTCGAAAGTGGTCGTCTCCCCATGCGTCACGACCCCGATCATGACCATCGCGATCAGAAAGACCCCGAAGGTGATCATGACTGGGACGGTCAGGGTGATCATGCATTACTCCCCTGCGATGCGGCGACCAGGGGCATATGTCAAACACATACACAGGCCACCTTTCCGGACACGGAGAGGCGGAGTCTAGGGCTCCGCAGCCTACTTCGGCGAGGGCATGTCATGTCAGGGACCGTCATCGGTTCCGGATCGTGACACCTACGCGGATGCGAACGCGCGCACGACGCGCGGTGGGAAGCGGGCGGCCAGGGCCGGCGGGAGTGCCGCGGCGGGCCACAGGCCTGCCCGGCCCGGACGACGACCTCGCTTCTGTCGTCGTCCGACGGTGAACCGCAGCGGGCGCTTTGGAACCAGCCGTGCTGGTGAGGCAGTCTTTGCCGGTGTGGTGAGCCTTCCGTATCAGAGTGCGTCCAGTGACGGGGCCGCGCACATGGTGGTGTGCGGGGACGATGCCTTGGCACACCGGTTATCGGCCGAATTGCGTGGGGTGTACGGGGAGCAGGTGACGCTGGTCGTGCCGTCCGACGAGCGGACCGTGCGGCCGCCGGTCGTCGGCCGGGCCCGGGCGTCGGCGCTGCTCGACCGGGTGTCGGCGGCGGTGACCTGGGCGGCCGGCAGCAACAGCAACAGCGGGGGTGGCGAGGCCTCAGCGGGGCGGGCCGACGGTGAAGAACCCCGGCCCGAACGGGTGTTGGAGGCCGGCGAACTGACCGAGGCCGTGCTCGCCGAGGCGGATGTCGAGCGGGCGGCCGCGCTGGCACTCGTGTACGACGACGACGAGACCAACATCCGCGCCGCGCTGACCGCACGCCGTCTCAACCCCCGGCTGCGCCTGGTCATCCGGCTCTACAACCGCCGCCTGGGCCAGCACCTGGAGTCCCTCCTGGACCAGGCCTCGGCCCTCGCCATGGCCGGGACGGGAGCCGGGATCGGAGCGGGCGCAGGGTCCGGATCCGGGTCCGGGTCCGGCGACGCGTCCGACGAGTCCCGGTCGTCCGGTCTCTTCGACGCCTCCACCACTGTTCTCTCCGATGCCGACACCGCCGCGCCCGCACTGGCCGCGACCGCGGTGGCAGGGACCACCAAGGTCGTGCAGACGGAAGGGCTGATGCTGCGGGCCGCGGAACGGCCGCCCCAGAGCCCCGGACAGGCCGTCGACCCGGGCCTGTGCACCCTGGCCCTGCTCTCGGCGACGGCCAACGACCCGGCGGGCGCGGACGGTTCCGAGAGCAGCGGCGAGCACGGGCCCCAACTCCTGCCCGACGAACTCTCCGTGGCCGATGCGACCAGTCGCGGCAGCGTCGTCCTGGAAACGGTGTCGTATCCCGGTCCCACCCTCCCCACGGGCAGCGGCGTCCTGCCCACCGTGCCCTTCGGCACCCTGTTCTCCCGCCGCCTGCGCTGGTCGTTCGCCGGCCTGGTGGGCTGTGTGGTCGCGCTCGCGGTCGCCTCGATGATCACGACCGGCGACCATCCGCTGCACGCCACCTATCTGACCCTGCTCGATCTCTTCGCGATCAACGAGCCCGCGCTCGATGACCCGCTCGGCCGTCAGATTCTGCAACTCCTCTCCGGTCTCGTCGGGTTGCTGCTCCTGCCCGTGCTGCTCGCCGCCGTCCTCGAAGCCCTCGGCACCTTCCGCAACGGATCCGCGCTGCGCCGGCCGCCCCGCGGGCTCTCCGGCCACGTCGTCCTGCTCGGACTCGGCAAGATCGGTACGCGAGTCCTCACGCGCCTGCGCGAACTCGGTACCCCGGTCGTGTGCGTCGAGGCGGACCCCGAGGCACGCGGACTCGCGACCGCGCGGCGGCTGCGCGTGCCCGTCATCCTCGGCGACGTGACGCAGGAGGGCGTCCTGGAAGCCGCCAAGATCCACCGGGCGCACGCACTGCTCGCCCTGACCAGCGCGGACACCACCAACCTCGAAGCCTCGCTGTACGCCCGGACGGTGCGCCCCGATCTGCGCGTCGTCCTGCGGCTGTACGACGACGACTTCGCCACCGCCGTCTACCGCACCCTGCGCGCGGCCCACCCCTACGCGCTCACCCGCAGCCGCAGCGTCTCGCACCTGGCGGCGCCCGCCTTCGCCGGAGCGATGATGGGCCGGCAGATCCTGGGCGCGATACCCGTCGAGCGCCGCGTGCTGCTCTTCGCGGCTCTGGACGTCGCCGGGCACCCGCACCTGGACGGCCGTACGGTCGCCGAGGCGTTCCGCGCGGGTGCGTGGCGGGTCGTCGCGCTGGACACGACCGTCCCCGGTGAACGCCGGTCCGACCTCACCACCGAACCCGCGCCGGACACTCCCGAACGGCCACCTGGGCTGGTGTGGGACTTGCCTCCCAGCCGGGTACTGGGCCCCGGTGACCGGGTGGTCCTGGCCGCCACCCGCCGCGGCCTGGCGGAGCTGCTGGGGCGTCGGCGCCGGGAGCATACGGGCACGTAGAGAGGTCGGGGACGGGGGGCACTTGGTGGAGCGTCAGTAACGCTCCACCAAGTGCTCCCGCCCCGCCGGAGGTTCGTACGGCTCGGGCCAGAAGTCCGTGACCGACAGGATGCGGCCCTCACCGTCCTCCGTGAAGAACGAGATGCCGTACATCTCCTCCAGGCCCACCGTGAAGTGGACCCAGGTGACCACGTGCCCGGGCTCGGCGACTATGCGCTCGATCCGCAGGCGCCAGTCGCCGGGATACTCCCGGTTGAACTGGACGTACTTCTCCCGCCCGCGGATGCGCTCGCGCGTCTGGGACAGGGTGTAGACCACGTCCTCCGCGAGCGTGTCCGCGAAGGCCGCCCAGTCACGGGCCTCGGCCGCGGCCCAGTACCGCTCGACCGTCTTGCGCAGTTCCACTGATTGATGGGATTTGTCCGCTTCTGATGATCGCGAGTTGTCCGCTGCCGTCGGATCGGTCAGTGAAGTCATGCCGCGATGATGCCGTCCGCCACTGACAACCGGATCTGACCTGCGAAGACAGAAACCCGGTTGCCGACGGACGGCGGCGGACGGCTGCGCCCGGGAGTCGCGCGGAGAAGTTATCCACAGGCTGGGGACCTCGTCGGCACGTTGTCGTCCCGGGCGGGCAGTATGGGGCCATGACTGTGAGCAACGGGGCCATCCCGGACGACGTGACCACCCCACACGAGAGCACTCCCCCGCATCCGTACGACGAGACCATGCCGGACTGGGAGAAGCGCTTTCGGGCGCCGCGGGTGTCCCTGCCCGACTGGGCGGAGGACGCACCGCACCGCTCCCTCTTCGTGTCCAACGCGACGGGGACGTACGAGTTGTACGCGTGGGATCGCGCGACGGGCGCTCAGCGGCAGGTCACGGACCGGCCCAACGGCACGACGGACGGAGTGCTGTCTCCCGACGGCGAGTGGGTCTGGTGGTTCGACGACAAGGACGGCGACGAGTTCGGGATCTGGAGGCGCCAGCCCTTCGCGGGGGGCGACGCCTCGGCCGGCCCCGACGAGGCCGCGGCTCCCGGTCTCGCCCCGTCCTATCCCGCCGGGCTCGCGCTCGCCCGGGACGGGCGTACGGCGATCGTCGGACGGTCGACCGACGAGGACGGTACGACGCTCTTCGTCACCCGGACCGGTGAGGATCCCGTGGAGATCTACCGGCACCGGGAGTCGGCCGGCGTCGGCGATCTCTCGCACGACGGGTCGCTGATCGCGATCGAGCACACCGAGCACGGCGACGCGATGCATTCGGCGCTGCGAGTGCTGCGCATGGACGGTTCGACGGTCGCCGAGCTGGACGACACAAAGGGTGGCACGGTCGAACTGGGCCTGGAGGTGCTGGGCTTCGCTCCGGTCGACGGTGACACGCGCCTGCTCGTCGGGCACCAGCGGCGAGGGCGCTGGGAGCCGATGGTGTGGGACGTGGCGTCCGGCGAGGAGACGGACCTGGCGCTGACCGAGGAGCTGTCGGGCGACCTGAGCGCCGAGTGGTATCCGGACGGCTCCGCGCTGCTCGTCGCGCACAGCTACGAGGCGCGCAGCGAGCTGTGGCGGTACGACCTCACGTCCCGTCGGCTGGAGCGGATCCGCACGCCGAAGGGCACGGTGTCGGGGGCGACGGCCCGCCCGGACGGCACCGTGGAGTACCTGTGGTCGTCGGCGGCCGAGCCCTCGGTGATCCGCTCGACCTCGGGCCAGGTCGTCCTCGAGCCGCCCGGTATGAAGTCGCCCGGGTCGGTGCCGGTCGAGGACGTGTGGGTGACGGGTCCGGGTGGCTCCATCCACGCCCTCGTCCAGCGGCCGGAGGGAGAGGGTCCCTTCCCCACCGTCTTCGACATCCACGGCGGCCCGACCTGGCACGACAGCGACTCCTTCGCGGCGGGCCCGGCCGCGTGGGTGGACCACGGGTACATGGTGATCCGGATCAACTACCGCGGATCGACCGGATACGGGCGGGAGTGGACGGACGCGCTCAAGCACCGCGTCGGCCTGATCGAGCTGGAGGACATCGCGGCCGTCCGGGAGTGGGCGGTGACCTCCGGTGGCGCCGACCCCGACCGGCTGATCCTCACCGGCGGCTCCTGGGGCGGATATCTCACCCTCCTCGGCCTCGGCACACAGCCGGACCTGTGGTCCCTCGGCATCGCGGCGGTCCCGGTCGCGGACTACGTCACGGCGTACCACGACGAGATGGAGGCCCTGAAGGCGATGGACCGCACGCTCCTCGGCGGCACGCCGGAGGAGGTCCCGGAGCGCTTCGAGGCGTCGTCCCCGCTGACGTACGTCGACGCGGTCAAGGTCCCCGTCCACATCTCCGCCGGTGTCAACGACCCCCGCTGCCCCATCCGTCAGGTCGAGAACTACGTGACCCGGCTCGCCGCCCGCGGCGCGGTCCACGAGGTGTACCGCTATGACGCGGGGCACGGATCACTGGTCGTGGACGAGCGGATCAAGCAGGTACGGCTGGAGCTGGACTTCGCGGCCAGACACCTGGGGAAGTGACAGCGCCCAGGGCACCCCTCGGCCAAGCCCCCGGCAACGGCCCCGTACCGTGGAGGTTGTGTACCGGTTCCTGCTGACGCCCCGCTGGTGGGGGATCAACGTCTTCGTGCTGCTGGCCATCCCCTTCTGCGTCTTCATGGGGTCATGGCAGTTGGGGCGGTTCGAGGACCGCGTCGCGGATCACCGCGCGGCGAACGAGCAGGTGTCATCGAGCAAACGGGAAGCGGCCCGGCCCCTCGCCGAGCTGCTGCCCGTGGACAAGAAGACGTCGGGCAAGCAGACCACGGCGACGGGCCGCTACGGGAAGCAGTTGCTCGTGCCGGACCGGGAGCTGGACGGCAAGCGCGGCTACTACGTCGTGACGATGCTGCGTACCGACGGCGGCAAGGCGCTGCCCGTGGTCCGGGGCTGGCTGCCCGGTGACGCCGACGCAGCGAAGGCCCCGGCCGCTCCGGCCGGCGAGGTCACCGTGACGGGCGCGCTGCAGGCGTCCGAGAGCCCCGGCTCGAACGGCGTGAGCGCGGCCGGGGGTCTCCCCGCCGGCCAGACGGGCGCGATCAGCGCGGCGTCGCTGGTGAACCTCGTGCCGTACGACGTGTACGACGCCTGGGTCACGCTCACCAAGGCCGACTCGGGGATGAAGGCGGTACCCGCGACGGCACCGCAGGACACGGGCCTGGACCTGAAGGCGTTCCAGAACCTCGGCTACACCGGCGAGTGGTTCGTCTTCGCGGGCTTCGTGGTCTTCATGTGGTTCAGGCTGCTGCGCCGGGAGGTGGAGTTCGCCCGGGACACGGAACTCGGCCTTGCCGAGGAGCCGGCCGGCGAACCCACCCATGAGCCCGCCGACGAGCCCGCCGCCGCCGGTCACTGACCAGCCAACACCCCGGTCTTGTACACCGTCCCCGCACAGGCGTTGGACACGTTCGCCGAAGCCGTGGGGCCGCCGCCCTCCGCCGTGTTCGACACCACGACGCTGCCGTCCTGGACGCCACCCTCGGTCGCGAGCTGCGGGGCTGTGCCGCTGGTGCCCTCCGAGGACGTACCGCCGCTGTCGCCGCCGGTGGTCGGGGCGGTGGGCGTCGGCTGGGGCGACGAGGGGTCGTCAGGGGTGGTCGGACAGGTCTCCGACGGCACCCAGGCGAACTGCACCTGATACGCCGTCCCCGGCTGGAGGATCATCGAGGCGAGTTCCGTCGACGGGTCGGGCAGTCCGGTCGCCGCGTCGCCCGCGGTGTGCTGGACCACCTGGATCTTGGACGCGTCCGCCGCGCCCTGCGGGGCCGCGGTCACGGAGCCCGCACTGGTGACCGTGCAGCTGACGCCGGAGACGTTGGAGATCCGGAACGTGCCGTAGACGGCGCCGCCGGCGTCCGCCGAGCCGACGGTCGCCGCGTTGCTCAGCTGCGCGGCCGTACAGGCGGGCGTGTTCGCGGCCGAGGGGGTCGGCTGCACGCCGCCGGTGGCCCCGCTGCTCTCTCCCTTGCCCTTGCCGGGTGTCTCCTTCTTGTCGTCCTTGTCCTTCTCCTTGGACTTGTCCGACGTGTCACCGGAGCTGGCCTGGCCGCCGCCACCGCTCTTGCCCTGGGTCGAGCCCTGGGTATGCGTGCCGTGGCCCGCGATGGAGGGGTCGGCGTCGGATCCGGAGGAGTTCGAGACGTGCACGAGGGCCGGAATCGCCGTACCGATGAAGAGCGCGGCGGCCGCCATGCCGACGACGGCCTGGCGCTTGCGCGCCCGCCGGGCCGGCACGGCGCGCCGCAGATGCTCCAGAGTGCCGTCGGCGGGCTCGATCTCCTGCACGGACTGGTGCAGCAGTCTGCGCAGCGCCAGCTCGTCGGACTCGAGTCCGAGGCCCTCCAGGCCTGCGTTCTCCGACTTCTCCGGTCCCGGATTGTGCGGGGGGCCGTGGTTCACAGTTCCGTTCCCAGCGTGCTGGTCATGCGCGTAGTCGTGCTCGTGCTCATGGTCGTGCTCGTGCTCATGGTCGTGCTGGTGCTCGTCGCGCGTGTTGTCGCGCTCGTACTCGTTCTCGTCGCGCTCGTGCCCGCTCATGCCGGCGCCCCCATGGCGACGCGCAGGGCCGCGATGCCGCGCGAGCCGTAGGCCTTCACCGAGCCCAGCGATATGCCGAGCGTCTCGGCGACCTGGGCCTCGGTCATGTCCGCGAAGTAGCGCAGGACGAGGACCTCGCGCTGGCGGCGCTGGAGCCCCTTCATGGCTTTGATCAGGGCGTCGCGCTCCAGCTGGTCGTACGCGCCCTCCTCAGCGCTCGCCATGTCGGGCATCGGCTTCGTGAGGAGCTTCAGACCGAGGATGCGGCGCCGGAGGGCCGACCGCGAGAGATTGACGACGGTCTGGCGCAGATACGCCAGCGTCTTCTCCGGGTCGCGCACGCGCTTGCGCGCCGAGTGCACCCGGATGAAGGCCTCCTGCACGACGTCCTCGCAGGAGGCGGTGTCGTCGAGGAGGAGTGCCGCGAGGCCCAGGAGCGAGCGGTAGTGGGCGCGGTAGGTCTCGGTGAGATGGTCGACGGTGGTTCCCGCGGCCATGATGTCGTCAGCGCCCTCGCGCTGATTCGGTATGCGGGCGGGCCGCGCTGCGGGCATGGGCGCGATCACCGGCATGCCGCCGGACGCGCCGGGCATGCGGGGTCGGCGGGGCGGACGCAGGGCTGTGCCGCGCGTCGCCGTGAATTCGAGTACCTCTGCCACGCCTGTTGGACATGTATCCCCCCATCAGGGTTGTACGCGACAGGCATCACTTTTGCGTCAGACCGCACACCTGCGTCAGACAGCGCGCGCGACCGCGTGCCTGACCGTGCGTCAAATGCCGTCATGCGTACCAGCTCATCCCTTATGCCCCATGTCGCCGTGGCGTCCGAACGCCCCCTGAAGGGCGTCCGCAAAGACGCTCCCCGCCCTCCGCATGGTTGCGGAGAACGGGGAGCAAAATCGTCGAACGTCAGAGGCGTCGATTCAAGTGGTCCGGACCTGCGATCGGACCACAGAACTCACACAGATCCTACAAACGATTCAGATCGGGGCCAGAAAATTTCCCCCTTCCGGCCCACATCGCCTCAGAAAGGACCGTTTTCACACCCGGCGGCTACGCGAACTCCTCCGCCACCAACTCCGCGATCTGCGCCGTGTTCAGCGCGGCACCCTTGCGCAGGTTGTCCCCGCACACGAAGAGTTCGAGCGCCGTCGGATCGTCGAGCGCCCGCCGTACGCGCCCGACCCAGGTGGGATCCGTGCCCACCACGTCGACCGGCGTCGGGAACTCCCCCGCGGCCGGATCGTCGACGAGCACGACCCCGGGCGCCGTGGCGAGGATCTCGCGGGCCCGGTCGACGGTGACCTCACGTTCGAAGCGGGCATGGACGGTCAGCGAGTGCGTGGTGACGACGGGCACGCGGACGCAGGTGACGGCGACCCGCAGGTCCGGCAGCCCGAGGATCTTGCGGGACTCGTCCCGCACCTTCATCTCCTCCGAGGACCAGCCGTCCTCCCGCGGAGTCCCGGCCCACGGCACCACATTGAGCGCCACCGGCTCCGGGAACGGCCCGGTGTTGTCCCCCACGGCCCGGCGTACGTCACCGGGGGTGGTCCCCAGCTCCGTACCCGCGACCAGCGACAGCTGCTGCCGCAAGGTCTCCACGCCCCGGCGCCCGGCCCCGCTCACCGCCTGGTACGAGGACACCACCAGCTCGCGCAGCCCGAACTCGGCGTGCAACGCGCCCAGGGCCACGATCATGGAGAGAGTGGTGCAGTTGGGGTTGGAGACGATGCCGCGCGGCCGGACGCGGGCGGTGTGCGGATTGACCTCCGGCACGACCAGCGGCACTTCGGGGTCCATCCGGAAGACTCCGGAGTTGTCGATCACGACCACGCCCTTGGACGCGGCGATCGGTGCCCACCGCTCGGCCACTTCGTCCGGCACGTCGAACATGGCGACGTCCACGCCGTCGAAGGCGGCCTCGGTCAGGGGCACGACCTCGACCTCCTCGCCGCGCAGGGCCAGCTTGCGGCCGGCCGAGCGCGGCGAGGCGATCAGGCGGATCTCGCCCCAGATGTCCGCGCGCTGGGACAGGATCTGGAGCATGACCGTGCCGACGGCTCCGGTCGCTCCCACGACCGCGAGCGTCGGTCGTCCGGTCATCGCCCGGTGCCTCCGTAGACAACGGCCTCGTCGCTGTCGGAGTCGAGCCCGAAGGCGCTGTGCACGGCGCGGACGGCTTCGTTGACGTCGTCGGCGCGGGTGACCACGGAGATGCGGATCTCGGAGGTCGAGATCAGCTCGATGTTCACGCCCGCGTCGGACAGCGCCTCGAAGAAGCCCGCCGTGACGCCGGGGTTGGTCTTCATGCCCGCGCCGACCAGCGAGATCTTGCCGATCTGGTCGTCGTAACGCAGCGACTCGAAGCCGATCGCCGTCTTCGCCTTCTCCAGCGCGTCGATGGCCTTGCGGCCCTCGGTCTTCGGGAGCGTGAACGAGATGTCCGTCAGACCAGTGGAGGCGGCGGACACGTTCTGCACGACCATGTCGATGTTGATCTCGGCATTGGCGATGGCGCGGAAGATGACGGCGGCTTCGCCCGGCTTGTCCGGGACGCCGACGACCGTGATCTTGGCCTCGGAGGTGTCGTGAGCGACACCGGAGATGATGGCCTGCTCCACCTTCTGGTCCCCTTGCTGAATCGGCTCGTTGCTGACCCAGGTGCCCTGCAGCCCCGAGAAGGACGAGCGCACGTGGATCGGGATGTTGTAGCGGCGGGCGTACTCCACACAGCGGTGGAGCAGCACCTTGGAGCCGGAGCTGGCGAGCTCCAGCATGTCCTCGAAGGAGATCCAGTCGATCTTCCGGGCCTTCTTCACCACGCGGGGGTCGGCGGTGAAGACACCGTCGACATCCGTGTAGATCTCGCAGACGTCGGCGTCGAGGGCCGCGGCCAGCGCGACCGCCGTGGTGTCGGAACCGCCACGCCCCAGGGTGGTGATGTCCTTCTTGTCCTGGCTGACGCCCTGGAAACCGGCGACGATGGCGATGTTGCCCTCGTCGACCGATGTCCGGATCCGGCCCGGCGTGACATCGATGATCCGCGCTTTGTTGTGCACCGAGTCGGTGATCACGCCTGCCTGGCTGCCGGTGAAGCTCTGGGCCTCGTGGCCCAGGTTTTTGATCGCCATCGCCAGCAGCGCCATGGAGATCCGCTCTCCGGCGGTCAGCAGCATGTCGAACTCACGCCCGGCAGGGATCGGTGATACCTGCTCGGCGAGATCGATCAACTCATCCGTCGTGTCACCCATCGCCGACACCACGACGACCACTTGGTGGCCGTTCTTCTTGGCGTCGACGATGCGCTTGGCGACACGCTTGATGCCCTCGGCATCGGCTACGGAGGAGCCTCCGTACTTCTGCACGACAAGGCCCACGAAAGCGCTCCTCGCTCAATCCGTCTCGTACCGCACAACTGCGGTCGGCTCAGTCTAACGAGCGGCCGAATTCCACCCGAGTCATATCGCATCGTGAGATGTCCCGCTCACGACTCGATCCTCTTGATCCTCCGGCCCTTCACCGAGCCTCCTTCCGGCCCGGTGCGTCCGGCCGCTCCATGACCGCACATGCCCTCTGAGCAACGACCCACTCGCAAAGTGCGCCGAGTCACACCCGGCCCTCCGAAGCGACAATCTTCAAGTACTAGGGTTCCGCCTGTGCGCGTACTCCTGGTGGAAGACGACGAGCCGGTCGCCCAGTCGCTCCGGCGTGGCCTGATGCGATACAGCTTCGAGGTGGCGTGGGTCACCACGGGCGGGGCGGCGCTGGCCCACGAGGACGCGTACGACGTCGTACTCCTCGACCTCGGACTGCCCGACACCGACGGCCTCGACGTCTGCAAGGCACTGCGCGAGCGCGGTGATGTGCCGATCATCGTGATCAGCGCGCGCAGTGACGAGACGGACCGGGTGGTGGGCCTGGAGCTCGGCGCCGACGACTACGTCTCGAAGCCGTTCGGCGTGCGGGAGGTCATCGCACGGATACGCGCCGTGATGCGACGCATACAGCCGCGTACGGATGCGGCGGCGACACCGGCGGGCACGGGCGGCGGCCCCGACCGCTACGGGTCCCGCCTGACCATCGACCGCAAGGCGGCCCGCGTACGCCTGGACGGTGAAGAGGTGGCCCTCACCCCCAAGGAGTACGACCTCCTCTCCTTCCTCACCGAGGAGCCGGGCGCGCTGATGTCGCGCGAGCAGATCATGGAAGCGGTCTGGGACGCGAACTGGTTCGGGCCGACGAAGACGCTGGACGTCCATGTGGCGGCGCTGCGGCGGAAGTTGGCCGACGTGATCGCCATCGAGGCGGTACGCGGGGTCGGCTTCCGGCTCGTCGTCATCGAGAACGGCGGCAAGGGTGACGGCGACAGCGGCGGCAACACCTCATGATCCGTCAGCTCGTCCGCAGCTACGTCCTGCTCGTCGCCGTCGCCGTCGCCCTGTTCACCGTGCCGGTGGCCTTCACGCTCACCGACCAGCTGCGGGGTGACACCGAACTGTCCGTCGAGCGCGAGGCCAACACCATGGCGTTGCTGCTGGGCACCGAGAACGACTCCTCGTGCCAGGCCCTGCGGGAGATGGCGAGGGCGTACGGCAAGAAGACGCCCGGGGAGGTCCAGCTGACCGCCACCGACGGCTGTGTGACATCCCTGACGCCGCCGAACCGGGACGCCGCCCTGACCAAGGCCCTGGAGAAGGGCAAGCCCACGACCGACTGGGGCTCCCCCTTCATCTGGGGGCCGAACCTGGTGATCACCGTTCCCGCGCACCAGCGTGCGGCGGACGGCAAGGACGACAAGGGACCGGTCGTCGGCGCCGTACGGATCGTGTACTCGACCGGGGACATGACCAGCCGCCTGTGGAGTATCTGGGGCTTCCGGGCGATCCTCGCGGTGCTCGTGCTGGCCGTGGCGGCCGTGATCGGTGTCGGGGCGGCCCGCCGCCTGACCCGCCCCCTGCGCCAGCTCAACGACATGGCGAGCAAGTTCAGCGACGGCGACCTGACGGCCCGTTCCCCCGTGACGGGCCCCAAGGAGACCCAGACCCTGGCGCGCACGCTCAACCAGGGCGCCGAACGCCTCGACACCCTGATGTCCGCGCAGCGCATCTTCGTGGCGGACGCGTCCCACCAGCTCCGCACTCCTCTCACGGCCCTGCGGTTGTCGCTGGACAACATCGCGGACGGCGTGGACGACGAGTTCGTCAAGGAGGACGTCGAGCAGGCCACCGCGGAAGTCGTCCGGATGAGCCGCCTCGTCAACGACCTGCTGGTACTGGCCCGCGCCGAGGCCAAGGTGACGGCCGCGGAGCCGCTCCCGCTCAGGGAGGTCCTCGAAGAACGCTTCTCGGTGTGGAGGCCGGCCGCCGACGAGCGTGGCGTCACCATCACGCTCAGGGGGGTTGTCGACGGCCGGCTGTTTGTGCTGGCCAGTCCCGGTCATTTGGACCAGGTCCTGGACAACGTGCTCTCCAACGCCCTGGAGGTCTCACCGGACGGCGGAACGATCACCGTCAGGGTGCGACCCCAGGACGACCAGGTGGTGCTGTCGGTGCTGGACATGGGGCCCGGCATGTCGGAAGCCGAGAAGTCCCGCGCCTTCGACCGCTTCTGGCGCGGTCAGGGGCTCACCGGGCGCACCGGCTCCGGCCTCGGGCTCGCCGTCGTCAGACAACTGGTGTCGGACGACGGCGGCACCGTGGCCCTGCGCGACGCGCCCGGCGGCGGGCTGTGCGTGACGATCAGCCTCCGGGCGGCGCCGCAGGGCGGGCACTGACGGAGCCGCCCGGCGGGCTCGGCCCCGGCACGACGGGGGCCGGCTGCCGATCAGCCCTCGGGCATCGCCGACGAGTGGTGGTTGACGATCAGCCACTCGCCGCCGCGCTTCTCGTACTCGTACGTGTAGCGGGCCTTGACCTTGCGCTTCTCTCCGGTCTCGTGGTCGGTGAGCGTGAACTCGTACACACCGGCGTCGATGGCGGAGTTGCCGTCGAGGACGTTGACGATCGTCTGGACCTTCTTGCCGACCGGCTTGTTCTCCAGGAAGTGCTGGAAGTAGTCGACGATGCCGGCTCGGTCGCTGCGCACCTTGTTGGACACGGTGGGCAGGAGGACGGCGTCTCTCGCGTACAGGTCGGCGACCTTCTCCGCGTCGCCGGTCTGCAGGGCGCTGTTCCAGCCGTCGAAGAGTGCGGCGACCTGCGCCTTGGTGGGCTTGGCGGACTCGGCCTTGGCGTTCTGGTCGGCCATACCGACACCGACGGTCACCGTGGCGGTGGTGGCCACGGCAGCAGCGGTGACGAGAGCGGCGCGTATGCGGGTCTTGCGGGTCATCGCAACTCCAGTGTCAGCGTGGTGAGTTGCTCCCTCCGCGTCCTGTGCGGTGGAAGTGACTCCAGCCTCGCTTCACGCTGGTTAGGGGCGGTGCAGCGGACGTACAGGGGGTGTACAAGGCCGCTCCAATTCACGCTCGGCGATGGTGCGATCACGCTTCGGACTCGGCGCCCGGACCTCCCTGGACGCCCCTGGTCCGGTAGGGGAGCCTCATGTGTCGGACGCGGACGCGGACGCGGGCGATGGCGGTGACGGGGGGCGGGCGGCAGTGACGGGCGGCTTGGCAGGGACCGCACTGCTGGCGGGGATCGTGCTGCTCGGCGGGTGCGTGCAGTGGCTCACCGGGATGGGTTTCGCCCTCGTCGCCGTGCCCGCGCTCGTGCTGGTGCTCGGCCCCGCCGAAGGTGTCGTCCTGGCCAACTGCGCCGCGGGGGCCATCAGCGTCGTCGGTCTGGCCAACGGCTGGCGGAGGGTGCGGCTCAAGGCCATGGTCCCGCTGTGCGTCGCGGCCGTGTGCACCGTGCCGGCCGGGACGTGGGTCGCCCGGCGGTTGTGCGAGCCCGCGCTGCTGGCCTGCATGGGCGTGCTGGTCACCGTGGCGGTGCTGCTCGTGATGTGCGGCGCCCGCGTGGCCGCTCTGCGCGGCGGCGGAGGGGCGGTCGTCGCGGGCGGCGCCGGAGGATTCATGAACTCGGCGGCGGGTGTGGGCGGGCCCCCTGTGTCCCTCTACGCCCTCAACGCGGGTTGGTCGGTACGGGAGTTCGTCCCCAACGCCCAGTTCTACAGCGTCATCGTCAACGCCGTCTCCGTGGCGTCCAACGGTGTGCCGCGACTGTCCCCACCCCTCTGGGCACTCGCCTCGGCGGCGCTCGCCGCGGGCGCCCTGATCGGCAGGACACTCGCCGAACACGTACCGGAGAAACGAGCCCGCCTCCTCGTCCTGCTGCTCGCCCTGGCCGGGGGGTCGATCACGCTGGGGAAAGGGGTGGCCGGGCTGGCTTGACTCGAAGCCGGGGCACCAGGGACTACTGGGCCGTCCGCAGTCCCAGTGGTCCCGCGATCTCCTCTGCCATGACCTGGCCGGCCTCCTCCTCCAGGGCGTCCTCGCTGAGGTCCTGGTCGGTGTCGAGGCCGTTCAGCTCCTCCAGGGGCTGGTTCAGCCTGACATGGGCCACCAGGGACTGGAGGGCGCGGAGGGTGGCCGAGGCGGTGGAGCCCCAGTTGGAGAAGTACGAGAACTGCCACCACCAGAGGGCCTCGGTGGTGCGGCCCGCGCGGTAGTGGGCCATGCCGTGGCGGAGGTCGGTGATGACGTCGGCCAGGTCGTCGGAGATACGGGCGGGGACCCGGCCCTTGCTGGTCTCGTAGGGGTCGAAGACCTCGGAGTAGACGTCGATCGGGTCCAGGAGGCGGGCCAGGCGTTCGCGGAGTTCGTCCACGTCCGGCTCCGGGCCCAGGTCCGGCTCGTACCGTTCGTCGGGGACGATGTCCTCGTGGGCGCCCAGGCGTCCGCCCGCCAGCATCAGCTGGGAGACCTCCAGGAGCAGGAAGGGGACGGCCGAGTCCGGCTCGTCGCCCTTGGCCACCTCGGTGACGGCGACGAGGAAGCTCTCGACCTGGTCCGCGATCTGGACCGCGAAGTCACCAGGGTCTTGAGCGGTCGCGTGCAGCGTGGGGTCAGACATCTAGAAGCCGACCTTCCTCGTGAGGTACCTCGGGAACATCCACGGGAGTGCGTTCAGACATCCAGCAGCCGCCTTCCTTCGAAGGCACGGCCCAGGGTGACCTCGTCGGCGTACTCGAGGTCACCGCCGACCGGCAGTCCACTGGCCAGGCGCGTCACCTTGAGGCCCATGGGTTTGATCATGCGAGCAAGATACGTGGCCGTGGCCTCGCCCTCCAGATTCGGGTCCGTGGCCAGGATCAGTTCCGTGACGGTACCGTCCGCGAGGCGGGCCAGCAGTTCTCTGATCCGCAGGTCGTCGGGGCCGACGCCCTCGATCGGGCTGATCGCGCCGCCGAGGACGTGGTAGCGGCCCCGGAACTCACGCGTCCGCTCGATCGCGACCACGTCCTTCGGCTCCTCCACCACGCAGATCACCGCGGGATCGCGACGCTTGTCGCGGCAGATGTTGCACAGCTCCTCCTGCGCCACGTTTCCACACATGGCACAGAAGCGGACCTTGGCCTTGACCTCCATCAGGGCCTGCGCGAGCCGACGGACGTCGGTCGGCTCGGCCTGCAGGATGTGGAAGGCGATCCGCTGCGCGCTCTTGGGACCGACGCCGGGCAACCGCCCCAACTCGTCGATGAGGTCCTGGACCACGCCTTCGTACAACGGATTGCCTTCCTGTTCACACTCTCTCGGTACGTACCGTGATCGTGCTTGCTTTCTTGGTACGTACGGTAGTTGGCCCCCGGCCTTCTTAGAAGGGAACTCAGAAGGGAACGCCGGGTCGGGTCGGACGATTCAGAGGGACGAAGCCCCTGGCTCCGGCGCCGCCGCCATCAGAACGGCAGGCCGGGGATACCGCTGCCGCCGCCCAGCCCCTGGGCCAGCGGGCCGAGCTTCTGCTGCTGGAGGGCCTGCGCGTTCTCGTTCGCCGCCTGGACCGCCGCGACGACGAGGTCGGCGAGGGTTTCGGTGTCCTCGGGATCGACGGCCTTCGGATCGATCTTCAGAGCACGCAGTTCGCCGGAGCCGGTCACAGTCGCCTTCACCAGGCCGCCGCCCGCCTGGCCGTCGACCTCGGTCCGCGCAAGTTCTTCCTGCGCGTTCGCCAGGTCCTCCTGCATTTTCTGGGCCTGCTGGAGCAGCTGCTGCATATTGGGCTGGCCACCACCGGGAATCACGATCAGCTCCTGGTTCGTACGGCTGTCTGGACGGGGTTTTCCCGCCTCGGCACGAGCCTACGTGGTCCACAGCGCCGTCGCCCCACCACTCTTTCGAGTGAGGTGGGGCGTTGTTCTATACCTGACCACGGCCCACATCCGAGCGGAAAAGCCCTGAAACCAGGGCCGCCGCCACCCATTGAGAGGTAGTAAGAGTGGGGCGCGTCAGCACCCTGAGCCAGGATACCGTCACGCAACGTCACGATTAGGAGCGTCGGTGAGCCAGCCGGAGATGCAGCCCGAAGGGTCGGCCCAGGACGGTCGAGGTGACAGTCGGGGTGACGGCCGGAGAGACAGTCGGGGTGACGGCCGGAGAGACAGTCCGAGTGACGGTGGCCCGGGCGACCTGATGGGGCGGCCCTTTCCGCACGGCGACTGGGGTGAGCCGGCCGAGCGGCTCCACGAGCTGTACCGGTGGGTGGAGTCGGGGGCACTGTCCACGGTGGCCTGGTATCTCGGCGACCGGGTCTGGAAGCGGCGGGCGGCACGGGTGCTGCGGGCCGGGGCGACCGTGGGTACGGCCGTCGGGGCCGCGCTTCCGTTGCTCGACCTCACCGGGGTGGTGGGCGGGGTCGCGCCCTGGGGGTATCTGGGGCTGCTGCTCGGGGTGGCCTGTGTCGGGGTGGACCGTTTCTTCGGGGTCACGTCGGGCTGGATGCGGGATGTGGCCACGGCTCAGGCCGTACAGCGGCGGCTGCAGACGCTTCAGTTCGACTGGGCCTCGGAGTGTGTGCGGGAGGTTCTCGGGCCTACGGAGGGGACGGCCGGGGAGGCTGCCGAGCGGTGTCTTGGGGTGTTGCGGCGGTTCTCGGAGGATGTGACGGAGCTGGTGCGGGCGGAGACGGCGGAGTGGATGGTCGAGTTTCGGACCAGGTCCGCGCAGTTGGCCCTTCAGTCGGCGGGGGGTGGGGGGCCGCGGGCGGAGGCGGCGCCGCCTGGGCGGACGCCGTTGCCGCCGGGGGCGCGGCCGAACATGCCTCGGCAGCGGCCGCCTGAGCCTCGGTGACGTTTTTTTCGCCCCCGCCGCCCCTACCCGTCCCATCCTCAACCTGGGGGCTCCGCCCC
>NZ_VCHX02000085.1 GCF_005768555.2 Streptomyces sporangiiformans
CTCGGCCGCAGCTTCCTTGCCCGCGCCCTTGATCCGGCACGGATTGCGGCTGATCAGGTCGTCATCAACGGCCGTTTCCATGACGCCCTTGAGGAGCCGGTACGCCTTGGCAACGGTCGTCTTGGCGCTAGTCGCCCGCAGCCGCTCGGCCCGCCATTCACGGACGCGAGGAGCGGTGATCTCGTCCAGGTCGAGCGCGCCGAAGGCCGGCAGAAGGTGGAGCCGCAGAAGATGCTCGTACAGGTCCACCGTGCGTACTGCCAACTCCCGCTCTTCCACCCACTTCTCGGCGTAGACGCGGAAGTTCACGGCACCGGCATCGGGAGAACGCCAGTCCCCGCGACTGAGATCCGCCTCCGCCTGAGAGAGCCAGATCTCAGCATCCTTCTTGGTCTCAAAGGTCTCCTCGGCACGGACGCGCTCACCGTCCGGCGCGAGGTACGACGCCGTCCAACGACCGGACCGGTACTGCCGCACCGCACCAAAGCGCCGACGCCTGCCCTTCTTGTTGGCCATCAGGCGACCCTCCGCAGTCCGGTACGGCGCAGCCCGACCGGCCCAACAGTGCGAGAGGCGATGTACTCACGTACGGCGCTCTCGGGGATGCGGACGTGCCGACCGACCTTCACGTACCGGATGCGCCGCTCCTCGATCAGCCGCCGAGGAAAGCGGGCGGTCGTGCCCAGCAGCTCGACGACCTTGTCGACGGACAGGTAGCGGTCGTTCATGCGGTCGGCTCTCCTTCCGTTCCGAGGGCGGGGGCAAGTGAGGCAGACAGCCACTCCTCGCCACGGGTCAGGCCAGTCCCTGCGAAGACCCAGTGGGCGAGGACGTACGTCGTATCCGCCTCCTGGTCGTGCTCGGCGGGCCGCTGGTCGTCGGGCAGCGCGGCGAGGGCTTGAGCCGCGCCGCCATTCGGCTCGGGCATCGCGGAGCGCGCCGAGGGTGGTGGAGTAGCGGCGGGTCTTGGTGGAGAAGTGGCCGCGGAAGCCGAGCATGTGCGCCCAGGCCCTCAGCCTCAGCTCTGCCAGATCCTTGCGACCGCCGAGCTGTCACGCAGTGCGGATCATTCGCCGGGCGTGGTCGGTGATGCGGGCGTACGCCAGCTCGTCGAGGAACTTGATCGGCCGGTCCAGGGTTCCGGTCGCCGTCTCGGCGCCCTTGGTGGCGTACTTGGCGATGCAGGCCGCGACCGCGCGTTCCGTCAGTTCCGACGAGCCGTTGAAGTCGGCCGAACGGATCGGGCGTATGTCGAGCTGACGGCCGAAGGCGAAGGCATGCGCCCGGCCGTCGACAACGGGCCCGGTGACTGTCGCTTTGGCGGCAGCAGCGCCAATCGCGTCGGTCAGCAGCTCGGCCGTCGCCCAGTTCGGGGGCGCGCTGTGGCCGCCTTCCGGGCCGTCGATACGGATCACGGCGTGAAAGTGGACCGCGCCACGCTTCTGGTACTCGGCGACCTTGGCGAAGGACACGCGAGCGACGTTCGGGAAGTCCCGCTGGGTGAGTCCGGCCCGCTTGGCGACCTCCCGGCGCAGGTAGATGGAGAAGCGCCGCCAAAGCATCCCGGCATGTGCGTTCCACAGAACTGCGGCTTCGTAGTCTTACGTTGCCGGGTCCAGAGGCGTGCCGAGAGCATCGTCATCCTCGGCGTGCACCGCGCCGCAGCGGCAGGGGTGGACGGTTCCGCGCCGGTCGGTGGGCCGGTTATGGACGGGGCCGAAGCCAGGTGCGGTGAAGGTGGCGAACACCCTGGGGTGCTCGGCGACGGTCTCGGGGTTGCCCTTGCCGCCCCGCAGCCCGGCAGTGATCAGGCGGTACGTGTCGCGACGGTAGACCTCGGCACAGGCCGCGCCTTCACCCTTGGAATGTTGGCGCCTGATGGAGTGTTGGCCTGCACATGCGAAGGGGTGAGCAGCTCCCATGGATTGTGCCGGATGAGCTGTGGGCGCGGATCGAGCCGTTGCTGCCGGTCGTGTCGCCCCGTGCGGATCACCCGGGGCGCAAGCGTCTGGACGACCGCAAGGTGCTGTCGGGCATCCTGTTCGTGCTGTACACCGGCATTC
>NZ_VCHX02000086.1 GCF_005768555.2 Streptomyces sporangiiformans
CCCCGGGTAGCTCGAAATCTATGCTCGCCAGAGTAGACATTGATCCGCGGTGTAGCTAAGGTTCCTCTCGTAGACAAGGTCGAAGAACGGAAAGAACGGAGGGAGCAGACGCCATCAGGATCGCCCGGCCCGAGAAGGATTCGGCCCGGGTACCGCAAGACCCCGGAATGGAAGGTGGTCCCCGGTCAAGCAGCCGCGATCCCCGCACCCCCGCCCCTCTACCGGGCCGGGCAGCGGAAACAGAAGGTCGGCACAGCAGTAGGGCCGACAGATGGTGTTCAATTTCCTTCGGGGCCCTGGTGCCGTTCGGCACCAGGGCCCCTCGACGCGTTGCACAACGAGGTGACATGACAGCAGATACTCCGCTCAGCGGTCGTCTGGACGACGACGACTACCCCGCGTACACGATGGGCCGGGCCGCCGAGATGCTCGGCACCACCCCGGGGTTCCTCCGTGCCATCGGCGAGGCCCGTCTGATCACTCCGCTCCGCTCCGAGGGCGGGCACCGGCGGTACTCCCGCTACCAGCTACGGATCGCCGCTCGCGCCCGCGAGCTCGTCGACCAGGGCACGCCGATCGAGGCCGCCTGCCGCATCGTCATCCTTGAGGACCAGCTGGAGGAGGCGCAGCGCATCAACGCCGAGTACCGCCGCGCCGCGGACGAAGCGTCCGACCGCTCCAGTTCTGACTGATTCTGGCTGATTCTGGCCGATTTGACTGATTCCGACTGAGTGCGCCGGCGCGGACCGGTCGGCTCGAAGCACGCGAGGCGGCAGAGCCGCCTGAGCGTCCCCCGGGCGTACCGGCATATGCAGGGTCCAGAGGATCTGTGCAGGAGTCTCACAGGGACTGCACGAAGCCTTTCAAGACGCTCGTTAGCGTGGCTGAAAAGTTCGATTCCATGTGCCAACGTGATCAGGCTACGGCCGGGCGGGAGTCGGCGCAGTCAACTCAGGAAGACGACAGATGGACTACTGCTCCTCGTGCCGTCGGCATCTCAACGGCGCCCTGGTGTGTCCCGGGTGCGGCGCCTACGCTCCGGACATCGACCCGTCCGCCGCCGACGGCCGTCACCACCCGGCCCCGGTCGCGGCGCACGACGGCTCTCCCGGTGACACGGCCGAGACCGGCGCGTACGACGCCTCGCACACCGGCCCGTTCGGCGGCCAGGCCGCACCGCAAGGAGGGCGGGCGGCGCGGCGGCGCCAGCTGGCACGGTGGAAGAAGAACAAGCGCCGTGCCGTGATGGCGACCGCCGTCGCGATCGTCGGGGGCGGTCTGACCATCTCCACCATGGACCGTCAGTCCACGGACCAGGCACAGGCGGCCACCGCGCCGGAGCGCTCGGGCAAGGGCCCGGAGGAGCAGACGCCGGACCTCATCCTTCCGTCGTCGCCACGACCTGACACTCACCGGTCCTCGCGCACTCCCTCCGAACCGTCGCGCGCGAGCAGCCCCCCGCGCCGGCAGGCCCTGCCCGCCACGCCGACGAAGGCTCCGACGGACGCCGCCGCTCCTGCCCGTCCCGCGCCGAAGTCGACCCCGCAGGCCCAGACGCCCCCCGAGTCCTCCGGTGGAACGGAGCCCGACAGCTCCGACACCGCGCCGGAGACGGAGGAGCAGACGCCCGCGCCCCCGGCCGACAACGAGAACGGCTCGAACTCGGGAACGTCTCAGACGAGCCCCACACCGACACCGACATCGACACCGCAGTCGCCGGAGCTCTGTCTGCTCGTGGTGTGCCTCGGCGGCGGCTGACCGGCCCACGCGGCTGACCCGCCCAGCGGCTGACCGGCGTCCGAAGTGCCCCTGCGAACCCGCGCGGAAACGCCGGTTCGCAGGGGCGCCGTTGTCTCCTACGGGGCGTCGATCAGGTCGTGCGGCGGCACGGTCACCGTACGGGCGCCGGGCTCACCGCCCAGGACGACCTTGCGGAGCGCGACGTTGTTGTCGGTGTTCGTCTCCTGGAGCCGCTTCTCCGGGTTGGCGATCACCTGGATGTAGTACGTGCCGTTCGGCAGGTCGGTGATCTCGAAGGACTGGCCAGGACGGTACTGGGTGTACGTGTCGCCGGAGCCGACGTCGAGGACCTCACGGACGGAGATCGAGTTCTGCTGGCCGCAGGCGGTCGACAGATCGGTGTTCTCCGGGTGCCAGTTGGCGTTCTTCACCGTGTAGTCGATGGCGTCGGTGTTGGCCAGGCAGAACGCCTCCTTGCCGCTGCGCACCTCCTTGGTCTGGTCCTCGCTCAGCAGGCGGTAGCTGGCGAAGTCCGTGAAGTGCCAGTGCTCGTGGCCCTCCCGCGGGTCCCACTCCATGGTGCCGGTGGGCGTGTACCCGATCTGCTTCCCGTTCGCGTCGTAGAAGTACTGGTACGCGTCCATCAGGTCCTTGCCGGGACTGCGGAAGCCGTCCACGACGAGCGGGGCGGGACCGGCGTTCCAGACGTTGGCGCTGAAGGCGAGGTAGTCCTTGCCCGCCACGTCGCCCTCCTCGCCGTCCGTGATGGCGATGTCCCAGGCGGGCAGCGAACGCAGGTCCGGCTTGGGCACGTTCGCGGCGACACCCGCACGGCCGCTGGGCCGCTTGGCGTTGGGCTTCAGCGCGGGAGCGATGCGCGAGCCGTCGGTGTGGCCGGGTCCGTCGCCCAGGTGGTGGGCCATGCCGCGGTCCTCGAGCGCGTGCGACAGGGCGGGCGGGACGGGGGCGTCGGCGCCACGGGGACCGTAGTGATGGGCGGCGTTCGCCTCTTGCCCGGCGGCCTGGTGGCCCCCGTGCTGGGCGGAGGAGCGCGAGGGGGCCGCGCCCCCGGCGCCTTCGCCGCCCTCGTCGCCCATCTCACGCACCGTCACCTTGATGGTCGGCTGGTCATCGGGGATGCCGAACAGGTCGCGGTACTTCTTGGCCACCGAGACCTTGGCCGTGTACTCGCCCACCGGCAGCTCCACCGGCTCGTCGTAGGCGACCGTGCTGGAGTTGGCCGCCCAGCCCTTCTCGACGCCCCACACCGAGCCCAGCGTGAACGGGTTGGTGGAGCAGCTCTGCGGATACTTCGACTTCGCCGGGGCGTCCGGCCGGATCCGCCCGGAGGCGTTGTTCGGGCAGAACGTCCCGCTGGTCTTCGACACTTCCTCGCCGGCCGCGTTCTTGATCGACACATCGAGGAAGCCCGTCAGACCGGAGAAGTTCGTCACCAGTCCGGCGGGCAGTTTTTTGGTCTGCGTCGTCGTGCCGTTGCGGAGGATCTGCTGGGCGACGACAGGGTCCTTGTACGACTTCCGGGTGACCTTGAACTCCAGCGGAGCGTCGTCGACCGTGACGTACGTGCCGAGGTCCAGATAGACGCCGGGTTCCCCCTTCCAGCGGTCGAGCGTCACGGAGTTCGACGCGGCGATCAGCTTCAGCTTCGGCTTGCCGGTAGTGCTCGCCTGGTCCGCTCCGGCGCCGGGTGCGGCACCGGCGCCGGTGACGACGACGGTGAGCGCGGCTCCTGCGGCGAGCGCCGAACGTCTCAGGCGACTGGGGTGTAACTGACTGGTCATCGGTTCCCTCGTCTGCGAGTGCCACGGTCCCGTGGCATCGGACTGGACAGCCCACGACCGGCCGAGGATCCGGAGGCTCTCCCACGCGCCCGGGGCCGATCTGAGAGCTACCTGTGAGAGCGGGGAACGCGCGCCTTGGTTGCCTGGTGAGAGGGGAAAAGACCGGACAAAGCCGGACCCCTTCTTTCAGCCACGGACCGGGGTCCCGGAAACGGCCTCCGGATCCGGCGCGGTGTCGGCTGCGATGTCGGCTGCGGTGTCGACCGCCGTGTCGCCTGCGATACGCAGGGCCTCCACCAGCTCGCGGTACAGGGCATCCGTCGCCAGCAGTTCCTCGTGGCTGCCCCGGGTGCGGATGCGGCCCGCCTCCATCACCACGATGGTGTCGGCGTCGATCACGGTAGACAGCCGGTGAGCGATGGTGACCACGGCACCGGTGCCGGCGCGGGAGCGGACACAGTCCTGGACGGCGGCCTCGGTCAGCCCGTCGAGCTGGGCGGTCGCCTCGTCCAGGAGCAGCACGTCGGGAGTACGCAACAGGGCGCGGGCCAGGGCGATGCGCTGGCGTTCGCCGCCCGACACGGTCGTGGTGGACAGGGAGGTGTCGAGGCCGTCGTCGAGGGCGTCGACCTTCTCTGCCAGCCGGACGTCCCGCAGGACCCGGCGCAGTTCCTCGTCCGTCGCGTCGGGGCGGGACAGCAGCAGGTTGTCGCGGATGGTCCCGGGCACGATCGGGGTGTCCTGCTCCACGTACGCCAGTCGGGCCCGGATCTCGTCGTGGGTGTGGTCGCGGTACGGGCGGCCGTCCACGAGCAGTTCGCCCTTCGTCGGCTCCAGGAAGCGCAGGATCAGGGAGAAGAGAGTCGTCTTGCCCGCTCCGGACGGCCCGACGATCGCGGTGTGCCCGCGCCGGGGGACGGCCAGTTCGATGCCCTGTACCGCCGGTTCGGCGTCCGGGCCGTACGCCGCGGTGACCTCGCGCAGTTCCAGTACGGGCGCGTCGTCCCGGTCGGCCGGGACTGCCGAGCCGACGGGGCGCGCGGGACGTGCCGGGCGGGCGATGTCCTCGGTCTGCAGGTCGTCGGTCTGCCGGATGCGTTCCGCGGCGGCGATGCCGCCTTGCAGCGCGGTGACGTTCTGGCTCAGCTCGCCGATCGGTTCCATGAGTCCGAACGCGTACAGCAGGAAGGCGATCAGGCTGGACACCTCCAGGTGCCCCTCGCCGACCCGCCAGGCCCCCACTCCCAGGATCGCGATGATCGCCAGCTGTATGCTGGACCCCGCGATCGTCCAGGCCAGCGCCTCACGGCGGACCGCGCGGACCCCGTACTCGGCCGATGCGCGCGCGTCGGCCACGATCCGCTCGGCCGTACGGTCCTCGGCGCGGCTCACCTTCACGGTCCGGATGGCGCGCAGCGTGCCCTCCAGCACGCCGCCCAGCTGCCCGATGTGCTCTTGTGCCTGCCGCTGAGCCGTGGCGATCCCGGGCATCAGGACCGCGAACAGCACGCCGATCAGCACCACCGCGGCCAGGGTGGTGCCGAGCAGCACGACGTCCAGGACGCCCATCAGGACGAGGGTTCCCAGCAGCATGACCGTCCCGTTGAGCAGGCCCACCAGAGCGCCGGTTGCGGCCTCGCGCAGCAGCACCGTGTCGGAGGTGACGCGGGTGACGAGCTCACCGGTCGGGCGCCGGGTGACGGCGGGCACGGTGGCCCGCAGGAAACGCCGCACCATCGACTCGCGGGCCTCCAGGACCACGCGCTCCCCCAGCGAGCCGAGCAGGGTCCACTGCCGGTACGAGACGGCACTGCCGACCACGAGCAGAACCAGGAGGCCGCCGACGGGGCGGCTCAGCGACGACGATCCGCCCAGCGCGTCGAGCACCCACTTCGTGACCATCGGCGTGGCCAGCCCCAGCGCCGATCCCATCAGGGCCAGGAGCAGGGCCCGGACCAGCGCGCGCCGGTGCGGCCGGGCGAACGACCACAGGATCCGCAGCCGGGGCAACGTCTCGTCCTGCGAGGATGTTTTGGGAACGACCATGTCTGCGAGTGGAACATCGATGTTCCATAAGGGGCAAGCGAATTTCAGTCAGGTACGGCGGGGTACCGTATGCCCATGCGAGACGACAGCGCGGCGGTGGCCGAGACCGCGGCGGCCGAGACCGGGACGCGCGCTCGGACGCGGCGCGCGATCCTCGACGCCGCCGTCGCCCTCCTGTCCACCGACCAGACCGCGTCGCTGGGCGATGTCGCGGCGGCCGCCGGGGTGGGACGCACCACCGTCCACCGCTACTTCCCCGAACGGTCCGATCTGCTGGCGGCCATCGGCGCGGACATCCTGGACAAGGTCGCGGCGGCGACCGAGCGCGCCCGGCTGGACGACGGCCCGGCCTCCACCGCCCTGGAGCGGCTCTGCCAGGAGTTCTTCGAACTCGGCGACCGCCTCACGCTGATGTTCGACGTACCGCAGTTCATGAACTGGGACGGCTGGGAGGAGGAGACCGCCGCCGACGCCGCGCTCCTGCGCCTCGTCGACCGCGGCCGCGCGGAAGGCAGTCTCGACCCCGAGATGAGTGCCGAGTGGGTCCAGAACGTGCTGTGGTCCCTGCTGTACTCGGCCTGGGAGCACGCCCGCAGCCACGGAGCGCCAAAGCACGCCGCCCTGACCCTGTGCCTGCGCACCCTCAGGAAGGCCGTAGCCCCCTGACGTGGGGGACTCACCGGTTCAGAAATCGGTCCAGAGGTCGGTTCAGAAGTCGGTTCAGAACGCGCCGGTTCAGAACTCGGCCACGCGGCCCGTGCCCGGCCGGTACATGGCGAGGGCCCAGATCACGAACAGGTCGATCGCGATCATGATCACCGACCAGACCGGGGCGTACGGCAGGAACAGGAACTGGGCGACCAGGCTCAGCGAGGCGAAGAGGATGCCGACGTACCGTGCCCAGTCGGCGCCCCTGAGGACGCCCGCCCCGGTGATCGCGACGCAGACGCCGATGACCAGGTGGATCCAGCCCCAGCCGGTGAGGCCGATCCGGTAGACGTAGTCGCCGACACCGCCGTACACGTTGTCGTCGTCGGCGATCGCGGCGATGCCCTGGAGCACGGCCAGCACGCCGTTGCAGAGCATGAGGACGCCCGCGAAGACGACACCGCCCGTCACCCAGCCGGGGGACGTGGAAGGGCGGGTCCGGGGCTGCTGTATCGCACGGGTCATGGGGGGACTCCCGTTCGTCGTCCCGTACGTCGTCCGCGCACGGGGTTTCGAGCCTCGGCCCGGGCCGCCCGCACCGCCATGCGGGTGGGGCCGTTCGGGTGAGCGGTGCCCACGCCGTGCCCCCGGGGCCTTGGGCCCGGCGTGCGCGGGCGGGACGGCGGCCCTTCACTGGAGGCCTGGAGGGGGTGGGGGCAACGTAGGGGCGACCTGTGGAGGAACCCATGGCCCAGGCGCGAGCCCGCGGGATCTCGCCGTGACGGCGCGGGAGGCCGGGCCGGACGACCGCCCCGTCCCCCTTACGCCATGGCAGGTCACGCGGCCTTGGCTGATCCAGGGCGGCCTCGTGGCCGCCATGGTCGCCGGGTACTTCCTGCTCCCGCTCGACCCCCTGGGACCCCACCGTCCCGCCCTGAGCTGGACGGTGTTCGCCCTCGCGCTGCTTCTCGTGGCCCTCCTGCTCCTGCGTCAGGTACGGGACGTCCTCGTGAACCGACCGCAGGCCCGTCCCGGAGTGGTCATCCCGCTCCTGATGTGCCTGTCCGTTCTCGTCTTCTCGGCCGGCTACTACTCACTCGCCAAGCAGCCCGGCGAGTTCAGGGGCCTCGCGACACGGACGGACGCCCTGTACTACACCACGGTCACCCTCGCCACCGTCGGCGGGGACATCACCCCGGAAGGACAGGCGGCACGGGTGGTCACGGTCGTACAGGTCCTCTACAGCTTCGTGTTCCTCACCGCCGCCGCCACCGCGCTGACCCGCCATGTACGCAATCAGGTGATCCGCAGCCGGCAACGCGACCGGCAGGGGAGGGGGTGATCGCGGACCTGCCGTGGTGCGGTGCTCGGTGGTCGTCGCGGATGCGCGCCAACTGCCCGACGGCGTAAGGACCTAGACTGTCGCCCATGACGTTCTTCTTCCACCTGCGTTAAGCGCCGTCGGCGAAGCGAGGAGCCCCCCGTCGCCGACGAGGCGGGGCAGCGAAGCGCTGCCCCGAGTGCTGACGTGGAAGAAGAACAATCACCATGCACACGCCCCTCGTGGCGCGCTGCGTCCGCGGTCTGGAGTCCGCGGTCGCCGCCGAAGTTCTGTCATCCGGCCTAGGCGTCGTCACCGACCTGCGCCATCGCGAGGTCCACTTCCGTACGTCCCGGCCCGCGCCGCAGCTCCGTACCGCGGACGACGTCTTTCTGTTCGCCGCCGAGCGACCCGACGTCGGGACGACGAAGCACGACCTCCACGCCCTTGCCGAGCTTGCCGAACTCACCGACGCCGACCGCCTCCTGAGCCTCCGTCGCGCTCTGACGAAGACGCCGCACCGCCTCACCGGCATCGACGTCTCGGCCTCCTTCCTCGGCCGACGCACCTTCAGCCGGTACGACGCCGAGGACGTCATCGGCCCGGCCCTGGCGCGTCAGCTCGGCGTCCCCTACCACTCCCGGCGTACGGGCGCCGCGTCCCCGCCCGGTCACTGGGGATGGCGGCTGACCCTGGACGGCACGCGGGCCACGCTCATGCTGCGGATCAACGACCGCCCGCTGCATCGCCGCGCGTACAAGCGCCACACCATCCCGGGCACCCTGCATCCGCCACTGGCCGCCGCCATGGCCGCGATGGCCGACATCCGCCCCGGTCACGTCGTGCTCGACCCGTGCTGCGGCGCCGGCACCCTGCTGATCGAGGCCGCGCTCGCCCAGCCCGAAGCCCGCTTCCACGGCTTCGACCTCTCCCCCGACGCGGTCACCGCGGCCCGCGCCAACGCCGTCGACCTGCCCGTCGGCATCCGCCGATCCGACGCCGCCCGCCTCCCCCTCCCCGACGGGGAAGTCGACCGCGTCCTGTGCAACCCACCCTGGGGCAGCCAGGCCCACGCCCGCGGCCTCGTCGCCGCCGACCCCACCCGCTGGTGGACGGAGCTGCGCCGCGTCCTCGCCCCGGACGGCACAGCCGTACTCCTCCTGCCCGACCCCGACACCCTGGCCGGCGCCCTGCGGCATGACCTCACCCCCCTGCACATACAGCGCATCCGCGTCTCAGGCGCTCAGCCGTACATCGTCCACCTGGCATCGACGGACAGGGCTCGGCGACGCCGCGCCACCAGCCAGGCCTCAGGCGGTGCGGCCGGGTGATGTGCGCGCGGCGCGCCGCGCGGGCGCTGGATCGCTCTGAGCCGTCGGCGAGCCGAGTCTCAGGCGGTCGCGTAGTCGTCGAGGGCCGGTTGGAGAAGGTCGAAGGCGCGAGCCGCTTCCTTCGCGACGGTCTCGGCGATCTCGTCGTTGGTGTCCCCGGCCAGGGTCAGGTCCTGGATGCGTTGGAACAGGACGCGGTGCACGGCACCGAGCAGCCCGGCGGCCGTGCGGACGGTGATGTCGTCCGGCTGCGCGCCGACGGCCTCGGCGAGGGCCTCGGCCAGCGCCTGTTCGCGCCGGTCGTGCAGGCTGCGCAGGCACGCCGACAGGGTGGGACTGTCGGTGATCATGCGGGAGAAGTCAGGGCCGGCGAATCCCGCGACCGGGTTCTGCGCCGCGACGGCGGCCTCGAAGGCGCGGCGAAGCGCCGCGAGGGCGGACTCGCCGGGGCGTCGGGCGGCCACGGCGCTCGCCAGCGTGGCGCTGAACTCGTCCTGGTGGTCGAGGGCCAGGTCCTCCTTGCGCGCGAAGTAGTTGGTCACCGTCTTCTTCGCGACGCGAGCGGCGGCGGCGATCTCGGCGATGGTCGTGTTCTCGAAGCCCTGCTCGATGAACAGCCGTGTCGCGTGGTCGGAGATCAGCTGTCGCGTCTCCTGCTTCTTGGCTTCTCGCAGGCCCAGCGGGGCGGTGGCGCTCGCTGTCGTGGCGCCCGCTGCGGCGTTCGTCTTGGTCTCCATGAGGAAAATCTTACCCCCGTAGTAAAAATATGTTTACAGCACGGAGCGCCTGGAGATAAAGTTACTACCGACGCAAACTTAGCCTGAAGGGAAGTAGTGCATGCGAAGGCTCGATCTCAGGGCGGCGGCGCGGGAGCGTGTCGAGGGCCGTGGCGCCCGCTGACGGCCGCCAACGCCGAGCTCCGCAGGACGCAACATCGCCCCGTCCATCGCTTCGCCCCGCCCTGCCCCGCAGCCTGGAAAGGAACCCCTTTGACCATCACCGCCTCCACCGTCTCCCTCACGGTCGAAGACGTCGCCGCCTCGCGCACCTTCTTCACCGAGCACCTCGGCTACCGGGAGCAGGCCGCGGCCGACGGATTCGCCTCCCTCACCCGTGACGACGCCGCCGTCGACATCGTCCTGCTCCGGCGGGGCATCGACGTCCTGCCCCCCGAACAGCGAGACCAGCGCGCCCGCGGCCTGATCCTCGCCTTCACCCTCGATGCCGGCCTCGAAGCCGAGGAGAAACGCCTGCGCTCCGAAGGCGTCGACATCACGATGCCCCTGCGTGAAGAGCCCTGGGGAGAACGCCTGTTCCAGGTCACCGACCCCAACGGGGTCGTCGTCCAGTTCGTCGAGTGGACGGCGGCGGACCACGCCTGACGCCTGGCGCCTTACCCGCGCCCATCCCTACGGCCCACACGGCCCGAACGGCCCCGTGCCGACCGGATCGTGCAGACAAAGAAAAGAGAGCACCGCATGCGAAAGCTCGTGTACTACATCGCCACCACCCTGGACGGTTTCATCGCGGGCCCGGACGGCGCCGACCCCACGGGTCCGGACGGCTTCTGGCCGATCCCCGAGGACTACATCCGGCACATCGCGGCGGAATACCCGGAGACCCTGCCTGCCCCCGCCCGGGCGGCGTTATCCGTCACCGCGGAAGGCACGCACTTCGACACCGTCCTGGAAGGGCGGCGCAGCTACGAGATCGGTCTCAAGGCCGGCATCACCGATGCCTACCCCCACCTGCGCCACCTGGTCTTCTCCCGAACCCTCACCGAGAGCCCGGACCCGGCTGTCGAGCTGGTCCCGGGCGACCCTGTGGACAAGGTGCGGCAGCTGAAGCAGGAGGACGGCAAGGACATCTGGCTGATAGGCGGCGCCGAACTGGCCGGCGCCCTGTACGGCGAGATCGACCAGGTCATCCTCAAGACGGCACCACTGACCATCGGCGCCGGAATCCCGCTCTTCTCCCACAAGGCCGCCTTCGATCCGCGCGGCTGGGAGCTCACCGGCCACACCGTGCTCGACAGCGGCGCGACCTTCACCACCTTCACGCGCGCGACCGGCCCCGGCATCCCGGCCACGGGGAAGTGAGGTCACCCATCAGAACCCGGCTGACCGGGGTGCCGGACACCGGCACCCCGGTCGGCGGGGTCGGCGGGGTCGGCGGCGGGCCGCTGGATCGTGGTGGCGGGGCTCAGCACGCGCCGCCCGGACGGGAACCACGTACTCCACGTACTCCTCGTACACCTCGTACTCCTCACGGGCGAGACAGCAGGACGCCGTCGCGTCGCTGGTACTACGCGCACAGGGGCGACGTACTGCGTTCTCAGTAGCCGGGATTGTCGGCAGGCGCACGACGACGCGGAGGGTCCGGTCTCGGGAGTCTTGGGGCGTCCCCGAGACCGCAAGATGTGGAGACCTCCGTCATGGCTACCTTCCTGTATCGACTGGGCCGTGTGGCCTTCCGGCGGCGCTGGCCCGTCGCCTTGCTGTGGGTGGCGGTGCTGGCCGCCGTCGGCTTCGGCGCGGCCAAAGCGCCCGCGGCGGGCGACGACGGGTTCACGATGCCCGGTATCGAGTCCCAGAAGGCGTTCGACCTGATGGAGGAGCGCTTCCCCGGCTCCGCGGCCGACGGCGCGAGTGCCCAGCTCGTCTTCGTCGCCCCGGACGGGCAGAAGGTCACCGCCACCGAGAACCGGGCGGCGATCGAGAAGCTCGTGGACGAGGCGGCCGACGGCTCGCAGGTCTCAGGCGCGGTGGACCCGTTCCAGGCGAAGGCGGTGAGCAAGGACGGCACGATCGCCTACGCGACCGTCACCTACAAGGTGCAGGCCGACGACCTCACCGACGCCGACAAGACCCATCTGGAACACGCCATCGACGAGGCCCGGGACGCGGGTCTGACCGTCGAGGCCGGCGGGGACGCGCTGGCCACCCAGCCCTCGGCGGGCGGCGCGGCCGAAGCGATCGGCATCGCCATCGCGGCCGTCGTCCTGCTGATCACCTTCGGTTCCCTGGCCGCCGCCGGACTCCCACTGCTGATCGCCGTCCTCGGCGTCGGCATCAGCATGGCCTCCATCCTGGCCCTGTCCAGCACCTTCGGCCTGTCCTCCACGACCGGCACGCTGGCCACCATGCTCGGGCTCGCGTGCGGCATCGACTACGCCCTGTTCGTCGTCTCCCGCTACCGCGAGGAACGCGCCAAGGGCCACACACCACAGGAGGCGGCGGGCCTCGCCGCCGGCACCGCCGGCTCCGCGGTCGTCTTCGCCGGGCTCACGGTCGTCATCGCGCTCGCCGGGCTCTCGGTGGTCGGCATCCCGATGCTCACCAAGATGGGCCTGGCCGCCGCCGGCGCGGTCGTCGTCGCCGTCCTCATCTCACTGACCATGGTCCCGGCCCTGCTCGGCTTCTGGCCCAACGCCGTACTGTCACGCGCCACCCGGAAGGGTTCACCGCGCAGCAGGAAGAGCGACGAGAACAACGCAGGCAGCCGCTGGGCCCGTTTCGTCCTGCGCCGCCCCGTCCCCGTACTCCTCGCCGGCATCGCGGGCCTGGGAGTGATCGCCCTGCCGATGACGAACCTCCAGCTGGGCATGCCCGGCAACGAGGCCAAGCCCACCTCGACCACCGAGCGCCGCGCCTACGACGCCCTCGCCGACGGCTTCGGCCCCGGCTTCAACGGGCCCCTGGCCATCGTCGTCGACGCCAAGCACGCGAAGGACCCCAAGGCCGCCGTCGACTCGATCACCAAGAAGATCGGCGCCACAGAGGGGGTCGTCTCCGTCTCGCCGGCCCGGTTCAACCCGGCGGGTGACACCGCCGTCTTCTCCGCCGTCCCGGCCACCAGCCCCACCGACGAGAAGACCAAGGACCTGGTCACCGCCATCCGCGACGAACGCCCGGCGATGGAGTCCACCACCGGGGCGACCTTCTCGGTCACCGGCACCACCGCGGTCAACATCGACGTGGCCCAGAAGGTCCAGAACGCGCTGATCCCCTACCTCGCGGTCGTGGTCGGCCTGGCCGTCGTGCTCCTGCTGCTGGTCTTCCGCTCGATCCTGGTGCCCCTGAAGGCAGCGCTCGGCTTCCTGCTCTCGGTCCTCGCCGCCCTCGGCGCGGTCGTGCTGGTCTTCCAGCAGGGCCACGGCGCCGAACTCCTCGGCGTGGAGCAGACCGGCCCGATCATGAGCCTGATGCCGATCTTCCTGGTGGGCATCGTCTTCGGTCTGGCGATGGACTACGAGGTCTTCCTGGTCTCCCGGATGCGGGAGGCGTACGTCCACGGGGACCGGCCCGGCCAGGCAGTCGTCTCCGGCTTCCGGTACAGCGCCCGGGTCGTGGTCGCCGCCGCGCTGATCATGATGGCGGTCTTCGCCGGGTTCATCGGCGCCGGCGAATCCATGATCAAGATGATCGGCTTCGGCCTGGCCATCGCGGTCCTGTTCGACGCCTTCGTGGTCCGCATGGCGATCGTGCCCGCGATCCTCGCCCTGCTCGGCGACAAGGCCTGGTACCTGCCCCGCTGGCTGGACCGGATGCTGCCCCGCGTCGATGTCGAGGGTGAGGCCCTGAGCCACCGGGCCTCCGCCACCGCACCCCCGGCCGACCTGCCCGAGCCCTCTCAGGAGCCCGCCCCGGAGCCCGCATCGGTCCACTCCTAGGCCACGGTCCGCCTCCGCGGGCCTGGGCTGCCGCTGCCGCCCAGGGCCGCGGGGCCCGCGGAGGACCGCGTCACCACAGGGGTGCAGCTCAACACCATGCTGCGCTCGCGTGCGGAGGCGGCAGGCGCCACGTACGTCGACACGTACGAGCCCTCCGAACCCCCACCTCCGACCCTCCGCCTCCGACCCCCACCCTTCGATGCGACTTGCTTAACTTAATCAACTAACTTACCTTTGACCGAGTCGCACAGACCTGCCCGCCCACACGGAGGCTCGACCATGTCCCACGCACACGCCCGACCCGACGGCACCGGGACGTCCGGCCCGCCGCGGACGAACACCGTCGTGGCGGTCCTCGCCTTCGGCGGGATCGTGGTCGCGCTGATGCAGACCCTGGTGATCCCGCTGGTCCCGGAGCTCCCCCAGCTCCTGAACGCCCCGGCGTCGGACACCGCCTGGGCCGTCACCGCCACGCTGCTCGCCGCCGCCGTCGCCACCCCGGTCATGGGCCGGCTCGGAGACATGTACGGCAAGCGCCGCATGCTCCTGGTCAGCCTCGTCATGCTGGTGGCCGGGTCGGTCACGGCCGCCCTCAGCGAGTCACTGACCCCCATGATCGTCGGGCGCGCGCTGCAGGGTCTGGCGTCCGGTGTCATCCCGCTCGGCATCAGCATCATGCGCGACGAGCTGCCCGCCGAACGGCTCGGCTCCGCCACCGCGCTGATGAGCGCCTCACTCGGCGTGGGCGGCGCCCTGGGCCTGCCCGCCGCCGCACTCATCGCCGACAACTTCGACTGGCACATGCTGTTCTGGGCCTCGGCCGGCCTGGGCGCCCTCGCCTTCCTGTGCGTACTGACCCTCGTACCGGAGTCCAAGGTGCGTACCGGTGGCCGCTTCGACCTGGTGGGCGCCGCGGGCATGGCGGCGGGGCTGGTGTCGCTGCTGCTGGCGATCTCCAAGGGCGCCGACTGGGGCTGGAGCAGCAACACGACCCTCGGTCTGTTCGCGGCGTCCGTCGTCGTCCTGCTGGTGTGGGGCTGGTGGGAGCTGCGGGTCAAGGAGCCGCTGGTCGACCTGCGGACCACCGCGCGCCGTCAGGTGCTGGTCACCAACCTGGCGTCGATCGCGCTCGGCTTCGGCATGTTCGCGATGTCCCTCGTCCTTCCACAGCTCTTGCAGTTGCCTGAAGCGACCGGTTACGGCCTGGGCAAGTCGCTGCTCGTCGCAGGCCTGGTCATGGCACCGTCCGGCCTGGTGATGATGGCCACGGCCCCGGTCTCCGCCGCCGTCTCGAAGGCCAAGGGTCCGAAGGTGACCCTGATGATCGGCGCCCTGATCGTGGCCGCCGGCTACGGCCTGAACATCGTGCTGATGGACGAGGTCTGGCACTTCGTGACGGTCTCCTGCATCATCGGCGCCGGCATCGGCTTCACCTACGGTGCGATGCCCTCGTTGATCATGGGCGCCGTCCCCCCGTCCGAGACGGGCGCCGCCAACAGCCTCAACACCCTGATGCGGTCCATCGGCACGTCGACCGCCAGCGCGGTCGCCGGCGTCATCCTCGCCCAGATGACGACCCGTTTCGGCACGATCGCACTCCCCTCCAAGGACGGCTTCCGCACCGTGCTGGCCATCGGTGCGGGCGCCGCGCTGCTCGCCTTCGTGGTCGCCGCCTTCATCCCGCGCCAGCGCCCGCTCGCGGCCGCCTCGGCGGCGACCGAGTCCGGGGAGCCGTCCGCGCCTCCGGCCGAGGCCGCCGCCGCACCGGCCATGACCGCCGCCGAACCGGAGACGAAGAAGGGGGTGTCGGCCTCGTCGGTCGCCGCCCCGCGGTCAGGCCGGGCCCGCCCGGAGCCGGTGGCGGCCTCCGTGACGACGGCCGAGCGCCATGGGACGAGCGGGTTCGCCGGCGGCGGGACACCGGTCACCGGCTACGTTCGCGGTGCGGAGAGCACGCCCGTGGGCGGGGCCGCGGTGACGCTGATCTCGCTCGAAGGGCAACAGCTGGGCCGGTCGGTCGCTCACGGCGACGGCTCGTACGGCGTGGACGCGCCGGGCGCCGGTTCGTACGTCCTGATCGCCGCCGCGGACGGCTTCCAGCCGCAGGCGTCCACGGTCGTCGTCGCCGACGCGCCGCTGACGTACGACATCCTGCTGAGCGGTACCAGCGGCCTGACCGGTGCGGTGCGGTCCGCGGACAGCGGGGCGCCGGTCACCGGGGCCGTGGTCATCGTGACCGACGTACGCGGCGACGTCCTGGCCACCGGGCAGACCGACGCCCTGGGCGAGTTCACCATCTCCGACCTGGTGCCGGGGACGGTGACCCTCGCGGTCAACTCCCCCAAGCACCGTCCGCTGGCCCGGCCCGTCGAGGTCGGCGGCGCCGGTGTCACGCGGGTGGAGGTCGAGCTCCGAGCCGGGGCCCATGTGCGGGGCAGGGTGCGCGGGGCGGGCCTGCCGCTGAGCGACGCGCGGGTCACGCTGGTCGACGCGGCGGGCAACGTGGTCGCCACGACGACGACCGGCCACGACGGGGCGTACGCCTTCTCCGACCTGGACAGCGGGGAGTACACGGTCATGGCGACCGGCTACCCGCCGAAGGCGAGGGGTGTGACCGTCCCCGGCGGCGGGATCGACGACCACGACATCGAACTCACCCACCCCGGCGAGTAGTCCACCGAGCCCCGGCCCTCGGACGGCGCCCTGAGCGGCGGGACAGCGTCCACGGGCGGCGGGCGGAAGGGCCTCCGGCGACGTCGGGGCGGCGGCTTGGGACGGCCCGCGCGCCCCGCCGCCGGAGACCCACCCAGGGGCGCGTCTCCAGCTCTTCCCCGCTGGAGACGCGCCCCGCACGGCCCCGCACGGCCCCGCGCCGCCGGCGCGCGAGACCACGGAGGATGCGGGCCACCAGCGCCGGGCCCACCGCGGAGACGGGTCATCCGCCCTGGCCTGCCGCCTGCCCCGGAGCCACAAAGATCCGCCGCTCCCCGATCCGGTGGGGCTGCCACGTCCGGGCGTACGCGGGCGGCTGTCCGCCCAGCGTGGTCAGGGTGGCGACCGGCAGCCGTCGGGCGGTCCGTTCGATGTCGGCCTGAGTGGTGTTGCCGTTGGGACCGTTGGTCTGCCCGGAAGCACACCCGGCGTAGAAGGCGACCGGGAGGGCCTCGTACCCCGTCAGCAGGCAGGGCGGCCGTACGCCGAGCCGGTGCAGTTCGGCTGCCGTACGGGTCCAGCCCTTGCGGGCGGCGGTGCTGCGGTCCACGGTGCGCTCCAACACCACGTACTGCACCGCGAGATGCGCGGCGAGAGCGAGCACCACGAGCGGCACGACAACCTGCCGCCGCACTCGGTTCGGAGTGGTGACCAGGTGGACGAACGCGTCGGCGACGGGGAGCGACAACAGCGCGTAGGTGGGCAGCAGGAAGCGGGGCGCGGCGTATCCGATCAAGAACAGATAGGGGAAGGCCGCCGTCGCGGCGCAGGCGATGGGCAGCAGCGTGCCGGCCGTCCGCCGGGCCCGCACGGCGATCACCAGCCCGAGAGCGGCGACAAGAGGGAGGACGAACCACCAGACCATCACCGCCACNGCGACAAGAGGGAGGACGAACCACCAGACCATCACCGCCACGGGCGGCATCGCCCCGCCGCACGGGCGGCACAGCGTGTCGCCGACCAGGCTGCGCGCCTGGTCGTCGACGGCGAAGTGCCATCCCAGCCCGCCCTGGATCCGGGAGGCGTCGGCCAGTCGCTGCGCCAGGCCGCCGTAGCTGACGAACGCCTCGATGACCCACTGACCCGCCCCGGCCACCAGCCCCGCGACGAGCGCCCCCCACAGCCGCCACCGGCCCCGGCGACGGACGCACAGCGGCAGAACCAGCAGCGGCAGGGTGACATAGACCGCGTCCGTGGGCCGCATCCATGCGATCAGCGCCGCGCTCACCCCCACACCCCACAGCGCCATCAGGTCGAAGCGGTCCGCCCGGGCGTGCAGGAAGTAACCCACGCACGCCAGGGCGCCGATCGCGACCCAGTAGTTGGGCATGGCCTGCGGGCCGTAGAACAGGGTCACCCACAGCGTCGCGAACAGCGCGCCCGCCAGAACCAGCACCCGAACAGGGAACAGCCCGCGCCAGACACGCAGCGCCAGAAACAGTCCGAGCCCGGACAGCAGCGCCAGATAGACCCGCAACAACTCCGTGGACGACGACCACGAGGTGATGGGCGCGGCCAGCAGGGAGACGCCGCGGGCGCGCGGCGCACTGAAGAACGACGCCGGAGCCTGGGTACTGACCTGGCTGACGTACACCGTCTCGTCCCAGCCGAGCCCCATACCAGGGCGCACCAGGACCAACTGCGCCACCACGAAGGCACCCGCCACGAGTGCCAGCCACCCCTGGCCGCCGGTACGCCCCGACGTACGGCCCGCCACCAGCAGGCCGCGCCCCTCGACGCCGACGAGCGGGACGTTCAAGGTCCTGGGCATCGTCCACCCTTCGCCCTTCACCCTTCGGCCCACACCCTGCAGATCGAAGGTGAAAATCAGACAAAAACATGGACAAATTACCCCGTACCACCCAGGAATGCGGCATGGGGCAGAGCGCCAGATGGAGGAGTCAGGAGCGGTTCGGAGGAGCACCGAAAGCGCCGCGCCAAGACCCGGAAAACCCGATGCGGCCCGCGGCCGCCCTGCATCCGGCCGGGACCGG
>NZ_VCHX02000006.1 GCF_005768555.2 Streptomyces sporangiiformans
GCGGCCGGGATCAGCTGCTCGGGCCGGCAGATGCGGTCGAAGTACTTCGAGACCGCGCGGAAGGCGTCGTTGACGGTGACGTCCCCGCCGCGGGTGTCCTCCAGCTGCTGCAGGACCGGGTCGGCGGCGCGGGTGGCGAACATGTCGGAGGGCAGCAGCAGGACAGGGATGCGGTTGGTGGTGGCCAGCGCCGCACCGGTGATCATGTTGGTGGAGCCGGGGCCGGTGGAGGCCGTACAGGCGAAGGTCGCCAGCCGGTCGCGCATCTTCGCGAACGCCACCGACGCATGCACCATGCCCTGCTCATTACGGGCCAGGTAGTACGGCAGATCGGCCTCATCAGTGACCGCGGCCTGCAGCAGCGCCTGCCCGATCCCGGCCACGTTGCCGTGCCCGAAAATCCCCCACACCCCGGGAATCAGCCGCTGCTCCTGGCCGTCGCGCTCGCTGTACTGGTGGGCCAGGAAACGGACGAGGGCCTGGGCGGTAGTGAGTCGGACGGTCTTCATTGTTCGTTGAGCCCTTCGAAGGGAAGCCGGTCGTCGACGTCCTGGGACTCCCAGGTCCCGCGGACCCACCCGTGCGCGGGGTCGTCGCAGATCAGCCAGGCACGGTCCTGCCCCGGACCGGCCATGACGTTGAGGTAGTACAGGTCGTAGCCGGGTGCGGCGATGGAGGGGCCGTGCCAGCCGTGCGGGATCAGGACGGTGTCACCGGAGCGGACCTCGGCGAGCACGTCGATCGGCCGCTCCGGGGTGCCATACACCCGCTGGTAGGCGAAGCCGCCCTCCCCCGCGACCTGGAAGTAGTAGATCTCCTCCAACTCGGACTCCGCCCCGGGACGTGCCTTGTCGTGTTTGTGGGGCGGGTAGGAGGACCAGTTGCCGCCCGGGGTGAGCACCTCACACACCAGCAGCTGCTCGGCCTCGAACGTGCCCGGCAGGCAGTAGTTGTTGACCTGGCGAGAGCAGGACCCGGCGCCGCGCAGCTCGACAGGCACGTCCTCCTTGTGCCCGTACCGGGCGGAGAGTGAGCTCCGCTCGGTACGGGCGGAGGGCAGCGCGTACGTCCCGCCGTGCGCGCTGCTGATCAGGGCCTCCGACTCGCGCGGCACATACGCGAAGTCGGTGGCGGAGGCGAACACGCCTGTTCGGCCGTCGAGTTCGAAGGTCTGCCCGTCGACGGTGACGGTGCAGCCGCCCTCCAAGGGCAGGACCAGGAACTCGGACTCTCCGGTGCTCAGCGGGTGCGCCTGGCCCGGAGCCAGGGTCAGGATCCTGAGCCCGGAGTAGCCCCAGCCCGCCGACTCCGGGGTGACGACGAGGTCGTACGGGCCGTCGGCCGAAGTCCCCTTAGGCAGGTGGTATTTGCTGGTGTCGCTCACAGCAGGCTCACCGCCCGGTCCACGGCGCCGGCGACGTCGCCGCCTGCGGGGTAGAGCAGGGAGCGGCCCACGACCAGGCCCTGCGCGGTGGGCTGTTTGAGGGCCTTGCCCCAGGAGGCGAAGGCCGCGTCGGGGTCGGTGACCTCGCCGCCCAGCAGCAGCGCCGGCAGCGTGGAGGAGGCAAGCACACGCTCCATGTCATCGACGACCGGCAACTTCAGCCACGTATAAGCGGTGCGCCGGCCCAGCCCCGAGGCGATGGTGATCGACTTGATGACGGCGTCGGGGGAGAGGTCGTTGCGGATCTTCCCGTCCTGCCAGGCGGAGAGGAACGGCTCGACCATCGCGATGAGCCGGCGGTCATTCAGCTCATCGACGGCGCGGGCGGTGTTCTCCAGCACGGACGGGGTCGCGGTGTCCTGGAGGGCGATGCGGGTGAGCATCTTGCCGCCGTCGAAGCCCATCGCGGCGAGCGTCTCGGCGTCGTAGCCGGTGAAGCGGTCGTCGATCTCGAAGATCGAGCCGGCGAGTCCGGCGCGGTTCATGGAACCGAAGACGCTCTTGCCGTCCAGGACACCGAGCAGCAGCAGATCTTCGAGGATGTCCGCGGTGCCGAGTACGCCGGTCACGCCGGGCCGCTCCAGGGCCAGGCACAGCCGGTCCAGGAGTTCGAAGCGGTCGGCCATGGCGGTCGGGTCGCCGCCGACGCCGTTGGCGCCACGCGCGGGATGGTCCGCGGCGATGATCATCGTCTTGCCGTGCTCGCCGAACAGCGAGGTGGCCTTCACACGCCGCGCGGCCGCCGCCGCGATGGCGCCGGGGTCGTTGACCCGGGCCTCCACGATCCGGCTCACATTGTCAGACAGCACGTCGTCATGCCTTTCGATCGGTGGAGGCGAGGGATGCTTCCCGGAGTTTCGTGTCGATCTCGGCCTGGGTCGGCATGGCGTCGGAGCAGGCCAGGCGGCCCGCGACGATGGCGCCGGCGGCGTTGGCGAAGGCGACCGTGCGGCGGGTGTCCCAGCCGGCCAGCAGACCGTGGCACAGTGCCCCGCCGAAGGCGTCACCGGCGCCCAGGCCGTTGACGACCTCCACCGGAACCGGCGCGATCTCAGCGGCCGAACCGTCACGAGCGACAGCCAGCACACCCTTCGGTCCCTGTTTCACCACCGCCAGCTCCACCCCGGCCGCGAGCAGCGCCTTCGCCGCCGCATAGGGATCGCGCTCACCGGTGGCGACCTCGCACTCCTCGACGTTGCCGACCGCGACGGTGGTGTGGCGCAGGGCCTCGGCGTAGTACGCGCGCGCCTCGGACGGGTCGGTCCANGACCGCGACGGTGGTGTGGCGCAGGGCCTCGGCGTAGTACGCGCGCGCCTCGGACGGGTCGGTCCAGAACATCGGCCGCCAGTCCAGGTCGAAGACCGTCGTCCCCGCCTTCGCCCGGTGGGCGAGCGCTGCGAGGGTGGCCGAGCGGCTCGGTTCCTCGCTCAGCCCGGTCCCGGTGACCCAGAAGACGCGGGCCTCGCGCACCGCGGCCAGATCCAGCTCGCCGGCGCTGATGTCCAGGTCAGGGGCCTTCGGCAGCCGGTAGAAGTACAGCGGGAAGTCGTCCGGCGGGAAGATCTCGCAGAACGTCACC
>NZ_VCHX02000088.1 GCF_005768555.2 Streptomyces sporangiiformans
AGCGACTCCAGCCCCGCCTCGATCAGCTCGTCCAGGATCTCCGACGCCGACAGGCCCGAGATCGTCTCGAAGTGGTGGATCTCGGTGGCCGTGAAGGCCTTCAGGGAGACGTCCGGCAGCGCCTTCTTCAGTTCGGAGAGCGACCGCGGGTAGTAGCGCCACGGCAGGTTCGGGTGCAGGCCGTTGACGATGTGCAGCTCGGTGAGGTTCTCGCCCTCCATCGCCTTGGCGAGACGGACGGCCTCCTCGATGCGCATCGTGTACGCGTCCTTCTCGCCCGGCTTCCGCTGGAACGAGCAGTACGCACACGACGCCGTGCACACGTTCGTCATATTGAGGTGCCGGTTGACGTTGAAGTGCACGACGTCGCCGTTCTTCCTCGTCCGCACCTCGTGCGCGAGTCCGCCCAGCCAGGCCAGGTCGTCCGACTCGTACAGCGCGATGCCGTCCTCGCGGGTCAGGCGAACGCTCGCCCTTACCTTCTCCTCCAGCTCGCGCTTGAGCCCGACGTCCATGCCTCTCCCTCTTCCTGCTCCTGGTCCCCGCTCAGTGCGACAACCCGGTCAACCATACGGCTCGCGTGCCTAGGGCTCTTCGGGCAGCTCACCCACCCGGTTCTCCCACTTCGTGGAGAGCACGACGGTGGTACGCGTGCGAGAGACGCCCTTCGTCCCCGACAGCCGCCGGATGGTCTTCTCCAGACCGTCCACGTCCGGCGCCCGGACCTTGAGCATGAACGAGTCGTCGCCCGCGATGAACCAGCAGTCCTCGATCTCGTTCAGGTCCTTCAGCCGGTGCGCCACGTCCTCGTGGTCGGCGGCGTCGGAGAGCGAGATGCCGATCAGGGCGATGACACCGAGGCCGAGCGAGGCGGCGTCGACCGTCGCTCGGTAGCCGGTGATGACACCGGCGGCCTCAAGGCGGTTGATGCGGTCGGTGACACTGGGCCCCGACAGTCCGACGAGGCGTCCCAGCTCCGCATAGGAGGCCCGGCCGTTCTCCCTGAGGGCCTGGATGAGCTGCCTGTCCACCGCGTCCATGCGATCGAAAGCCTTCCGCTGAAAAGTTCCTGAAGTGATGAGGGGGTGGTGCGGTTTGATCGGTGGTGCGAGTCGGTCGGTGGTGCGAGTTGATCCGTGGTGCGAGTTGATCCGTGTGTGCCTTGCTCAGGTGATGTGGTGCGAGTTGCTCACGTGGGGCGTGAGCCACCGCCGAGTTCGCCCTCCCAGCGGCGGTAGAGCGTGTGCTCGACGCCCGCCGCGTCCAGCACCCGCCCGGCGACGAAGTCCACCAGGTCCTGGATGTGCGTGGCCCCCGCGTAGAACGCCGGGGAAGCCGGCAGGACGGTCGCGCCCGCGTCGTCCAGCGTCACCAGATGCCGCAGCGTCTGCCCGTTCAGCGGGGTCTCACGAACGGTGACGACCAGCTTGCGGCCCTCCTTGAGCGTGACGCTCGCGGCGCGCTGCAGCAGGTCTTTCGAGAGGCCGAGGGCGACTCCGGCGACACAGGCCGTGGAGGCGGGCACGATGAGCATGCCCTTCGAGGGGTACGAGCCGGAGGAGGGCCCCGCCGCGAGGTCGACCGGACTCCAGTGCCGTACGTCCTGGACCTGGATGTCGAAGGTGTCCGGCTTTCCGTCGGCGCCCCGGGACAGCCACTCCCGGAGGTCCTCGTCCCAGTGGGCGTCCCGGAAACTGATCCCCGTCTCGTCCAGCAGCGTCAGCCGCGACGCCCTGCTGACGATCAGATCGACGCCTTCCCCCGCCTCCAGAAGCGCACGCACCACAGCAGCGGCGTACGGAGTCCCGGATGCCCCGGAGACCCCCACGATCCAAGGCGTGCGCTGCGTCTGTCCTGGCTTCATGATGTCGAGCCTATCCGGCGGCTGCTGGTCCTCAGACCGTCAGCCCGCGCACGAGCAGATCGAGCAGGGCACACACGAACAGCGCGATCCCGATGAACCCGTTCACGCTGAAGAACGCCCGGTTGACCCGGGACAGGTCGTTCGGGCGGACGATCGTGTGCTCGTACAGGAACGCGGCGGCGACGACCACCAGGCCCAGCCAGAAGAAGACGCCCGCGCCGGTGGTCAGGGCGTACCAGACGAACAGCGCCGTCGTGGCGGTGTGGCAGGCGCGTGCGCCCCAGACGGCTGCCGGGATACCGAAGCGGGCCGGTACCGACATCACGCCGATCTCGCGGTCCGTCTCGACGTCCTGGCAGGCGTAGATGAGGTCGAAGCCGCCGATCCAGATACCGACCGCCAGGCCCAGGATCACCGCGTCCCACGACCACTCACCCGTGATCGCCAGCCAGCCGCCGATGGGGCCCATCGCCTGGGCGAGACCCAGGATGGCCTGCGGGAAGTTCGTGAACCGCTTGCCGTACGGGTAGACGACCATCGGGATCACCGCGATGGGCGCGAGCGCGAGACACAGCGGATTGAGCAGGGCCGCGGCGCCGAGGAAGAAGACGAGGGCGACCAGCGAGCCCGTCCACGCGTGCTTCACGCTCATCGCGCCGGTGACCAGCTCGCGATGGGCCGTACGGGGATTGCGGGCGTCGATCTCGCGGTCGATGATCCGGTTCGCTGCCATGGCGAACGTGCGCAGCCCGACCATCGCGATGGTGACCAGGAGCAGCCGACCCCAGTGGATGTTCCGGTCCAGCTGGAACATCGCGGTCAGCGCGGCGATGTACGCGAAGGGGAGCGCGAACACGGAGTGCTCGATCATGACGAGGCGGAGGAAGGCCTTGGTGCGCCCCGGCTGCGGGATCGCGGCTGATGCGCTGCTCACGAGAGTCCGTACTCCTTCCAGCGGCGGTCGACCATCGCCGCGGTCTCCGGGTCGGACAGGACCATGTCGGGCCAGCCGCCGTCTCGCGTGTAGCCCTCCTCGGGCCACTTCCTCGTCGCGTCGATACCTGCCTTGCCGCCCCAGAACTGCTGGTAGGACGCGTGGTCGAGGTGGTCGACCGGGCCTTCGACGACGGTCAGGTCACGGGCGTAGTCCGTGTTGCCCAGCGCCCGCCAGGCGACCTCGTGCAGATCGTGGACGTCGCAGTCGGAGTCGACGACCACGATCAGCTTGGTCAGGGACATCATGTGGGCGCCCCAGACGGCGTGCATCACCTTCTGGGCGTGCTTCGGGTACTTCTTGTCGATCGCGACGATCGCGCAGTTGTGGAATCCGCCCGCCTCGGGGAGGTGATAGTCCACGATGTCCGGCACGATGATCTTCAGCAGCGGGAGGAAGAAGCGCTCGGTCGCCCGGCCGAGGGGGCCGTCCTCCGTGGGCGGCCGGCCGACCACGATCGACTGGAGCAGGGGGCGCTTTCGCATCGTGACGCAGTCGATGGTCAGGGCGGGGAACGGCTCCTGCGGCGTGTAGAAGCCGGTGTGGTCGCCGAACGGGCCCTCCGGCAGCATCTCCCCCGGCTCCAGCCACCCCTCCAGGACGACCTCTGCCTGAGCCGGCACCTGGAGCGGCACCGTCTTGCAGTCGACCATCTCGATCCGCTTGCCCTGGATGAATCCGGCGAAGAGGTACTCGTCGATGTCGCCGGGCAGGGGCGCGGTGGAGGCGTACGTCACGGCGGGCGGGCACCCGAAGGCGATCGCGACGGGCAGCCGCTCGCCCTTGCGCGCGGCCACCTGGTAGTGGTTCCGGCTGTCCTTGTGGATCTGCCAGTGCATGCCGATGGTGCGCTTGTCGTGGCGCTGCAGGCGATAGAGCCCGAGATTGCGGATGCCGGACTCGGGGTCCTTGGTGTGGGTGAGCCCGAGGTTGAAGAAGGAGCCGCCGTCCTTCGGCCAGGTGAAGAGCGCGGGCAGGGTGTCGAGGTCGACGTCGTCGCCGCGGAGCACGACCTCCTGGACCGGCGCGTTGTCGGATTTCACCTTCTTCGGCGGTACGTGCGTCATGGCGCCGAGCTTCCCGAACGCCTCGCGCACACCGACGAACCCGTGCGGCAGCTCGGGCCTGAGCAGTCCGCCGATCTTCTCGGTGATCTCGGCGTACGACTTCAGGCCGAGCGCCTTGAGCAGGCGGCGGTCGGTGCCGAAGACGTTCATCGCGAGCGGCATCGCGGACCCGCGCACGTTCTCGAAGAGCAGCGCCGGGCCGCCCGCCTTCTGCACCCGGTCGACGACTTCCCCGACTTCCAGATAGGGGTCGACCTCGGCCTTGATGCGCTTGAGGTCGCCCTCGCGCTCCAGCGCCCTGAGCAGGGAGCGAAGATCGTCGTAAGCCATGCGTTCCAGTATCCGGTACCGGTTACCCTGGCCCGGTAACGGGGCCTGTTCCGGTGGCCCCCGCCGCGACGCGCAAGGGGAATCCTCATGCTCAGGGTGCTGATGGTTCTGGTGCCACTGGCGCTCAGCATCTACGCGTTCATCGACTGCATCAGCACCGATGAGAAGGAGATCCGGTACATCCCGAAGCCGCTCTGGGCGATTCTCGTGCTGCTCTTCCCGCTCGTGGGGTCCATCTCCTGGCTGCTCGTGGGCAAGGACCGCACCGCCCGGCGCGCCGCGGGCGGACGCCCGGGCGGCTGGGTGGCGCCGGACGACAACCCCGAGTTCCTGAAGTCCTTGAAGGAGGAGAAGTCCTCCAAGGAACCCGAGCCAGAGCCGGAACCGGAGCCGGAGGAGGCTCCGGGCGACAAGGTCGACGAGCGGCTGCTCGAGGACTGGGAGGCCGATCTGCGCCGCCGCGAGGAGGAACTGAAGCGGCGTCAGCGGGACGAGGACGGCGGCAAGGACTGACGCGCCTGCACGCGCACACGCGTACGGAGACGGCAGGGCCGGCCGAGCGGATCGGGGCGCAGGTGTGTTCCGGGGCGGTCCGGCGTCATGGCCGGAGTCGGAACAGCTCCGCCCACTGATCCGCCGTGAGGCTCTTGGGCAGGGCGGTGGGAGGGATCCGGTGCTGCCTCGTCCACCGCCGGATCCGTTGCCGTGACAGCTCGGGCGCGGCAGCGGTGAGGATGTCCGGGAGGCCACGTCCTCGACCGGTGAACACCCGCTGTACGAAGTCCTGGTAGCGCCGCTGGTCACGGCGGTCGACCAGCGGCCGTTCCCGGCGGGACACGGTCATCAGGCCGCCGTCGACACCGGGACGCGGCCGGAACGCCGCGGCGGGGACGCGCCGCACGAGCCGGAACTCGAACCACGGCCACCACTGCGCAGTCATCATGGTCGCCCCGCCCACCCCTGCCCGGCGGCGCGCGACCTCCCACTGCACGAGCAGTACGGCCTCGGTCCAGCCGGGGGCGTGCAGGATGCGCCGGAGCATCGCGGTCGTCGCGTGGAAGGGCAGGTTGCCCACCAGGACATGCGGCGCGGTGGGGACGGAGAACCGCAGGAAGTCCGCGTGGACGATCACGGTCGACGGGCGGGTACGGCGCGCCAGCCGTGCCGCGCGCCGGTCGTCGATCTCGATGCCGGTCAGGGGCCTGCCCAACTGCTGCAGGGGCAGGGTGAGCGCGCCGTCGCCCGGGCCGATCTCGATGATCGGCCCGTCCGTACGGGCCACGAGGCCGACGATGGTGTCGATGACGCTCTGGTCGATGAGGAAGTTCTGGCCGAGTTCATGACGGCCAGGACGCTGCGTGCGCACAGGATCTCCGCGGCTTCGAAGGGAAGCCGGGCACCACGGAAGGGGCCGCCCGGCTGGAGGTCTCCGGAGCGGCGGATGCTTTCGGTCCGCGAAAGTGCCGCCGCTAGAAGCGGCGGGTCCTGGTCACTGCGATGCCACACATGCCGAACAAGCTACGCGACACCAAGTACCTCTCGGCAACTGATTTATCAGCGGTCACCGCACCCCCCGGACCACCCCGCACGTTGCCCCGGTGCGTCGGCGAAAGGGAGAGTGAGAGGCATGGATCAGGCGCAGGCACGCAGCTGGCTCGGGACCGCCCTGGCGGAGGCTCGGACCGGACTCGCCGAGGGCGGCATCCCCATCGGGGCGGCGCTGTACGGGGCTGACGGCACACTGCTCGGGCGCGGTCACAACCGGCGCGTCCAGGACGACGACCCGTCCATGCACGCGGAGACGGCGGCTTTTCGCGATGCCGGGCGGCAGCGTACGTACCGGGGTACGACGATGGTGACGACCCTCTCGCCGTGCTGGTACTGCAGTGGTCTCGTCAGGCAGTTCGGGATCTCGCGGGTCGTCGTCGGGGAGGCCGCCACCTTCCACGGCGGGCACGACTGGCTCGCCGAGCACGGTGTCGAGATCCTTCTCCTCGACGACCCCGAGTGCACCGAGATGATGCGCGACTTCATCAAGAGGAATCCGGCACTGTGGAATGAGGACATCGGTGACTGAGCCCCGTATCCCGACGATCGACCTGCGCCCCTGGCTGTCCGGCGGCGCGGCGGAACGGCAGGCGATCGCCCGTACCGTCGACGAGGCCCTCCAGAGCGCCGGATTCCTCCTCGTGACCGGTCACGGCGTGGACCCGGCCCTGCGGACCCGCATCCGCACGGCCGCCCGCGCCTTCTTCACCCTCCCCACCGAGACCAAGCAGCCGTACGCGGCGAAGGTCGGCGGCCGCGGCTGGCTCGGCCCGGGCGCGGAGGCCAACGGCTACTCGGAGGGCACCCGGACGCCGCCGGACCTGAAGGAGTCGCTGACGTTCGCCACGCACGAGCCCTTCAAGGACCCGGTCGTGAACGCGGAGTGGTACGCGCCCAACGTCTGGCCGGCGGAGGTTCCCGAGCTCCGGGAGCTGTGCGAGGAATACCTGGCCCGGATGGCCGAGTTGGAGAACCACCTCCTCGCTCTCCTCGGCGAAGCCCTCGGCCTGGAACCGGACTTCTTCACCCGTCACATGGGCCATCCCACGTACGGCTTCAACATCAACTGGTACCCGGGCGCGGAGGTGATCGGCGAGGCCGAGGAGGGCCAGTTCCGTATCGGCCCGCACACCGACTTCGGCACGGTCACGATCCTGGACCGGCAGGCCGGCAAGGGCGGGCTGCAGGTCTTCACGGACGAGGGCGGCTGGGAGGACGCGCCCTTCGACCCGGACGCGCTCACCATCAACGTCGGGGATCTGATGGCCCGTTGGACCGGCGACCGGTGGCGCTCCGGCCGGCACCGCGTCCTGCCCCCGCCGGCCGACGCCCCGGGCGAGGAGCTGATGTCGCTGGTCTACTTCGGCGAGTGCACCCCGGGCACGCTCGTGGAGTCGGTACCGGCACCGGTGGGGCGGGTGGCGTACGGGCCCGTGGACTCGCACACGTACCTGCGCGAGAAACTGGACTCGATCACGGTCGGCTGAGCCTCAGCCGCCGTCGGCTTCTGCGGGGAGCGCGGCGACCAGGCGCTCGAAGCGGTCCCGCCAGTCGGCCGTCGCCTGGGCGCGCCGCTCGTCGTCGCCCTCGAATTCGTTGGTGAAGCGCAGGGTCGTGCCCCGCTCCCCCGCGGGCTCCAGGTGGAAGCGGATCCGGCCGTGCACGTCCACCGTGTACTCGGCCACCCTCTCCACGTCCCACGCGGTGACGCGTCCCGCGCCCAGCCCGTGCAGCGTGACGGCCCCGCCGAGTCGCGGCTCGAACGGCTCGGCGGCGGCCAGCCAGCGCCGCAGTCCCTCGGCGCCGGCCAGTACCGGCCAGACGTTCTCCACAGGCTGGGGAAGCCGCAGTGTGAAGTGGAGCGTATGGGTGTCTCCCCGGCTCTCGCCGGACCCCTGCTCGATGGCTTCACTCATGGGTCCAGCGTCACTCGCACGCGCGCGTGCCGCACCTCTACGGCTGCTCACCCGCCTTGTCGACGACCGCTCGTTCGGTGATGGCCTTGGAGGTGAGGAGGTCGCCGGGCTTGGTCGTCCCGCAGCGGCCGCTCGTGGCTTTGCCCGCGTAGACCTGCCGCTCCCCCAGATACTCGAGGGTCTTCTCGTCGAAGATCCAGTCGGTCCGCTCCTTCATGTCCTTGTCGGTCCGGCCGATCGCCACCCCGCCCCGCCCCAGGGCGTCCTCGGCGTCCTCGGCGTCCTTGACCACGGTCACGCCGGGGAGCTTGGCGACGGCCCGGAAGAGCGCGGCGCTCACCTCGGGCGGGACGATGTTGTCGCTGAGGATGGTGGTGGCCGTCCGGAAGGCGGCGTCGTGGCTCCTGGCCCGCGGGTTCGATCCCTTGTGCAGCCAGTCGTACAGGGCGTCCGGGTCGGTGGGGAGCGCCTCCACCTCCCGGTAGTCCGAGGGGGGCTTGTCGTTCGCCATGAACTTGGGGTTGATCTTCTCCTCGTACCGGCCCGACTCCGACCGGTCCAGGCCCCAGCGCTTGCCGTCGACCGCCTTCCAGATCTCGCGGTCCGTGAGGTCGTGACTGGGGACGGGGCACGTGTCGTCGTGGGTGGCTTCCATGTAGTCGTCCTGGCTCTTGATGTAGACGAACTGGTCGTCCCGGACGCCCTCGGGCCCGGGCCGCTTCTCGGCGGCCTTCGCGATCCGCTCCAGCACCTCCGCCGCGGCCTGGTGACGCTCCTTCGCCGGCCTCGGCCGGTTCCCGTCCCGGGCATCGCGGGTGACCGCGACACCCAGGACGACGGCCACCGACAGAACGGCCGCGACCGCCGGGGCCACGAAGGCGGGGCGGCGCCAGGCGGCCCCGCGTGCCGGCGGCGGAGTCTCGTTGCTGATCTCACGCATCAGGTGCTCCCTCAGGACGCGATGACGGCCCGGCGGGAGGTCCTTCTCGGGAATCTCGCTCACTGGTTCCCCTCCTGGGTGGGCCCGGCCACGGACGTGTGGCCGTCTCTCATCTGTCCGCGCCCCGCGGCGAGTTCCGCGGCGAGCTTGGTGCGCGCCCGGGACAACCGGGAGCGCACCGTGCCGACCGGAATCCCGAGCGCCGCCGCGGCGGCCGCATAGTCGAGGCCGCCCCACGCGCACAACGCGAGCACTTCGCGCTCAGGCCGGCGCAGCCGGTCGACGGCGACGCGTACGGCCCTGAGGTACTCCAAGTCGTCGATGCGCCCGGCGACTTCGTCGGCGAAGTCGCGCACGGCGCCGGCGGGCGGCAGGCGCGCCACGGCCGCCGCGTGCCGCCGGGCGGCCCGGCGCGTGTTACGGGCCACGTTCGTGGCGACGCCGAGCAGCCACGGCCGCGGCGAACCGCCCTCCGCGTCGAGGCGCTCCCGCAGCCGCCACGCCTCCAGGAACGTCAGCGACACGATGTCCTCGGCCGCCGACCAGTCGCCCGTGAGCCGGAACGCGTGGTTGTAGACGGAGCGTGCGTACGCGTCGAAGAGCGCGCCGAACGCCTCCGCGTCCCCGGCCCGTATCCGCGCCCGGAGTTCCCCCCTGTTTGTCTCCACGTCCCCCACCTGTCCGTACGACGAAGGCCGGTTCCCGTGACGCATGTCACATGGAACCGGCCTCGGGCGGTACGAGGGTGGCAGGCCCTGGTGAACAGGAGGGGTTCAGAACCCGTGACTGCGGACCGAGGCTTCAGACCCCGGCGTACGAGTGCTTGCCGGAGACGAAGATGTTGACGCCGTAGTAGTTGAACAGCCAGCAGGCGAAGGCGATGAGCGCGATGTACGCGGCCTTGCGGCCCTTCCAGCCGGCCGTGGCGCGGGCGTGCAGGTAGCAGGCGTACGCGACCCAGGTGATGAACGCCCAGGTCTCCTTGGGGTCCCAGCCCCAGTAGCGGCCCCATGCGTCGCCCGCCCAGATCGCGCCGGCGATGATCGTGAAGGTCCACAGCGGGAAGACGGCGGCGTTCACGCGGTACGCGAACTTGTCGAGGGAGGCCGAGGCGGGCAGCCGCTCCTGGACGGAGGTCGCGAAACGGCCGGGCGTGCCGCCGCTCGCCAGCTTGTTCTCGTACGAGTCCTTGAAGAGGTACAGGATCGTGCTGACCGCGCCCACGTAGAAGACGGCGCCGCACAGGATCGCGGTGGAGACGTGGATGTACAGCCAGTACGAGTGAAGGGCGGGAACCAACTGGTCACTGGCGGTGTACAAGACAGTGACGGCGAGACCGAGATCGAGGAGGACCGTGGTCACCAGGAAGAGGCCCATCCAGCGGACGTTCTTCTTCAGCGCGAGCAGCGTGAGGTACACGCCCACGGCGACGGTGGAGAAGGTGATGTTGAACTCGTACATGTTGCCCCACGGCGCCCGCTCCACCGAGAGCGCCCGGGCGAGCACGCCGCCGAACTCCACGAGGAAGGCGAGCACGGTGAGGGATACGGCGATACGGCCGTAGAGGTCCCCCTGCTCGTCCCCACCGTGCGCCCCGGGCCCGTCTGGCACGTCCCGTGCGCCGGCGACGGACCGCGTCACCACCTTGGGCCGCTCCAGCACGGTGGTGCCACCCGCCGTCTTCGCGGTGACCGCGGGCGCCTTCGCGCTCGCGTCGCTCTTGGCGGTCAGCGCCGCGGCCGTGCGGGCGACCTTGCTGCGGCTCCCGAAGAGCCATTCGGCGATGTACGCGAAGAAGGCCAGCGTGTACACGGCCATCGCGGAGTAGATCAGCGTGTTGCTGATGTTCGCGAGGTTTTCGTTGGTTGCGGCGGCGAGAGTCACTTCGTCTCAGCCCCTTCGGCAGGTACGGCTTGGGGGTCGGGGGTGGGGTGTTCCGGATCAGGAGCGCCGGCAGCCGTGTCGTACAGCAGGCCCGCCAACTCGCCCAGTTCCTCCGGGACCTTCGCGGACTCGCTGCGGCCGAGGCCGGCCATCTCGACGACCGTGACACCGTCCGCGCCCGTGGTCGCGCGCACCCATACGCGGCGGCGCTGGATGAACAGGGAGGCGGCGAGGCCGAAGATGGCGGCCAGGGATCCGGTCAGGGCCCAGCCGCTGCCGGGCTGCTGGGCGATCTGGAAGCCGCCCCACTCCTTGATGCCCTTCTCGAAGGTGATCGAGCCGGCACCGTTCGGAAGCTTCATGGTCTCGCCGGGCAGGAGCCGCTGCTTGAGCAGGTTGCCCTGGGAGTCCTTGAACTCCTTCATGTTGGTCTTGTCGAGCTGGTACACGCTCTGCGGGAGGCCCGAGTCGACGCCCAGGTCGCCGTGGTACGCGGAGAGCGCCAGCACCGGGAAGTCCAGCGACGGGAACTGGGACAGCATCTGCCCCTTGCCCGCCCCGGCGAAGGTCGGCACGAAGAAGGCGTTGAAGCCGAGCTGCTCCTTGACGCCCTTGGCGTTCTGGTAACCGTCGAGGACCTTGATCGCACCGGTGGAGGTGACGTTGGAGTCGAGCGGCAGCATCGGCACGGGCTGGCGGAAGACCACGTTGCCCTTGCCGTCCCGGACGGTGACGACCGGGGCGTACCCGTGGCTGACGAGGTAGACCTTCGAGCCGTCGACGTCCAGCGGCTCATTGGGCTTGATCTTGGTCGACTGCTCCTTGCCGTCGGCACCCGCGCTGTAGGTGACGGCGGCCTCGTAGATGCGCGGCGTGCCCCGGTTGGGCCCGGTCCGCTCGTACGTGCCCTTGAAGTCCTTCAGGGTGAAGCTGAACGGCTCCAGATCGTCGGGGTCGAAGAGACTGCCGGACTTGAAGTCGTCGTACTGCGTGAGGGTGTTGGCGAACCCATCGCCCTCGATGATCAGCTTGTTGCCCTCGGACTTGAACAGCTGGCCCCAGGCGAAGGCGACCAGCATCACGATCAGCGCGATGTGGAAGACGAGGTTGCCGACCTCACGGAGGTAGCCCTTCTCGGCGGCGACGGCGTCACCGGCGGTGTGCGCGCGGAAGCGCCGCTTCTTCAGCAGCGCGAGCGCGGCCTCGCGGACCTCCTCGGGCTGCGCCTCGGTACGCCACGTCGTGTACGCGGGCAGCCGGGTCAGCCGCCTGGGCGCGCCCGGCGGGCGGCTGCGCAGCTGGCCGACGAACTGCCAGGTGCGAGGCACGATGCAGCCGATGAGCGAGACGAACAGGAGGATGTAGATCGCCGAGAACCACACGGAGCTGTAGACGTGGAACAGCCCGAGCTTCTCGTACACCGGAGCGAGCGTGGTGTGGTCCTTCGCGAACTGCTCGACCTTCATGTCGTCGACCCCGCTCTGCGGGATCAGCGACCCGGGGATCGCCCCGAGCGAGAGCAGGAAGAGCAGGATCAGCGCGACCCGCATGGAGGTGAGCTGCCGCCAGAACCAGCGGGCCCAGCCGATGACCTCGCGGCCGGTCCACGCCAGCCACCCGGCGGCGCCGGGGGCGCGGGAACCGCCGAAGGAGCCGGGCACGGCCGTCTCCACGGGCGCGGTGGACAACTGCGCCCCGGCTTCGCCGAGATCGCGCGCGTCCCGCGCCTGGGCGGACTCGTTCTCGTCGTTCCGCACGTCGGCGTTCCGCACGTCGGCGTTCGGCACATCGGTGTTCGGCACGTCAGTGTCCCGTGTCGTGCTCATGGATCAGACCCCTACGGTGAAGCCGTCGGACCAGACCTGCATCTCCTGCACGATGCGGTCCCACGCGCCGGTCAGCAGCAGCAGCCCGGTCACGATCATCATGGCGCCGCCGATCCGCATCACCCACACGTAGTGGCGCTTGACCCAGCCGAAGGCGCCGAGCGCCTTGCGGAAGGCGACCGCGGCGAGGACGAAGGGCACGCCCAGACCGATGCAGTACGCGACCGTCAGTATGGCCCCACGCCCCGCGCTCCCCTCGTTGAAGGCGAGCGCCTGCACGGAGGCGAGGGTCGGGCCGATGCAGGGCGTCCAGCCGATCCCGAAGAGCGCGCCGAGGAAGGGGGCGCCCACGAGCCCGACGGCCGGCCGCTTGTGGAAGCGGAACTCGCGCTGGGTGAGCCGGGGCACGAGGCCCATGAAGAAGATGCCCATGAGGATCATGAGGACACCGAGCACCTTGGACAGGATGCCCTGCTGCTCCTGCAGCGTCTGGCCGAAGTACCCGAACAGCGCCCCGCCGGAGACGAACACGGCGGTGAAGCCGAGCACGAAGAGCGAGGCACCCGCGACCATCCGCCCGCGCCGGGCTTCGGCGAGGTCGGTGCCGCTGACGCCGGTGACGTACGAGAGATAGCCGGGTACGAGGGGCAGGACGCACGGTGAGAAGAAGGACACGAGCCCGCCGAGCACGGCGATCGGCAGGGCGAGCAGCAGGGCCCCGCTGAGGACCGTCTGGTTCGGGTCAGTGGCTACGGCGAGTTGCACGTCAGGTCACTTCTCCGCGAGGACCGGCTTGAGCATGTCGCGCAGCTTCTCCTCGCTGAGCGCCTGCAGTGCCCGCGCCGCGACCTTTCCCTCCCGGTCGATGATGAGCGTGGAGGGGATCAGCTGCGGATTGAGCGTGCCCTTCTTGAAGCGGAGCATGAGCTTGCCCGTCGGGTCGTACAGACTCGGGTAGGTGACCCCGTGCGCCTTCTCGAACGCGACCGCGGGGGTGGTGCTGGTGTCGCGGGTGTTGATGCCGACGAACTGTACGCCCTGGTCCTTGACGTCCTCGGAGACCTTGACGAAGTTCTTCGCCTCCAGGCGGCACGGACCGCACCAGGAGCCCCAGACGTTGAGCACGACGACCTTGCCCTTGTAGTCGGCGACGTCGAGCTGCTTGCCGTCGATGGTCTTCCCGGACAGATCGGGGGCCGGTGTCCGCTCGCCCTTCGTGACCGTGGCGATGCCGTCGGAGCCGGTGACGAAGCCCGTGTTGCCCGACCCGCCGGACTTGCCCCCGGAGCCGCACGCGGACAGGACCAGAGCCGCGACGACGGCGCTGCCGGTGAACAGGGCGGCGCGACTACGCGTACGGATATGGGCAAGGGTGCGGTTCGAGCGCTGGGGGGCATGGCTGGCGGCACTCATGTGAAAAGTTTCGCATGTCCGTTCCGGGGATCTCGCGCACCCCCCTCACGGGCGGAAAACCGCATTTCAGGCGGCGTTTCCGGCGCTCTCCGAAGAGCCCGTACGGGAGTCCGCGGGGTCCGTGGCGGAGTTCGTGGCGGCACCCTGGAGGAACTGCTTCCAGCCACCCACCGGTTGCTGCCCGACGTCCAGCGTCCGCAGCTTCTCCAGGACGGCCGGGTCCTGGACATCCAGCCAGTCCACGAACTGACGGAACGACACCAGGCGTACGTCCTTCTTGCCGGCGATGCGCTTCAGCGCCTCCTCGACGGCGTCCATGTAGATGCCGCCGTTCCACTGCTCGAAGTGGTTGCCTATAAAGAAGGGGGAGCGATTTGTCTCATATGCCCGATTGAATCCGCTGATGTACGCCTCAGTGGCCTGCCTGCGCCAGCCCGGATAGTTGGCGGGGGGCGCCTGGGTGGAGTTGCGCGACTGGTTGGCGAGGATGTTGTAGTCCATCGAGAGGACCTCGAAGGTGTGGCCGGGGAAGGGGATCGCCTGCAGCGGCAGGTCCCACACGCCCTGGCTCTTCTCGGGCCAGATCTGACGGCCGCCCGGCGAGGAGGAGTCGTAGCGCCAGCCGAGTTCGCGGGCCGTGGGCAGCAGGTCGCTCTGACCGAGCAGACACGGCGTGCGGCCGCCTATGAGCTCCTTGTCGTAGTCGAAGGGCAGCGCGGGTACGTCGGTCCAGCCCGTGTTCGTACGCCACTCCTTGACGAAGGACTTCGCCTGCTCGATCTCGCTGCGCCACTGCGCGGACGTCCAGTTGGCGACCGTGCCCGTGCCGGCGCAGAAGTGACCATTGAAATGCGTGCCGATCTCGTGACCTTCCAGCCATGCCTGCCGGACGTACTTGAGGGTCGACTTGATGTGTTCGTCGGTCAGATAACCGATGTCGGAGGCGCCCGGCGCATTGTTGGGCGGAAGGTACTTGCGCTTTTTCGATTCGGGCAGCAGATAAAGCCCGGAGAGAAAGAACGTCATATGCGCGCCGTGATCCTCGGCGGCCTTCAGAAAACGCGGGAATAGACCGTTCCCGACATCCCCCGCACCGTCCCAGGAAAAGATCACGAACTGCGGCGGGGTCTCGCCGGGTTCGAGGGGTACGGGCTTGTCAGGCTGGTTGGGCTGCTTGCCGGTGTGGGCGGTGGAGCCGTCACCGATGGGACGCTCGGTCTTCTTGTCACCACCGCTGCCGCTGCCGGATCCCTTTCCGGAGTCTCCGGAACTCCCGGAACCCCCGGCATCGGCGGAACCGTCTCCCAGTGCGGTACCGCACCCCGCCAGCCCCATGGCCGCCACAGCACCGGCCCCGAGCCCCAGCATTCCCCTTCGACTGATGTCGCGCATTCCAACCCCGATCGTCGCGCCCTTGGCTCATGCCGGATGGACACCGAGTTAGAGGGCACGACGAACAGGGGGGTTCCAGCGAACTCACATATATTTCAGGGATTGCAAGGAAATACGTTCAGATAACCGCTCACATACGCTTTGTAACGGGGCGCACGCCCAGAGCACGCCGTACACACAGCACGGCGCTGGGGCGCGGAGGGCCGGAGCGCGGGAGAACCGGAACGCGCAGGACCTGCGCGCGGACGGACGCACCCAGCCGAGCCCCGCAAGGGGCGCGGGGAACTGCGCGCCCAGCCACAACCAGCCCGCACGCACCCCCAACCCCACCCCACACCCCCCGAAACCCCCACCCCAGCGGAGCGCCTACGCTCCGAAGGCCTTGTCCTTCCCCTTGACCCCCTTCGCCCCCGCCAGCAGATGAACCGGCACAAGATCCCGAGCCGGCTCGGTGTAACCGACGGACACGATCTTGTCGCCCTGGTACGTGAACGTCGTCAGCGAAGCGAGCGTGCACTGCCGCTTGCGCGGGTCGTGCCACAGCCGCCGGCGCTCCACGAAGCTGCGCACGATCCAGATCGGCAACTGGTGGCTCACGCACACGGCCTCATGCCCACGCGCCGCGTCCTTGGCCGCGTCCAGCGCCCCCATCATCCGTACGACCTGTTCCAGGTACGGCTCGCCCCAGGACGGCTTGAACGGGTTGATGAGGTGCTTCCAGTTCTCGGGTCTGCGCAGCGCGCCGTCGCCGACGCCGAAGGTCTTGCCCTGGAAGACGTTGTCGGCCTCGATCAGGCGAGGGTCGGTCACGAGATCCAGCCCGTGCCGCTCCGCTATGGGCGCGGCGGTCTCACGGGCCCGCTCCAGCGGCGAGGAGACGACATGGGTGACATCCCGGGAGGCGAGGTGCTCGGCGACGCGATCGGCCATCCGGCGCCCCAACTCGGACAGGTGGTAGCCGGGCAGACGCCCGTACAGGATCCCGTCCGGGTTGGCGACCTCGCCGTGCCGCATCACATGTACGACGGTGATGTCACTCATACTGCCGTGGCCTCCGCTGCTGCCCGTGCCGCCGCCGGAAGGGCGTCGGCGATCCGCTGGACCGCCCGCTCGTCGTGTGCCGTCGAGACGAACCATGACTCGAAGGACGACGGGGGCAGATAGACGCCCTGCGCCAGCATCGAGTGGAAGAAGGCGGTGAAGCGGTACGACTCCTGCGCCTTCGCGTCCTCGTAGTTCCGTACGTCCCCGTCCGTGAAGAAGACGGAGAACATGTTGGAGGCGTTCTGCAGCCGGTGCGCCACGCCCTCCTTGGTGAGCGCGTCCGTCACCAGCGTACGAACCTGCTCGGACACCGCGTCGACCTTGTCGTACGCGGCGTCGTCGAGCAGCCGCAGCTGCGCGAGCCCGGCGGCGGTCGCGACGGGGTTCCCGGACAGGGTGCCCGCCTGGTAGACGGGCCCGGCGGGGGCGAGGTGCGCCATGACATCCGCCCGGCCACCGAAGGCGGCGGCCGGGAAGCCACCGCCCATGACCTTGCCGAAGGTCATGAGATCGGGACGTACCCCGTCGATCCCGAACCATCCGGCCTTACTGGTCCGGAATCCGGTCATGACCTCGTCGGAGATGTACAGGGCACCGTTCTCGGCGCAGACGTCCTTGAGCCCCTGGTTGAACCCGGGCCCGGGCGGCACGACGCCCATGTTCCCGGGCGAGGCCTCCGTGATCACGCAGGCGATCTCGCCGGGATGGGCGCGGAAGGCTTCGCGCACCGCCTGGAGATCGTTGTACGGGAGGACGATGGTGTCCCCGGCCTGGGCGCCGGTGACGCCGGGCGTATCGGGCAGCGCGAAGGTGGCGACCCCGCTCCCCGCGGCGGCCAGCAGGGCGTCCACGTGACCGTGGTAACAGCCGGCGAACTTGATCACCTTGGCGCGCCCGGTGAATCCGCGCGCGAGACGGATGGCGGACATGGTCGCCTCGGTGCCGCTGGACACGAGACGGACCTGCTCGACGGGTTCGACCCGGGCGACGATCTCCTCGGCCAGCGCGACCTCGCCCTCGCCGGGCGTCCCGAACGACGTGCCGCGGGATACGGCTGCCTGGACGGCAGCGTTCACCTCGGGATGGGAATGGCCAAGGATCATCGGCCCCCACGAACAAACGAGGTCTACGTACTCCCTTCCGTCGGCATCCGTCAGGTACGGACCGGTGCCGGACACCATGAACCGGGGCGTACCGCCCACGGCGCGGAACGCTCGCACGGGAGAGTTCACGCCGCCCGGCGTGACGGCCGCCGCACGGTCGAAAAGAGTCTGCGAAACTGGTGCTTCGTACGGATAGCTCACACAAGCATGGTGTCAGAGGCTTCGAAGATCCTGCGGAGAGGTGTTTCAACGCACGTTTCGGCGGGCGGCCGTGGGGGAGGTCACTGACACGATGATCGGGTTGCGTCGCGGGGGTCGCGCGCCTTAGAAAAGCATTCGGGTGGAGATATGCATCGCGGTGGCGGACTGGGCGAGGGGACCGATGACCTCGGTCCTCGGCGTGCCCGGCGGGGAAGGCACCGGCGCGAGGCGGAGGCGGCCGAGGCACGGCAGACGGAGAGTGAGCTCGAGCGGAGCGATCGGATCGATGGAATCAACCGGATCCATCAGATCGATCCCCCACGGGCCGGGAGCAGGAATGGTGGCCGGGTGGGGGTGACGTACAAATACTTCGGGGCCCCGGACGGCGCGACAGCCGCTCGCGTCCCGATCTCCATGCGCCCTGAGGAACTCGGCGGCGACGAGCTCGGCATGAACGGCATGTTCACGAAGATCAAGCCGGAGACGATGGCCGCGATGGTCCTCACCGGCATCGAGGGCATACCGCTGAACAAGGTCCCCCCGCTCGAACTCGTCGTCCTCCACCCCGACTACGCCGTCGTCAAACTCCCCATGACCGTCGTCGACCCCCTCCGCGGAATCGGCGAGGAAGCGGTCGGCGCGGCGGCCTTCATCTGGTCCACGGTCCCGGACCGCGGCGGCCCGCGCGACGCGTTCAACGTGTACCAACTGCTCCACGAGTGGCAGGACTTCAGCCACCGGTTGCATGAGGCGGGGCATCAGCCGTACTGCCTTGTGTGGCCGTGACCCGGAGTTTCATGGCATGCGGACGGGGTTTCAGGACCCCGCCCTCGTCATGGGCGCCGGGGGGCCGATAGGCGGCTGTGGCCGGCGCGACCGATCGCATCCGCAGGCCGAGCGGGCGCGGTTCTCCCGGTGATCGCGAGGCCGAGCGGATGGGGCGGCCGGTCTGGGCCTCGACCGCCTCCGCGGCAAGGAAGCGCAGGTCGGCGGACGTACCCCGAAGGCAGGCGGCCGTCTGCTCGATGGCCGGACCTGGGATGAGCATCCCGCCGCGGTAGGCCGTGGTGGGATGTGACCCAGATACGCGTGCGCGGAAGAAGGAGCAGCGGTTCCTGAGCTTTCCTACTCTGCCGGGCCTTGTCTCGGTGCTGCACGGACGTGCGCGCGTTCTCCTTGTTTCCCGATGAGACTCAGGTACTCGACGGGGCCGGCGCTGGTGGCCCCGAACCAGTGCGGGGTGCGTGTGTCGAACTCCGCGGCCTCCCCGGATTTGAGGATGAGGTCGTGTTCCCCGAGGACAAGGCGGAGCGTTCCGTTGAGGACATAGACCCAGTCATAGCCCTCGTGTGTGCGCAGGTCGGGTTCGGCATCGTCCTTTCCGGTCGGGAGGACGAACTTGTAGGCCTGGATTCCCCCGGGCCTACGGGTCAGCGGCAGGATGACCGAGCCGTCGCTGCAGGGGATGGGACGGAGATTGATGCGGGGGTCGCCCGTCGGCGGCGCATCGACGAGCTCGTCGAGTGTGACCCCGTAGGCGCGAGCAAGCGGAAGCAGCTGCTCGAGCGTGGGACGCCGCAGGCCCGCCTCGAGCCGGGACAAGGTGCTGGTGGAGATGCCGGTCTCCGCCGCTAGGTCGGCGAGCGTGACGTCCCGATGCAGCCGAAGGCGTTTCAACCTCGGTCCGACGGCGTCAAGAGTGCGGTCAATGGCTTCATCCATCCCGCTATTTTGCCATTCGGCAACAAGGTTTGCGCATCCGCCCTGTCTCTCGGCACCGTGAAGAACGAACCGAGGAACGCACCCGCAGAGGGGTGTCGCGAACGAGGAGAGCGATCTATGACGCACGGATTCGACAAGGACTTCTGGGAGCGGCACTGGCAACAGGGACATGCTGGGGGCCCCGGGTCCATGGGCGGCAACCCGCCGAACCCGTACCTCGCTCGTGAGACCAGCGGCCTGACACCGGGCACGGCACTGGATGCGGGGTGCGGCGGCGGTGCCGAGGCGATCTGGCTTGCCTCCCACGGCTGGCACGTCACCGCAGCCGACATCTCCTCCGAGGCCCTTGCTCGCGCCGCCGAGCGGGCGGCGACGAGCGGGGCTCCCGAGCGCCTGCAGTGGGTTGAGGCGGATCTGGGCGTCTGGAGCCCGGGCACGCAGTTCGACCTGGTCATGACCCACTACGCCCACCCGGCGATGCCCCAGCTGGAGTTCTACGACCGCATCGCCGGATGGGTGGCCCCCGGCGGCACGCTGCTCATCGTGGGGCACCTGCACACCTCGGGCTCTACCTGCCGTGGGCACCACCCTCCTGCCGAAGCGTCGGCCACCTCCGCGGCCATCACCGCGCGCCTGGACAGCATGGAGTGGGAGATCGTCACCGCCGAAGAGCACCTCCGCACGCTCACCGGCCACGGGGGCCGAGCGGTCCCCCTCCACGACGTCCTCGTGCGCGCCACCCGACGCCGGTAACCACACCACCCGTCCTACAGCGCCAGGGCCCGCGCTGCTCCGGCTCCGATGGCATGCGGGCGGGGTCTTCGAGCCCCGCCCTCGTCATGTCATGACCGGCTCCCGGCTGTCGGCCCCCAGCTGTCGGCTACGCGAGCGCGTCCGCTCCTCCTTCCAGCCACACTCGCAGGTGGGAGGGATGCTCGGCATCCATGTGCACGGTGTTCACGGCTATGGCGGTGCGGCGGGCGGCGGCCTCCGGTTCGCCGGTGTTGGTGTTGACGTCGAAGCGGGGGAAGTTGCTGGACGAGACGTCGAGCCGGATGCGGTGGCCGGCGGCGAAGCGGTTCGCCGTGTCGGGTGCGGTGACCTCGATCTCGTACACCTCGCCCGGGATGAGCAACTCCGGCCTCTCGAAAGAGCGGTGGAAGCGGCAGCGGACTATGCCGTCGGTGAGGTTCATGGCGAAGCCGTGCGGGTAGTCGGCGTTGGGCGGGTGGACGTCGATCATCTTGATGGTGAAGTCGGTGTCCGGGGCCGTGGTCGAGATGTAAAGCCGTGCCGACACCGGACCGGCCAGCACCACGTCCCGCTCGAGTGGCGGGGTGCTCAGGCTGATCACGTCCGGTCGGGAGTCCAGCGGCAGGTACGGCTCACGCGCCCCGTACACCCGGGCGTCCGGGGCGTTCTGGTCGTATGCCCCGCCCGTCATCACCGGCTCGCCCGAGGTGACTTGGCCTCCCATGGTGGGCACCGGTCGGTGCGGGTCGAAGTCGTAGGTCACCGACGCGACGGCCGCGGTGGGCGGGGCTGCGGTGAGGGCGCCGTCGGTGGTGAGGTACAGGGCGACAGGGGCCGTCGACGCCGGCGGCCACTGGGTGTCGGTGCGCCAAAGGCCGCCGTGCCGCATCCGTCCTGCCGCGTCCCGTCGGCCGTCGCCGCCGCCCATCAGGAAGTACTGGACGGCGGGGAGTTCTCCGCTCTCCGGCCCCTCCCCGTCTTCCCGGCCCAGCGCCCGGTCGAACCAGCGGCGGCGGAACTCCAGGTACGACGGGGCGAGGTTGCCGTCCAGCGTCGCCCGCGGACCGAAGTCCACGTCTCCGGCGTACGTCTCGCAGCGGTGCCCGTGTGTCCATGGGCCCATGACCAGGTAGGAGGGTGCCGACTTCAGCTCCCGCAGGGCGGTGAAGTTCTCGATGGTGGAGCGGACGTAGGGGTCGTACCAGCTGCCCATGTGCAGGCTCGGCGCGTCCGGGAAGCGCTCGTAGAAGCCTCGCCCGTAGATGGCCGGGTTGCGGTAGTAGTCCCCGAAGGTGTCCTGCCGCCACTGCTCCAGCACGAAGTCCTCGTACGCCGACAGGTGCCGCAGCGGCGTGCAGCCCGGCCGCCACGGCATCGCACCGAACCAGCCCGTCACGTCCACCCGCAGCAGTTCCTCGGCCAGTAACGAATCCGCCGCCACCTCCGGGCTCTGCAACGCATGCCGCAGTGCCCAGGTCACCTGCTTCAGCTCGAAGGCGCCGCCCATCCGCATCCCCGCGTCGTACGCACAGGAGAAACCGCCCGAGTCCTGGAACATGGCGGCCAGCCCTGTCGCCCCCTCGGCGGCTGCGGCTGCCTGGACGTGGGCGGAGTAGGACACCCCCGTCATCACGACCCTGCCGTCACACCACGGCTGCTTCCTGAGCCAGGCGATCGTGTCCGCCCCGTCCGGGCCCTCGCCGAGGTACTTCACGAACGTTCCCTCGGAGTCGCCGCGGCCCCGGCAGTCCTGCCGTACGACGTGGTAGCGGGCTCCGGTGAAGTGCCGGGCGATGTCCTGCGGTTGCGGGACCGGAGCGTCGCTGCGGTCCTGGTCCGAACCGCGCTGTACGCGCCGGCCGTACGGGGTGCGTTCGAGGAGCACGGGAAGCACGGTCGCCTCCGGCTCGGGTGAGGCGGAGTACAGGTCGGCGGCGAGATGGACACCGTCCCGCATGGGGATGCGCAGGGTTCGGCGCCAGAGGGCGCCGCCCTGGAGGGGTTCGGGTCGGCAGGTGTGGGGGGTGTTGTGGGAGGTGTCGGACCAGGTCATTCCCGTGACGCTAAGCACTGGCCCACGTCATGGCGATCACTTGACGCCATCAGGTCAACTGTTCCGCCAGACGGTGACGCGACCGGACACGGGACCTACTGTGCAGCGCAACCCAGGAACGCCCCGCGTCCCATCTCGACGGATCGTGCGCGGCTCTGGGTCCCGTCTCGCACTGCTCGCGGCGCAGCCGCGCCATGCCCTCGTCTCTCCCGTCACCCGTCCTCACAGGAGGCCGCCATGAGTACACCCGACAGCCGCGCCAAGGAGGTGCAGGCCACCGAGCCCGACGAGGGGGGCCGTGGCTCCCGGTTCCTCGACCTGGTCGAACGCGCGGGAAACGCACTGCCGCATCCGTTCTGGCTGTTCTGGATCCTGTGCGCAGTCGTCGCCCTCGTCAGCTGGGCGCTGAACGCCTCCGGCCTGCGGGTCGAGGACCCCTCCTCGGGTAACCTGGTCGGCGTACGCAGCGCCCTGTCGGCAGACGCCGTACGGGACCTGATCACCGGCGCCGAGGAGTCCTTCGTCACCTTCGGCCCGCTCGGCACCGTGCTGATGGTGATGCTCGGCGTCGCGGTCGCCGAGCGTTCGGGACTCTTCGAAGCACTGGCCCGCCGCATGCTGTCGGGTCTGTCCCCCCGCACGGTCGTCCTGGGCGTGGCTCTGGGCGGCGTGCTGGGCAAGTTCCTGTCCGACTCCGCGTACGTGGTCCTCATCCCGCTCGGCGCGGTGGCCTTCCGCGCCGTGGGCCGCTCCCCCATGCTCGGCATGATCGTCGCGTTCGTCTCCATCAACGCCGCGGGCGACGCCAACCCACTGATCGCCCCCGGTGACGCGCTGTTCGCCTCCGTGGCCACCGAGGCCGCGCAGCTCGTCGACAAGGACGTGGTGGTCCGCGCGACGGACAACATGTACTTCACCACGGTCTCGGCGTTCGTGCTGGCCGGCACCATCGCCCTGGTCGTGGACAAGATCCTCGCCAAGCGCGAGCACCACCTCATCCCCGACGCCGATCTGGAGGCCGCCGCGGCACGGCAGGTAGTGGCCGCCGGGGTCGACGACGCCACCGAGCTGCGGGCCCTGAAGCTGACCGGGCTGGCCGTGCTCGGCTACGCCACTTCGATCGTGCTCGCGTTGCTGCCCGCCTCGTCACCGCTCCGCGGCGAGGGAGGCGCGATCGTGGAGTCCACCTTCATGAACGCCATCGCCGTCTTCCTCACCGTCTTCTTCCTGCTCATCGGCGCCGTGTACGGGCGGCTCACCGGGCGGATCAGCGGGAGCCGCGCGATACCGGAGTTCATGGCGGAGGGAGTGCGCTCCATCGCACCGCTGCTGGTGCTCTTCTTCGCCGTGTCCCAGTTCCTCGCCCTGTTCAAGTGGACCAACATCGCCACGGTCGTCGCGGTCGAAGGCGCGGACTTCCTCGAGCGGTTGGGCGCGCCCACGCTGGTGCTGTTCACCCTGCTGATCGTGGCGGTCGCGCTGATGAACCTCGTCATCACCTCCGGCTCCGCCCTGTGGACCCTGGTCGCCCCGGCACTGGTGCCGATGCTGCTGCTGCTCGGCACCAACCCGGCCACCACCATGGCGCTCTACCGCATCGCCGACTCCTGCACGAACTCCATCACCCCGATGAGCACCTCGTTCATGCTCTGTGTCGGCTACCTCCAGACCCTCCGCCGCAAGGCCGGCATCGGCACCCTCGTCTCCTTCACCCTGCCCGTCGCCATGATCATGCTGGTGGTCTGGGTGTTGCTGTTCTTCGTCTGGTACCTGCTGGGCATCCCACTCGGTCCGGGCGCCCCGGTGCGGTGAGCTCCGCCGTACGCTGACGGCGTGAGCATCGTCCTCGACCTCGGAGGGCTTGGCCCCGCGGACTTCGCGGCCGGGCCCTCCGCGCTGTCGGAACTGATGGCGAGCCTGCATGTGCTCGCCGAACCCGAGCACCACCCGGAGGCCGCCGGCTGGGCGGCCCGCGCCGCGGCGGCGGGACCAGAACTGCACGACGAGTTGTCCGTGTTCGCTCCTCTGTGGGCCCGCTACCGCTGCCGCCTGTTCTTCCCTCGTACGTTGCCGCTCGCGGCGAGCCTGGACGAGGAGCTGGCGGCGATCGCGGCGCTGCCGGCCGAGGACTTCCTCGAGCTGGTGGCGCCCGGAGTCCTCGGCACCAACGCGCAGCCCGTGCCGCCGGCCCGCGAACTGCGCGCCGGCACCGCCGCCGCGGAGGACTACACACGCCGCTGCCTGCGCCGCTCCTACGCCCGCGGTGAGCTCGCTCGACAGTTGGTGGCGGCACCGCTGGAGCTGCGGGACCGCCTGCTGGCGGTGCTGCGGGCCGCCGACACCGCGTTCTTCGCCGAGGACTGGCGCACCCTGCGGCCACACCTGGAGGACCACGCTCGGGAGGTACGTCACCGGCTGGCGGCCCTCCCCCAGCTTTCGGCCGGGGGGACCCCCATCTCGCTTCGCTCGCCCGCGGATGTGCTCACCGAACTGCTGCCGACCGCGGCCCGGGTGGGGCCGGGGGAACGGATACGGCTGGACAAGCTGCAGATCGACGAAGTGAAGGTGGCCCCGCGCCCCCTCGTCCTCGTCCCGTCCGCCCGGGTGTGGCCGCATCTGACGGTCAAGAACGAGCACCCGTCGTGCGTGGTGGTGCAGTACGCGACGCGCGGCACCACCCCGGCCGGAGAGCTGACCCTGCGGGATCTGCACCACCGGCTGATGGCGCTGACCTCGCCCGCCCGGATGGAGCTGTGCCGCCATCTGCTGGGCGAGCCCATCACCACCTCGGAGCTCGCCGCCCGGCTCGGCTCCAGCGAACCACAGGTCTCCCACGCCCTGCGGACCCTGCGCGACGCGGGCCTGGTGCGCTCCACCCGAGACGGCAAGCTGGTGCGGCACCGGCTGGCCACGGATGTCATCCAGCGACTGGGCCACGACGTCCTCGCAACCATGGCGCGGTGAACCGACGAGGGAAGCTTGGGGTTACGCAAGGGCGTTCGGGCTCTGACGTGTCAGACCACCCCGAGGTCGAGCATGGTGTCGGCCACCTTCACGAAGCCCGCGATGTTCGCCCCGACGACGTAGTTGCCCGGGACTCCGTACTCCTCCGCGGTCGTGCGGCAGGTGGTGTGGATGGCGGCCATGATGGCCGCGAGTCGCCGGTCGGTGTCCTCGAAGGACCACGCGTCGCGGGTGGCGTTCTGCCGCATCTCCAGCGCCGAGGTGGCCACGCCGCCGGCGTTGACCGCCTTCCCCGGGCCGAACGCGACGCCGGCCTCCTGCAGCAGCCGCACGGCGGGCGGGGTGGTGGGCATGTTGGCGCCCTCGGCGACCGCGACCACTCCCCCGGCCAGCAGCGTCCGCGCCGCGTTCTCGTCGAGTTCGTTCTGGGTGGCACAGGGAAGCGCGATCGAGCACGGTACGTCCCAGACGGACCCGCCCTCGATGTACTGGGCCCTGGTCACGGTCTGCGTGTACTCCTTGATCCGGCCGCGGCGGACTTCCTTGATGTCCTTGACCAGTTCGACGTCGATGCCTGCCGTGTCGACCACGTAGCCGTCGGAGTCCGACATCGCCACGACCCGGGCGCCGAGTTCGTGTGCCTTCTGCGCGGCGTAGATGGCGACGTTGCCGGAGCCGGACACGACGACCTGCCTGCCGTCGAGGTCCTGGCCGCGTTCGGCCAGCATCTCGGAGACGAAGTAGACGGTGCCGTAGCCCGTGGCCTCCGTACGTACATGGGAGCCGCCCCAGCTCAGGCCCTTGCCGGTGAGCACCCCGGACTCGTAGCGGTTGGTGATGCGCTTGTACTGACCGAAGAGGTAGCCGATCTCGCGGGTGCCGACCCCGATGTCACCGGCCGGCACGTCGGTGTGCTCGCCGAGGTGGCGGTGGAGTTCGGTCATGAACGACTGGCAGAACCGCATCACCTCGCCGTCGGAGCGCCCCTTGGGATCGAAGTCGGAGCCGCCCTTGCCGCCGCCGATGGGCAGCCCGGTCAGCGCGTTCTTGAAGATCTGCTCGAAGCCGAGGAACTTCACGATGCCGAGGTCGACCGAGGGATGGAAGCGCAGACCGCCCTTGTACGGCCCCAGCGCGGAGTTGAACTCCACCCGGAAGCCCCGGTTGACCCGCACCTGCCCGGCGTCGTCGACCCACGGGACGCGGAAGACGAGCTGCCGCTCCGGTTCGCAGAGGCGCTCCAGGATCCGGTGGCGCGTGTATTCGGGGTGGCGGGCCAGTACGGGCTCCAGGGACTCCAGCACCTCGCGCGCGGCCTGGTGGAACTCGGACTGTGCGGGATCCCGCGCCTGGAGGGCGGCGTGGATCCCGGCGGTCAGGCGCAGGTCCTCGGCAGGCGTGTGCTGGACGGTCATGGACGTACCTCCGTTGTGTGGCGGGTGCTCGCCGGCGGAAGGCAGGGCGTACGCGGCCGGTGATGCCCTCCGCCGGGGTCAGCGGACGGTGACACCGCCGCTGACCACCAGCGTTTCGCCGGTCATGTAGGTACCGTGGCACAGCTTCCAGACCCAGTCGGCGATCTCCTCGGGCTGGGCGGCCCGGCCCAGCGGGATGCCGGACACGGCCTGTTCCATGCGGCCGCCCGCGCGGGTGCCCGGGGTGTCGACCCAGCCGGGGGCCACCGCGTTGACGGTGATGCCGTCGGCCCCGAGTTCCTGGGCGAGGGAGCGGGTCAGGCAGACCACGGCCGCTTTCGAGGCGCTGTAGAGCAGTTGGCCGGGGGAGACGGCGAAGGCGTCGATGGAGGCGAAGTTGACGACCGATCCGCCTCCGGCAGTGCGCAGCGCGGGGACGGCTTCGGCGGTGACGTTGAGTGTGCCGAGGACGTTCACGTCGAAGATGCGCCGGTATGCGGCCTCGTCGTAGGTGACCAGGAGGGTGGGTGGATAGATGCCTGCGGCGTTGACGACGGCGCGCAGGTGTTCGGGGGATCCGAGTGCCGTGGCGACGGCGGCGCGGTCGGTGATGTCCACCGGCACGGGGCGGAACGCCGCGCCCAGCTCCGCGGCCGCCTTGTCGAGGGCGGTGGTGTCGCGGTCGAGGCCGAGGACGGACCAGCCCTCGGCGAGGAAGCGTTCGGCGACGGCCCGGCCCATGCCGCTGGCGGCGCCGGTCACCAGGGCAGTGGATTCAACGGCCGTAGAGGGCTCAGTGGGCGAGGAAGCCGCCATCGATGATCATCTCCGTTCCGGTGGTGAAGCTGGAGTCGTCGGATGCGAGGAAGGCGACGGCACCGGAGATCTCCCGGACATGGGCGCGGCGGCCCATCGGAGTCTGCGGGATCACGCCGCCTTCCTTCTCGTTGGCGTTCATGGGGGTGCTGACCCCGCCGGGGCAGATGGCGTTGACGCGGATGCCGTCTGCGGCCAGTTCGAGGGCGGCCGTCTTGGTCAGCGCGATCAGGGCGCCCTTGCTGGCGCAGTAGGCGGCGTAACCGGCGGCGCCGACCACACCGAAGATCGAGGCGACGTTGACGATCGAGCCGCCGCCGACGGCACGCATCAGCGGTACGGCCGCCTGTATGCCGAGAAGCGGGCCGGTGGTGTTGACGGAAAGGGTGGCGTTCCAGTCCTCGACGCGCTCTTCGAGGAGCGGGTTGACGTGGATGATCCCCGCGTTGTTGACCAGCACGTCCAGGCGTCCGGTGGCCGTCCGGGCGTGCTCGACGGCGTGGGTCCAGTCGCCGGGTGATGTGACGTCGAGGTGCAGGTACTGCACGTCGAGCCCGGCCTCCTGGAGGCGGGCGCCGGTGGCTTCGCCTTCCTCGTCGAGGACGTCGCAGGCCAGGACCCGGGCGCCTTCGGAGGCGAGCCGTTCGGCGTGCGAGGCCCCCTGGCCGCGGGCCGCGCCGGTGATCAGAACGGTCTTGCCGGACAGGCGCGGACCGGCCGGTGATGTGGGACGCGTGTTCAACAGGGCCTCCTGTGGCGGGTGTCCGTGGGCTTTCTCAGATCGCTCTGCGGGGGCGTGGAACGTGAGCGGGGCGAGACCCTCGCGGCCCGGGCGGAGAAGGCTGGGGAACCTGCGTTGGTGCGGTGGGAGGGACGGAGCGCGAGGGTGGTGGGAGACGTCGGGGGCCGACGACGGCGATGTGCGGGCGGCCGTTGACCGCCTCGGCACTTGCGGAGAGTATGAAGAGCCCCGCAACGATCGGTAAACCCTCGAAGTCCGAGAGCTCCTCAAGGCTCAGCCTTTGGCAAGGCGCAGGCTTGGGCAATGCTCAGGCTTGGGCAATGCTCAGCCTTTGGCAGGCGCTCCTCGGGCAGGCGCTCTCTGGCAGGCGGAATGACTCTGCAGCAGCTGACCTATTTCCTCGCCGCCGTCGAGCACGGCTCCTTCTCCGCGGCGGCCGAGGCGATGTACATCGCCCAGCCGAGCCTGTCCGAGCAGATCCGGCGCCTGGAGCACTCGCTCGGCGTCCCGCTCTTCGTCCGCACCAACCGGAAACTGGTGCTCACCGAGGCCGGACAGTTGCTGTTGCCCCGCGCCCAGAACGCACTGGCCGCCGCGAAAGAGGCGGAGGAGTCGGTGCGCGGGGTGCGGACGCTCACGGGTGGCACCGTCTCCTTCGGCACGTTCAGCAGCGCGCAGCACCTGCTGCTGGGCGATCTGATCGCCGGCTTCCACGAGCGTCACCCTCAGGTGCGGGTCCGTGTCGTCGGGCTCAACTCCTCGGAGGTCGCCGACGCCGTCCGCGACGGCGCTCTGGAGGCAGGGCTCGTGTCCCTGCCCGTGGACGACCGCGGACTGGACGTGAGCAACGTCGTGTGGACGTGCGAGGCCGTCTACCTCAGCACCGACCCGTCGCGCGTCAGCGAGCCGCTCACGGCCGAGCGGCTGGCCGAGGCGCCGCTCATCCTCCCCGAGGCACGCTGGGGCAACGCCGACCCCACCCGGCGCCGCCTCCTGGAGCGAACTCAGAAGGCGGGCTTCTCCCTGACCCCCGCGGTCGAGGTCGAGTCCCCCGCTCTGGCCATCGCCCTCGCCGCCCGTGGAGTCGGCGACACCGTCGGCTCCCTGCCCCTCGCCCGGTGCCTCGGGTACATGGAGCGCCTGCTGTCGGTCCCGCTGGACCCGCCGCTGCACGAGACCTTCGCGTTCATCACCCGGCGCGAGGCTCACCTGTCCCCCGCCACGCGCGTGCTGATGGAGATGGTCACGAAGCACCTGGCACGGCTGGGGACCTCCGCGCAGCCATAGGGAAACCCTATGGGGATGCCGGAAATCGCGTATTCACCTGGAGCGGTCCCGCCCTCAATACTTTGGGCATCCCGACGGGCCGACCGCTCGCCCCTGACCGCGTCTGGATACGCCGAAGCCCCCGGCTGCCCGCACGGATCCCGTCCACGTCGAATCGCCACGTGACGAGCCGGCTTCGGAGTTCCCCGCCCCGGACCACGAAGGGAATCCCCATGCCCCGCTACTGCGTCATCGGCGCCGGCGCCGCAGGTGTCTCCGCCCTCCAGCAGCTCCGCCGGCTCGGCCACGACGTCGACTGCTTCGAGAAGACCGACCGCGTCGGCGGCCACTGGCACACCGACTACGACGCGCTTCACCTCATCACCGCGCGCGACATGACGGCGTTCGAGGACTTCCCGATGCCGGCCGACTATCCGCACTTCCCGCGCCGCGACCAGGTGCGCGCCTACATCGAGTCCTACGCACGCGAGCACGGCCTCTACGACGTCATCCGGTTCGGCACCGCCGTGACGAGCGTCGAGCCTGTCGAGGCCCCCGAGGGGGTCACCGGCGCGCGTACGGGCTCGTACGGCTGGCGGGTGACCACCTCCGCCGGCGATGACGAGGTCTACGACGGCGTCCTGGTGGCCAACGGCCATCTGTGGGACCCGAGGATCCCGGACATCCCCGGCGAGTTCACCGGCCGGACGATCCACTCGGGCGCCTACCGCAACGTCTCGGACCTGGAGGGCGACCGCATCCTCGTCGTCGGCGCGGGCAACTCCGGCTGCGACCTGGCCGTGGACGTCGCCCAGCACCGTCTGGACGCCGACATCGTCATCCGGCACGGATCATGGTTCCAGCCGAAAACCTACTTCGGTGTCCCCCGCCAGCAGGTGCCGTTCCTGGCCGGCTTCTCCCCCACGGAGCAGGATCTGATCAGCCGGCTCATGGCCCGTCTGTCGATCGGCGAGTGGCACGCCTACCCGGGCCTGCCCGAGCCCGAGGGAGCCACGCTCGCCGAGGGCCGCGCCGTCGTCAACGACCTCCTGCTGTACTGGATCCATCACGGCCGCATCACCGTCCGTCCGGGCATCGAGCGGTTCGACGGCACCACCGTCCACTTCTCCGACGGCACGGCCCGCGACTACGACACCATCCTGTGGGCCACCGGCTTCAACGTCCGGCTCCCGTTCCTCGATGACTCCCTGTTCTCCTGGACCGCCGGGGCGCCGGATCGCTACGCGGGCGGCATCGTGACCGAGTCGGTCGAGAAGCTGTACTTCATCGGCCTCATCGCCCCGCGCGGCCCTCAGATCCCGATCTACGGCATGCAGACCAAGCTCGTGGCCAAGATGATCGAACTGCACGAGCAGGCCGGTCCGGGAGGCGCCCCGCTCGCCCGGTACCTGGCGTCCCTGCAGGAGCCCGAGACCGGCATCGACGTGGTCCGCGACGGCTGGCTGCGGCAGATGGCCGACACCGAGCGCCTGCTCGCGGCCTACGCACTGTCCTCGGGCGACGCGGCGCCCTCGCTCCAGACGGTGTAGGCGCTCCGACAGCACGCACGTCGGTCATCCGGTGGTCAGCAGCAGCCGTCCGCGGCGGCCGGTTCCTGCGAGCCGGGGCCGGCCGAGGACGGGCCGGCGCAGCAGGTGCTGCCCTGTTGCCTGGCGAGAGTGTTCGCGTCGGCCTTGACGACGTACACCTCCCAGGGTTCCTGGCCGGGTCCGTGGACCCAGACCTTGTCCTGGAGGGCGTAACAGCAGGCGGTGTCGCTCTCCTCGGTCGTGGCCAGGCCCACCTCGCTCAGACGGGTCGTGGCGGCGCGGACCGCTTCGGTGCTCTCGACCTCGACTCCGAGGTGGTCCATGCGCGTCGTCTCGCCCGCGGCGCCTTCGATCAGGACGAGCTTGAGCGGGGGCTCGGCGATGGCGAAGTTGGCGTAGCCGTCGCGGAGTTTGGCGGGCTCGGTGCCGAAGAGCTTCGTGTAGAAGGCCACGGACCCGGCGAGGTCGGGGACGCGGAGGGCGAGCTGTACACGGGATGACATGGCGAACCTCCTTGGGTGGTGGGGAGTTCAGCAGCCGCCGGAGGCGGTGACCGGGGCGCCGATGCCGATCTGGAGGGTGGTGGGGGCGGCGGCACAGCAGCCGCCACCGGACTGATCCGCGTTCTGTTCCGGCTCGTCGAAGAGGCCCGCGCCGCCGCAGACCCCGGTCTCCGGGAGGGTGAGTTCGACGCGCTCGGCGGCCTCCTGGTCGCCTGCGATCGCGGCGGCGATGGAACGGACCTGTTCGTAGCCGGTCATGGCGAGGAACGTCGGGGCGCGGCCGTAGGACTTCATCCCGACCAGGTAGACGCCCTGCTCCGGGTGGGAGAGCTCGTTCACGCCGTGGGGGTAGACGGTGCCGCAGGAGTGGACGTTCGGGTCGATGAGCGGGGCGAGTGCGGCCGGGGCCTGGAGGCGCTCGTCGAGGCCGAGGCGGACCTCCGACAGGAAGGACAGATCCGGGCGGAAACCCGTCAGGACGATCACCTCGTCCACCGCGTCGAGGCGGCGGCCGTCCTCCGCGACCAGGACGAGCCGGTCGCCGTCCCGCTCGACGGCCTCCGTGCGGAAGCCGGTGACGGCGGAGGCGTGTCCGCTCTCCACAGCGGCCTTGGCACGCAGCCCGAGAGCGCCCCGGGCGGGAAGCTGGTCGGCTTCGCCACCGCCGTAGGTCTGGGCGCCGATACCGCGGCGCAGGATCCACACCGCGTGCGTGCCGTCCTCCTCCTGGGCCAGGTCGGCGAGGTACGCGAGGGCGGTGAAGGCCGAGGCGCCGGAGCCGACGACGGCGGTGCGCCTGCCCGCGTAACGGGCGCGGACGGCCGGATCCCTCAGGTCCGGGACGCGGTAGGAGATGCGGCCGGCCCCCGTCTTCTCGCCGAGGGCGGGCAGGCCGTTCGCGCCCAGCGGGCCGGGGGTCGACCAGGTGCCGGAGGCGTCGATGACCGCGCGGGCGGTGATGCGCTCCTCGCGGCCGTGCGCCGTGCTCAGGTGCACCGTGAAGGGCTGCTCCTCACGTCCGGAGTCGACGATGCGGTCCCGGCCGGCGCGGGCTACGCCCGTGACCGTCACTCCGTAGCGGACCTTGTCCGCGAGGACGTCGGCGAGCGGCTGGAGGTAGTTCTCGGCCCAGTCGCCGCCGGTCGGGTACGTCGCGCCGTCGGGACGCACCCAGCCGGTCGGGGCCAGGAGCTTCTCGGCTGCCGGGTCGGTGACCTCCGCCCACGTCGAGAACAGGCGCACATGCGTCCAGTCCCGTACTGCCGTGCCCGCGGACGGGCCGGCCTCCAGGACCAGCGGTTCCAGTCCGCGTTCGACGAGGTGGGCCGCTGCGGCCAGCCCGATCGGGCCGGCTCCGACGACCACGACGGGCAGCTGGTCGGTGATGGACGCGCTCACGACGGTTCCCCCTTCGCTTTCACTTCCCTGCATCGACACCTGTCGATGTCCTGACGCTGCCAGCATCGCACCTGCTTCGATGAGCGTCAACATAGACACTCATCAATCTGGCAAGCTCGCATTGGGGGAGGGAGTCAGGCGGTCACCCAGTAGGTGCGCGTGTTGGTGAACTCGCGGATGCCGACGGCGGCCAGCTCACGGCCGTATCCGCTGCGCTTGGTGCCGCCGAAGGGCAGGCGCGGGTCGGAGGCGACGATCGCGTTGACGAAGGCCGCCCCGCTGGTGATACGGCGGGCGAGGGCGACGCCGCGACCGGGGTCGGCCGTCCATACGCTCAGGCCGAGCCCGTACGCCGTGGCGTTCGCGAGACGTACGGCGTCCTCGTCGTCCTGGGCGAGGGCGATGGCGGCGAGCGGGCCGAAGGTCTCCTCGTCGAAGGCGGGCATGCCCGGGCCGGTGTCCGCCAGCACGGTCGGCCGGTAGAACCAGCCGTCGCCGGGGAGCGGTTCGCCTCCGGTCAGCAGGCGGGCCCCGGCGGCGACGGACTTCTCGACCTGCCGCTGGATCGCCGCCCGCAGGTCGTCGCGGGCGAGCGGGCCGACCTGGGTCTGCCGTTCGCGCGGGTCGCCGACGCGCAGGGCTTCGACTCCCGCCACGAACGCGGCGGTGAAGGCGTCCGCGACGGAGGCGGTGACGATGAACCGCTTCGCGCACACGCAGCTCTGGCCGGAGTTGGTGAAGCGCGCCCTCACCGCCGCCGTGGCCGCGGCCTCGACATCCGCGTCGCCCAGGACGACGAAGGCGTCCGAACCGCCCAGCTCCAGAACGGACTTCTTCGCCGCACGTCCGGCCGCCGATCCGACGGCCGCGCCCGCCCGGTTGCTCCCGGTGAGGGTGACGGCGGCGACGCGGTCGTCCTCGATGAGCCGGGCGATGACCTCGGGCACGTCGCCGTCGGCGATCACGAGCGTGGTCACCAGGTGTGCGGGGAAACCCGCTGCGACGAAGAGGTCCCGCAGGGCGAGCGCGCTGCCGGTGACGTTGGAGGCGTGCTTGAGCAGGACGCCGTTGCCCGCCACCAGTGAGGGGATGGCGAAGCGCATGACCTGCCAGACGGGGAAGTTCCACGGCATGACCGCCAGCACGAGTCCGGCCGGCTCGTACGCCACCCAGGCTTCCGCCCCGTCGACCTCGACACGCTCGTCGGCGAGGATGCCGGGCCCTTGCCGGGCGTAGTACTCGGCCGTCACCGCCGACTTCTCGACCTCCGCCTCGGCCTCTCCCACCGGCTTGCCCATTTCCGCGACGGCCAGGGCAGCGAGGTGGTCCTTGTGCTCGCGCAGGGTGCGGGCCAGGCGGTCGGCGTGTGCTGCCCGCTCGGTGACCGGGACCATCGCCCAGGCACGGCTTGCGGCGTGCGCCCGTGCGACGGCGGTCTCGATGCGTTCGGTGTCCCAGGCTTCGTACGTCGATATCCGCCTGCCGGTCGCGGGGTTGAGGGTCTCGATGGTGCCGCTCATGCGGTGGGCGCCCCTCCCTTGTCGTGCTCGGAGAGGTGCTCGAAGGTCTCGCCGGTGGCGGTGATGGTGCGGGTCACGTCCCGGCCGCCGTACACCCAGTAGATACGCATGACGCCCTCGCCTCGGTTGAAGAACCGGTGCGGGATGCCGGCCGGGACCCAGGTCGCCTGGCCGGCCTCGAGGTCGAAGAACTCGCCGTCGATCTCCGCGGTCGCCCGGCCTTCGAGGATCAGGACCGACTCCTCGACGTTGTGGCTGTGCAGGGGCAGGCCGGTGCCGGGCTGGAACACCGTCTGGCCGGTCGTGATGACGGCCTGCTCCGAGTTCCACTTGCCGACGTAGGGGATGGTGGCGACACCGCCGCCGCGGTCGAAGCGTTCGACCTCGTCGGGGTGAATGAGCAGGTTCGGCGGGGCGGGCTTGGCGCACATGGGAAGTGAGCTCCGATCGGTCCGTCAGGAGTGGTGGAACAGGCGGCGGGAGAGGGTGTTGACCTGGCTGCCGGGGACCACGTACTCGGCCGCCGCTTGGCGCCAGACCTTGAAGTGGGGTGCGGCGCGGTGGGCCTCGACGGCGGCCTCGTCGTCGTAGATCTCGTGGAAGACGAAGTGGTGGTCGTCCGCCAGGTCGCAGACGACGTCGAAGGAGCGGCAGCCGGGCTCGTCGGTGAAGGAGCGCTCGGCGTTCTCCTCGATGGCCTTGAGGAAGTCGTCACGGCGGCCGGGGACGACCTGGAGGGACACGGTCAGCGCGATCATGCGGAAAGCTCCTCGGAGGCGGACTTGGGGGCGGACTCGGGGGCGGACTCGGGGGCGGACTCGGGGGCGGACTCGGGGGTGGGGGTGGTCAGGGGTATGGCGGTGGGCAGGCGTACGGCGGTGGCGTCGGCGATGCGCGCGAGGGAGGCCCAGGTGTCGTCGACGACCGTGATGCCCTCGGTGCGCAGGCGCTCGGCGGTACGGACCTCCGGTTCGCCGGGGACGAAGATCTCGGCCGTGCCGGGGGCGGCCGGGGTGGACTTGGTCTCCTCGATCAGGTCCACCATCCGCCGCTCGAACTCGGCCGGCTCGGCCATCGACCTGATGTCGACGCAGATCAGCAGGTGACCGACGCCGCTGCGGCCGGAGGGGTGGTAGGGGCCGACGACGGAAGAGCCGAAGGCACTGCCGGTCAGCACGCCCGCCAGCACGTCGAACATGAAGGAGATGGCGTAACCCTTGTGGCCGGCCATGGGCAGGATCAGACCCTCGATGGCGCGGCGCGGGTCGGTGGTCGGCATGCCGTCCGCGTCGGCGGCCCAGCCCTCCGGAATCGGCTCGCCGCGCTCCTGGGCGTGGTAGATCTTGCCGCGCGCGACGGCGGTGTTGGCGATATCCATCACGACCGTGCCGTAGCGGCCTCCCGGGGCGGCGATCGACCACGGGTTGGTGCCGACGCGCTTCTCCCGGCCGCCCCACGGGGCCATCGCCGGACTGGCGTTGGTGGCCAGCAGCGCCACGCAGCCCTGCTCGGCGGCCTTGCGGGTGAAGTACGCGGCCGTTCCGAAGTGACCGGAGTCGCGCACCGCGACCGCGCTGATCCCGTGGCGACGGGCGCGCTCCACGCCCCACGTCACCGCGCGGTCGGCCAGCACCTGGCCGAGACCGTCGCGGCCGTCCACGACGAGTACGGCGCCGTTGTCGGTCACGATCTGCGGGGAGGCGACCGCGGCGGTCGCTCCGCTCTCGATCCGGCTGAGGTACCACGGCAGGCGCAGCATCCCGTGGGACGGATGCCCCCACAACTCCGCGGTGACCAGGGTGTCCGCGAGCAGACGGGCGTCCGCGGGCGGAACGCCGTGGGCTTCGGTGGTGGCGGCGGCGAACCCCATCAGGTCGGCGGCGCCGACGGTATGCGGCATAAGACGGCCTTCGCATCGAGAAGACGGGCGGTGCGTTGCTGTATGCACTCCTGTATACAGCACTGGATGCGCGAAAACCACAGGTACAGAGAGCAGGACGACTCAGCGGGCCACGTCCACCTGGACGTCCACGCCGATCGCGAGGTCCTGGCCGGTCAGGCTGTCGATGAGTGCCTGCAACGTCTGCGCCAGGTGGTGCCGGGAGGCCGCCTCCGCCGCCTGGGCGTCTCCCTGCGTGATGGCCTTCAGCATCGCGCGGTGCTCCTCCAGCGACGTCAGCATGCGGCGCGGCCCGCTGTGCGAGAGGTGCCGCAGGCGTACGGTCTGGCTGCGCAGGTCACGAATCGTGCGGGCGAGGTAGGGATTGCGGCAGGCGGCGATGACCTCCTGGTCGAAGCCCTCGGTCACCTCGTAGAACTGCTGGAACGACCGCGCCTGCGCGCCGGCGTCCAGCGCGCGGAACGACTCGTCGAACTCCTCCAGCCGCTCCAGCAGTTCACGGAACGGCACCAGCTCGCGCTGGTCGGCCGCCCCCGCCGTGGCGACCGACGCGGCGGCCCGGGGCTCCAGCAGCATCCGGAACTCGAACAGGGCACGCACACCGCCCAGCGAGATCGCGGCCACCCGGGCCACCTCACCCGGCACGAAGTCGACCAGCCCCTCCCCGGCAAGCCGCCGGATGGCCTCCCGCACCGGCGTCCGCGAGGCGCCCAGTTCCTCACCCAGCTGGACCTCGCTCAGCTTGGCCCCCGGACGCAGCCGCAGCGACTCGATGTCACCCTTCAACCGCTCGTAGACCGCTTCGCTCTTGCCAGTCGCCCGGACCATGAAACTCCCTGTCCATCCCGCCGCACACTCACCTGTATACAGGTTACGGCGTGCGACGTGCGGAGGCGTACGTGCGTGCCGGGCCCCGAGCCGTCATGGCTC
>NZ_VCHX02000084.1 GCF_005768555.2 Streptomyces sporangiiformans
TCAAGCCCCAGCACATACGACAACCGGCCCGACACCACACTGCCCGAACTGCCGGTCAGCATGTAACCGTCCACGCCCTCGGGCAGCGCGCCGAGCCCCATGCCATGGCCCTGCGCGGATGCGCCGGCGAAGACGCCTGTCTGGCTGCCGCGCAGGGACGTCGGATCGATCCCCGCCCGCTCGAACAGCTCCCAGGCCGCCTCCAGCAGCATCCGCTGCTGCGGATCCATCGCCAGCGCCTCACGCGGCGAGATCCCGAAGAATCCGGCGTCGAACTCCCCCGCGTCATAGACGAATCCGCCCACGGAGCTGAAGTCACCGTCGACATCCCAGCCACGGTCCGTCGGGAACTCCGCCATCGCATCCGTGCCCGAGGCCACCAGGTCCCACAACTGCTCCGGAGTGCGGACGTCGCCCGGGTAACGGCAGGCCATACCGACGATCGCGATCGGCTCGTCCGCGGCCACTGCGACACCGGGTACGGTCAAGGAGGCGTCGGAGGCGATGTCGCTGCCAATGACCTGGCCCAGGACGAAGTCGGCAAGCACGGCCGGGCTCGGGTAGTCGAAGACAGCCGTCGCGGGCAGCTTCAACCCGCTCGCCATGGCGAGCCGGTTGCGCACCTCCACCGCGGTCAGCGAGTCGAAGCCCATCTCCCGGAACGCACGGTTCGCCTCCACCGCGTCCGCCGACGCGTAACCGAGTACCGCGGCCGCCGTGGAACGGACCAGATCGAGGACCACCTTCAGCCGCTCGGTCGCCGACAGACCGGCAAGGCGCTGTGCCAGGGAGCCGTCGGCGGAGGTGTCGTTCCCGCTCGTGTGAACACCGTCGTCCAGAGCCGCACGGGCCTCGGGTATGTCGGAGATGAGCGGGCGCGGGCGGGCCGCCGTGAAGCCGGGCACGAAACGCGCCCAGTCCACATCGGCGACGGCCACGAAGGTCTCGTCGTGCTCCACCGCCTGCACCAACGCCGACAGCGCGAGCTCCGGTTCCATCGGCAGCACACCACGCCGCCGCAGTCCCTCTTCGGCAGAGCCGTCGGCGATCATGCCGCCTCCCGCCCAGGCGCCCCAGGCGACGGAGGTCGCGGTCAGACCACGCGCCCTGCGATCCTCCGCCAGCGCGTCCAGGTAGGCGTTCGCGGCGGCGTACGCACCCTGCCTGCCGCCGCCCCACACGCCGGCGTTCGACGAGAACAGCACGAACGCGTCCAACTCGGCCTCGCCGAGCAGCTCGTCCAGGTTCCGGGCGCCCACCACCTTGGCCGCCATGACGTCCCCGAGCCGCGCGGCGTCGATGTCGGCCAAGTCCACGAACTGGCCGACACCCGCGGCGTGGACGACGGCGGTCGGCGGATGCTCGGCCAGCAGGCCCGCCAGCGACTCCCGGTCCGCCACATCACAAGCCACGAC
>NZ_VCHX02000095.1 GCF_005768555.2 Streptomyces sporangiiformans
CGCCGACGGCACCATGAACTCCGGCAACCGCCCCGCCACGAACTTCCGCAACTCCGGAACCGACACCCCAGCCGTCAGATCGACGTGCAGGTCGCCGATGCTCTCGGCGGCGCCGGGGTCGGTGCCGATGACGCCCACCGGGACGACGTAGCCGACGAGTTGTTTGGCGCCGGCCCGCTCGTGGACGGTCACCACTGCCTGGGCCACACCCGGGTGGGCGCTCAGGGCCGCCTCCACCTCGCCCGGCTCGATCCGCAGACCACGGATCTTCACCTGACCGTCGCCACGACCGACGTACTCCAGACGCCCCTCACGATTCCAGCGCGCCAGGTCACCCGTGCGATACATCCGCGACCCCGCCGGACCGAACGGATCCGGCACGAACCGCTCCGCCGTCAGCCCCGCCCGGCCGTAGTAGCCGCGTCCGACCGCACCGGCGACGTACAACTCGCCGACCACGCCCGGCGGCACGGGGACGAGCCCCGGGCCCAGCACATAGGCGCGCATGTTGCCCAGCGGCTCGCCGATCGGGACGCCGTGCGAGGCGTCCCAGTCCTCGCCCGCGTCCACCGTGAACGTACCGGCGTAGAAACTCTCGGTCTGGCCATAGCTGTTGACCACGCGCACGCCAGGGAAGGCCTTGCGGGCCCGCTCCACCAGCGACGGCGGCAGCGCCTCGCCCGCGAACACCAGCGTGTCCACACTCGTCTTGCCGACGATCTGGTCGAGCACCTCGGAGAAGACCGAGGGGACCGAGCTGATCACGCTGCCGAGCCAGCCCTCGCGCTCACCCAACTCCAGGACGTCACGCACCACTTCGACACTGCCGCCGGTGGTCAGCGCCGTCATGATCTCGAACACCGACACGTCGAAGTTGATGGACGTGCCCGCCAGCATCCGGGAGCCCGGGCCCACTCCGACGACGGTGGCGAGGCGCAGCACACCGTTGACCACGCCGTGGTGGGTGATCGCCACGCCCTTCGGGGTGCCCGTGGAGCCCGAGGTGTACATCACGTACGCCAGGTTCTCGGGACGCAGTTCCACCCCGAGGGCGTCCCCTGCGGGACGCGCGTCCCCGGCAGGACCCGCGTGTGCGCCGTCCAGGTCCAGATCGTCCAGGAAGACGGAGGGTATGTCGTGCTCCGGCAGCACCGGCGCGGTCTCGGCGTCGGTCAGCAGCAGCGCCGGGCGGGCCTGATCCAGCACCACGCTCAGCCGTCGGCTGGGGAATCGCGGGTCGATCGGCAGGTACGCGGCGCCGGACTTCATGATGCCGAGCATCGCCACGACCAGATCGGCCGAGCGCGGCAGCGCGAGCCCGACCAGGGACTCCGTGTCCACGCCCCGTTCCAGCAGGGCCCGCGCCAGGCGGTCGGCCCGCTGGTCGAGCTGCCGGTACGTCAGCGACACCTCGCCGCACTGCACGGCGAGCGCGTCCGGTTCCACGGCGAGCTGCTGCTCGAACAGCTCGGGGACCGTCAGCTCCGGCGTCGGCGCCGCCGACCCGGCGAACCGCGCGAGCTGTTCGCGCTCGCCCGGCAGCAGGACGTCCACCGACCCGACCGACCGGCCCGGATCGGTCGCGAAGGCCCGCAGTATGCGGAGGAAGCGTGCCCCGATGTGCTCCACCGTGCCGCGGTCGAAGAGGTCGGTCGCGTACTCCAGGACGCACCGCATGCTGTCGTCGGCGGGGTCGACGGCGAAGTTGAACTCCAGGTCGAACTTGGCGGTGCGGGTGGGAACAGCCTCCAGCGCGCCCGTCACGCCCGGCAGGTCCAGGTCGATGCGGTCGCTGCTCTGCCAGGTGAACATCACCTGGAACAGCGGGTGGTACGCGGTGGAGCGCTCGGGGTTGAGCAGTTCCACCAGCCGCTCGAACGGCGCCTCCTGGTTGTCGTACGCGGACAGGGCCTTGTCCCGCACCCGCCCGAGCACCTCCTCGAACGACGGGTTGCCGGACAGATCGGCGCGCAGCACCCATGTGTTGACGAAGAAGCCCACCAGGTCGAGGAGCGCCTCGTCGGTGCGTCCGGCGACGGTGTTGCCGAGGGGAATGTCATCGCCCGCCCCCAGGTGGTGCAGCAGGACGACCAGTGCCGCCTGCATCACCATGGGTGTCGTCGCGCCGTGCGCCCGGGCCAGTTGTTCCGCCGCCGCCAGCAGTTCCGGTTCGACGGCGAACTCCACCATGTCGCCGCGGTGGCTGATCACCGCGGGGCGAGGCCGGTCGGTGGGCAGCTGCAACTGCTGTACCGCGCCCGCGAGTTCGTCCTGCCAGTAGCGCAGCTGGGCGGCCAGGACGCTCTCGGGGTCGCTCTCGTCGCCGAGCACCTCGCGCTGCCACAGCGTGTACTCCCGGTACTGCACCGGCAGTTCGGGCCAGTCAGGCGCCTGCGACCCGAGGCGCGCCGCGTACGCGTCCGCCAGGTCCCGGGTGAGCGGCTCCATCGACTCGCCGTCGGCCGCGATGTGGTGGATGTTGAGGACCAGCACGTACTCCTCCGGTCCGGAGCGCACCACCGTGGCGCGGACCGGGATCTCGGAGGAGAGGTCGAAGGTGTGGGCGACCGCCCGCGACACCGCGGCGTCCACCTCGTCGGGTCCGGCCTCGACGAGGGGGACGTCCACGCGCAGTTCCTCGGCCGGCACGACCCGCTGCGCCGGCACTCCGTCGTCGTCGACGACGAACACCGTGCGCAGGCTCTCGTGCCGGACCACCACGTCGCGCAGCGCCGCCGCCAGCGCGTCCATGTCGAGCTTTCCGTGCAGGCGCGCCAGGAACGGGATGTTGTACGTCGCCGACGGCCCCTCGAAGCGGTCGATGAACCACAGGCGCCGCTGTGCGAAGGACAAGGGGATCACTTGGTGTCTACTCCTCGATCAGTCGTCCTGCCCAGACGGCTGCTCGGCCGCAGGACACCACTGGTGACGGGCTGTCGGTAGGCCGGTCAGCCGGCCTTGTGCTGTTCGATCACCGCGGCCATGCCCTCCACGGTCGGTCGCTCGTAGAGCTCCTGCGTCGTGACGCGCACGCCGAGCTTCTGGTCCGTGAGGGCGAGCAGCCGGGTGGCCCGCAGCGAGTTGCCGCCGAGCTCGAAGAAGGACTCGTCCCTGCCGATCTCGGGGCGGGCCAGGGCATCGGACCAGATGAGGGCGAGGGCGCTCTCCAGCTCGGTCTGCGGCGGCGTGAACCGCCTGGCCGGCCGGTCCGCGGCGGAGTCGAGCAGGAGCTGGGCGGCGTCCACGGCGCCGTAGGCGTCTCGCGGGATGCGGGAGACCTCGGCGACGCGCACCGGCACCGGGCAGTCGGCGGCGCTCGCGGCGACGGCCGCCCGCAACGCCTCCTGGTCGGCGCCGTCGGCGACGAAGGCGAGGAGGACCTCGCTCACCCGCAGTTGCTGCGGCACCAGCTCCTCGACCATCGCCGGATTCCTCAGATCCAGGCCGATGACCGTGTAGGGGCCGGGCAGCGCGGCCGCGTCGAGGAAGAGCCGCAGGCCGGTGTCCGGGTCGATGGTCCGGAAGCCGCGGTGCTCGGCCGCCGTGGACGACTGGCCCCGGTTCATGCCGACGCCGGTCCACATGCTCCAGGCGAGAGTGTGCACCTGACGCCGGCGTTCGTGGTGCCAGTGCTCGGCGAAGCCGGTGAGGAAGCTGTTGGCCGCGGCGTAGGCACCGAAGGAGTGCCCGCCGAACTCGCCGTTGACGGAGCCGAAGAGCACCAGCGACGCCTTCGGCCGCGTCTCGAGGATCTGGGCGATGGCCAGCGTGCCGGAGACCTTGGCGTGGTACTGCTCGGCGTAGGTCTTAGCGGTCTCGTTCACGAGGGTGTGCTGTTCGAGGTCGGCCCACTGCCCCGTGGGGTCGGCGGCGGCCAGGTGCAGTACGCCGTCGAGGGGGCGGCCCCAGCGGTCTTCTGCCGAGGCGACCGCGGTGTGCAGCGCGGCCGCGTCGGCGACGTCGAGCTGCTCGTAGACGACCTGTCCGAGGCGGGACAGTTCGGTGAGCCGGGCGGCTTTCTCGCCTTCGGCGGGCGAGCGGCCCACCAGCAGCAGGCGGATGCCGAAGCCGGCTACGAGATAGGCGGCGATGTCGTGGGCGATGCCGCCGAGTCCGCCGGTGACCAGGTACAGACCGCCCGGGGTCACGGGCTGCCCGGCCGGGCTCGCCGCGGCCCCCGCGGTGTCCTCGGTGTCCTCGGTGAGCGGGACCAGCTTCGGCTCCAGACGGCGTCCCTGGCGTGCGGCGACCAGCCCGGTGCGGTCGCGGTCGGCGAGTTCGGCGTGGACGGCCCGCGTCCAGGTGCCCGGATCGGCGGGCAGGTCGAGTTGCCGGACCGGCAGGGGGGCGGCCTCGCTGATCGCCGTGCGGACGAGACCGGGCAGGGCGCAGACACCCAGGTCGACGCGATCGCCCGGGCGTGCGTACATCGCGCCCGAGGTGAGGACGAGAACCTGCGGGTGCCCGAACTCCCCGTCGGCGAGCGCCGCGATCAGCGCGGTCAGCTCGGCGGTGGCGGCCGTCAGGCGTTCGGCGGGCTCCCCTTCGAGGGACAGCGGCAGTGCGTGGACGACGGAGGAGATCTCTCCGTGCTGTGCGGTGACGGCCGCCAGCAGCCGGCGCAGTGCCGCGCGGTCGGCGGCCGGCACGCGGTAGCGCACCGGTGACTGGGCCGCGAACACGTCACCCCTGCGGACCGCGACGACCGCCCCGTCGATGTCCAGGCGGTCCAGGTCGTCGTCCTCGGCGAGAACGAGCCGGACACCGGAGGCGCCGTTCTCACCGGCGGTCGTGCCCGCGTTCCCGGCGAGCTCCACCCACTGGCGCCCGAAGAACCAGGTGTCGTCTGCTGGTTCCTCGGCCGCGGCCCCGGTCACCCGGTCGGCGAACCGGCCGGCCCGGAAGTCGGCGACCAGCGCGGCCCGCTGGATCTTCCCGCTCGCGGTTTTCGGGAACTCCGCCTCGGTGACCGGGACGATCAGGTCGGGTGCGATCCCGGACTCGCGGACCAGGACGGCCCGTACCTCCTCGGTGGTCCGCGCCAGGGCGCCGGTGTCCCAGCTCACGGGTACGAAGAAGACGACGAGCTGGTCGGTGGCGGCACCGGGCTCGCGGACGCCCGCGGCGGCCGAGAAGGTGACGCGCACCCCGTCCACGCGCTCGACGACGCTCTCCAGCTCGTGCGCCATGTAGTTGATGCCGCGGACGATGATCTGGTCCTTCAGGCGGCCCGCGATCACGACCTCGCCGTCACGCACGAACGCCATGTCGCCGGTGCGGAACCAGCCGTTGTCGTCGTACGCCTCCCGGTTGGCCTCCTCGTTGCCGAAGTAACCGGCCATGACGGTGCGTCCGGTGATGCGCAGCTCGCCCATCCGGCCCTCGGGCAGCACCGTGCCGGAGTCGTCCACAACGCGCAGGCGCACGCCGGGGATCGGCCGGCCGACGCGGGACAGGACGACGGCGTCCGGGTCGCCCGGGTCGAGGTGGCGGATGGTGCCGGTGAGCGAGGCCGGGTCGATGGCGACGGTGCCGGCCGTACGGTCGTCGAGTGTCTGCCGGCTGTAGGTGACGCCGGAGCAGGTCTCGGACATGCCCCAGCACGGGGACATCGCGTCGGCGGGCAGCCCGTGCGGGCCCAGGAGTTCCAGGAACCGGTGGCTGGTCGAGGCGATCACCGGCTCGCCGGCGTTGCTGATCTCGCGCAGACAGGACAGGTCCCAGGAGCGTTCCCGGATCTCGTCCGCCCGCTCGTTGACGAGTGCGAAGGCGAAGTTGGGGGCCCAGGTGTTCGTCGCGCGGTAGCGGTCGGCCCAGTCGAGCCAGAGCAGCGGATCGGCGAGGAAGTGGTCGATCTTGGCGTTGACGTGCAGACAGCGCAGGAACACGTCGCGGACGTTGTAGTAGGCGACCGTGACGTGGTCGAACGGCATCCAGATGAGGCTGATGTCCTCGCCGGTGAGCCCGCAGTGCTGCGCGACCGCCATCGACCGGGCCACCACGCTCGCGTTGGTGTGCTGTACGCATTTGGGCACACCGGTGCTTCCGGAGGTGAGCAGGTTGAGCACCGGGGAGTCCGCCGTCGCCGGGAACCAGTCCTGGTCCGCGGGATGCCCGGCGAGCTCCTCGACCGTCAGGATGCGTACGTCCGGCTCGTCCCAGAGCTCCCGCACACCGGACAGGGCGCCCTCGGTGGCGGCGTCGGTGACCAGGACCGGGCGGCCGAGCAGATGCCAGGCACCCCGCAGCTTGCGGTTCGTCTCGTTGGCGGAGGTGTACGTGGTCGCGACGGCGACCGGGGTCGGCACGAAACCGCCGAGGACACAGGCCCAGAACGCGGTGAGGTAGCCGCGGTTGTCGTCGAACACGAACAGCGCGGCGTCGCCGGGCCGCAGGCCCGCGGCGCGGAAGCCGCCGAGGACGTGCTGGGCCTCGTCGAGCAGCTCCGGGTAGGTCTTCAGGACGTCGTCGTGGCCCGCGGTGATGTAGACCGTGCCCTTGTCCGGGGCCAGCTCGGCCGCCAGCCGCAGGCCTTCCTGGAGCGTGGTGGGCGCGCCGTCCGGGATGTCGATGTCTCCGCCGTACAGGTCGGCCGCGGGGAGGGCCGCTTCGTCCGCGGCAACCATGTCGGCCACATCGTCCGCGGCGGCCACCGGTGCCTCGGCCGAGCCCGGCCCCGGCTCCGGCCGTGGCACGGCCCGCACCGGCTCGGCCGCCCGCACGCCCTTGCGGGCGACGGCGGCCGCGTCGTCGACACCGGGTACGGCCCTGGCCGCGTCGGCAAGAGCCTGCAGGACGTCCTGTCCGAGCACATCGGGGGAGGTCATACGCTTCTCCGGTTCGTCGCGGGCGTCAGCACCTTGCGTCCGATGAGGGAGACCACCTCTGAGGACAACTCGAGGAAGTAGAAGTGGCCGCCCGGGTAGAACTCCGTACCGAACTCCCCGGTGGTGTGGTCGCGCCACCGCTTGACCTCGTGCAGCGGGGCCCGCGGGTCCGACTCGCCGGAGAGCACGGTGATCGGGCAGTCGAGCGGGGCGCCCGGCTCCAGGCGATGCCGCTCCCAGAGCGTGAAGTCCGCCCGCAGGGTGTAGAGCATGGACTCCATGACGTCGTCGTCCTCGGCGATCTCGGGCTCGATGCCGCCGAGTTTCAGGATCTCGGCGCGGAAGTCGTCGTCGGACAGCTCGTGCAGCCGGCGGACCTCGGATGCCCCCGGGGCCGGCTGCGCGGAGAGGAACAGGTGCTCGGGGCCACGGCTGCCGCGCGCCCGCAGCGCCCTGGCCAGCTCATACGCGAGGGTGGCGCCCGCGGAGTGCCCGAAGAAGGCGTACGAGCCGTCGAGCACCGGGCGCAGGGCGTGCGTGAGCACGCCGATCAGGGGACCCACTTCGGTGAACGGGTCCTCCGCGATGCGGTTCTGACGGCCCGGCAGCTGTACGGCAACCAACTCGATCTCCGGCGGCAGCAGTTCGGCCCAGTCGGCATAGGCGGGGGCCCCGGCACCGGCATGCGGGAAGCAGATCAGCCGGTGGGTGGCTCCCGGTCGTCTCGCTCGCCAGATGTAGGGGCTCTCGGGGGCCAGTTCCTGACTTTCCAACGGCATCATCTGCGGGCTACTCCTCGCTCGACTCACGCAGCCCGGGGCCACTCGCCATGGCGAGGCCGGCCCAGCACGCCGCTCAGTACGGCGGCGGCCTTGTGGCGGCGGTGATTCGGCAGCGTGATTCTGACAGCGGTGATCTGACAGCGTGATCTGACAGCGGTGATTTTGATCGGAAACCTGTGGAACGCGCGGCTCGTAAAAAAGGGGCGGAAGAGGGTCACGCCACCGTCGGCGACATCATTTCCCAGGCAGAAAGATTCAGCAAAGACGCCATCGCCATCAACGTATACGCTCCCCCCGTCGCGAAAAACTGTCAGTGCCGGGCCGGAAATCAAGCCCGCATGACGTCCCATACCTTCAGCCCTGCGAGCGGCCCGAGTCAAGCATCTTCAGCGCACCCGGGGACCGCCCGCCACGGCGCCCGAGCGCGCATGGAACCAGCTCCACAACCAATTCGACACAAGCACCGATACGGACCGGAGAACGGTGTCCTGCCGACAGGACACCGGCCGAGTCCCCCGGCATCCGCGGGATCATGAACTCGGCCTCATGGGCACCGACATGGATGTCGGCATGGCGTCATGGACACCGAAGCAGTCCCGGGCTAATTGATGGTGCGCAACACGGCGCTCTTCCCTGCGGATCTACGAGGTATTTCAATGGAGTTCGGCATTCTGGGACCCGTGTCCGTGCGGGCCCGCGGAGCGGAAATGCGACTGGACGGGGAGAAGCAGCGAACGGTCCTGGCGGCGCTGCTCATCGCCGAGGGCTCCTTCTTCCCGGACGCGGAGCTGAGCTGGTTCCTGTGGGGCGACCGTCCGCCCGCCACGCACACCGCGCAGATCTACAACTACGTCTCGCGGCTGCGCAGAACGCTCGGGCCCGAGGTGGGCATCATCCGCCGCCCGCACGGCTATCTGATGCGGATCGGCGCCGCCTCCTTCGACCTCCTGCGGTTCCGTGACCTGGCCGGACAGGGGCAGTCGGCGATTCTCGCCGGGAAGTACGAGGAGGCCGGGGACCTGCTGCGCGACGCCCTCACGCTGTGGCGCGGGCCGGTACTCGCCAACGTCTCGGAACACCTAGCGGGTTCGGAGGGACCCCCGCTCGAGGAGGCCCGGATCTCCGTACTGGCCGGACGCGTCGAGGCGGACCTCGCGGTCGGCAGACATCCGCAGGTGCTGCCGGAACTGACCCGGCTCGTCGCCCAGTACCCTCTGCATGAACGTTTCCGCGCCCAGCTGATGACGGCGCTGTACCGGTGCGACCGCCAGGCCGAGGCGCTGGCCCTCTACGACCACGGCAGGCGGCTGCTGGGCGACGAACTCGGCGTCGCGCCCGGGCCGTTGCTGCGCGAGATCCACCGCGCCATCCTCGCCTCGGACCCGTGTCTGCACCGCCCCCTGGACCAGTGGCACTGAGCCACTCGGCCACCCAGCCACTGAGCCACTCGGCCACTCAGCGGCTCGACCACTCGGTCACTCACCGGCTCAGCCAATCGGCCACTCAGCCACCCAGGGGCTCGACCACTCGATCACTCAGCAGCTCAGCCACACAAGGGCTCGACCACTCGGTCACTCAGCGGCTCAGCGGCTCAGCCACTCGACCACTCAGCCGCTCAGCCGCTCAGCCGCTCAGCCACCCAGCCACTCAGCCACTCAGCCACTCATCAGGCTCATCTGAGTGATGTACTCGTACGGCGTGGGCAGCGTGCCGACCAGGCCCTGCGCCTCGTCCCGTACGGCGGCGAACTCCCTGCGTGCGGCCGTGTCGTCGACCAGTGTGATGGCCGTCGACGGGCGCAGCGGGATCGCCCCGGTGCCCAGCAGCAGGGAGGCGTAGGCGTGCGGCGGCAGCCCCTGGTGGTACGGCGGGACGAGCTCCGCGCCCGGCGGACGCACCCGCCAGCGGGCGATGCGCTCCGCGAGCGCGTCGGGCACGGGCCGGGTCTTGGCGTCCCGCCAGTACTGCGTGTGATCGCGCGCGGCACCGTGGTAGTGCAGCGCCAGAAACTCCCGCGCCCCGTCCATCACCCGGCTGACGGAGGCGTTGTAGCTGTCCCGCAGTTTCGGGTGCCAGTCGGCGGCCGGGAAGTGCCGGACGAGCTGTTCGAGCGCGTGATGGACGAAGGAGGCCCCGGTCGCCTCCAGCGGCTCCACGCGGCCGCCCGGCGCCCCCACCGCCACGCAGTTGTGCTGCCACGCGCGCAGGCTGCGCCCGACGAGCAGCGGGGCATGGTCGGCCTCGACGCCGGCTGCCTCCGGCCCGACGGACTCGCGCAGCGTGCGCTCGGCCTCCTCGGGCGTGCAGTACTCCCGCGCGTACACGTATCCCGTGCCGATCCGGCTGAACAGCGGGATCGTCCAGATCCACCCCGCCCCCCGCGCGGCCACCGTCGTGTACGGCGGGATGCCGCGCGCCTTCATACGGGTGGGCACCCGCAACGTGACCACGCTGTCGTTGGGCAGTGTGTCCTGGTAGGACACGTAGGGCACCTTGAGCGCCTTGTGCAGAAGCAGGCCCCGGTCGCCGGTGCAGTCGACGAACAGGTCGCCGTGGATCTCCCCGTGCTCCTTCGTGACCACGTGCTCGATCCAGCCCCGCGCGTCCAGGCGCACCTCCAGGACTTCGTCGGCGAGGTACCGCACGCCCCGCCCCACCGCGTACCCAGTGAGGTACCGGGCCAGCGCTCCGGCCTCGAAGTGATAGCCGTAGGGGCCCGCGGCACCACCCCACCCGGCCGGCGCGTCATCCGGTCCGGCCGACGCATCACCCAGCCCCGCCGGCGATCCGCCCAACTGCCGTGGGCTGCGTCCGGCGTCGCACAGCCACGCCGCGACGAAACAGTCCCGGTCGAACCGCCCGCTGGGCCCGTTGTGCAGCCACCACTCGGTCAGGGGGAAACCGCCCACCTCCCGCGTGTCCTCGAACGGAAGGTAGAAATGCTGCTCGGGGCGGTTCCAGTCCTGGAAGCGGACGGCGAGCTTGTACGTGGCGTCACAGGCCGGCATCCAGTCCTCTTCCTCGAGGCCGAGGAAATCGAAGAAGCTCCGGATGTCACCGAGGGTCGTCTCGTCGTTCTCCGCGGCGGCGCTGCCGGACTCGTCCTCGACCAGCGTGACCGAAATCCGCTCGCGGAATGCCGCCTTCAGATACGCGGCGGTCATCGAGCCCGCGATGCCTCCGCCCACGATCACGACGTTTTCCGGGTTCTGCGTACTCACGACAGCACCTCAGTTCCTGTGTTCACTTGTGACGCAGTCCAGTTTCCGGCTCAGGCGGTAACTGTGGCATTCACTTCTATGCGGCCTCTACATCAGCGGCGCCTCGCGCAATTCTTCGGCGAGGGCCGGAGACTGACGCTTTCCTGACGTCCGCCCGATGTCCTGTCGACAGGACATCGGGCGGACGCCGGGCAGCTGACTGGTCAAGGGCGGGGTGCGGTGGCGATGATGACGAAGCCGGTGATTCCCGGACCGCCCCGCCAAGGAAACACGCCAAGGAAACACCGAGGAATTTCGCCGTTTCTCCCACGGCATCCCGGATTCAATATCCCCGAAGGAAGGGCATACCCATGCACAGGAATCCACTTGATGTGCAGGCCTATCGGACGGCGGAGCGGCTGCTGCGACACCACCGCAAGGAACTCGTCCTCGGTGACAAGGTGACGCCGCGGTGGATCGAGGACGGCGCCCGCTTCTGGTACACGTCGAACACAGCCGCCGGGAAGCGATACGTCCTCGTCGACCCGAAGGCGGGCACCCGGCAGGACGCGTTCGACCACGAACGTCTCGCGGTGGCGCTCGCGGCCGCGTCGGGACAGGACGTCGACGCGGCGGCACTGCCGCTCCCGGCGATCCAACCGACCGCCGACGCCGTCGAGTTCGACGCCTTCGGCGAGCACTGGCGGTGCCGCCTGGCGGACTACGTGTGCGAGAAGGCGGAGGGCGACGCTCCCGGCAACCCGCTCGAGGCGGCCGCCCCGGACCGCAAGCACGCGGTCTACCGCGCCGGGCACGACCTGCGCGCCCGCTCCCTGGACGGGACCCGGGACTGGGCGCTGACGTCCGACGGCACCGAGGACCTGGACTACGGCGCCAACCCGGACTACCTCATGTACTCCACCCTGCTGACGAAGCTCGGGCTGCCGCACCTGCCGCCCGCCGTGGCCTGGTCCCCCGACTCGACCCGGGTCCTGACCCACCGCACCGACCAGCGCGACGTCCGGCGTACGCACCTGGTGCGGGCCGCGCCCGCCGACGGCGGCGAGCCCGCCCTGCTGTCCCCGCGCTTCCCGGTGCCCGGCGACGAGCGGATACCCCTCGCCGAGTTCGTCGTGCTCGACGTCACGACCGGCTCGGTCACCGCCGCGCGGGCGGAGCCGGTGGCCATGTCGATGATGTCGCCGATCTTCCAGAAGTGGGCCTGGTGGGCCGAGGACGGCTCGGCCGTGTACTACCTGAGCCGGACCCGGGACGCGCACACCCTGAGCCTGCACCGGCTCGACCCGGCCTCCGGCGCCGTGCGGACCGTCCTGACCGAGACCGGCCCGACCCGTGTGGAGCCCGCCCAGCAGCAACTGCAGCCACCCATGGTCAAGGTCCTGGCCGGCGGGAGCGAGGTGCTGTGGTACTCCCAGCGCGACGGCTGGGGCCACCTCTACCTGTTCGGGGCGGAGAACGGCGAACTGCTCGCCCAGGTGACCTCGGGCCCCTGGGGTGTGCAGGAGATCCTGCACGTCGACGAGCGGGAGCGCGTGGTCTACTTCCTCGCCTCCGGGCTCGTCGAGGAGGACCCCTACCGCCGGTCGGTGTGCCGGGCCGGCCTGGACGGCTCGGGATTCACCCGGCTCACCGACGACGGCCTCGACCACGCCGTCACGGTCGCGCAGAACGGCGCGTACTTCATCGACTCGGCGTCCACGACCGGCACCGCACCGGTGATCACCGTGCGGGACTGGACCGGCCGCGTGCTCGTCGAGCTGGAGCGCGCCGACATCACGCGCCTGGAGGAGGCCGGCTGGAGCCGGCCCGAACGGTTCCGGGTGACCTCCGCCGACGGCAAGACCGATATCTACGGACTTCTGTATCTCCCCCACGGTTTCGACCCCACCCGGCGCTACCCCGTGCTCGACACTCCGTACGGCCTGCCGACAGCGAGCCGGGTGAGCCCGTCCTTCGACCCCGGCTACTACGGATACGAGGCCGAGGCCCTGGCCGCGCTGGGCTTCGTCGTGATCGCCGTGGACGGCCGGGGCTCCCCCGGCCGCGACAAGGCGTTCCACGACGCCTCGTACGGCAACCTGGGCGACGCCTGTGGCCTCGCCGACCACGTCGCGGCACTGCGCGAACTCGCCGCCACGCGGCCGTGGATGGACCTGGACCGCGTGGGCGTCACCGGCATGTCGTCGGGCGGGTACGCCGCCGCGCGGGCACTGCTGCGCCACCCGGACGTCTTCAGCGTCGGTGTCGCCGAGTCCGGCATGCACGACTTCCGGCATCTGGAGCCAGGCCTCGCCGAGGCGTACCACGGCCCGTTCGACGCGGAGGCGTATGCCGCCCTCTCCAACGCGGAGTCGGCGGACCGGCTCTCCGGGAAGCTCCTGCTGATCCACGGCGGCCTCGACGACCGGGTCCCTCCCCAGGTGACCCTGCGGCTCGCCGAGCGGCTGATCGCCCACGGCAAGGACTTCGAGCTGGTCATGGTCCCGGACGCCGACCACATCTACTTCGGCTACGAGCACTACGTGACCCAGCGCAAGTGGGACTTCCTGGTCCGCCACCTGCTGAACGCCGAACCGCCCGCGGACTACCGGCTCCCGCCGGTTCCGATCGACATGGAGGCGCTGGCGGAACTCTTCGGGTAAGCCTCCCGCGGTGCGAAGAGTGCCCGTGACCTGGATGCCCTCCAGGTCACGGGCACTCTTCGCGTACGCGCGCCAACGGGTCAGCCCACCAGGGCGCCCAGCGCCTGCTCCGCCCGCTGCTCCAAAGCCGACGCCCCGACCACGGCGAACTTCTCCTGGGCGGCGCGCAGATGGCGGCGAGCCGCATCCACCCGCCCCAGCCGGCTGCTCACATCGCCCAGCACCAGGCTGATCTGACCGGCCACCAGCGGGATCCTGCAGTCCTCCGCTATGTCCAGCGCATCGGCCAGCGTCGTCTCGGCCGCCTCCGCGTCCCCCTTGCCGAGACGGGTCTCACCGAGCCCGAGCAGCGCGTACGCGAGGCCGATCATGTCGGACTTCTCCTTGACGATCCGCACCGCGCGCAGGAACGCCTCCTCGGCCGCCGGCAGCTGTCCCAGGGCGAGATGGACCCGGCCGAGCCGGTGCACCGCCTGCGCCAGGACGCGCGTGCTGTCCGCGTCCCGCTCCGCGATCCGCACCGCGTCCACGGCGAACTGCATCGCCGACTCCGGCCGCCCCCGGTCGAGTTCGGTCTCCGCCATGTTGTGCAGGGTGTGCGCCTCGCAGTAGCGGTCGCCGACGTCGCGGAATATGGGCAGGGCCTCCGCGAAGCGCTCCATCGCGCTGTCCAGCTCGCCGCGCATGCGTTCGCTCGTCCCGATGGACCGCATGACCATCGCCTTGCCGTGGTCCTCCTGGGCCTCCTCGTAGAGGCGTAGCGCCTCCATGAAGTGGGCGATGCCGTTCTCCAGCCTGCTGTGGCCCAGTTCGAGGGAGCCCAGGAGGTAGCGCATCGCCCCTTGGCCGCGCAGGTCGCCCGCCGTACGGGCCGCCTCCAGTGCGTCCTCGCAGCATCTGCGGCAGTCCTCGCTGTAGTTGCGGGTGCCGAAGAAGATCGACGCGCAGACCGTCAGATCCCAGGCGAGTTCGGCCTCCCCCATCCGGGCTGCCTGCCGCACCGAGGCCACCAGGGCGAGCCGTTCGGCCTCGTACCACTCCAGCGGCACGGCGAGCAGCTCGTCCAGAAGTCCCGAGTCGATCCTCCGCCGCTGGACACCGCTGTGCACCCCGGTGCCGCTGCCGGCGTTCTCGCGCCGGTCCGCCTCCTCCGCGATGGTCAGGAAGGTACGCAGGAAACGGGTGGAGGCGGCCAGCCGGTCGGGCTCCGACTCCTCCTGCCGGGCGCGCTCGCGCGCGTACAGCCGCACCAGGCCGTGGAAGCGGTAGCGCAGCTGCCCGGTGGGGTCGATGCTGACCACCTCCAGGAACTGGGCGTCGACCAGGTCCTCGATGAGCCGCTCCGCGTCGAGCGCTTCCTTGTTGAGCAGCGCGGCACCGACCCAGGCCGTGAAGTCCGGTACGTCCAGCAGCCCGAGCCTGCGAAAGAGCCGGGCCGCCTCCTCGGGCAGATACCGGTAGCTCAGCGCGAGGCTGGCTCGGACCTGCGACTCGCCCTGGCTGAGCTCGTCCAGCCTGCGGCGTTCGTCGCTCAGCCGCGTCACCAGATAGCGCACCGTCCAGTGCGGCTTGGAGGCGAGCCGGGCGGCGGCGATCCGCAGGGCCAGCGGCAGCCGGTCGCACAGTTCGACCAGCCGGGCGGCATCGGCGCGGACGGTCGCGATCCGGCGCTCGCCCACGATCGCCGTGAGCAGTTCGACGGCCTCCGGCTCGGACAGCAGGCCCAGATGCACCCGGGCCTGCGACGGCCAGGTGACGAGCTCCTCCATCTGGTCCCGGCTGGTGACGAGCACACAGCACTGTCCGCCGCCGGGGAGCAGCGGGCGTACCTGAGCGTAGGTGCGCGCGTTGTCGAGGACGATCAGCACCCGGCGGTCGGTGAGCAGGCTCCGGTACAGCGAGACCCGCTCCTCCAGGTCGGTGGGCACCTGCTCACCGGGCACACCGAGGGAGCGCAGGAAACGGCTGAGGACGTCGTGGGCGGAGACGGGCTCGTGATGTTCGTCGTAGCCGCGCAGGTCGGCGAAGAGCTGGCCGTCCGGGAAGTGCTCCACAGCGCGGAAGGCCCAGCGCATGGCCAGACCGCTCTTGCCGATCCCGGCGGCGCCGGTGATCAGGCCGATGGTCGAGCCGCGGTCCTCGGCCTCCGCGGACACCAGGCTCTCCAGGGCGGCGAGTTCTTCCGTACGACCGGTGAAGGCCGGTACGTCGGGCGGCAGTTCGGACGGTACGGCGAGCGCAGGGGCCGGGGCCTGGGCCGCCTGGCCCGGCTGGGCCGGACGGCGCTCCACGGCGGGCGCCACGGGAGCGAGCGAGGGGTCGTCGCGCAGGATCGCGTCGTGGAGTTCATTGAGGTCCGGGCCCGGCTCGATGCCGAGTTCGTCGATGAACTGGGTGCGTGCGTCCCGGTAGGTCTCCATCGCGTCGGCGCGTCGGCCCGAGCGGTACTGCGCGAGCATCAGATGGTGCCGGATGCGTTCGCGCAGCGGGTGCTCGCGCACCATGGCGGCCAGCTCCGGGATGAGTTCCTGATGCTGGCCGAGTTCCAGGTGTACGAGGGTGGAGTCGTCGTAGGCGTTGAGCCGGTGCTCCTCCAGCCGGGCCGCCTCGTCCTCGATCAACTGCCCGCTCACCCCTGAGAAGGCGGGCCCCCGCCACAGGTCGAGCGCCTGGGCGTAGTTCTGCGCGGCCTCCGGAAGCCGGCCCTCCTTGGCGCACTGTTCGGCGGTCTGGACGAGGTCGGTGAAGTCCAGCGAATCGAAGCGGTGGCTCTCGGTGTTGAGCACATATCCCGGGTGGGAGGTGACGATGACGTCGTCGGTGGCGCCCGCGCTTTTGAAGATCTTCCGGAGCGCCGCGACGCATATCGCGACCTGAGTGCGTGAGGTGGGCGGCGGATTGCTGTTCCAGACCGTGTCCACCATCGTGTCGACCGGGACGACGCGACCGGGGGTGACCAACAGCAGGGCGAGAATGGCCCGTTGGCGTGCGCCGCCGAGCGGCACGCCCGCCTCGCCCGCGGTCACCGCGAGCGGTCCCAAGACCTTGAACCTGAGTTGTTCGCCCACCCCGGCTCCCCCCTGTCGAAGTCCCGACCTCCGGACGACAACCAATGTAGGTCACCAGGGGACCTGTTCCGGTCCGGAGCACTGGCCGTATGCGCAGGCAACAGCCGGTGGAATGCGGGGAGTTGACGCGGAGAGTTATACGGGGCGTTGGCCGGGCCGTGGACCGCCCGGGAAGAAGGGGGCGGGTTTTCTCGGACACTCCGGCGAAGAGCGGTCAGATCGGCGGGGGTTTGTCGATCACCCCTCGCGGCTCCGCTTCTCCGGATGGAAATCGCCGGGTGGAGTCAGGACCGGTGCGCAGAAGAAGGTGCGCGGAAGAACGTACGAGGAAGAAACAGCGAGCTGGTGGGAGCGGCGCTCCCGGGGAGCGGCAGCGGACTGCGGCTCAGCCCCAGCCGCCCGGGTCCTGCATGGTGCTGAAGCCGGCGGTGGAGGAGGGCTTCGACGAACCCCAACCGCCCGGGTCCTCCTGCACGGTGGCGGCCGACGAACCCCAACCGCCCGGGTCCTCCTGCACGGTGGCGGCCGACGAACCCCAACCGCCCGGGTCCTGCTGGGCGGTGGCGGCCGACGAACCCCAACCACCCGGGTCCTGCTGGGCGGTGGCGGTGACGTTGGACGAACCCCAGCCGCCCGGGTCCTCGACGCCGGCGCCGAGGGTGCTCACGGCGGTGCCGCCGACGGTGTAGATGGCCGTTCCGGCGACGAGCGCGACGATGGCGGACTTGGCTGCGACAACCCACTTGGTGTTCATCTTGATTCAGTCCCTCTCGGCAGGAGCCCAGTTGTCTGAGCTGCGCTTTTTCCTTCTGCCAAGAAAGTTAGGGAGGCGCGCTTTCGGGCTGTTATCGCCTCAGCTTCGCCCGCCGGGCAGGCCTTTAACTGGCGGGCCGGGGAGCGATAACAAGCGATAACGGGGCCCTGGGGGGAGGGTTTTCCACCCCCCGACAGCGGAGGATTTCCTGCTATCCCGGCACCGCGGCGGAGCGAAGACTCGGTAGGGCGGCAGAGGCTCTGCCGCGGTACGGAGGTGAAACCGCAATGACGCCATTCCCCGCAGCCGGCTCCGCGCCGGTTCTCGCCGAAGGCGCCGACGCACCGCAGCTCGCCGCCGAGTGCCACATCTGGTCGCTGCCACCGCTGCGCCACCCGTCGTCCTGGTTCGGTCTGCTGGACAGCACGGAGCTCCTGCGCTGCTCGTCCTTCGCCCATGAACTCGACCTGGCCCGGTTCGTCACGGGACGGATGCTCGCCAAGACCGCCCTGGCCTCGCTGGTGGGCACCAGCCCCGAGGCGATCCGCTTCCGCACGCGGTGCACGGAGTGCGGCGGCCCCCACGGCAAGCCGCACGCGGTGGGCGCGGGTGCGGGATGGGAACTGTCCATCTCGCACTCGGGCGACATCGTGGCGGTGGCGATCGCCCTGGGCAGCCCGTTGGGCCTCGACGTCGAACAGGCCGAGCCCTGGAGCGGCCCCGAACTGCCGCCGGAGTACGAACTGGTCCTCACCCCCGTCGAGCGGGCGGCGGTCGAGGCGCTCCCCGAGGAGCGGCGCGCCCGTGCCTGCCTGACCTACTGGACGCGCAAGGAAGCGGTCCTGAAAGCCACCGGAGAAGGACTCAACACGCCCATGACCGACTTCACGCTCTCCGGCCCGGAGGAACCACCCACCCTGCTGACCTGGCATCCACCGGACGCGACCCGCCCGGTCCCCGCGCTCGCCGACGTCAGGCTGGGCGAGGACTGCCACGGTGCGGTGGCCGCACTGGGTGTCCGCTCCGTGCTGCCGACCGTCCACAGCAGCGCCGAACTGCTGCCCGCGGGGCAGGCGGTGAAGAGGACGCCGCACGCGCATCCCGTGCGGATCATCTCGACGGAGCGACCGCCACCAGGCAGCACCGGCCGGGCGAGGTCACCAGCCGGCGCACCGCACTGACCGGACCGGCCCCGCGCAGCGCCGTCCGGGCCCGGCGAACCCCGCCTGCCCCGGACGCACCGCGCCCCCGCGGGGTGCCCCTCGACCCGCACCGACCCATCCACCGTCTTCGCCGACCCTCCCCGAGGAGTCCCCCATGCCCAAGATCACCTACGTCGCAGCCGACCGGGCCGAGCAGACGCTCGACCTCCCCCTGGGCACCACCGTGATGCGCGGCGCCCTCACCAACGACGTCGACGGCATCGTCGGCCAGTGCGGCGGCTACGCCCAGTGCGGCACCTGCCATGTCTTCGTCGACCCCGACAGCCTCGACAAGCCAGGGGAGATGGAGCCGGACGAGGACGACATGCTGGACTTCACGGCCTGCCCGCGCGAACCCAACAGCCGGTTGAGCTGCCAGCTCGAGGTCACCGAAGCCCTCGACGGCCTGATCGTCCACCTCCCCGAGCGGCAGACGTGATGAGTACGCGAGAAGAGGCCGGGCACGTCGTCGTCATCGGCGCCGGGCAGGCCGGCCATCAGACCGCCGCGTCCCTGCGCGAGTACGGCCACTCGGGCCGTATCACCCTCATCGGCGACGAGGGCGTCCTCCCGTACGAACGCCCGCCGCTGTCCAAGGCGTATCTCAAGGGGGAGGCGGACGAGAGCCGGCTGTGGCTGCGGCCCGAGACGTTCTACGAGCGCCATGCGATCGAGCGGGTCACGGGGACTGCCCTTGCTGTCGACCGGGCGGCGCGGACCGTGCGCCTCGACGACGGCACCGTCCACCGCTACGGGCACCTCGTCCTGGCGACCGGGGCCCGGCCCAGGGCCCTGCCGGTACCCGGCTCCGGCCTGCGCGGTGTACGGACCCTGCGCACCCTCGCGGACGCCGAGACCCTCAAAAAGGACCTCGCCGGCGCCGCGCACGTGGTCGTCGTCGGCGCCGGGTTCATCGGCCTCGAATTCGCCGCCGCGGCCCACGACCTGGGACACGAGGCGACGGTCGTGGAGGCGCTCGGGCGACCCCTGGCCCGGGTCGCCTCGGCACCGACGGCCGAGCACTTCACCCGCCTGCACGAGCGGCACGGCAACGAACTGCTCTTCGGGCAGGGCATCGCCCGCTTCCACGGCGACAGCGACGGCGCCGACGATGGCGACGGCGCCGGCGAAGGGCGGGTGGCCGCGGTGGAACTGACCGACGGCCGCCGGCTGCCCGCGGACCTCGTGCTGGTCGGTGTCGGGGTGACCCCGTGCACGGAACTGGCCGAGGCGGCCGGGCTGCGGGTCGCCGGAGGGATCGTCACCGACTCCCGGCTGCTGACGAGCGATCCTCATATCTCAGCGGTCGGCGACTGCGCGGCTTTCCCCCATGCGCGCTCGGGCAGGCACCTGCGGCTCGAGTCGGTGCAGAACGCCGTCGACCACGGCCGTCTGGTCGCCGACCGGCTCACCGGCACCACCAGGACGTACGACGACCTGCCCTGGTTCTGGAGCACCCAGTTCACGACGACCCTGCAGATCGCGGGGCTGGGCCACGACCACGACACCCAGGTGGTCCTTGGCGGGGATCCCGGAAACTCCGGAGCCTTCTCCGTCCTGCTCTTCCGCGGGGACGATCTTCTCGCGGTCGAGTCCGTCAACCGCCCCGCCGACCACATGGCGGCGCGCAGAATCCTCGGCAGCGGCATCCCGCTGACCCGCCGGGAGGCGTCCGCCGCCGGCTTCACCCTCAAGGGACACCTCAAAGAGCACCTCGGGGCACGGTCGGGCAGGCCTGTGCCAGTGACGGTGTAAGGGGCGGAACATGCCCCGCGCGTGAGGCACGTCCGCGATCCATCCTCCGCGGACCCTCGAAAGCCCCAAGCCGAGGGGACCGGCCCCGACCGGGCCGACCCGACCGGCACGCGGATGCGCGACGGCGCCCGACCGGCGCCGACGCATCCGCGGCATCTCGTTCCTGCTGGTGGGCCCCTTGAAAGGGCGCCCGCTGGAACTGCCGAAGCTGGTGGAGCCCCCTGTCGGATTCGAACCGACGACCTTCGCTTTACAAGAGCGGCGCTCTGACCAGCTGAGCTAAGGAGGCGGGTGGGCATGCCTGGCAGCAGCCCGTGCACGCGTGCGTGTCCGTGCAGTGTACCCACGTCACCGGTGGGCCCCGTCGAAAATTTCCGCGAAGTTCACAGCCTCCCGCCTACTGACAGAACAAGTGAACCCCGGGTACCGTCCTGAACCAGTTCACCTGCGTGGACTACACCACCACGGAACCACCCGTGGTGGCACACCACCTTTACAACGGATCGTCCGGCACGTTCCTGCCGGTGAAGGGGGCCCATTCACCATGGCCACTGTCTCGTTCGACAAGGCGACCCGGATCTACCCGGGCACCGAGAAGCCCGCCGTCGATGGTCTCGAAATCGAGATCGAGGACGGCGAATTCCTTGTTCTGGTCGGTCCGTCCGGCTGCGGCAAGTCCACCTCGCTCCGCATGCTGGCGGGGCTCGAGGACGTGAACTCCGGCTCCATCCGCATCGGTGACCGCGACGTCACGCACCTGCCGCCGAAGGACCGGGACATCGCCATGGTGTTCCAGAACTACGCGCTGTACCCGCACATGACGGTCGCCGACAACATGGGCTTCGCGCTCAAGATCGCGGGCGTCAACAAGGCGGAGATCCGGCAGAAGGTCGAGGACGCGGCGAAGATCCTCGACCTGACCGACTACCTGGGCCGCAAGCCCAAGGCACTCTCCGGTGGTCAGCGGCAGCGTGTCGCGATGGGCCGCGCCATCGTGCGTGAGCCGCAGGTCTTCCTCATGGACGAGCCGCTGTCGAACCTCGACGCCAAGCTCCGTGTCTCCACCCGTACGCAGATCGCGTCGCTCCAGCGCCGCCTCGGCATCACCACCGTGTACGTGACCCACGACCAGGTCGAGGCCATGACCATGGGCGACCGGGTGGCCGTGCTCAAGGACGGTCTGCTGCAGCAGGTCGACTCGCCGCGCAACATGTACGACCGGCCGGCGAACCTGTTCGTCGCCGGGTTCATCGGCTCCCCGGCCATGAACCTCGTCGAGGTCCCGATCACGGACGGCGGCGTGAAGTTCGGCAACAGCGTGGTGCCGGTCAACCGGGACGCGCTCAAGGCCGCCTCCGACAAGGGTGACCGGACCGTCACCGTCGGCGTCCGCCCCGAGCACTTCGACATCGTCGAGCAGAACGGCGGCGCCGCGCAGGCCCTCACCAAGGAGAGCGAGGACGCCCCGGCGGGCCTCGCCGTCTCGGTGAACGTCGTCGAGGAGCTGGGCGCCGACGGCTACGTCTACGGCAGCGCCAAGGTCGGCGACGACCTCAAGGACCTGGTCGTCCGCGTCAGCGGCCGCGCGGTCCCGGAGAAGGGCGCCACGCTCCACGTGGTGCCGCGTCCGGGCGAGACCCACGTGTTCTCGACGTCCACCGGTGAGCGCCTCTCCGACTGAGACGATGACACCCCATAGCGGGTGGAATCATCCAGGTTGACGGAAAGGGCCCCGCAGTCCACTGCGGGGCCCTTTGCCTTGTCGACAAATACCCCGGCGTACCGGTCATTTCGATCCACGTACGTCAACCTCGCGCCATGAATCGGGGGCCAGTCGTCCCCCGAATTGATTACCAAATGTAGCTAAATCAGCACTCCGCGCTACCCTCACTCGCGTGAAGCACTCCACTAACCCATCGACACGACACGGCCGTGGCGCCACCGGCCGACCGGGGCGGCGCGGCCGCGGCCCGGCCCACCGGATCGGCCGCACCCTCGCCCTCGTTCTGCCCGTCGTCCTGGTGCTCTCCGGGACTCTCGCGGTCGCCCGGGTCAACTGGTCGGGGAACGAGTCCTCGACCTCGGCACTCGCCGCCTCCGCCCAGGACGCCTCCCTGCCCGCCACGTCCCTCGCCCCGCAGGAGGTGCTGCGCGACAAGCTCCTGATGGAACTCCAGGAGGAGGACCCCGGGGTGGCGCTCACGCACCTCCAGGAGGCGGTGAACGGCCGTCCGTCCCTGGCCAGGCACTGCGCCTCCATCGCCCGCACGCTGGGCCGCGCCGCCGTCCGCATGTACGGCCCGTCCCGCGCGCAGTCGTACGCACGCCCCGTCTGCGACACGTCCTTCGCCACGGGCGTCGCCGCCCAGACGCCCTGAACACCGGGCCGCACAGTCAGGCGGCCGCACAGCAGGGCAGCCCCCAGCGGGGTCGCACGGACGCGGGAAGGATCCCCGCGATGCGCGAGCGGGGCGCCGCGTACAGTTTCGTCATGACAGATCCGAACGTCGCGTCGCGCCCCGTTCAAGCCGTTGTCCTGGCCGGCGGCCAGGGCTCCCGGCTGCGCCCCTACACCGACGACCGGCCCAAGCCGATGGTCGAGATTCCCGGCACCGGGACCCCGATCATCGGCCATCAGCTGGCCTGGCTCGCCGGGGAGGGCGTGACGGACGTCGTCGTCTCGTGCGGCCATCTCGCCGAGGTCCTCCAGCGGTGGCTGGAGTCGACCGAGTTCCCCATCCGCGTCACCACCGTGGTCGAGACGGAGCCGCTGGGCCGCGGCGGCGGCCTCAAGTTCGCCGCCAAGCATCTCCCGCACCCCGACCGCCCCTGGTATGCGACGAACGGCGACATCTGGACCCGTTTCTCGCTGCGCGACATGACGGACTTCCACACCGAGCGGGACGCGGTGGCGACCCTGGCACTGGCTCGCCCGCGGATCCCCTGGGGTGCCGTCGAGACGGACGACTTCGGTCACATCACGGACTTCATCGAGGCCCCGCCGACGTCGTACCAGGTCAACGCGGGCGTCTACGTCTTCTCCCCCGAGTTCACCGAGCTGCTCCCCGAGCGCGGCGACCACGAGCGCACCACGTTCCCACGGCTGGCCCGCGAGCGCCGCCTGGCCGGCTATCCGCTCCCGCAGGGCGCGTACTGGCGCGCCATCGACACGGCGAAGGACCTCACGGAGGCGGCGAAGGAGCTGGCGGCGCTGGGGCGTTGAGCCTCGGCCTCCTCACACACAGTACGTGGATGGGGCCCCGCACTCCTGTAGCGCGGGGCCCCATCTCCGTACGGGACAAAGGGTGTTACCCGAGGAGGCCACCCACCAGCCGGTCCGAGTTGCCGCCGCCCGAGCCGCCGCCCGAGCCGCCGCCCGAGCCGCCGCCACCGGAGCCGCTGCCGCCGCCCGCGCCACCGGAGGAACCCGTTCCGCCCGTACTGGCTCCGCCCGAGGAGGACGGGCCCGCACTGGTGCTCGGCGCCTGCGGTGCGGCCGACTGCCGGGGCGGGACCTGCCCGGTGCCCTGGGTCTCGCTGGGCCGGCCCGCGTCCGTACCGGCGGTGGCGGACTCACGGGCCGCGCCCGGGCTGCTCGCGGCACCGCCTGAGGGGCTTGCCGAAGTCGCGCCTCGCGTGGGCGAGTCGGCCGCCGAGGGGCTCTGGCCGTCACGCCGCTTGCGGGGCTCGTCGGGGAGCGGGGAGCCGGGGAGTTCGTTGCGCGGGGCCTCGCCCGGGCCGGGGACGACCACGCGGTCGGCGTCGCGGACGGCGCCGCCGAGCAACGAGCCGGTGAGCAGCGTGAGTCCGACGACCACGGTCGCGACGAAGCCGCCCCTGCGCAGTACGCGACGGCGCAACTCCCAGATCCCGGCACGCGGCCCGAGGGAGCGCCAGGCTTCCCCGCTGAGCCGGCTGTCGACGGAGTAGACGGGGGCACCCGCGATGATCAGCGGCGACCAGGCGGCGAGGTAGATGATGTCGGGCGCGTCGTAGACGGGGACGGTCTTCCAGCTGACGGTGAGGATGAGCGCGGCCGACAGCATCGCGCCGACGACGGCGGCGACCCGCTGCCACAGGCCCAGGACGGTGAGGACGCCGACGATCACCTGGAAGAAGGCGATGAGGAGTCCGGAGCCGACGGGGTGCTCCAGCGCGAACTGGCGCATTGGTTCGGCCAGTTCCCACGGATGCAGCGAGTTCAGCCACTTGACCATGGAGCCGCGCTCCCCGCCGTCGAAGTAGACGGGGTCGCAGAGCTTGCCCATGCCGGCGTAGATGGAGATGCAGCCGAGGAAGACGCGCAGGGGAAGCAGGACGACGCCGAGGTTCAGACGGCGGTCGGGGTAGTACGCGTGCCGCACGGAGCCGGCGCGGTGCGCCCTGAGCCGGGTTTCACGGCCGGACCCGGCCTGGTCCGAGCTGTCCTCCCCGTCCTCAGCCCCGTACCCGTCCCCGTATCCGTACTCGCACCCCTGCCCGTCCCTCTCCCCGTCCTCGTACGAGTGGCCCGCGAACTCGCCCTGCGTGTACGGGGTTTCCTCCATCTCCTCGTACGCGCTGCCTGCCCTGCGCATCTGGGGCAGCAGGGGTGTTGTCATGGGGTCGCGAGGGCCGCCGACCGTGGGCGTCGCGACGGTGGCGTCGGCGTCGTATTCGGCGTCGGCCCCGTATGCGCCGCTGGAGCCGTAGGCGCCGCCCTCGGTGTCGTACCCGTTGTCGTCGCCGTATCCGCCCGAGCGGTATCCGCCCGAGCCGTTTCCGCCGTATCCGCCGTATCCACCGGAGCCGTCGATGCTGATGCGCGGGATGACCTGGGTCGCGCCCGCGTCGCCCATCGGGTCCTCGGCGCCGTAGGGCACGCTGGTGCTCCGTACGGCCTGCAGCAGCCGGGTGGCGCCGGTGTCGTCGGGTGCGGATCTCCCGCTCCAGACGACGGGTGAGCGGCGGCGGGCGCCGACGGCCCTGCCGCCGACGGGGACGCGCGCGTTGTCCTGCGTGGAGTTCAAGTACCGTGCGGCGGGCGGGGACTGCGTGAGCGACGGAGTGTTGAGCTGCACACGGAAGCTCGCATGATTGACGATGACCTGCGCCGGATCGCTCGGCACCTTCACCATGCTCAGCGCGGGAGCGTCGTCGAAACCCAACGAGCGGTCCCCCGTGGGAGTGCGGGGTGTTCTGGTGTCCACACTCATCTAACCGAGTGACATGTCGTTAGGACACTGGTTTGGCCGGGCCGATCTGTCCGGACCGCGTCAAGATCACCCCGCCCGCCCGCATTGCCCCAGGGGGAGGCCTTTTCGGGCCACCCCCTGGCACGGACAACTCGGACTCAGGCGCGGCGCCGCGAGGCCTCGTACAGCACAACTCCCGCCGCCACACCGGCATTCAGCGACTCGGCACCGCCCGGCATCGGAATCCGCACCCGGAAGTCGCAGGTCTCGCCCACGAGTCGGGACAGGCCCTTGCCCTCGCTGCCGACGACGATGGCGACGGGGCCCGCGAGAGCTTCCAGGTCGCCGAGTTCGATCTCACCGTCGGCGGCCAGGCCGACGACGGCGATGCCCGCCTTCTTGTACGCCTCCAGGGCGCGCGTCAGGTTGGTGGCGCGCGCGACGGGTGTACGGGCGGCGGTGCCGGCCGACGTCTTCCAGGCACCCGCGGTCATGCCGGCGGCGCGACGCTCGGGTACGACGACGCCATGGCCGCCGAACGCGGTGACGGAGCGGACGACCGCGCCGAGGTTGCGCGGGTCCGTGACACCGTCGAGCGCGACGATCAACGGGTCCTGGCCCTCGTCGTAAGCGGCGGCGGCGAGGTCCTCGGGGTGCGCGTACTCGTACGGCGGGACCTGGAGGACGAGGCCCTGGTGGTTGAGGCCGTTGGTCATACGGTCGAGTTCGGGGCGGGGGGCCTCCATGAGGTGGATGCCGCCGCGCTCGCCGACGAGCTGGAGCGCCTCGCGCACCCGCTCGTCGTTGTCGATGAACTGCTGGACGTAGAGCATGGTGGCGGGCACGCCCTCGCGCAGCGCCTCGACGACCGGGTTGCGGCCGACGACCATCTCGGACGCGGACCTGCCACCGCGCCCCTTGGGGCCGGGGCGCCCCCCGGTCGCGCGGCGCACCTTGGCCTGCGCGGCGCGCTGCTTGGCGTGCCCCTTGCGCATCTCGGCGGGCGGGGTGGGGCCCTTTCCTTCCAGGCTCCGGCGCCGCTGGCCGCCACTGCCGACCTGCGCGCCCTTCTTGCCGGACATGCGACGGTTGTTCGCGGCCATGACCTACCTGTCTCTGTTCTCTGTGATGCGTAACTCTGTGGATGCGTGCGTCGTACTGGTGTCTACGAGTATGACGGTGCTCAGCGCGGGCCGAGCGACCAGCGCGGACCCTGCGGGCTGTCCTCGATGACGAGGCCCGACTGGTTGAGCTGGTCACGGATGGCGTCGGCGGTGGCCCAGTCCTTGCGGCCGCGGGCGGCCTCGCGCTGGTCGAGAACCATGCGTACGAGGGCGTCGACGACGCCGTGGAGGTCCTGGCCGTGGTCGCTCTCGCCGGCCCACTGCGGGTCGAGCGGGTCGAGACCGAGGACACCGAGCATGGCCCGGACCTCGGCGAGCCGGGCCACGGCCGCTTCCTTGTCGTCCGCGGCCAGCGCGCTGTTGCCCTGCCGGACCGTGGTGTGCACGATGGCGAGGGCCTGGGGAACGCCCAGGTCGTCATCCATGGCCTCGGCGAAGGCGGGCGGCACCTCGTCGGCGGGGGCGACCTCGCCCCCGGCCAGCTCGATGACGCGCTGCACAAAGCCCTCGATGCGCGCGAACGCCGACTCGGCCTCGTGCAGGGCCTCTTCGCTGTACTCGATGGTCGAGCGGTAGTGCGGGGTGCCGAGGTAGTAGCGGAGCACGATCGGCCGCCAGTGCTTGACCATCTCGCTCACGAGAACCGAGTTGCCCAGTGACTTGGACATCTTCTCGCCGCTCATGGTGACCCACGAGTTGTGCACCCAGTACTGCGCGAAGTCGTCGCCGAAGCCCTTCGCCTGGGCGATCTCGTTCTCGTGGTGCGGGAAGATCAGGTCGATGCCGCCGCCGTGGATGTCGAACGCGGAGCCCAGGTACTTGTGGGCCATGGCGCTGCACTCCAGGTGCCAGCCCGGCCGGCCGCGACCCCACGGCGTCTCCCAGCTCGGCTCGCCGGGCTTGGCGGCCTTCCACATGGCGAAGTCCCTCGGGTCCCTCTTCCCCGTCTCGCCTTCCTCGGAGGGCTGGCGCAGATCGTCCAGGTCCTGGTTGGAGAGGGAGAGGTAGCCGGGGAGCGAGCGCACGTCGAAGTAGACGTTCCCGTCGGCCTCGTAGGCGTGCCCGCGCTCGATGAGCGTGCGCATCATCTCGACCATCTCGGTGACGTGGCCGGTGGCGCGGGGTTCGTACGTGGGCGGCAGGCAGCCGAGGGCCTGGTAGCCGTCGTTGAACGCGCGCTCGTTCTCGTAACCGATCGACCACCACGGCCTGTTCTGCTCCGCGGCCTTCTTGATGATCTTGTCGTCGATGTCGGTGACATTGCGGACGAACGTCACGTCGTAGCCGCGGTAGTCGAACCAGCGGCGCATGATGTCGAAGTTGAGCCCCGACCGGATGTGCCCGATATGGGGGGCGGCCTGCACGGTGGCACCGCACAGGTAGATCGAAACACAACCCGGCGTGAGCGGGGCGAAGTCACGGATCTGCCGAGCGCTGGTGTCGTACAGGCGAATAGTCACCCCTCCAGGGTAGTGGGCCCCAGCCAGTGCCCCTACCTCCGGTGACGGAGCGAGCTCGCCCGGGTCCGGCGGGTGGGTGAGTGGGGGTGCGCCCTTTCAGGGAGCGCTGGACGACTTGACGACTGAGGTTGAGCAGGGCGCGACCCTTCAGGGGCGCGGGGAACTGCGCGACCAGCCACAACCGAACCCGCGCCCGAGGTACGAAACCCACCCACCCCCACCCCTCTCGCCCAGGGCGACTACGGGTACGGGAGGTCTGGGGGCGCAGCCCCCAGGGATGGGACGGGTAGGGGCGGCGGGGGCGAAAACCCCCGGGGTCAGCCCGTGCGCACGACGAGCGCAGTCGCGATCGCCATCAGCCCCTCGTCACGCCCCGGAAAACCAAGCCCGTCAGTCGTAGCCCCGGAGACCGAGACAGGCGCCCCCACCACACCGGACAGAAGCGCCTGCGCCTCATCCCGACGCTTGCCGATCTTGGGCCGTGGCCCAACGACCTGAACGGCGACGTTGCCAATCGTGAAACCCGCGTCACGCACGATGCGCACGGCCTCGGCAAGGAGCGTGACACCGGACGCACCGGCCCACTCGGGCCGCCCCGTACCGAAGTGCGCACCGAGATCCCCCAGCCCGGCCGCCGAGAACAGCGCATTGCACGCGGCGTGCGCGACGACGTCCGCGTCGGAGTGCCCGGCCAGCCCAGCCCCCTCGCCCTCCCATTTCAGCCCGGCGCACCACAACTCACGCCCTTCTTCGAAGGCGTGGATGTCGGTCCCGACGCCGACCTGCGGCAGCAGGACCTGCTGGGCAGACTCGGAGCTCTCGCTGCTCTCGGGACGCTCAGAAGCCATCGTTCGCCCTCCTCCGAGCCAGGACCGCCTCAGCGAGGACCAGGTCGAGCGGCCGGGTCACCTTGAACGCCTCCTCGTGCCCCGGCACGACCACGACCGGCTTGCCCACCTGCTCGACCATCCCGGCGTCGTCGGTGACAGCGTTCGTGACGGCCTCGTGGGCGTGCAGCAAGGTGTCCCGGTCGAAGCCCTGCGGCGTCTGCACGGCACGCAGCCGAGCCCGCTCGGGCGTCCCGACCACCGGCTCGGGCTCGAACGAGCCCTCGCCACGCGGCTCGACCTCCTTGACGGTGTCGGCGAGCGGCAGCGCCGGCACGACCGCCACGGCCCCGTCGCGTACCGCCTCGATGACCGCGTCGACCGTGTCGACGGGCACCAGCGGCCGGGCCGCGTCGTGCACGAGCACGATGTCGATGCCGGGCGGCAGCGCGTCGAGCCCGAGCTTCACGGACTCCTGGCGGGAGGCTCCACCGGGGACGACCAGGAAGTCGGTCCGCTCGGGCAGCGCGTGCGAGTCGAGGAGCGCCTTGACTTCGGCGGTGCCGTCGGGCGGAGCCGCGACGACGACCAAGGAGACGGCGCGGGACGCGGCCATGGCGCGCACCGCGTGGATGAGCATGGGAGTGCCGTTCAGCGCGCGAAGCGCTTTGGGGGCGCCCGGACCGAGGCGCACGCCTCGGCCGGCGGCCGGAATCACGGCCGCGGTACGGGCCCCCGAAGGCGAAGGGCGCGAATCGTCAGACATCGGTTCCTGTCAGGTTTGTGTGCTCGGCCGACATGGGTATGGCCACAGCGTGCCGGGCGCGACGCCTTGACCGGACCCTTCCGTGACATCTGGTCGAGCCAGCTGCCCGGGCCCGGCACGCCAAGTATCGGGGCCGGGAAACAAGTCGCAGCCTCCGACGTATGACCGTACGGTGTCCGGGTACGAACATGCCGCAGCGCCCGGCGACAGAAGTTACGTCATCGGGCACCGCGGCATTCAATTGCGCCGGACCGCTCGTTTCGCCCCTGGTCTGGAAGCGATCAGAGTGGGACGGGCGTCAGGACGCGAGGACCTCGTCGAGCAGAGCCTCGGCCTTGTCCTCGTTGGTGTTCTCCGCGAGCGCGAGCTCGCTCACCAGGATCTGCCGAGCCTTGGCGAGCATGCGCTTCTCACCGGCGGACAGCCCACGCTCGCGCTCACGACGCCACAGGTCGCGGACCACTTCCGCTACCTTGATGACATCGCCGGAGGCGAGCTTCTCGAGATTTGCCTTGTAACGACGCGACCAGTTCGTGGGCTCCTCGGCATACGGCGCGCGCAGCACCTCGAAGACCCGGTCCAGCCCGTCCTGACCGACCACATCACGCACGCCGACGAACTCCGCATTGTCCGCTGGCACACGCACCGTCAGGTCGCCCTGGGCGACCTTCAGCACCAAGTAGGTCTTGTCCACGCCTTTGATCTGACGAGTTTCGATGGCCTCGATCAGCGCGGCCCCGTGATGGGGATAGACCACGGTGTCGCCAACCTTGAACGTCATGTGACAGGTACCCCTTCCGTGGCTATCCAGGGTAACACGAGAACCGCGTCTTCTGAATGGCGTTTTCGCAGGTCAGGGCATATCTCGGGGCTTGACAACCACAACAGGAACGTGCTGCGAGGGGGCCGCGGAGGGCGGTATTCGCAGGTCGGAGCGGTTCCTCGGGGGAGGTGAAACGCGCACGTTACAACACCTCGGAGACCCACTCACGTGGCTGAACGTCCGGATTTGTCGGCTTCCCAAGGCGAGACTTCCGCTACTCCGTTCGATCCTCGGAGTCGGGTACGAGACGAATCCGGAATTGATCACGGTGACCGAAGATCAATTCCCCGGACCCCCCATGCATTCCTTACGGGAAATCCGCAAGCTGGTGCGGGAGTTACTCATGGGTTCAGTGAGGCCCTTGGGGTTCATGTGGTTCATGAGCTTCTGGGCTTCTAGTGGTTCATGGGGTTCTCGGGTTCTCGGGTTCTCGGGTTCTCGGGTTCACGAGGTTCTCGGGGTTGTTGTCGAGGTTCCCGGCTCTTATGGAATGGGCTGTGGGCTCCCCCTGCCCGCGAGGGCAGTCACAGAGGGCACGGTCCCGGCGCACGGGGCCGTCAGGCGCCGGTCAGGCCCTAGAGGCGGGTCGGGTGCGGTGGCCCGGGAACGGGTCGGTAGCCTAAGGCCGCTGACAGACACCGAGGGTGGCTTTAATAGGGAAGCCGCTCTGCTTCGCCCACGTTCAAGGAGTTGCCGCCGCCGTGAGCAGCAGCCTTCGACGCGGCTCCCTCGCCGCCGCCGCCATCGCGTTCTCGATCGCCTCGCTCGCCGCGTGCGGCGCCGGCAGCAACGCCCAGACGCTGGAGATCAAGCCGGACAACGCCGCGACCAAGGTCGGCGACATCAAGATCCAGAACGCTGTGGTGATCACCCAGCCCGAGGCCGAGACGCCGGGCCCGGCCGTGGTCTCCGCGACGCTGTTCAACGGCGGCAACACCGCCCAGACCCTGGAATCGATCAAGGTGGACGGCGTCGCACGGCCCGCCACGATCAAGCCCGCGAAGGGCTCCGGCTCGCTGACCATCCCGGCCGGCGGCTCAGTGATCCTCGGCGGCAAGGGCAACGCCTCCGCCGTGCTGGCCGAGGGCGAGGCGCTCGAGAACGGCAATGCGCAGCCGGTCACCTTCATCTTCAGCAAGACCGGTGACGTGAAGCTGGAAGCGTTCGTCGTCCCGTCCGAGGGCTACTTCTCCCAGTGGGGCCCGAGCGAGACTCCGGCGGCGCCGGGCAGCGGGACGTCCAAGAGCCCGACCCCCTCCGGATCGCCGTCGGGATCCCCCTCGGGCTCGACGTCCGAGCCGGGCTCGGGCCAGGCGGAACAGGGCGAGGGCGGCACCGGCGCCGGCGACACGGCGTCGTCGGGCGCGACTCCCACGGCTCCCGGCGAGGACGCGGCCGCCGGGCACTGAGCTCCGGCGCACGGCGACGGTTTTCCCGTACGCGGCGCTTCCCATACGTACGAAGGGCGGGACCCCTCTCCAGGGGTCCCGCCCTTCGGCACGTATGAGGTGCGGGTGGTGCGGCGGTGCGCCGGTTCGGATGGTGCGCCGGTGCGGATGGTGCGCCGGTGCTCCGGCGGGTCGGTCTACGGCTCGAACTTGTAGCCCAGCCCGCGCACCGTCACCAGATATCTGGGCGCCCCCGGGTCCGGCTCGATCTTCGCGCGCAGTCGCTTCACGTGGACGTCGAGCGTCTTCGTGTCGCCGACGTAGTCGGCGCCCCAGACGCGGTCGATGAGCTGCATGCGGGTGAGGACGCGGCCCGCGTTGCGCAGCAGCATCTCGAGGAGGTCGAACTCCTTGAGAGGGAGGTCGACCTTGGAGCCGGAGACGGTGACCACGTGGCGGTCGACGTCCATGCGTACCGGGCCCGCCTCCAGGGCGGCCGGGGTGACCTCCTCGGGCTCGCCGCGGCGGCGCAGGACGGCGCGGATGCGGGCGACCAGCTCACGCGAGGAGAAGGGTTTGGTCACATAGTCGTCGGCTCCTATTTCCAGGCCGACGACCTTGTCGATCTCGCTGTCCTTGGCGGTGACCATGATCACCGGGACGTTGGAACGGCCCCTCAGCTGGCGGCACACCTCGGTGCCGGGCAGGCCGGGCAGCATCAGATCGAGCAGGACGAGGTCGGCGCCGTTGCGCTCGAACTCGTCGAGACCATCGGGTCCGGTGGTCGCGATGGCGACCTCGAAGCCCTCCTTGCGGAGCATGTAGGACAGAGCGTCGCTGAAGGACTCCTCGTCCTCGACGACGAGCACTCGGGTCACGGAAGGACCTCCGGGGAATACGGTTCGTACGCGGATGAGACGGTGGTCGTCCCGTCGGGACGCCCGGCGTCGACGCCTTCGTCGAGGTCGGACACTTGATCTGGTGTGTGATCGGAGTCGTACTCCGGCGTGCGGTCGGACTCGTTGTCCGGTGCGTGGCCGGACTCGTCGTCCCGCGTGGTGCCGGACGAGCGGTCGGCCGAGCGGGTGCGGGCCGCGCCCGCCTCCGGCAGCCGCAGGGTGAAGGTGGAGCCCTGTCCCTCGGAGCTCCACACCGTAACCTCCCCGCCGTGCGAGGCGGCCACGTGCTTGACTATCGCGAGCCCCAGGCCGGTGCCTCCGGTGGCACGGGAGCGGGCCGGGTCGACGCGGTAGAAGCGCTCGAAGATGCGCTCCCGGTCCTTCTCGGAGATGCCGATGCCCTGATCGGTGACGGCGACCTCGATGAGGTCGCCGCCGGGCACGGTCACCCGACGTGCGGCTATCCCCACCCGCGTACGGGCGGGCGAGTAGTTCACCGCGTTCTCGACGAGGTTGCCGAGGGCTGCGGCCAGCTGGCCGCGGTTGCCCCAGACGCGCAGGTCGGCAGTGCCGCCGGCGGCCATCGTGATCTGTTTCGTGCCTGCCTGGTGGCGGCAGCGGTCGATCGCCTCGGCGACCAGTTCGTCCACCCGGATCGGCTCGGCGTCCTCCAGCGGGTCGTCGTTCTGGACCCGGGAGAGGTCGATCAGCTCCTGGACGAGGCTGGTGAGGCGGGTGGCCTCGATCTGCATGCGTCCGGCGAAGCGCTCCACCGCCTCCGGGTCGTCGGAGGCGTCCATGACCGCCTCGGAGAGCAGGGAGAGCGCGCCGACGGGGGTCTTGAGCTCGTGGCTGACGTTCGCGACGAAGTCGCGTCGTACGGCCTCGATACGACGGGCCTCGGTGAGGTCCTCGACGAGGAGGAGCACGAGCCGGGAGCCCAGCGGAGCGACGCGCGCGGACACGGCGAGGGCCTCACCGCGGCCCGTGCCCCGCCGGGGCAGGTCCAGCTCGACCTGCCGTATCTCGCCGTCGCGCCGGGTGTCGCGGGCCATCTGCCGCATCGGTTCGACGGCCAGTTTCCCGCCACGGACAAGACCGAGGGCGTACGCCGCCGAGCTGGCCTTGACCACGGCGTCGGACTCGTCGAGCACGACGGCGGAGGAACGGAGGACGGACAGGACCGTGTCCACGCCTGGCGGAAGCACCGGGTCCGTGTGCAGGGAGGTGCGGGTGGGGCGCTTCTGTTCGCGCTCGCTCCAGCGGAACGCCAGCATGGCGATCACACCGGTGAGCACACCGGCGATCGCTGCCGCTGCGGCGACCGCCGCGTTCACGTCCATGGCACCAAGGTTAGGCGGCCCGTACGCCCCGCTCACAGCGGTCGGAGGGTCGACTCGAACACTCGTCGCCCAGAGTTCACCCTGGAGATGAGGCTGGTTCACTTCGTCCGGGTGACTTCGAAGGAGATCACGCCGGAGAGAGGGTACGTCGTCGCCCAGAGTTCACCTTGGGGCCAAGGATGGTTCATTTGGGGTGGCGGAAACGGACGCGTTCGGCGCGGACCGTGGGAGCGTGGGGTTCACGAGCCCCCCGAACCCCCGAAGCAGACGTAGAGAGGGACATCCTGATGCGCGACGCGTACCACGAGGAACTTGACTCGATCGGCGAGGGCCTGGTCGAGATGGCCCGGCTGGTCGGGTCGGCGATCGGTCGCGCCACGACGGCGATCCTCGACTCCGATCTGAAGCTGGCGGAGAGCGTGATCGCGGGCGACCAGAAGGTCGACGATCTCCAGCACGACCTCGAGGCGCGGGCGATAGCTCTCCTGGCCCGGCAGCAGCCGGTGGCGACGGATCTGCGGATCGTCGTCACGTCGCTGCGTATGTCCGCCGACCTGGAGCGCTCCGGCGACCTCGCCCAGCACGTGGCGAAGCTCGCCCGCCTCCGTTTCCCGGAGCGTGCGGTTCCGCACGACCTGCACGCCACGATCCTGGAGATGGGCCAGCTCGCGCAGCGCCTGATGGCGAAGGCGGCGGAGGTCATCATCACGAAGGACGTCGACCTGGCGCTGCAGCTGGAGCAGGACGACGACGCCATGGACCTCCTGCACCGCACCCTCTTCCAGCACCTCATGGACGACCGCTGGAAGCACGGCATCGAGACGGCCGTGGACGTGACCCTGCTGGGTCGCTACTACGAGCGCTACGCGGACCACGCGGTGTCGGTGGCGAACCGTGTGGTGTACCTGGTGACGGGCGAGCACGCTGATGGGGGCCAGACCACCCCGGTGGCGGAGGAGGCGTAACGCTCCACGTGCGGGCGGGGTGCGGCTCGGGCGCGGCTCGGGCGTGACTCGGGCGCGGCCCCGGGTTTCGGCAGGCCGGCAAGCCTCAATGCGCCGTTGATGCGCCTGACGGCGCGGGCATGCAATGGGCGACAGGCACCAGCCTTCGAGGAGGGACCCATGGCCGAATCCCCCGCCACACCCGACCCCACCCAGGAGCGCGAGACCCAGCAGCCCGCCGAGATCAAGAGCCTCCCGCTCGTCGGCGCCTGCGGCTGCGGCTCGGGCTGCGGCTGCGGCTGCCAGTCCGGCAACCCCTGCCAGTGCGGCTGAGCGATCCGTACGTTCGCGCACCCGCATACACGTACGCATACGCGTGGGCCCCGTCCTGCAGACGGGGCCCACGCGTGTGAGACGGGGCCCACGCGTGTGAGGGGAACGCCGGAATCAGCGTGTGCCGCCTCTGCGGAAGACCTTGTCGACGCCGACCGCGACGATGACGAGGGTCCCGGTCGCGACGTCCTGGTAGAGGCTGTCGATACCCGCCTGGGTGAGGCCGGAGCGGAGCACGGTGACGATGAGCGTTCCGATGAGCACTCCGGCGACGCTTCCCCGGCCGCCGAAGAGGCTGGTCCCGCCGATGACGACGGCGGTGATGCTCTCCAGGTTCGCCGTCTGGTAGGCGTTGGGGTCGGCGTTGGGGATTCGGCCGAGGGCCTGCCAGGCGGCGACGCCGTAGAGGAGACCGGCGGTGATGTAGACCGACAGGACTGTGCGCGGCACGTTGATGCCGGTCAGGCGGGCGGACTCGGGTGCGTTGCCGACGGCGTAGATGTGCCGGCCCCAGGCCGTCTTGGTGAGCACGTACCAGAAGAACGCGTACAGCCCCACGAGCAGGAACGTTCCCCAGGTGACGAGGACGCCGCCGAGGTCGACGCCGTTCCCCCAGAAGACCAGCAGATCATTGGTCACCGGATAGCTGCGGGAGTCGGAGTAGAGCCTGCTCACGGCGTAGATGACGCTCAGGGCCCCCAGGGTCACGATGAAAGGGGGCAGGCCCAGCCGGGCCACGAGCAGGCCGTTGACGAGCCCGAGGAAAGTCGCCACGGCCAGGCCGATCAGCAGCGCCCCCGCGGCGTTGCTCCCCTCGAAGACGAGCTTGGCCATGACGATCGTGCCGAGGACCGCGATGGCCCCGTTCGCCAGGTCGATGCCCGCGGTGAGGATGATCAGGGACTGCCCCAGTGCCAGCGTGCCGATCACGATGGACTGCTGCAGCACCACTGAGAGGTTCTCCGGTGCCAGGAACGTGTCCGTCGTGACCGAGAAGACCAGTACGGCGACGGCCAGAGCCGCGAGCGGACCGATGGTCGGCGTGCGCAGCGCGTACCGCAGCGTGTCCCGCAGCGCGGTGCCCGGCTCGCTTTCGGCGGCGGGACGGGTGGTGCCGGGAGATCGCATGATCCGTTACTGATCCCTTCGCCCGGTCGGCGCCCGGAGGTCACCCCCAGCAGCGCTGGAGTCCCCAGTCCGTGTTCTGGGACGCCAGTCCCCGTACCGGCTTGTCCGTGATGAGTTCCGTGCCCGTGTCCGTGAAGCCGGACGGTTTCTTCCCGTTCCTGACGAAGTCGGTGACCGCGGCCACGCCCAGGTCGGCCATCCTGACCGGGAACTGCATGACGGTGGCCGCGTACTTGCCGGCTTTGACATCGCGCACGCCGTCGCATCCGCCGTCGATGGAGCCGATGGTCACCTGCCGGGCGAGGCCGCGTGCGGCGAGGGCCGTGTAGGCGCCGTCGGCCACCGGTTCGTTGATGGTGTAGACCGAGTTCACGTCGCTCGTACGCTGCAGCAGGTTCTCCATCGCGGCCTGCGCCCGATTGCGGTCGCCGTTGGTGATCGCCCGTCCGCGGATCTCCGGTGAGTCGTTCTTGATCCTGAAGCCGCTGAGGAAGCCGTCGTGGCGTTGCTGGCTGACCGTGGAGCCCTCCGTGCCGTCGAGCATGAACAGCTTGGGGTCCCGGTCGGCGAGCGCGGCCCTGACGTAGGCGCCCTGGAGGCGTCCGGCCTTGAAGTTGTCGGTCGCGTACGTGGCGTCCGCCGCGTCCTCCGGGTCCGTCGCGGTGTCCAGCGCGATCACCAGGATGCCCTGCCGGCGGGCCTCCGCGATGGCGCCCAGGATCCCCGTCGTGTTCGACGGTGTGATCAGGATTCCGTCCACGTGACGGGCGATGAGGCTCTCCATCGCGGCGACCTGGCCCTCGTTGTCGCCGTCGAACTTGCCGGACAGGGCAATGAGCTCGGCATTGTCCTCCTTCGCCGCGTCCGCGGCGGCCTTGCGCAGGGACACGAAGAACGGATTGGTCTCGGTCTTGGTCACCAGGCCGATCGTGACCTTCTGCGTCCCGTCGCCCCCTGTGGACTCCTGATTCCCGCCGCAGGCGGCGGCGCCGAGCAGCAATGTGCCCACCAGCAGGAGCGTCGCCCCCTGCCGGGGATGCCGTGGTCGGCTGCGCTTGCGGACGGTGTGGTGGTGTGCCATCGGTGACACCCTCCTCCGGCCGGGGCCAGCGTCGCGGGACCCCTACATCTACACCGTGTGTGTCCAGGTTGTTAGCAAATATCGCACTGTGCCACTTCGATCCACTCTTCGGCGGCTGGAGGGTTTCGTGCGCTCTTAGTTGCGTATGTCCCGATTGAGACGAAAGATTGTGATCGGAACAGGGAGAGCCCTGGCTCTGTCGAGGGGTGGCCGGACTCACCCGAGGTCGGGGCTGCACCGAGGCCACGCGGCGTCACCACGGTCGCGCGGAGAAGGTGAGGTTCGCGTGACTGGGCCGCCCCTGCTCGCGCTGCGCGGAGTCTCCAAACGGTTCGGCGCCGTCCAGGCCCTCAAGGACGTCGACCTGGAGATTCACGAGGGTGAGGTCGTCGCCCTTCTGGGTGACAACGGCGCCGGCAAGTCCACCCTGGTCAAGGTCATCTCGGGTGTCACCCCCGCCGACAAGGGCGTCATCGAGTGGCAGGGCCGTGCCGTCCAGATCAGGACCCCCCGGATCGCGCGGCGCCTGGGCATCGCGACCGTGTACCAGAACCTCGCGTTGTGCGACGACCTCGATGTCGCCGAGAACCTCTTCCTGGGACGGGAGCGGCGGTGCCCGGGTGTCCGGGGCCGCCTGTTCCGGTTGATGGACACCGGCGGCATGCGCAGGGAGGCACGCGGGCAGCTCGACGCACTCGGCATCCGCGTCCCCGATCTGCGTACTCCGGTCGCCACACTGTCCGCGGGCCAGCGGCAGACCGTCGCGATCTCCCGCGCGCTGCTCGGCCGCCCGAAGGCCATCCTTCTGGACGAGCCCACGGCGGCGCTCGGCGTCCCCCAGGCCAGCCACGTCCTCGACCTCGTCGACGAGCTCCGGGAGCAGGGCATCGGGGTGATCCTCATCAGTCACAACCTGGGAGACGTCAAGGCCGTCGCGGACGAGGCGGCGGTGCTGCGGCTCGGCCGCAACAACGGCTTCTTCCATGTGCCGACCACCTCGCAGGACCGGATCTTCTCCGCCATGGTCGGCGCCACGACGAACGCCTGACTCCGGCCGACATGCCCTATCGCCGCCGACTGTCTCCCGCTCGAAGAGATCGGCGTCGTTGGCCGAAACCGCAACTCATGACTCCTGAAACGCGGTTGTCGCAGGTCCCACTGGTCGGCAAACTCACCCCGCCGACGGAAAAGATCACGTCGGCAACGGGGCACTTCATACTGCCACTGGTGCGCCCGGGACAGAGGACACCGACGTGGAGTACGAGCCCCGGATGAGGTTCTGCTTCTTCACCTGTGTGACGTCCCCCGACACGGCCACTTGCACCGGCTTGTTGCAGCGCACCGTCCCGTGCAGGGTGGCCTTGCCGTTCAGGGTGCTCGCGGTGCCATTCAGCGCGACGGCGAGTCCGAGGTCGAGCTCGACCGGTGGGGCCGGGTTGTCGATGTGGACCTCACCGCGAGCGGCGGGGGTGCCTCCTTCACAGTGCTGCTCGAAATGGACCGCGAAGGCGGTGCCCACCGGCTCCGTCCCCTTCCAGAAGGGTGACGTCGAGGTCGAGGCGCGGGCTACGGCGACAGACCCGGACTACGCACAGGCGGTGACCGTCAGCGAGACAGTGGCGGTCCGCCTCAGCCGGGGCTGATCCTCACGCACCAGTCAGCGCACCGTCCGGCCGGGGCCCCGTCCTCCCGAGCAGCGGGGCCCTGGCCGGCTCGCCCACGCCGACCGTGCGCCCCTTCGAACTGACGGCCTCGGGCAGGGACATGTGCGCCGCCAGTGCGCGCCGCGGGCGGGGTCCGCTTACCTGTCAGGGGCGGGCCGTCTCCTCGCTCCCCTCGCCGAGGGTGATGCTGTCGCCCTTACTGCTGGTCAGCCTGAGGGTCTTGGTGCCGTCGCGCTCCTCGACCACGGCCTTGAGCGTGCCCGTGAAGACGCTGATGAACCGCTCCTCGAACTCCTGGACCGGACCAGGGCAGCCCATCATCGTCGAAGCGAGGTCGGAGACCTGCACGATGTCGCCGTTGATCTCGACGTCGGCGCCGAAGCTGTTGCAGCCCACGGTGCCGCCGGAGTCCCCTCCGCCGACGCCCGGCTCGGCGGCGCCGGGCTTGAACACCACGTGGGCCTCGTCGACCCGGAACTGGTCACCCTTGGGGAGGACATAGTCCTTGCCGTCCACGGTCACCTTCTGCGGCACCCAGCGGATGTCGGCGATGTCCGTGGCGCTCCCGTCTCCGACCGAGCCGCTCCCGCTATCGGACTCCGTGCCGCAGGCGGCCAGCACCACAGTGCCGGCCAGAGCCGCGGCGGCGTATTTCGCTCTTGTTGTCCGCTTCATGACTCTTCGACGCACGAGGCGGGCGGTGGGTTCGGTGCTGTTGCCGTCGGCGAGTACCTCGGGCACTCCGATCCGGGCCTGACGCTGAAGGTGTACGCGCACCTCATGCCGAGTAGCCGGGACCGAAAATGCCCCCGATCCGCGCCTTAAGCGCAGTTCGGGGGCATGATCACAGAACCTACTTCTTCTTGCCCTGGTTCTTGACCGCCTCGATCGCCGCCGCGGCCGCCTCGGGGTCGAGGTAGGTGCCGCCCGGCTTGACCGGCTTGAAGTCGGCGTCGAGTTCGTACGACAGCGGGATGCCCGTCGGGATGTTCAGGCCCGCGATGTCCGCGTCGGAGATGCCGTCGAGGTGCTTGACGAGGGCGCGCAGCGAGTTGCCGTGGGCCGCGACCAGGACCGTGCGGCCCGTCAGCAGGTCCGGGACGATGCCGTCGAACCAGTACGGGAGCATGCGGACGACGACGTCCTTGAGGCACTCGGTCCGCGGACGCAGCTCGGGCGGGAGCGTGGCGTAGCGCGGGTCGTCGAACTGGGAGTACTCCGCGTCCTGGTCCAGCGGCGGCGGAGGCGTGTCGTACGAGCGGCGCCACAGCATGAACTGCTCCTCGCCGAACTCGGCGAGGGTCTGGGCCTTGTCCTTGCCCTGAAGGGCGCCGTAGTGGCGCTCGTTCAGGCGCCACGAGCGGTGGACGGGGATCCAGAGACGGTCGGCGGCCTCCAGCGCCAGCTGCGCGGTGCGGATCGCGCGCTTCTGGAGCGAGGTGTGCACGACGTCGGGCAGCAGGCCGGCGTCCTTGAGCAGCTCACCGCCGCGGACTGCCTCCTTCTCGCCCTTCTCGTTGAGGTTCACGTCCACCCAGCCGGTGAACAGGTTCTTCGCGTTCCATTCGCTCTCGCCGTGGCGGAGGAGGATCAGCTTGTACGGTGCGTCGGCCATGGGCCTGAGCGTAATCGAACCCACAGATCGCTTGTACGCCTGCCCGGAAGGCGGACAACGGGCGGAGGGACAGGCGGGCAGGTCATCGCCCAGCGGCCGGACGGTTGACGGCATTTGCTAATTCAGTGGTCCCTCGGATCGCCTGCCCGTAAGTTGTGCTCACGGCTTGAGCCGCTTACTTCTGAGCCGCCTGCCTCTGAGTCGCTGCCTTCCGTCGTACGTCCGTGGGGGATTCCTGATGTCACGCGCCGCCCTGAAACGCGCAGTCCACACATCCGTATCCGGACTCCCCCGCGCGTTCTGGTGGCTGTGGGTCAGCACGCTCGTCAACCGGCTCGGGGCCTTCGTCGCCACCTTCATGGCCCTCTACCTGACGCTCGACCGCGGCTACTCCGCCTCGTACGCCGGTCTCGTCGCCGCGCTGCACGGGCTCGGCGGCGTCATCTCCTCGCTCGGCGCCGGCGTGATGACGGACCGCATCGGCAGGCGGCCGACCCTGCTCGTCGCACAGTTGTCGACGGCCGTCTCCGTCGCGTTACTCGGCTTCATGCACCACCCGCTCGCGATCGCGGGCGTGGCCTTCCTGGTGGGGATGGCGAGCAACGCCTCCCGGCCCGCCGTGCAGGCGATGATGGCCGACATCGTCCGGCCCGAGGACCGTGTCCGCGCCTTCTCGCTCAACTACTGGGCGATCAACCTCGGATTCGCCCTCTCCTCGATGGCCGCCGGCTTCATCGCCGAGTTCAGCTATCTCGCCGGGTTCCTGATCGAGGCCGGGATGACGCTCGTCTGCGCGCTCGTCGTCTTCGCCAAGCTGCCGGAGTCCCGGCCCGTGCGTACGGAGACGGAGAAGACCGCGGCGCCGGAGGTGGGCCTCGGCACCGTCCTGCGCGACGGCCGTTTCATGAGCGTGGTCGGCCTGTCCTTCCTCGTCGCGCTGATCTTCCAGCAGGGCATGGTGGGGCTGCCGGTGGCGATGGGCGAGGCCGGCTTCACGCCGGCCGACTACGGGATGGCGATCGCCGTGAACGGCGTACTGATCGTCGCCCTCCAGATCCCCGTCACCCGCTTCATCGAACACCAGGATCCGAGGCGGCTGCTCGTGGTCTCGTCCCTCCTGGCGGGGTACGGCTTCGGGCTCACCGCCTTCGCGGGCTCGGTCGGCGTCTTCGCGCTGACGGTGTGCGTGTGGACGCTGGGCGAGGTGATCAACGCGCCCACACAGACGGGCCTGGTCGTTCGTCTCTCCCCGCTCCACGGCCGGGGCCGCTACCAAGGCATGTACATGCTGTCCTGGGCGGTGGCCGGCCTGGTCGCCCCGCTGATGGCGGGCTTCGTCATCGACCGGTACGGGGCCGAGTGGCTGTGGGGGCTGTGCGCAGTCGTCGGCACGGGGGCCGCGCTGGGGTACGGGGCGCTGATGCGGAGGCTTCCGGCGCAGGAGCCGACCGCCGACGCGACCGCTGAGCAGGCCACCGAGGCGACCGCCAAGCCGAGCGCCGAGGCGACCGCCGCGCCGGAGTCGGCCGCGAAGCAGTCGGCCGGCGCGTCGTGAGCCGGTCGGAGGGCCCGCACGCGCACTCGTCCTGGCAGAACTCCGCGAGTTCTGCCAGGACGAGCCGGACCACTACGGGAACGTGATGGCCGGACAGGAGCGGCGGATCAACGGGTGAAGGTGACCCGGTGCTCCTTCAGGGCGCCGCAGTTGGAGCCGGACACCTGCACGTACACGTTGTCGATGTTGCCGCCCCAGTCGACGCAGTGGCCCTTGCCGTAGACGTAGGTCGGCCCCGCGTACGACCTGTACTGCCCGTAGTCCTCGTCCCACTCGTCGGTGTCGGGGACGTAGATCCATGCGGCCATGTCCACGGCGGTGCCCGGGTTGTTGCGGATGGTCGCGACGCAGTTCTTGCCGTTCGAGGAGTTGTACGTCAGGTAGACGGTGCCCCGCGAGCCGACGGGCGCCGAGTTCACGGTCTTGTAGCCGCTTCCGCAGACCTTCTGCGGCGTGGTGTCGGCCGCGGCGGAGGCAGGCGCCGCCAAGGCGGTCGTGGCCCCCACCGACAGGGCCGCTAATGCGGTGGCGGCCAGGACAGAACGATTGAATCGCATATTTCCCCCTTGTGGACTTTGGAGACGTTTGCTCCTGTCTGGTGTGACCCGCGGGGCATCCAAATGGTTGCGCCCCGTTCGCAAGAAAAATGTGAGACCCGGGCACCACGCTGTGGGCAGTCAACTGCGGTGGCACGCCGACGACTTGGAAGGAATTCCCTCGACAAGAAAATGGCGCCGTTCGTATGATCACGGCACGGCATCGCGTGTCGGTCACCGGCTGGGTGAGGCATGGAGGTGTCCGGGAGAAGCCTTCGGAGGCATTCCACTTTCATGGATCCCGCAGGGCACGGCATGGAGATCATCACGCGCCCGTACGGCAGCCACGAAGCGACGTCCACGGCGTCACAGGGACTACCGCCAGCGGATCTGTCCTTGTCGTTCCCGGTAGATGAAGAAGGTGCCGATTCTGTCCCGTCACACCCCCTCGATCGACCGCTTACCCGTCTCCGACGCCACAGCAGGCCCGTACGCCATCACCGCGGGCCCCGACGGCGCCCTGTGGTTCACCCTGGTCCACGCCGGTGAAATCGCCCGCCTCCCGCCCGGCGGCGGGCCCGACGGCAGGCTCGACGGCCGGATCGACCGCCACCGGCTCGACCCCGCGTCGTGCAGGCCATCGGTCATCACACCGGGCCCCGACGGTGCACTGTGGTTCACCCGCAGCCACGACCACCACATAGGTCGCATCACCGTGACCGGCCAGGTGTCGTCCTTCGCGGTTCCGACGCCCGGATGCGGCCCGTTCGGTATCACCGCCGCAGCCGACGGTGCCCTGTGGTTCACGCAGATGCACACCGACCGGATAGGCCGCATCGACACGGCCGGCCGGATCACCGAGTTCCCCCTGCCCGTCAGCGGTTCGTTTCCGTCCGCCATCGCGGGCGGTCCCGACGACGCGCTGTGGTTCACGCTCAACCAGGCCGACGCGATCGGCCGCATCGACCACCAGGGCCAGATCACGATCCACCCCCTTCCCACCGAGCGGGCGGCGCCGGTCGGCATCACGCCCGGCCCGGACGGTGCGTTGTGGTTCGTGGAGATCGGCGCCGGACAGATCGGCCGCATCGGTATGGACGGCCGGGTGACCGAGTTCCCCCTCCCGGACCGGTCCTGCCGCCCCCACGCCATCACCGCCGATCCGGTCACCGGTCTGTGCTGGTTCACCGAATGGGGCGCGGGCAAGGTCGGGTCCATCACCCCCGACGGAGACATCGAGGAGTACGACCTGCCCACACCGGACTCAGAACCGCACGGCCTCACCGTGGGCCCCGACCGCGCCCTCTACGTCGCCCTGGAAATCGGGGAGATCGCCCGACTGGAACTCCCCTAGAAGGCTGATGCCGTGCCGCCTCCTCAGGGGTGCATCCGCGCTCCCTTCACCACCTTGTCCACGGCGTTCCGCGGCCCGTACACCGCGATCCCCACGAGGTCCAACTCCCCCGTGGGCACGGCCCGTACGGCCGCCCGGTTGTCGCGGTCGTTGCCCGTGGAGAACAGGTCGGAGGTGAAGACCGACCGCGGAAGCACACGCGTCAGGGCGCGCGCGTGGGCCGTGGTCAGCTGCTCCTTGGAGCCCTCGAAGATCAGGACGGGCTGGCGGAACATCGGGAGATACGGGGTGCCGTCGGCGTCCTCGTACGGCTCTCCGATCACCTCGGGCAGCTCCGTTCCGAGCCCGCTGACCAGGAAGGCGGTCACATTCAGCCGCTGCCAGGGCTCCAGGTCGTCCCGCAGGAGTACGGCGATCTTGGTGTCGAAGCGGACGGGGCCGGTGACCGGGGTGGCCTGAGAGGTCTCGGTGCTCGTGCTCGCGCTCATGCTCGTGCTCATGCCCTGAGACTGCCGACCGCCCGCCCACGGCGTCTTGTACGTTTTTTGCATGGTGTCCCGGCAGCAGGCTCGGCGTGAGGTCTCGGCCTGGCGCCCGCGCGTCCCAGGTGTCGTGGAGGTGTTCCACGCCCACTTCACCGAGTACGCCTACCCCATGCACGTACACGACGCGTGGACCCTGCTGATCGTCGACGACGGCGCCGTACGCTACGACCTCGACCGGCACCAGCACGGCACCCCGCACGACACGGTCACGCTGCTCCCGCCGCACGTCCCGCACAACGGCGCCCCGGCGACCCCGCACGGCTTCCGCAAGCGCGTGGTCTACCTGGACGCGACCCAGCTCGACGACAGCTTCATAGGCCCCGCGGTGGACGGCCCGGACCTCGCCGACCCCGTACTGCGCAGGCGGGTCGGGCAGTTGCACACGGCCCTGAAGCACCCCGGCGACGAACTGGAGGCCGCGAGCCGGCTCACGCTCATCGGCGAACGGCTGCGCGGACACCTGCGTCCCCGGCCGACCGACGACCGGCTGTCGCCGAGGCCCGGCCCCGGCGTCGCCCACGCCCTCCGCGAACTCCTCGACGCCCGCCTCGTTCCGGGTATCGCCCTGGACGAGGCCGCCCGTCTCGTGCACGCCCACCCGGCCCACCTGGTACGGGCGTTCAGCGCCGCCTTCGGCATCGCCCCGCACCAGTACCTGATGTCCCGCCGCGTCGACCACGCCCGCCGCCTCCTCCTCGACGGCCTCCCTCCGGTCGAGGTGGCAACCGCGGCCGGTTTCTACGACCAGTCCCATCTGACGCGCCACTTCAAGCGGCTGGTGGGCGTGGCCCCGGGCCGCTACTGCGCCGGCCCGCGCGCGAGTTCCCGCTGAAGCTCTCCCGACAGGTCCCGCTACAGCTCGCCCAGCCGCTCCCGCGACAGCTCCCGCTGAGCCTCGTACAGATTCCGCGGCCATACGACTCCCCTGGTTCCGTACAACTCCAGGCGCGTGTTCAGGTCGCCGGAGAAGTCGGGTACGTCGATCTGGTCGAACTCGGTGCAGTGGTTGAGGCCGACGGTGGCACTGCGGGGGGCGAGGCCGTCGATTTTCATCAGGCCCGCCCGGTGGTTCGAGACGCGGATGTTCCAGTGGGTGAAGCGTGCCCCGAACAACGGCCCGGCGCTCGCGTCCCCTCCGTGGCGGCCATTGTTGTTGACCGTGATGTCCGTGCGGACGTTCGCGAAGGGCATGCCGCGGTGGGAGTCGAAGGTGCCCATCCGCATGTCGCCGCGCGACCAGACGTTGTGGGAGGAGAGGCCTTCCACGTTGATGCCGTGGAGTTGGGTGCCGGAGGGCGCGGGAGCGGCGCGCTCTTCGATCGTGAAGTCCTCGACCAGGTTGTCGTGCGAACCCTCGCGGCAGAAGTACGGGTGGTGTGAACCGCGGCCCGCGACACGGGTGTTGCGCAGGGTGCAGGCGGATGCTGCCACCAGGCCGAATCCGTTGTCCACATGGCGTACGACGACGTCGTCGGCCCAGCAGTCGTACGCGCACTGGAACGTGACGCCGTTGTGGCCCCGGTCGAGGAGGTGCGGGGACTGCGTGGTCTCGACGCAGTCCACGGTGAGGCCTTCGACGCCCGCGCCGGTGAGCGCCTCGACGGTGGTGGTGAGACGTGGGTCCCACTCGGGACGTACGTCGAGCGGAAGCGGGCGCTCCAGGGTGACCTTGTCGCCTTGGACGCGCACGATGCGCACGGGCCACTCGTAGGGGACGTAACTGGTCAGCTTCGTCTTGTCGTCCCAGGGGTACGCCTCCGGGCCCGGGCCGCCGCCCGCCATGTGCTGGAGGAGGGTGTGACCGGTGTCGTCGGCGAGGCGGAGGAGAACGAGCCGGCCCGCCTTCAAGCGCGTCGCGTCGGCGACGGTCACCGTCCAGGAGCCGCGGGGCGCCGGGGCAACCCTCGTCAGCGTCGTCCACTCGTCCCGCTTGTTCCCCGTCCAGCCCTCGAAGGGCCAGTCCTTCGCCTTGACGGCGGTGACGAGTGAGTCCCAACGGGCCGTGGAACAGAGCCAGATGAGGCCGCCCGCCCACGACCACGACGACTTGTCACCGCCGTACCGCGATCCGTAGGGGCCGATCAGCTCGCTGAGGTTCCTGGTCGCGTACAGCGTGGTACGGGCGCTGCCGGCCCCTCGCAGGACGACGTTCGAGTGGCCGATGCGGATCAGGCCGTCCACGCGATAGACGCCGGGCGGGATGAGAACCGTGCCGCCGCCCTTCCTCCCCGCGGCGGCGATGGCCCGGTTGATCGCGGGCGCGGCGTCGGTCGAGCCGTCCGGCCTGGCACCGAACGAGCGGACGTCGGCCACGACGGGGCGACGGGGGAAGTGCGCCGCCCCGGCGCGCTGACCGGCCCTGCCGACGTACGGGATCTGCGGGTGGGTGAAGGGGGACTTCACGAACTCCCGCCAGATGGCCGGGATTTCGGCCGCGTGCATGTCCTTTCTGGTTGCGGTGCCCGGTGTGGAGGCCCTCGCCGTTCCGCCGGTCACGGCGCCGGCCGTCACGGCTGTGGCGCCGGCGATCAGGCCCCGTCTGCTGATTCCCACGTGCTCGTTACCCATGACTCACCTCTCATGGATGTGAACTACGTTCAGAATTACGTCGGCGGTGAGCATGCCATCGCAGCACTGAGTAGGGAAGAGGTCACACAGGGCTGAATTCGGGCGGAGATACTGGCCTGTTTCAGGCTCCGGAACCCGCTAGTCGGCGGGACGCTGGGTCAGATGCGTGAACGCGTCCAGGTTGCGCGTGGACTCGCCGCGCGACACCCGCCAGGCGTACTCCTTGCGGATCGCGGACGCGAAACCGAGCTCGAGAAGGGTGTTGAAGCTGCCGTCGGCGGCTTCCAGGACCGAACCGAGGAGCCGGTCCAGCTCCTCATCGGTGACGGCGGCCAGCGGCAGTTTGCCCGCCACGTAGACGTCCCCCAGGGAGTCGATGGCGTAACTCACCCCGTACAGCTTGAGGTTGCGCTCGAGAAGCCAGCGGTGGACGCCCTCGGCGTTCTCGTCCGGGCGGCGGATCACGAAGGCGTTCAGGGAGAGCGAGTGCTTGCCGACGATCAGCGAGAGCGTCGTGGACAGCTTGCGGGTGCCGGGCAGCTTCACGACGTACGAGCCGGGGGACGGGCTCTCCCACTCCAGCTCGGCGTCGTTGAGGAACTGCTCGATGATCGCCCCTGCGTCAGCCATGAAGGGAGCGTACGACAGGGGCGGGTGCTCGATCCGCAAGCCCGAGCCGGAAGCCCGAGCCGGAAGACCAAGACGGGAGACCAAGACGGAAGACCGAGCCGGGAGCCCAAGTGCGGGCAGGCTCTCAGCCGTGGTGGGCGCGGAAGCGGCGGCGGTGGTCGTGCATCGCAGCCGTGTAGACGTCCGCCGTGGCCGAGGCCGCCGTGTCCCAGCCGAAGGACTTGGCGTGCCAGGCGGCTGCCGCGCCCATCCGGCCGGGCAGAGCCGGGTTGTCGGCGAAATCGCGAAGCACGCGCGCGTAGTCGACGGGATCGTGGCCGGAGACCAGGAAGCCGGTCTCCTTGTCGCGTACGGCGACGGGGAGACCGCCCACCGCGGCAGCGAGCACCGGAGTACCGGCCGCCTGCGCCTCTATGGCGACGAGTCCGAAGGACTCGCTGTAGGAGGGCATGACGAGGACGGACGCGGCCCGGAACCAGTCCGCGAGCTGCTCCTGGTCGACGGGCGGACGGAAACACACGACGTCGGCGATGCCCAGGCGCGCGGCGAGTTTCTGCAGCCCCTCGGGCTTGGCGAGACCGCTTCCGCTCGGGCCGCCCACTACGGGGACCACGATGTTCGAGCGGAGGTCGGGACGCTCCTCCAGGAGGACGGCGATCGCGCGGAGCAGCACGTCGGGGGCCTTCAGGGGCTGGATGCGGCCCGCGAAGAGCGGGATCAGTGCGTCCTGCGGGAGGCCGAGGCGGGCGCGGGCGGCGGCGCGGCCGTCGGCCTGGCGGAAGCGGTCGAGGTTCACGCCCGGGTGGACGACGGCGACCTTGCCGGGATCCGCCTCGTAGTGGCGTACGAGTTCGTCGGCCTCTTCGGAGGTGTTGGCTATGAGCCGGTCGGCGGCGCGGACGACCTGGGTCTCGCCGATGACGCGGGCTGCGGGCTCGGGGGTGTCGCCCTCGGCCAGGGCGGCGTTCTTGACCTTCGCCATGGTGTGCATGGCGTGCACCAGAGGAGCACCCCAGCGTTCGGCGGCGAGCCAGCCGACGTGGCCGGAGAGCCAGTAGTGCGAGTGCACCAGGTCGTAGTAGCCGGGGCGGTGGCCGGCCCAGGCCTGCATCACGCCGTGCGTGAAGGCGCACAGCTGGGCGGGCAGGTCTTCCTTGGCGAGGCCTTCGTACGGGCCGGCGTCGACGTGGCGTACGAGGACGCCCGGCGCGAGCTCCACGGTGGGGGGCAGGGCCCCGGTGGTCGCGCGCGTGAAGATCTCGACCTCGATGTTGATCGCGGCGAGGCGCTGGGCCAGTTCCACGATGTAGACGTTCATGCCGCCGGCGTCGCCCATGCCGGGCTGGTGGAGCGGAGAGGTGTGCACCGAGAGCATCGCGATGCGGCGTGGCCTGCGATGCAGCCTGAGCCGTGAGGGGGCCGCCGGGGAGCGACGCCCGAGCCTGCTCACGTATTGGCTCACCTGGCGATCCTCCTTGCTGCGGGCATGCCGACCGGAGGGACCGGAGCGCCCTCCGAAGGCGGGAACGCCGGAGCCCCCTGTTCCATTTCCTCTTTGCCGAATATTTGCCCATGATCGCTCAACCGTTCGAGATCATGGTGCGTAGGAGCCAGGACTCGAACCGGCCGCACGGTCCTGTACGACCGGCCGCACAGTCCCGCACAACCGGCACATACCCTCATACGCATGACAGCCCGTGCAGCGACCCTCCCCCACTCTCGGCTTCGCTCGAGCGGGGGGACCCCCATCGTGGGAACGGTGACGCGCGGGACCACCAACCCCAACCGGCTGCGGCGCATGGACCGCTGGATCGCGGCGGTCCACGGCGCCGAACTGCGCCGGGAACTGCGCCGGACCGGCGACGCCGTGGCGGTCGACCTCGGGTACGGGGCCGCCCCCTGGACCGCGCTGGAGCTCCTCCAGCGGCTGCGTACCGTCGCTCCACGCGCGCGCGTGGTCGGCGTGGAGATCGAACCGGCCCGGGTCGCGGCCGCGCGGCCGTACGAGCGTGAAGGGCTCGCCTTCCGGCACGGTGGCTTCGAGATCCCGCTGCCGGAGAGGCCGTTGCTGATCCGCGCGGCGAACGTGCTGCGCCAGTACGAGGAGGCGGAGGTCACCGAGGCCTGGGCACGGCTGTGCGCCCGCCTCGCGCCGACGAGCGGCGACTCGCGCGGCGGGCTCCTCGTCGAGGGCACGTGCGACGAGATCGGCCGTCGGCACGTCTGGGTCGCGCTCGGTCCGGAAGGGCCGCGCACGGTCACGTTCGCCACCCGCCTGGGCTCCCTGGACCGCCCCTCCGACCTCGCCGAACGCCTCCCCAAGGCGCTGATCCACCGCAACGTCCCCGGCGAACCGGTGCATGCCTTCCTGCGCGACTTCGACCGCGCCTGGGCGGCCGCGGCGCCGTACGCCTCGTACGGCGCCCGGCAGCGCTGGATCCGGTCCGTCCGCGACCTGAAGGCCGACTGGCCGGTGACGGACGGCGTGACGCGCTGGCGGCAGGGTGAAGTGACCGTGCGGTGGGAGGCGTTGGCGCCACGGGCATGACCGCGCGCGCCGAACCGGCCGTTCGGCACCCCGGCCACACCCCGGCCACACGCAGACCGCACCCCGACTTCACCTCGACTTCATCCCGGCGGGAACGATCTCGATGAGTCGTTCGTCACACTGGCGGGGAGATCATCGCCGTGTGGGAAAAATTGGCCGGGAGGGGATCGAGAGGGGCGCGTGGGAGTTCTTGCTCGCCTCTGTCGCACTGCATCTGTCGCATTGCGCGACGACATGGCACCATCCCCCGAGGCATCCGTAAGTTACTGACGGTAAATCAGCTTGGGGGCGGAGTATGGGATCGGGCAAGCGGAGCCTGACCACGGTGACCATGGCCCTGGCCTGCGCGGCGGCCATTCTGTCCGCGCCGGGGGTGGCATACGCGGATCCGTCACCGAGCCCCACACCGACGCCGACGCCCCCTCCCTCCTCAACGTCTGCGAGCCTCAAGGACCTTGAGGCCATCCGCAAGAAGCTGGAGAAGCTCTACCACGACGCGGCGGTGGCCACGGACGCGTACAACGCGGCGGAGGAGAGGACCGAGAAGCAGTCCGCGCAGATCGTCGCGCTGGCCCGCACGATCGTCAAAGGCCAGGCGAGGCTGGACAAGCTGAAGGACCGGGCGGGCGCCGCGGCCCGCGCGCAGTACCGCGGGGGCGGGCTGCCGCCCGAGGCGCGGCTGATGCTCAGCGACGACCCGCAGCAGTTCCTGGACGGCGCGGGCCGGGTGCGCCAGGGCGAGCAGGCCACCAAGGGGATGCTCGCCGAGATGGCGCGCACGCAGGAGGACTTGAAGCAGTACGCGAAGGACGCGGCCGCCCAGTGGAGGAAGCTGGAGGCCCACCGCAAGGCCAAGGCGGAGGCCAAGAAGAAGGTCAAGAAGCAGATCGCCGCCGCCGAGGAGCTCGAGTCGCGGCTGGAGAAGGACGAGAAGGAGCGGCTGGCGAAGCTGGAGCGGGAGGCCGCGGACAAGGCGCAGACGGACTGGCTGAGCTCCGGCGTCCTCGACGACATCAAGGGCGCGGCGACGGACCAGGGCAAGAGGGCCGTGGAGTACGCGACGGCACAGCTGGGCAAGCCGTACGAATGGGGCGCCGAGGGCCCGAAGACGTACGACTGCTCCGGTCTGACCTCGCAGGCGTGGGCGGCGGCCGGCCAGGGCATCCCGCGCACCTCGCAGGAGCAGTGGAAGCAGCTCGACCGCATCGACATCGAGGACATGCGCCCGGGCGACCTCATCATCTACAACTCCGACGCCAGCCATGTGGCGATGTACATCGGCGACGGCGCGATCATCCACGCCCCGCGACCGGGACGGACGGTGACGATCGCGGGTGCGGGCACGATGCCGATCCTGGGGGTCGTACGTCCCGACGCGTGAGGGCCGCCACACCCCGCAGCCCGTCCGGCAGTTGAGGACGGGACCGAAGGGTGACAAACGCGCGCACCAGCGGACAATCACCCCAAGAGAGCCCCGCCGAAGCCTCGCTGGGTGACGCGCCCCACGTGACCCTCAGCACGTTCCTCACACCCTCTCAACCCCGGAAACGTGATGTTCGTCATCAGGGGTAGAGCCGCACCCTGTCCAAATGCGTTGCGGGATGCGGCATATGACGGCGGCCGTTTTCCGGCCGGAGCGCCTTATGGCATTCCTTTGCGGCGGCAGCTGACGCTATGGTCCCCGTCGGTGGGTCGAGACCTCTTGCCCCACCGTGCCCTCGGGGGGAGGGAAGGAACGAAGACGATGCCCGTACCCGTACCGCGGCAGAGAGCCATCCCTGCCGTGGCAGGTGGTCAGGCTCGCGCCGCATCCACACCAGGCGGTTCAGCCGGCACCGCGCCCGGCACCGGCGGCGCCGCCGTCGGCACCACCGCCCCGTTGACGTTGCTCCTGATCGAGGACGACCCGGCGGGGTCGCTGAGCGTTCCTCAACTGCTCGACTCGGCCGGCAAGCCGATCCGGGTCCGTACCGCCCGCAACCTCACCGAGGCCGAGCGGCTGCTCACCGACGACGTCCACTGCATCCTGCTCGACCTCGCGCTGCACGCGCCGGGCCAGGCGGTCGAGGGGGACGACGAACTCGTCACGCTCAAGCACGTGCTGCGGCTCGCGCCCCGGCACGCCGTCCTCGCCCTCACCGCCTCCGGGGACGCCGAGCGCGGCGCGGAGGCGGTACGCGTCGGCGCCCAGGACTATCTGTTCCGTGACGAGCTGGACGGCCGGCTGCTGAGCCGGGCGATCCGGTACGCAGTGGAGCGGAAACGTTCCGACACGGCCGAGCGACGGCTCACGGAGTCCAGGCTGCGGGCTCAGGAGAACGCCCGCCTGGAGCGCGGCCTGCTGCCCACGCCCCTCCTGGAGGGCTCCTCCCTGCGGTTCGCCGCGCGCTATCGGCCCGGCCGCTCGCGGGCGCTGCTCGGCGGCGACTTCTACGACACCGTGCGCACCCCCGACGGCACGGTGCACGCCATGATCGGCGACGTCTGCGGGCACGGCCCCGACGAGGCGGCGCTCGGCGTGGAGCTGCGCATCGCCTGGCGCGCGCTGACACTGGCCGGCCTGTGCGGCGACGAACTGCTCTCGACGCTCCAGCAGGTCCTGGAGCACGAGCGCGAGAGCGACGAGATCTTCGCGACGCTGTGCACCGTGGACATCGCGCCGGACGGCCGCCGGGCCGGTCTGTGCCTGGCGGGGCACCCGTCCCCGCTGATAGCGCGCGCGGGCCGCGTCGCCGAGCTGCTGCCGTACGAGAACGGCGGCCCCGCGCTCGGTCTGCTGCCCCACGCCCGCTGGCCGCGCCAGCAGGTGGAGCTGGGCGGCGCGTGGAGTCTGATGCTCTACACGGACGGCCTGATCGAGGGCCGGATCGGCGACGGCAGGGAACGGCTGGGCCAGGACGGGATGGTGGACCTGGTCCGCCGCCAGCTGGCGCAGGGCCTGCACGGCGAGGAGCTGCTCCGGGCGACCGTGAACGAGGTCCGGGACCTCAACGGCGGAGAGCTGACGGACGACCTGGCGGTACTGCTGCTGGACCGCGTCGGCTGACTCGGTCGGGCCTGGAACGCGGGCTGAATGTGGGCCTGGAACGCGGGCCTGGAACGCGGGCCCGAAGTCCGGGCTGATTCGGGGGTGAAATCCGGGCCTGATCGAGCCTGGAGGTCACCGGCCGCCGTTGTAGGGCCCGTACGGACCGTCGCTGCTGCTTCCGCCGCGCCGGCCTCCGCCCGAGACCTGCTTGAGCGCGGGCCGAACGTCCACGAAGAAGACGATCGTGGCGATGAGCCCGGCGATCTGCAGGAACAGGATCGGCACCAGCAGGTTCACGGCCACCGTGACACCGAGGATGATCATCCAGAACATCTTGCTCTGCTTGTCCGCGGCCCGATACGCGTCGTCGCGGGCCACCGCCGCCAGCACCAGCGCCGCCACCGCGAGCACCAGCATGGCGAGGAAGAGCAGCGACATGAAGCCGCCGAATGCCGTCATCAGCACTGTGCCCACCACCCGTGTCGAGTCATCTCTACGCCGTCACCGTACCCGCAGAACGGGCTGGGGACTCCGATAGTGCCCGGAGTCCCCAGCCCGTTCGCGTGACGGCGAGCCGTCATATGTGTCTTTACCTGCCGGACCGACGCCTTACTTGCTGGGCGGCGTCGTCTTCTTGGCGGTGGTCTTGCGGGCGGCCGAGGCCTTCTTGGCCGGAGCGGCCTTCTTCGCCGGGGCGGGCTCGGTCTTGACCGCGACGGGCTTGTCGTTCTTGACCGAGGACGGTTCCGTCTTCGGCTCGACGGCCACGGCCAGTTCCTCGATCTCCTCGGCGGCCTCGCCGCGCCAGGTCTTCACGGTCTGCTCACCGTGCTCGGCGACCTTCTCGTACGTCTCGCGCGCCTTCACGGCGTACTCGGCGGCCACGCCGACACCGCGCAGGGCGAAGTCCTGAGCGGTCTCACCGATCTTCTTCAGGTCGGTGTCGAGCGTGCCGATGAACTCCGTGACCTTGGTCTGGAGGGTCACCTGCGCCTCCTTGGCGCGGCTGGCGGCCTTCTCCTGGACGGCGTTCGGGTCGATGTTGCGTACGGCGTCGATGCGGGCCGGGGCCTCGGCGCGGAGCTGCTCGACCATGCCGGGCACCTTCTTGGCCTGCTGGAGGGCCAGGTCGGCGGTGCCGGCGGCGAAGTAGAGCGGGGTCGGGTCGCTGAGGGTCTTACGCAGGTCTTCAGTGATGGCCATGGCGAGGGTCCTCCCGGAATCGCTGTGAGCGTGAGGGTTTTTCTTGCGGGTGGTTCGGGTGCTGTGCGGTCGGTGCTCCGCGGCCGTCGGCGCCCTGTCCGGCCCGGTCGACCGTGACCGGGCTCCGGCGGGCGGCCGGATCAGCTCGCGGGCTGCTGACCGCGCGCGTCGTCGCGGTCGATCTTGTCCTGCTGATCTTTCTTGACGCGCTGGTCCTTCTTGACGCGCTGGTCTTTCTTGACGCGCTGGTCGCTCTTGACGTGCTGGTCGTTCTGGAGATCGGCCTCATTGCCGTCGGCTGTACTGGCCTGGTCAACAGTGGCGTCCTGAACATCCGATATGCCCTGAACATCCTCGACCGACTTGATCTCGAACCCGTTCTCCTTGCGGAAGGACTCGTAGATCTGGAGCAGCACCTGCTTCTGCCGCTCATTGAGCGTGGGGTCGGCGAGTATGACGGCGCGCGTCTCCACCTCGACCCGGTCACGCTCGTCATCGAGGATCCCGGCCCGCACGTACAGCGTCTCGGCGGAGATCCGCAGCGCCTTGGCGACCTGCTGCAACACCTCCGCGCTCGGCTTGCGCAGTCCGCGCTCGATCTGGCTCAGATACGGATTGGACACCCCGGCGGCGTCAGCGAGCTGCCGCAGGCTCAGCTGCGCGTTGCGCCTCTGTTCCCGCAGATAGTCACCGAGATTGCCGACGTTGAGCGATGCCATGGCTCCACCCTGCACCACCGCCGCTAACTATTGCAAGCACCTGCTTGCAAAAGTGTGCCATGCCACGCGATCGCCACTGAGGCTGAGCACGATAGGTGTCGTATTTGCAGGGCAACTGTCGTCATCCGCGTGCGGCCTCCTGGTGCAGGCGCTTGGGGGCCAGCCTCCGCGGGTCGCCGAGAAGCGGCGTTGTCGGTGGGCTCTGCCAGGGTGTGCGTCGTGGATGAATTGGTGGAGCGTGTCGACGGTCAAGATCACGTGCTGGGGGTGGTCAGCCGTCGGGAGGCCATCCGGGAGGGTTGGCTGCATCGGGTCGCCGTGACGGTGTGTCGTGATGATCGTGGCCGGATCCTCGTCCACCGGCGGTCGGAGCAGGTGTCGCGCTTCCCCCGGGCTCTATGAGGTCGAGGTCGGTGGCGCCGCAAATGTCGGCGAGTCCTATGAACAGGCCGCCGCGCGGGAACTGGCCGAAGAGATGGGCATTCGTGCGCTGCCGCGCCTGCTGTTCACGTTCATCAACCGCAGCGGTTTGAGCCCTCACTGGCTCGGCGTGCACGAAGCCGTGGTGCCGGACGCCGTGGTCCCCGATCCCGATGAGGTCGCCTGGCATGGCTGGCTGACCGAGCCGGAACTCGGCTCGGCTTTGCTGGAGTGGCGCTTCACCACCGACAGCCACGAAGCCTTCAGCCGGTATCTCGCGTTCCGGAGCGCGCAGTCCTGACCTCTCCCGCCTCTCGGGCTGGGATGCCTGCTTGCGGCCAACGCGCCTTGTGAGAGCGGCTGATCGCCATGGCCGAACTCCCGGCGATCGCCGGCGCAGACCGCGCGACCGAACACCGCTACGTCGACGACTTCGCCCTCCGCCGACTCCCCGCCGCGCTCGCCACGGCCCGTCAGGACACCGTCACGGCGGCCATGGCACCGCTGGCCGAGATGTTCGCCGATGCCGGCGGCATGGTCCAGCTGAGCCGTGAGCAGGCTCGCGGCCGGGCCGGCGACTTCGAGATCATCGAGTACATCCTGCGTGCTCAGCCCGGAGGCGTGCCCGGCACCTGGGGCCACCACTTCGACGACTACCTCCTGCACGCTCCCATCACCGACCAGCACCGACCAGCACCGCAACAAGATCGCCCACCAGGCCGCGCTCATCGAGTCCACACTCGGGAGCGACCCGGCGGACGTCCCGAGCACGGCCCCGCGCGCCACCGGCCGCCGCATCCTGCTGATCGCGTCCGGAGGCGCCGCCGACCTGCGCCGGGTCGACCCGGCTCTCCTGCACCCCGCCGACCGCCTGGTCCTCAACGATGTCGACCCCGACGCCCTCCAGCACGCCCTCACACACCTGCCGCCCGCGACCCGTGTCCAGACCGCCGCGGCCCCCGACAACGTCCTGCGCACCGCCGCCCACCTGGCTGCCGACCACGGCCCCTTCGATCTGATCCTGGCCGGAGGCCACTTCGACTACCTCGAACGCTTCGCCCGAGCCCTGATCCGCACCACCCTGTCCCGCCTGTGCCGCCCCGGAGGCACGTTCTACTTCTCCAACATCGCGACCCCGAACCCGTACGCCGCCCTGATGACCCACATCGGCCGCTGGAACCTCGTCGAACGCACCCCGCCGACATCGAGGCCGACGTTCGAGCCGCCGCGCCGCCGGGAACCGTCGCCGGACTGGACATCACTGCCGATGCCACTGGCCTGGCGCTGTTCGCGACGGTGCGGCGCGCGGACGAGCCGGGGTGATCCCGGCAGTCTTGGTGTTCGTCGCCGACGCAGCCTCGATCGTCAGTCGAGGCCTTCGATGATGCGGAAGTCGCGCTCGAAGCCGTCAGGGAGTTCGGCCAGCGCCTTCTGGTAGGCCGCACTCTCGTATGCGGCGACCGCCTGTTCGAAGCTGTCGAACTCGATCAGGACAACGCGCTCGGCGATTCCGGCTTCGTGTGCGACGACCCGGCTGCCGATGCTGGCGAGCACCCGCCCGCCTGCGGCCTTGACGGCCAGACCGGCCAGTTCGTTGTAGGCAGCAAGCCTCTCAGGGTCTGTGATGGTGGGGTAGACGCTGACCCAGTAGCCCTTGGCCACAGTTACCTCCTGTGTTCGGAATTGATGCTCAGAAGCTTGCTCAGATCCATGGCCGGCGCGCTGTAGGTCAGCGAGCCGACGGAGACGGCGTCGAAGTCGGACGGCTTCGATCAACCGGCTGGGGCTGCGGTCGGAGCCGGTCGAGTCGATGACCGGCCTCGCCGGAAGGGCGGCGGCCCGAACTGGAACGAAGAGGAGCCGACAAGTAGGGAGGAGTCGCACCAGTACGGCGTGATCGGCCATCAACCCTGAGCCCCTGCCACAGATGCCGCCAGAACTGGCCAGGCTCTCACCGGAGCAGTTGGACCTGCTGCGCACCGGCACCTTCGCCTTGAGCGCGCGGGCCTCATCGCATGACCCTGCGCACGATCGCTGCCTGGCCGCCGACTCGGATCCGGTGTCCCGTGCGGTCGCGGTGGACGGTCGCTGTGATGGTGGACGGGCTGCCGAGGTGGTCACCCATGTCGACAGCGAGGCGGTGTGTGCCGAACTCGGCAGCATGCGCTGCCAGGCAGGCCGTGCTGTTGGCGTTGGCGATGTCCTCGGGGACGCCGATCGACGGGGCGAACATCCGGGCTGCTGCTCGGCCGTGTCGGTCCGGAGGCGAGTAGGCGTAGCAGCCCAGCAGACCGTAGCGGTCACAGGCTGCGCGTAACAGGGTTGAGTCCGGCGTGAGTTCGGCCAGTGCGGCGCGGGATCGGATGGGCAGCAGAAGCCTCGGCCGCCCGTTCGACGCCACGCAGGCGTCGCCGGCGACCGCGTCCTCCGTCAGTCCGAGGCCGCCTGCGACTGCCCTCAGTTCGGGTCCACCGGCGCTACGCAGGCTGACCGGGCCCGGGTCGAACGACGCCGTCAGGCCGTCATCGTTTCGGCTTGCCCGACCGTCGAAGCTGCGGTGGGCCGTACGCAGGATGACGCGGTAGTCGTGGTCGCCGCCTTCCCGTTCGGCGAGCACGGCGAGGGCGGCGACGGTGCCGTGTCCGCAGGCGGGCAGTTCGTCCTGGGCGGTGAAGAACCGCAGTGTGTACGCAGGCTGACGACGCTCGATTCCGGTCGCGCGGAGGAAGACGGCGTGCGATGTTCCCCACTCCGCGGGAATGCGGCATCGCTCCTCGTCGGTGAACGGCGCGTCATCCAGAACGGCGGTCGGGCTGCCACCCGCGCCGTCTCGCTGACACGCGTCGACGACCGCTACCTCGGACATGGCACCGGGCCGGTGGTCAGCAGCATGGTCAGGTCCAGTGCGGGCGCGCTGTGCGTCAACGCCCCGACCGAGATGAGGTCGACGCCCGTCCCGGCGATGGCGGGAACTGTGTCCAGGCGGATGGTGCCCGAGGCCTCCAGCAGGATCCGGGAAGCGTCGGCCCGCCCGGCCCGGACCTTCACGACCTGCTCGATGTCTGCCACCGGCATGTTGTCGAGCATGATCCAGCGGGCTCCGGCGTCGAGGGCCTCGACGGCCTGGGTGACGGTCTGCACCTCGACATCGCTCTCCACGGTCTGCCCGGTGCGCGCCATCCCGCGCCTGACCGCCTCGATCGCGGCGGTCACCCCGCCCGCCGCGGCGATGTGGTTCTCCTTGAGCAGGACCATCGCCGCGAGATCGAGGCGGTGGTTGTGGCCGCCGCCGACGGTGACCGCGTACTTGTCCAGGGCGCGCAGGCCCGGCGCCGTCTTGCGCGTGTCCAGGATGCGCGCCCTGGTCCCTGCCACAGCTTGGACGTAGCGGTCGGTCAGCGTCGCGATGCCGCACATGCGCTGCAGGAAGTTCAGCGCCGTACTCTCCCCGGTGATCAGACTGCGCGCCGAACCGGACAGGTGCACCAGGACTTGGCCGTCGGCCAGTCGGGCGCCGTCGGCGACGGCCGGCTCGACCTTGACCTCGGGGTCGACCTGCGCGAAGACCTCGGCGACCACGGGGAGGCCGGCGGCGATGCCGCTTTGCCGGGTGCGGATCTCGGCCGTGGCCGCCAGGTCCTCGGGAACGCTCCACACGGTGGTGATGTCCTTCCCTGACGCGTCCTCGGCCAGGGCGGCAGCGGCGGCGGCCCGTGCTGCCGCCGAGGGAAACTCGGTCGTGGTCATCTGGTCTCCAGCTCTGAGTGGACGTTGGCTTGGTGGCGGCAACCGCTGACGAGGCAGCACTGAAGTTCCGCTGGGCCGATTCGCAGGACCTGGTGGATCCTGTACTCGATCTCCCGCGTGCCGGTCACCCGTCCCCCCGCCACGAACAGGTTCCGGGTGAGCCGTCCGTGCGACTCGGCGCCGACGTCGAACTCGGGGCACCTTGCGCATGTACCGGTCCTCCCGGCCGGTCTCGCCTCCGTCGACCCGGGCTTTCAGGAACGCCTCTCCCCCAGGTCGTCAGGGCAGGTGCCACAACAGCCTCCTCCGTTTCGATTTCCGAAGCGGTCACCGATGCTAGCGTGTCGGAATTCGAAGCATCAACCCTGGAGAGCTGGACATCCGACATGGCAACACCCAGACCTGGCAGTCCTGTTCGCGGCTCGACCACCGGCCGCCCCCTCATGGCCGCACTCGATCTGTTCGGGCGGCGGTGGAGTCTGCGCATCCTGTGGGAGCTTCGCGCGGGTCCGCTTGGATTCCGCCCCTTGCAGAAGCGGTGCGACGACATGTCATCCAGCGTGATGCGGCAGCGCCTGACCGAACTGCTGGATGCCCAGGTGATTCACCAACTACCGGACAGCCGCTACGAGCTCACCCCGCTGGGACAGGAGGCGCGCCACGCCCTGAACCCCCTCGCCCGCTGGGCGGAACGCTGGGCGGCCACGATCGACCCGCAAGGGGCGGACCACACCGACGACCAGCCCGCCAGCCGCGTCTCACATCCGGACACCGCGGGCGACGGGGCGCCTGAGAGGGGCTCCGCGGACTGACGCCCCGCCTCGGATCGGAGGCGGGGCGGGACCGCCGGGTCACGAGGTTGCCGTGGCTCGGCCGAGCGCCGGGGGCAGGCGCGAAACCTCCGCCAATCCTTCTGCTTGGGATTTCAAAGCGGTGGCGTCCAGCCTGCGACAGTGCTTCGATATTCGAAGCACACTTGGTCCGACTTCGATCAAGGGGGCGGCATGACTCAGCAGAACACCGACACGGAACGTTCCACCATCCTGTCCTGGAGGGAACCAGGGCCGCTCTTCGCCTTCAAAGGGGAACTGACGGGCCTGCAGTACCTGCAAGGCCTGGCAGCCGGCGGGATCGTGCCGCCGCCCGTCGCCCAGGTACTCGGCATCACCGTGGAGAGCGCCGACTGCTCGTGGGGCATGACGTCAGCCGCGTTTCAGCAGTCGCCGACCGCAGTCCTCATGGGCGTTGAGATCCAGGCAGCGCGGCACAAGTAGACGCTGAGCGCACGGTCGGCATCGCGAAGTCTGTGAACGAGCGGGGTCATCGACTCTCGCGCTTCGCAGGGATCCGCAGCTCGGAGCAACCGCGTCGCGATCTGCAGAACCGCGCCCGTGGCCAGGGAGTCGGTCGGCGGCGCGGTGTAGGGCTTGGAGGTCTTCTTCTTCCCGGCGGTGTTGAGCAGGGGCTGGGCCTGCGCGGTGCGGGAAGCATGCTCGGCATCGAGCACGGCGGCCAGGAACGATGTGCCTGCGTACGGGCGGGCTTCGGGCCAGGTCCGGAAGATCATGGCGACCGTCGCGCGCAGATCGGCGAAGTAGTGGGCGACGGGGACCGGCGCCCCCGCGCTCGTCGTGCTCTCAGGGCCTCCCGCAGCGAGCAAGCCCGCAAGGTGTCGTTGCACTTGGACGAGCGCGGCCATAGTGGCCGAATCGAGTTCCCCGGCAGGGGCGCTCTCCCGGGTCAGGTCGGCTCCGCAGGCATGTGCGGGATGCTCGGCCGGTGCCGAACGCGCCTCAGCCGACCGGCATTGCCACGGGCTCAGAGAATCGTCCGACAGGCGGGCGATGGCACTGCCTGCGTGGGAGGACTGCGCGAGTGCGCCACAACCGGGGCACTGGTGGGCGAGGAGTCGTTGGTGTCGGACACAGAGGAAGATCATGGGGAGGCGCCACAGCCGTTGCCAGGGACCGCCGTGCCGGTCCTGGATGGGGGTGCCGTTCCCGGTGAGGCAGGGCGGACAGTAGCGCGTGGAGCGGGTCAGCACCCACGGGTTGTCGTAGATGGAGCGTGTGGCGGTGGTCGACGCAGACGAAGACCACCGGCAGGTGCCAGTGCCTTTTCCATGAGCCACCGAGTTCGGCGCCCAAGGGGTTGTCCTTCCCAGCCAGGCAGCACTCGCAGAACTGGGTGCTGCGCAGGTGGACCCATCGGCGAGGGTTGGTGAGAAGTTGAGGCCCGTACCACGGCGCGTGCTGCTGATTCAGCGGTCCATAGCGCTCTCCGAGGGGAGCCAGCAAGAGGTTCTCCATCGCGGGGAGCGAGAGGCCTGCCACGTGCGCGGCTTCGGCGAGCTTTCGCGGAGGGAGGGCAAGAAGTGATCCAGTTGGCACATGGATTCCCACCCGGTCCGCGAGGCCCATGCGCACCGCGATGGCCGCGGGTGGACTTCCCGTGTGCTGAGCGAGACGCAGCAGGAGTCCCACCAGCGATTCGTCCTCGAGGGGCACGAGCGTGCGCGGCAGGGGACGACGTTGGGTCATGCCTCGGCCGCCGGAGGAGTGCCGCGGTCGTCCAAGACCTTGTTGCGTCCCTTCCGGGGTTTCGATCTCTTCGTCTCCGGCTTCCGCCCCGGCTCCGACTCCGGGGAGGTGTCGACGTCGGGGATCTCTCCCGCTTCGGCGTCCCGTACGCCGTCCTTGCCGGGGATGTTGCCCAGGTTGATGGTGATCTCGTCGAGGAGGTCGATGGTCAGGTCCTCCAGGCCGCTCTCGATGGCCTTGGTCAGTCCGTCCTCGACCAGGCGCCGCAGGAGACCGACGATGCCGTGGGTGCGGCGGTAGAGGTACTCGGGCATCCGGCCTTCGGAGAGCGTGCCGGGGCCGGCGTTGAAGAGTCGGATCTCGTTCTCGATACCGATGAGGTGGTCGATGAAGGCGCCGGTGCGCGCGTCGCTGCTGTAGTCGAAGGCGTCGAGGGTGACGATGTCGAAGCGGCGCTCGGTCTGGGTGGAGGCGTCGGGGTTGTAGCTCTTGCCCTTCTTCAGCGGGGCGTAGACCCACTGGTTGGTGCGGGGGTCGTGCCAGCCCTCCCTGAGCAGGCCGGAGCGGGGGATGTTCACGCCGATGAGGACGAGCGTGACGTCCAGGTCCATCAGACTGCGGATCAGGTCGAGGGTGTCCTGGTCGTCTTCGCGGTGCATCTTCAGGCGGGTGATGTCGTCGATGATCAGGACTGTGGTGGCGTGCGCCTTGATCGATTCGCGGACGTTGCGGATCATGCCGCGCAGGTTTCTGCCGTACGGGGCGCCGTAGTAATCGAGGATCGCCTCGCACAGGCCGATCGGGGTGGCCTTCACCGGGGTCTGGCAGTAGGCGACCGGTGCGATCAAGTCCCGGGTGCCCGGCATCGGGTCGAGGTAGCACTCGGGGTACTGCTCGTACAGGTCGCGCCAGGTGTCCTCGAACTCGGCGGCGGTGCGGCAGGCGGTCTCCGTCTTGCCCTGGTAGCCGCCGCCGTTGATCATCAGCCCGTCCAGGGTGCTCGGGCCGATGCGCATCGCGTTGTTCTGGATCCGTGAGCGCATCAGCGTAGTGACCACCTCGCTCATCGGGGTGTCCAGCATCTGCATGTTCACGTGCGTGGCCGCGCGGTGCAGGTCGTACAGCGACTTCTTGCGCGGGCTCATCCGCCGGTACTCGGCCAGGGACATCTTCCTGACCGGCACAAACAGATCCCGTGTCCGGCGGAACTCCTGCCAGCCCTCATGCCGGGTCCGGTCCGGCCTGGGGCCGAAGCGCAGGAACGGCACGACAGCGTTCGGCGGCTCCGGGCGCAGGTTGCTCATCTCACGTCTCCTCTGTCGGCTGCGGGGCCGGGTCGCCGGGGCCGTCATCGTCGTCGGCGATGACGAAGAGATTGCGGCCACGGCGGCTCGATCCCAGCGGGGCAGGCGCCGACGGTTGCCGCGAGGACGTGGCTGCCTCCCGCCGCCGACGCCGGTGAGCATCCAGGCTCTCGGTGGCCTCCCGGGCCCGCTCCCGCCAGGGCGGCTCCGCATCCGGTGCGCCGACGGCGGCCAGGCGCGGTGGCTCGTCCGGCTTGGCCAGCTGTTTCGGCCGGTCCGCGGCGGCTGCCTTGGCCTGGGTGATCTCGCGTGCGTGCTGCACCCGCTGGGACTTGGTCAGCTGGGACGGCCAGTTCTCGACCGGGTCGACGGCCCCCAGCATCTCCAGGAGGATGGGGACGAGGTCGGCGTCGGAGCGCGGCTTGAGACCTGCTTCCCGTACCCGGGTGAGGAGTTCCTCGACCCGGGCGTCCCCGAACGCCGGCATCTCGCCCTTCGGCGGCAGGCCCGTCCAGCGCAGTTCGTGCCACTCGTGGGTGTCGGGATCCCGGAAGTACACCACCCGCCGGTCGCGGGGTTCGCGGTGGATGATCCACTGCTTCTTGTAGCGGCCGCCGCGTGTGGAGTTCCTCTCGGGCGTGTGCAGCAGCTCGGCGTCGTACCAGAGTCCCTTGACCTTGACGCCCCGCCGGTAGATCCGCTTCACATGGTGCTCGGGCAGGAAGCGGTAGTACGTCTCCGGGGACGGGATGTCCAGGTCGAAGCCCTCCTGGGCGAAGGAGGCGGCGAACAGGGTGTTGGGGCTGTGGTTACCGCCCGGATCCCAGCAGGGTGCGAATTCGCCGAGCCTGCGGTTCTGCCAGGCCTTCACGACCCAGGTCGCGATGAAGTGCTCCATCTGGGCCATCGTGAGCACCGCGTCGCCCTCCGGGTCGGCGCCACGGTCGGCGACGTCAACTCCCGTGTAGCCGGGCAGCTTCTCGAACACCAGCGAGCGGATACCACCGAAGACGCGCTCCACCGCGGCCTTGTCCTGCGGGCGCAGCACGCGTGCCGGCAGGATCCGGCAGCCCATCGCCTCCTGGACGTCCACCAGGTGGTGGTTGCGGTAGACCGAACCGTGGTCGGAGGTGACGGTCTCGGGGGTGAAGAACGGCAGCCCGGCCACCTCGTACCCGGCGAACTCCGAGACCATGGCCGCCGGCAGCCCCGGATAGGGCCACTCCATGTCCTCGCCCCACTCCTCCCTCATGGGCAGCGGCAGCATGACATCGCGCAGCACCATCGCGACGTCCACCGAGGAGTCGGACACCAGGGTCAGCCGGAACGCGCAGATGGAGTGGGTGTAGACGTCCAGTGCCAGGGTGAGGTGGACGGTGACCGGGTCGCCGAAGACGTTCTCGCGGACCATTACCGGCAGAATCGTCGTGTCCAGCGCAACAACCTGCCCGGGGCGGGTCACCAGCACATGCCCGTTCTTGGTGGGCAGTTCGGCCGAGCGCTCGTACTTCGGCCGGGCACCGCCCGGCCCGAACCACTCCTTCCACACCCGCAGCAGGGTGTGATAGCTGGGGACCTCGATCTTCTTGCCCTGGGGCTCCTCGCCCTTACCGTCCTCCTTCCCGTCTTCCTTCTCGAAGGTCTCCCTCACATAGCGCCGGATCATGACCTCGCGAGTCCGCGCGCTCACTCGGGAGCGATGTTGCTGCGTCTCCGCCCTGACCGCGAAGATCGCCTCGCGGACCTCCTCGCTGACGCTCGGGTGTCCCCCGCTCGCCCGCAGCCACCGGTGATCGGCGCAGCCCACGATCCCGTACTTCCTACGGCGCTTCTCCCACCGCTCCAGCGTGCGCACCCCGACGGTCGCGACGCCCAGGAGCAGCTTGGCCTCCTCGGGCCGCAGCACCGCCAGCTCAGCGACCTTCGCCGCCCTCCGCTCACCCAGCGTCGTACGGTCCGGGTCGTACTCGGGGCGCGGCTCCCCCGGCTCGGGACGGAACGGGTCACCGCTGCGGAAACCGCAGTTGACCTCCATCAGATGCGCGAAGCGCTGTTCCATCAAGGGCCGCTTCTCCGGCTTCACATCACTCCACGAAGCCGGCTGCCGCCCTCGGTTGGCGCCTTCCGCCGCCGTACGCGACGACGGCCGACACTGCGGATGATTGACCAGGAAACGGAAGCTCACCCGCTGGCGCTCGCCGTCCCCGCGGACGAGCTGGACCCGCCCCAGATGCGGCTCCTGCCTCTCGACCAGCCACTCCACCTCGTCGAGCACCACGCCCGCGCCAGGCGAGAGATCCAGCGCCGCCGCCCCTATCATGAGACGCCTCCTGCCAGCACCACCCGCGACCTGTCCGTCAACGGCTGAGCAAGGTCGAGCCCGAGCCTGCGATGCCAGAGCAGGTGCAGCAACTGCGCCCGCGCCACCGGCCAGTACATCTGTTCGGCCGCCAACTCCCCGAACGTCACGCCCGCTTCGGCCTGGGCAAGCAGATCGGGCTGCACCCCGAGCACGTCTCGCGTCGGACGACGCTTCCCGTAGAACGCACTGAGCGTGGACCGCACATGTGGGCGCCACTCGGCCGCGACCGCGTAGTGCCATCCGCAGACAAGCGCCACTTCCTCGGCGGCCGCGAACGACTCCAGGTCCTCCGGCTCGATCAAGTCTCGGGGGCGCACGTCGATCAACCAGGTCCCCGCCCGCGTGACCGCGAAGAAGTCCGGCGTGTGGCTGCGCCACTTCTCCGCCGTACGGAACCGGATACGCAGCGGCTGCGACAGCACCTCGACCAGGTCACCGGCGAAGTCCAAGGCCACGAGCAGCTGGTCCTCTTCGAGGCTCTCGAAACCGTGCAGGCGCCTCGTCGACACCAGTGACTCCAGACCGGGCCTGTGCCGCTGCTCCCGCCGCCAGGTGAACCCCCGCATCGGCCCGCGGCTCGCCACCGGCACCTGCCCCAGGTGTCGGACCGGGCCCGTGATCTCGTCCCCGGCGTACTTCCACGTCGCCGTCCACCGGTCCGGCCAGCCATCGGAGATGCCCAAGCCACCCCGCCCCGCGTCCAGCGCGACCGGGACCAGCAGGTCCGTCCACGTACAGCGATGGGACCACAAAGGGCGCCGGGTATCGCTCATGCTCCCAGGGAAGCCGTACGGCCCCCCTGGGAGGGGCGATCTTCGAAGTTGACGACAACTTGCATGCAAAGAGCGCGGATCACGTCAGGAACGATGCGAATTCGGCGACAGATGTCGCGCTCAGAGCTTCACGAAAGGCCAGGTCGGGACGGGAAGATGACGACACCTACCGTGCTCAGTCTCACACCTTCCTGGCGCGGAAGCCCGAACAAACGGTGAGGAAGTCCTGCGGCCTCACCCTGGCGGAAAACCACGGGGCACACCTGCAGCGTGGGGAATCATGCAGCATGCGACCGGATGACTGGCACCTCACCGAAGACCTCGACGACTTCCTCGCCCGAGCCGGAGACTTCCTGCGCTCACGGCCCGGCCTGCACGTCATGCCGCTGACGTGGACCGCGAGACTGCGCACGCGTGGGGCGGACGCGTTCGGCACCGAAGCCCCCGTCTTCGGCATGCTGGAGCGAGCGGGCGAGGTCCACGCCACCTTCTACCGCCTCCCGCCCCGCGCTCTGTGCCTCACCCCGCTCACGCCCGAGCAGGCCGACGCCCTCGCCGCCCACCTGGCCGCCGTCGGGCACTCCCTTCCCTCCGTCAGCGCGGACCACAGCACCGCCACCGCTTTCGCCGAGGCCTGGCAGCGGCACACCGGCGCGACGCCGAGAATCCGCGACACGCGGCTCCGTCTGTACCGCCTCGGCACGCTCACCCCACCGGACCCGCTGCCGGCGGGCCGGGGCCGCATCCTGGGCGAGCAGGACCTTGAGCAAGTCATGTTCTGGTGCGGCGAGTTCGCCAAGGCCGTCGGGGAAGTCGTCTCCATAGACGCCGACTCGTGGGCCGACACACGCTACGCCGACAAGCGCTACACGCTCTGGGAGACCCCGGACGGCACTCCCGTCTCCATCGCGGGCATGAACCCGATGATCGGCGGCCAGGTCCAGGTGGACATCGTCTACACCCCGGCCCACCTGCGCGGTCACGGCTACGCGGGCGCCGTGACAGCGGAGGTGAGCCGGGCCGCGCTGGCCGCGGGCGCGAGGGAGGTCGTGCTGTTCGCGGACCTGTCCAACCCCACCAGCAACGCCCTCTACCAGCGCCTCGGCTATCGCAAGCTCACCGACTGGGCCGCGTACGACTTCTCATGAAGCTCGACTTCTCATGAAGCTCACGGCTCCGAAGTGCCGGCATGCACGCCAGCCGCAGGTCGCGGCCATCTCACCATCCTGACGAGGCCCAGCTCAGGCAGCACCGGCAACGCTCCCTGGCGCCACCGGCCTCGCCATGATGGTTATTCCGTGGGCCGGCGTGCCTGTCTTACTTCGCGGTCGATTGCCCAGGCGTCCGCCACTGGTCCCACGTGCCCGAGCTTGTCGGGATTGATCACCATGCGGATCGTCTGGATCTGCCCGTCGAGCACATCGAGCGCCAACGTGTGGAGCACCTTGCCGTCCCGGTCGCGGAAGATCGCGCCCGACTGACCGTTGACCTCATGCGGCTCGAACGTCACGTCGATCCGGGCCATCAGGGGGAAGACGGAGGCAAGCAGTCGGGCCACCTTCTCATCTCCGATGATGGCCCTGGCCAGCTGCGGGGCCTTGCCGCCGCCGTCGCCGACCATCGATACGTCGGCGGCGAGCAGGTCCCGCAGGCCGGCGACGTCGCCTTCGCGGAGGGCGTCGAAGAACCGCGTCGCCAGTTCCTCCCGCTCTGTGCGGTCCGCTTCGAAGCGGGGCCGGCCTGCGGCCATATGGCGCCGCGCCCGCACCGCCAGCTGGCGGCACGCCGCCTCCGAGCGCCCCACCGCCGACGCGACCTCGGGGAAGCCGAAGTCGAACACCTCCCGCAGCACGAAGACCGCCCGCTCGAGCGGGCTGAGCCGCTCCAGCAGCAACAGGGCCGCCATCGACACCGAGTCGGCCAGCTCCGCCGACCGCGCCGGATCCTCATACGGGTCGGCGAGCAGCGGCTCGGGGAACCACGGCCCGACGTACTCCTCCCGCCGGACGCGGGCCGAGCGCAGCACGTCGATCGAGATCCGGGTCACCACGGCCGAGAGGTAGGCCTTGGTCGACCTGGGCTCGGTCGGGGAGGCCTCGAAGCGCAGCCAGGTCTCCTGGACCGCGTCCTCGGCCTCGCTCACGCTGCCCAGGATCCGGTAGGCGATCGAGAACAGCAGCGGCCGCAGCTCCTGGAACTCCTCGGTCCTGCTCATGCCGGCTCCTCCCTGAAGCCCTGGCCGGTCAGCCGGTGAAGGACTCGGGGCCGAAGCGGCCCCACGCAACGAATGCCGCAAGCGCGAGATAGATCAGGTTCAGCACCACGAACTTGGATTCGCCGAGTCGGCCATGGGTGACCATCGCGCCGACCATCAGCAAGACCCAGCAGACGGCGGTCACCGGCGCCAGAACCGGTGCGATGTCGACCGCGGCGGGCAGGATCAAGCCCACCGCAGCCAGAAGCTCCAGGACGCCGAGGGTCTTGACGAAGCCGGCGCCGACGTCTTCCGTCCATCCCCCACCGTGAACCACGGCCAGTTTCTCCTTGGGCACGAATGTCTTGCTGATGCCGCCGATCAGAGCTACTGCGGCCAGCAGTCCGGCACCGATCCACAGCGCGAGGTTCATCATCCACTCCTTGATCGAGGATTGCCTGCACCTCGTAGGACGAGACAGCATCCCCGCCTGTGACATCTCCGAACACCCAGGCACGGGCACGGGAAGGCGGGCGGACGCGCGCGGGACGGGGAACAACCAGTCGGCCAGGCCGGTTGGCCCATGAGCAACGCTGATTCGGCACGCTGTAGCGGCTGTTGAAAGGGCCACCTTCGCCAAGGAGATTCAGTTGAGCGGCTTTGAGCCCAAGTTCATCACATTCGACATGTACGGAACTCTGACGGACTTCGCCATCGGGCCCGCCGCCAGAGAGGTGATCAAGGACGTAGCCCCGCCTGAGAGGCTGGACGCCTTTCTCCACCGGTTCAGCTGCTACCAGCTCGATGAAGCGATGGGCGATTGGCGGCCTTATGACGAGGTGATTCATCGATCCTTCGAGCGAGCTTGCAAGAGCACCGGAGTCGAGTTCCGGCCGGGCGATCCCGCCAAGGTTTTCGCGGAGATCCCGGAATGGGGGCCCCACCCCGATGTCCCGGAACCTCTCGCGAAGCTCGCTGAGCATTTCCCTCTAGTCATCATCTCCAACGCCGCGGACAGACACGCTGGCCAGAACGTCGCGAAGCTCGGCGCTCCGTTCCACGCGGTGTACACAGCGGAGATGTCGCAGGCCTACAAGCCAAGACTGCGCGCGTTCGAGTTCGCGTACGAACAGTTGGACTGCCGGCCGGAGGAAACGATGCACGTGTCGTCCAGCCCACGCTACGACCTGCAGTCAGCAACCGACCTTGGCGTGAGAGACACGGTGTATCTCAACAGAGGATACGAGCCGTCAGCGCCGTCCTATCACGCCTACGAGGTCACGTCCCTCGCCGGAGTGGTAGAAATTCTGGGCATCTGAAAGGGATCAGCGGCAGAGCTCCATGATGGTGTCGCCGAAGTCGGGGAACTCTCGTGTGGCCTGCTCGGTCACGGCAGTTGCGGACGCGCGGAGGTGTGGTGCGAAATCTTCCGCGATGGCCGTCAGCTCACGATTGGCGCGTGGAACCCGGTCGGGCTCGTACGAGGTGGCAGCCTCCCAGGGGCCGAAGCCGTCGGCCAGCAGCCACAGGAAGCCCGCCAGGTTGCACGCGACGACGCCGGTCTCCCCTTCCGAGCCGAGGAAGACGACAGGCTGCTCGACCAGTGCCCGGCCACGGCGGATCAGCCAGAACGCGGCATATCCACCGGTGCCGTCCTGGCCGAACACACGAAAGCCGTCGCCATTCAGGTCGCCGTTGCCGGTCCATGCACGGAACCAGGCAGTCGTCTCATCGGCAGACAGAAAGGCCGCACTAGCCACTGGGCAGCTTGGACCAGATCGGCGCAACGTCATGAACGGGCCGACCTCGACGCTCAGTCCCGGGTGAGGTCGCCCACGTGATGGTGGCCGTCGCCGGAAAGGTGCGGGTGGCCAGGCTCTGCAGGGTGCACAGTGCTGCGGGTCCGGCGCACTTAAGGACGAGCTGATTTGCCTAAAGGTGTTAGGTAAATGCACAATCCCCTACTGTCGAAGGGGAGGACTGTATGGCACGCGTAGGACTGACCACGGAACGCCTGGTCCGGGCGGGGGCGGAACTCGCCGACGAGGTCGGCTTCGACCAGGTGACCGTGTCGGAGCTCGCCCGGCGGTTCGATGTCAAGGTCGCGAGCCTGTACTCGCACCTCAAGAACTCCCAGGACCTCAAGACGAAGATCGCCCTGCTCGCCCTGGAGGAACTCGCCGACCGGGCCGCCGACGCCCTGGCCGGACGGGCCGGCAAGGACGCCCTGGCCGCCTTCGCGAACGTCTACCGCGACTACGCCCGCGAGCATCCCGGCCGCTACGCCGCAGCCCAGACGAGGCTCGACCCGGCGACCGCGGCCGCCAGTGCCGGGGTCAGGCACGCGCAGATGACGCGGGCGATCCTGCGTGGCTACGACCTGACGGAGCCGGACCAGACACACGCCGTCCGGCTGCTGGGCAGCGTCTTCCACGGCTACGTCAGCCTGGAGATGGGCGGCGGGTTCAGCCACAGTGCCCCGGACACACAGGAAACCTGGTCACGGATCCTGGAGGCCCTCGACGCCCTGCTGCGGCACTGGCCCGCTCCCTGACCACGGCACCCTGACCACGCCCGCACCCGACCACGGCCGGGCCCCGCACCGGCCGGAGGCCGTCGACCGCTCGGCCTTCCCGGGCCCCCGGCATCGACGCGTCCGCCCCTCCCCCACCACTGATCAACACCGACCAAGGGGCTGAGAACCTTGCACACCAAGCACAACTGGATCACCACCCCCATCACCGCCGATCTCCTGCGCGGCGCCCTCGACCTGGAGCGCACCGCGCACGGCTTACTGCCGCACCGACTGCCCGCCCGGGCCCGCGCGCAGTGCGCCGACGGACAACTCGCCATGGCGGAGGCCCAGCCCTCCGGCGTACGACTGGTCTTCCGCACCCGCGCCACCGCCGTCGAACTGGACACGCTCCCCACCAAGCGGGTCTACGTGGGCGCCCCGCCCCGCCCGGACGGCGTGTACGACCTGCTCGTCGACGGCCGTCTGACCGGCCAGGCCAGTGTGAAGGGCGGCAACACCCTGACCATCGACCTGACGACCGGAACCACGGAGAACCGGCCCGGCCCGGTCGGCACCCTGAGCTTCACCGACCTGTCCGAGGGCGTGAAGGACGTCGAGATCTGGCTGCCGCACAACGAGACCACCGAACTCGTCGCCCTGCGCACCGACGCCCCCGTCGAGCCCCTGCCTGACCGCGGCCGCCGGGTATGGCTGCACCACGGCAGCTCGATCAGCCACGGCTCCGACGCCACAGGCCCCACCACCACCTGGCCCGCGCTGGCCGCCTCACTCGGCGACGTCGAACTGATCAACCTCGGTCTGGCCGGCAGCGCCCTGCTCGACCCCTTCACCGCCCGCGCGATGCGGGACACACCCGCCGACCTGATCAGCCTCAAGATGGGCATCAACCTGGTCAACATCGACCTGATGCGGCTGCGCGCCTTCACCCCGGCCGTGCACGGCTTCCTCGACACCATCCGCGAGGGACACCCCACCACACCCCTGCTGGTCGTCTCGCCCATCCTGTGCCCCATCCACGAGGACACCCCCGGCCCCGGTGCCTTCGACTTCAGCGCGCTCAGCGAGGGAAAGCTGCGGTTCCAGGCCACCGGCGACCCCGCCGAGCGCGCCGCCGGAAAACTGACGCTCAACGTCATCCGGGAGGAGCTGTCCCGCATCGTGGAGCAGCGGGCGGCCGACGACCCCCACCTGCACTACCTCGACGGCCGCGCCCTCTACGGCGAGGCCGACTTCGCCGAGCTCCCGCTGCCCGACGAGCTCCACCCGGACGCCGCCACCCACCGCCGCATCGGCGAACGTTTCGCCGGGCTGGCCTTCACGGCCAACGGGGCCTTCACCGAAGACAGCGTCTGAAAGAACGGCGCCGCGGTGACCAGGCCCAAGCGCTGAAGCCCTCCGGGCGGCGACGGGCGTGACGCACCGGCACACGGCCCGACCCACCCACGACCGGTGAGCGGCGAACCGGCCCGCTGGGGAGGGGAGTCGCGGGCCACAAGGGGGGCGTTCAGCCGCTCACCGGCAAGATCACCGTAGCCACGGCGGAGATCACCATGGTGTACGTGCGGTCATGAGTCCGTCGCCTTCCGGTAACACCGCCCGGCCAACTGGACGACGGGAGTGTGACGACAGGGCCTAGTCGAAGGGCAACGGCCGCGCATGCACCACATCGAGCCGCGACACCGCGCGAGTCATCACGACATACAGCCGACGCAGACCCCGCGCCCCGGCCCCCATCCCCTCCCCCTGCGCTGCCTCAGCCTCAGCCTCCACGATCGCCGCCGGCTCGACGGCGACGACATGGTCGTACTCGAGCCCCTTGGCGGCACCGGCCCCCAACACCGTGACGCGGGCGCCCAGTTCGTCGGGCCCCGCCGTCTCGATCCCCGCGGCACCGAGCGCCTCCCGCACCCGGGCGACATCCGACTCGGCCGCGATGACTCCGACGGACCCTTCGTATCCGAGGGCGTCCCGCACGGCGCAGACGGTCTCCTCGACGACATCACCGACCCGCCCTGCCCGCTCCACCGGCCCTGTCGGCCGAATCCGCACCTCCCCGTCCCTCCTCAGGGACCGAGCCGCAGGCACCCGCACATCCAGCCGCGCCAGCAGACGATTCGTCAGCTCGACCACCGCCCCCGGCACCCGGAATCCCGTCGTCAACGGCACCACCACAGCCTCCGGCTTCCCCAGATGCCCCAGCAGTTCGGCCCAGTCACGCGCGGCCCAGGGCGTGGTTCCCTGCGCGAGATCCCCCAGCACCGTCATCGATCCGAAAGCCGCCCGCCGCGCGATCGCCCGGCACTCCATCGGCGACAGGTCCTGCGCCTCGTCGATCACCAAGTGCCCGTAGCCCTCGGGGTGTTCGATGAGCCCCGCCACCTCGTCGAGCAGAACGAGGTCGGCCGCCGACCACCGCGCCGACTTGTACGACCGAGGGGGTCGCGCCCACAGGATCGCCTTCTGCTCGTCCGTGTCCAGCACTCCGTCCGCCGCCGCGGTCAACGCGGCCGGATCGGTGAGGAGTTCCGCGACGACCTCCTCCGGCAGAACCCGGGGCCACACAGCGTCGACGTACGCGCTCACGACCCGTGCCCCCGAGATCTTCCGCACCCACGCCTGCGTGGGCGGCCCCGCCCGCCGCTCGGCCTCGCGCTGAAGACGCCGCACGATCCGGGTCCGCACACGCTCGCGCCCGACGGCGTACGGCGGTTCCTCGCTCCGTACGCCCGCCACGATCCGCGCCAGTTCGTCACCGGGCACGCGCCACCGGTACGAACCGTCCGGCACCGCAAGGCCGTTGTCGCCCGCACCCTCAGCCGCGACGCGCACGCGGGCGTACAGCGCCCGGCGCAGCACCTCCGCCATCCGGGCGTCGTGTTTGACGACGCCGGCCCGTTCGCCGTCCGCCGCCTTCACCGGATGGCGCCCGATCTCGCCGGCGACGGTCGACTGCCGTACGCCCGTCTCACCGAGGGCGGGCAGCACCGCGGAGATGTACGAGAGGAACGTCGGGTTGGGTCCCAGGATCAGCAGACCGCCACGCCGGATGCGCTGCGGGTACGTGTAGAGGAGATACGCGGCCCGGTGCAGCCCGACGGCCGTCTTGCCGGTGCCCGGGGCGCCCTGCACACACACGGAGGTGGCCAGGTCCCCGCGTACGAGATCGTCCTGCTCGGGCTGGATGGTCGCGGCGATGTCGCGCATGGGGCCGACTCGGGGGCGCTCGATCTCGTCGACAAGGATCCGGCTCGCCCCTCGCATCGCCCCCAGCGCCCCCGCCTCCGCCTCCGCCTGGATCCCCGCTCCCGCCTCCCCGTGCGCACGCCCTTCCTCGAGGTGCTCGTCCTCCAGCCCGGTGAGGTCGACGGAGTCGCCCAGGCTCCCCGGCGCCCACCCGAACCGTCGGCGGACGCGAACACCCCGCGGGTCGCGGGCGCTCGCCTGGTAGAAGGCGCGCGAGACGGGGGCGCGCCAGTCGACGACCAGGGGCGGGGCGGCGGGATGTTCGGTGATCCTCAGCCGGCCGACGTGGTAGCGCTGCCCGGCATGCTCGTGTTCCCCCGAGTCGAAGTCCAACCGCCCGAAGAACAGCGGCCCTTCGGGCAGCTCACGCAAGGCCTTCGCCTTGCTGCGGAGTTGGTAGCCGAGCACTTCGGCGTCGGCACCGGAGGCGGAGACGTCCTCGCCGGTGACGACGTGCTCCTGGGCGCCGTCGACCATCGCGGAGAGGGCGGCCCGGCAGGTGTCGTGGTAGGCGCGTTCCTGGGCGAGGGCGTGATGCAGGGAGGGCTTCTCGGGAGACGTCATTCCAGCAAGGGTAACGACATTACGTTACCGAGTTAAATTTTTTACCGAGACTCAGCATGGGCTCGCCTTGAGACTCACCCCGCCGGGCCGGTCGTATCCCCGCTCATGCGAACCGCTTCAGTCCTGCCCCCACCTGCTCAAAGGCCAGCCCGGCGGCGGCGACGGCATCGGCCCGGACCTCCTCCACGCCCTCCCCCGCCGCGATCCGCCGCCAGTTCTCCAGGGCCAGGACGCGCTGAACGGCGACGATCTGCGCGGCGGCCAGCCGGGCCGCCAAGTCGCCGCCCAGCGCGTACGCGAGTGCCTCCTCGGACCGCTCCACGTACCCGTAGAGGCGGGCCACGAGCGAGGGCGTCCCGTAGAGAAGCCGGTGGAAGGCGAGCACGGGCTCCTGGTCATTGAGCCCGGTGACGGGATCACACCGCTCCAGCCCGTCCAGGAAGTGCAGCCGTAGCGCGTCGAGCGGCGACTGTCCTTCGGCCCGCTCGGCCACGACCCGCGCGGCTTCCGTCTCGTGATCGGCGAACCGGTGGAGGACCAGGTCCTCCTTGGCCGGAAAGTACCGGAAAAGGGTCGGCTTCGAGATCTCGGCAGCGGCCGCGACCTCGGCGACCGACACCGCGTCGAACCCCTTCTCGAGGAAAAGCCCGATCGCGACATCGGAGACCGTCTGGTACATCCGCTGCTTCTTCCGCTCACGCAGCCCGACCTCACGCGGCCCGACCTCACGCGACCCGATCTCACCCATACCCCCGAGCCTACGGACAGCCGCAGGTCCTCCTACGCGAGGGCGGCCTACGCGAGGGCGCGGGCAAGATAGGGATTCGCCGTCGGGCGGGCCGGCAGGCCGAGCGAGCCGGTGGCCGATGCCAGCGTCATCGCGTACGAGTCGACAGCCCGGCGCACATTGGGGGCGTCCAGGCTCGCACCGGTCACCAGGCGGTCGAGATCCACATACGCGGACCGGACGATCTCGATCCATCGGTAGACGCGCCAGTCCTGCCGCCAGTTCTGGGTGAACTCCGGGGGCAGCCGGTCCTCCCAGCGCCGGAACATGCGGTCGCGGATCTCCGGCCGGGTCGGGGTGAGGTGCATGTGCCGGACCAGGTCGTAGAGCGGATCACCGACCAGCGACATCTCCCAGTCGATGATGGTCAGCGCCAGGTGGTCGTCGCGGCGCACCAGGTTCCACGGGTTCAGATCGCCGTGCAGCAGGGACCGTTTCCGGTGGCTCACCTTGTGCCGGGACAGGATCTGCCTCAGCCGGAAGGCGTCCGGCAGTCCGAGGAGCCGGGCCAACTGCTGGGACTCCTTGGGCAGGTCCCGTACGAGTGCCACGAGTTGTTCGCTCAGCCAGGGGTGGAAGCTTCCCTCACCCTCCTCGGCAACCGGGTCGAGTTGGGTGTAGTCCACGTCCGTCAGGGCGCAGAGCTGATCGACGAGCCGGTCCGCCTCGTGCGGCAGCAAGCCGTACACCGGGTGGTTGGGCGGCTGCTCGATGTCGGACGGTCCCTCATACGTGTGGATGGCGAAGCGCTCTTTGCCGTAGCTCTCCCCCAGGGCGAGGACCCTCGGTGCGGCCACCGCGACCTTCGACTCCTCGATGGCCCGCAACACGGCGTGCTCGCTGAGGAAACTGCGCTCGCGCCGGCAGGCCTTCGCCAGCTTGCGCCGCACCACGACGGGGAAGTCGACGCCGGGCACCCGGACCACCGAGTTCAGGTGGGCCGTGCCCTTGAACACCCGTCCGGCCGGCGCCGCGCCCTCCGCGAGCAGGGCGCCCCTCACCACGGACGGGGGAAAGTCGGGGTTCTCGGGAACTCGCTTGTCCGGTTCCCAGCCGATGGACGTGAAGGAGGACATGAGGCCCTTCTTCGCCTCGCCTCGGGACACCCGCCACCGGAACAGGACCCGCTCGATCTCTGCCTCGCTCGGCAGGCCGCGCAGCCTCAACGGAGCCTCCGCCACCTCCAGAGCCTTGCGTACCGCCACCGTCGCCTCGTCCAGGCTCTTCTGGTCGAACGCGTCCCCCAGTGACTGCGCGGCCCGCATCACGTCCGGGTAGACGGACTGCGCCCACTCGAAGTCGATGTAATGGCGCAGGTCCTTGGCCAGACCGTTGACGGCCGCCGGCCGGACCTGCTCCATGGCCTGCGCCCAGGCGTCAATCACCTCGCCCCGCTGGTGGGACGGGTACTGCATGCGCACCAGGTGCGTCGCGAGGTCGTGCAGGGGGTCGCCGTAGGTCGCCAGTTCCCAGTCCACGCAGATGAGGGGCGGGTCACCGTCGTACGACATGATCAGGTTGTCGCGGTGCAGGTCCGCGTGGAGCAGGCTGTAGGGCCGCCGTGCCATCGCGGGCACCCGCTCGGCCAACCGGATCAGCGCGTCCTCAGGGATACCGAGCGCCGCGAACAGCCCACCGAAAGCAGGCCAGTTCGGCTGCCGGATCTGGCGGTCGGCGAAGCGCGCCAGCGTCTGCAGAAAGCCCTGACTGTCCTTCTCGTTGCGGGGCCAGACGGCCGGCAGCGGTGGCAGTGCCTCCCTGCGCACCTGGGCCATCTGGGCGAGCAGACCGGCCAGAGCCTTCATCAGGAGGGTGTCGACCGGCTTTCCGTTCCCGCAGACGCTGGAGAGCGGTACGCCTTCCACATAGCTGTGGATCGCGAACCCGTCCCCCTCGACCAGGCACTCCGGGACGTGGGGCAGGATGCCCTTGACGGCGCGGAGGATCTCCGCCTCGTTCTCCCAGGTCCTGATCACCACGGGCAACGCCTCGGCGCGCCGGATCCGCACGGTCACGGACCTGCCGGCCTCACGGCCCATCAGGCGCGCCGCGTTCTCCGTCAACGGCAGCACGTAGTTCTGGTTGTGGTGCCCGCTGCTCGCCTGGCCCAGCTCCGCGGCGAGGTCCACGAACGCCGCACAGGCGGCGTCGGACGTGGCGCGATCCCCGAGGAAGGGTCGGGGACGAGATCGTGCGCCCACTGGCCGCTCCGGGTACTCGCATGAGAGATGGTTGGCAGGTAAAACGCTAAGCGCCGGCGATGGTCGGCACGACTAGAGTCAGCCTCGAGTGGGTTGAACGGGTGGTTTGCCACTCTTCGGTGTCAGGTCTTTCGATGTTGGCTTGTTCGCCATCTCATACGCATGAACCTGAGCGGTTGCTCATGGGGTGCGGGAATGCTACAGCACACTTCTGGGGCAGTCTCGCGAACGCCTCGACTACTGGGAGAGCAGATTCCAGACGGAGTCGAACCAGTTCTGCATGCTGGATACGAACACCGATCCCACGGAGGTGTCGTCGTCGTCCTTCTCGAAGTGGGTCAGCTCCGCATCCAGCCCCAGTACGTCCAGCGCCTCGATCTCCTCGTCCCCGGCCAGGTGAATGGTCCGCTGCAGCACCTTGTACGGTCCGAAGACCGCCTCGTTCCCGTTGAGCAGGTACAGCTTGTTCGTGGGCGCCAGCGGAACGTGCCGGATCTCGAGGTCGACGGACGGCACGGTCTGCGCCTGCTTCAGGTTGAACACCGCGTCTTGCAGCGATGACGTGTGCCTGCGCGTGATGTCGTCCATGCGCTCCCGCAGCCGCTGGTCGGGAGCGCCTTGGGCCCGCAGGTAGGGCAGTTCCACCGACGAGGACGGCAACAGCATGCGCATGGCGATGCGTTGGGGCTGGATGCGCCCGGCCCTGATCAGTTCCGACTGGACCCGTATATGGGCGTCCAGCGATTCCGAGGACAGCGTGAACACGTCGAGAGTGACCTCGGGCTGCCGGAACGCCGCGCCTACGAAGTCGCCCAGGTACACCTTTCCCTGGGCGGCGGTGCTCGCGCCGCTGGAATGGATCCGCTGGCTCTTCAGCACCCGCGATCCGCGGCCCTGACGGGACTCGATCCAGTTCTCATCGGCGAGCATCCGCAGAACCCGCTGCACGGTGTCACGCGAAACGCCCAGCTCTTCGGCCAGTTCCCGCTGTGGAGGCAGGAACGACCCCACGGGGTAGACACCGCCGGACATCCGGGAGAGCAGCGTCTCCGCGACACGCTGGAACTCCCTGCCACCGTCGATGCCCTGCCCGCTGCCCACAAGCCGACCGTACCGCCATCGCCCTTGAAGCACACCACTTTCAGACAAGTAGGCAGTCCAACAAGACCCACAGTTAGGTGATCTACCGACAAGGGGACAACCAAGTTAAGTCAATCAGTCCAATTGGACTGCCAGTTGATCGCTTCACTGGAACTGGAGAGGGGTGGGGAAGCATGGCCTCCTTTCAACTGCTGTCGTTCGTCCTGGGTCTCGGCCTGGAGCAGTTGGTCCAATGGCGGTACGGCGCGATGGGACTCGTCTGCCTGCTTCTGATCGGCATCGGCGTGCGCGCCCGAAACTCGGCATGGCTGACCACAGCCGCCGTACTGTTCGTTCTCCTGATGACTCAGGCCTGAACTCAGGCCTGACTCGGGCATGGCTCACGCCTGACTCACGCCTGACTCACGTCTGAGTCACGTCTGTCTCCGCCGGCTCCGGACCACCTGCAGAAGGAGTTCCAAAGAGCCCACGATCGTCGCGGCCCCCGCCTCCCTCAGGATCTTCTCCTTCCGCTCGTTACGCGCGTAGCCGATGAACGGCACCTCGGCCTCTCGCGCCGCGCGGAAGTCCGTGGGGGTGTCGCCGATCATCAGTCCGGCCGCGGGCGCGGCCCCCATCGCGCTCAGCGCGCGGTTGAGGCAGTGCGGGTCGGGCTTGAGGAGTTGGAGGTCCTGGGTGCGGCCGTAGATGTGCGGGGTGAAGCAGGAGGTGAGGCCGCGGCCGGCCAGGTACTGGCGCACCACGCGCGGGGAGTTGTTCGTGGCGATGGCCAGCTGGGAGCCCACCGCCTTCCAGGTGCGTATGAGCGGATCGGCGTAGGCCGTGGGCATCGCCGACGTCGCGGCGCGGAGTTCCTCCTGGGTGAGACGTTCCTCCAGCTCCGCCACCAGGTCGCTGCCGGGGTGCCGGCGGTCGACGGCGCGCAACACGATGTGGGGGTCCAGGGACTCCCGTTCCGTCTCCGTCACCAGGCCGTGCAGGCCCCGGCCTTCGAGCCACTCCACGAGTTCTCTCGCCACCCGGTCCGCCGAGTGGCCCGCGAACAGCCGACAGACCGGCCCGTCGAAGTCCCAGAGCACAACGCGTGCGCGTGTGATCAGTTCTCGCAGGTTCTCTGTCTCTGCTTCCACCAGTTCAGTCTGCGTCGTATCAGAAGTCACTAGGAGAGTGTCAGGTCCGTGGTGATGGTTTCCCAGAGGGCGTCGAACCACTTCTGGGACTGATCCACGAACGCGGCGTCTCGCTGACCGGCCTGCTTCTCGAAGGAGAAGAGGAGGGATTTGGAGCCCATGGTGTCGTACATGTCGAGCGTCCCGGTGTCCATCGGCTCCTCCCGGCGCGTGATCATGTAGTACCCGATCAGCGCTTCCGAGCCGTTGAGCAGGTACAACTTCACGGGCGGCGTGAAGGGCAGCGCGCGATAGGTGACGCGCACATCGATGCCGTGCGAGGAACGCAGGGAGCGCAGGTTGTGCCTGAGGACGTGGCCCTGGGCGTTGCGCATCTCCAGCCAGCGCTGGTGGACCGGGTCGTCGTCGCCGCGGTCCTCGACCGAGACGGGGAACGCCAGGTTGATGTCCCGGGAGGGCAGCAATATGCGGACGTCGATCGACTGGGGCCGGATGCGTCCCTCGTGGATGAGGCGGACCGGTTCCCCGAGGGCCAGCATCAGGGTTTCCGCCGTGAGGCAGACGGCGTCGACGCGGACCTGCGGGGCCGCGAACGCCTCCGTCAGACGTGGTGCCAGGCCGACCATCGTCGGCTGGGGCTTGTCGCGGGTCGGCGTCACCTCGGCGATGCGCGGCGGGCTGCCCTTGCTGACGTTGCTGAGCAGGCCGTCGTCCTGAAGCGCCCGCAGGGCCTGGCGGACCGTGCCGCGTTCCACACCGAACTCGTCGGCGAGTTCGGCCTGCGTGGGCAGGCGGTCCCCGGCCTTCAACTCGCCGTCGCGGATCCGTTCCCGCAGGGTGTCGGCGATCTCCTGGGGCGAGAGCCTTCTGCTGCCGTTCACTGCAACGTTCTCCTGAGTCACGACCAAACGTTACAACTTCGATCCATCTATGGGGAGTTGTTTGAAAGTTGTTTATACCTACCAACCAACTGGGGATAACTTACCCAGAGTTGGTCGCCAACTTAACCAAGTTGGCGGAACTTTTACCTCCTCTCGCAAGCACTTGGCAGATAGGAAGCCCCCGCCCCTGGAAGTTCCCGTCCCTCCCGAAGGAGGAGCCACCATGCCCGTCATCGCCTTCATCTGCGCCGTCTTCGTCGTCGGCTTCGAACAGCTCGTCCAGTGGCGGTACGGCCCGGCCGGCATCCTCGGCCTGCTGCTGCTCAGCATAGGGATCAAGACGAAGAGCCCCACCTGCAGCTCGATCGGCGCCGTCCTCCTCGCCGTGCTCGTCGCAGGCCCGGCCCTCTCGTGAGCCGGGAACACATCCCGGGAGACCTCAGCTCGTGAGCACCAGCTCCGAACTGATGGTCTCCCACAGTGCGTTGAACCACAGATGCGACTGCTCCACGAACGTGGTGTCCCGCAGTCCGACCCCCTGCTCGAAGGGGAACAGCATGGACTGCGTCCCCTCGGCGTCGTACATCTCCAGGTACTCGTGGTCGATCTCCTCACCGCGCCGGGTGAGGGTGTAGTACGCGAACAGCGCCTCCTCGCCGTTGAGCAGGTACAGCTTCACCGGCGGTGTGAACGGCAGCGCGCGGAAGTGGACCCGTACATCGATGCCGTGCGTGACCCGCAGGGCCAGCAGGTTGTGACGCAGCACCTGGCCCTGGGCGTTGCGCTGGGCCAGCCAGCGCTCGTGCACCAGGCCTTCCTCACCCGAGCCCTCCACGGGCACCGGGAAGGCGAGGTCGATCTCGCGGCTGGGAAGGAGAATCCGGACGTCGACCTTGGCTGGTTTTATTCGGCCTTCGTGGATGAGACGGAGGGGTTCTCCCATGGCGAGGGTGAGGGAGACCGACGTCAGGCACAGGGCGTCTATCTCCACGTGAGGGGCCGCGAAGGCGGCCGCTATCCGCGGTGCGAGCGCCACCATGGTGGGCTGCGGCGGAGCTTCGGGCCCGGTCAGAGCCTCGGCCACGTTCTGGGCGACGGTCGCGGGGCTGCCTTTGGACACGTTGGCCAGCAGGTGTTCCGACTGCAGGATGCGCAGCGCCTGGCGTACGGCACCTCGCTCCACGCCGAACTCGTCAGCCAGTTTGGCCTGCGTGGGCATGCGCTGTCCCGGCCGCAACTCGCCGGACCTGATCCGGCTGCGCAGCTCGTCGGCCACCTCTCGATGTGACTTCTGTGGCCGTTGAGACCGAGTCCGCCCATTGACGGCGACGTGTTCCGGGTCCACAACCAAACACTACAACTTCGCGCCATCTTTGGGCAGTTACTGGGAAGGTGGTTATGAGACGCTTCCAAGCGGAGATAAGTTCAGTGGAGTTGGTCACCAACTTCAGCAACATGGCCAAACTTTCCGAGGGTTGGTCACCATGGGTGACTCTGTCGACCAGGTGCCCGACTCTCAACCGGGGGTCCGTGTCCCCCATCCCGAAGGAGGGACCGTCATGCCGCTCATCGCCCTCGCCATCGCCGCCCTCGTCATCGGATTCGAACAGCTCGTCCAGGTGAAGTACGGGGCGATGGGCCTCATCGGCTTCGTCGCTCTCTCCATCGGCATCAAGGCCAAGAACACCATGATCGGCGGCATCGGAGCCGTGATTCTCGTGATGCTGCTCGCCCAGACCGGCTGACCGGACGCCACCGTCTGTCAGTCCGGCTGACCGGGCTCCCTTCCGGAGGGGAGCCGGGAGCCCGGTCAGTCCGTTCACCACACGCTACGGAGGAGGAGGTGACAGGGAGTTCAGAAGACGTCCGGGCACCACGGTCGCCTGGACGTACGCAACAGGGCGTCGGCGGTGGTCGCGGCGCCCGCCCGCGCCTCGGCCACCCGACCGAGCGCGGCGAGCCGCACCGCCGACTCGTCCCCGAGCCAGAGCGCCGCCAACTCACCCGCATCCAGCGTGAGATCGGCGGCGTCCGTCGTTGGCGCGCAGGTCGCCCCGTCCGGTGACGCGTCCAGCCGGTACCGCCCCGCGGACAGCCCGTCCGGGTCGGTGACCTCCAGCACGAGCGTCCCGGAAGCGGTGTACGTACGGGCTTCCAGCGCCCGTACGACATCCAGGATCCGCACCCACAGCCAGTCCGCCTGGCTGCTGATCGCCGCGGCACGCGGATCCGGCAGGAACCGCGGCACCAGATCATCCGGCGCACGATGCCCCGTCTTCACCGTCTTGATCCAGTCCACCGAGCAGAGATACCGCCACAGCGCACGCTCGGCGGCCGGCGAGACCGAGATCAGGTCCTTCACCTTCGCCGTGTTCAGCGGCTGCTTGCTGTCGCCCCAGTGGTCGTCCACGGTGTACGTGAGCAGCCCCTCGACCTCTCCGCGCCGATCCCGGTACACGGCGTGGAAGGGCTCGGTCCACGACACCCGGTCCAGAGCCAGGGCACCGGTGCTGACCCGCCACCACCGATCGTCCCGGTCGACCGCACCCGCCTGGGTCCGCCTGAGCCGCTCGTGCAGCTCCGGCCCGATCTTCCGTACTTCCTCGCCCTCCACGAGGTCGACCCGCCCGCCGTCCTCCGGACCCGCCCAACGAGGGTCCAGCCCCGCGCGCGGCACGTCGATCGTCCACTCGGCGACGTGGGTGGCCGGTCCGAAGCCGTAGCGGCCGTAGATCGGGTACTCCGCGGCGATCAGCGTCGCCACGACGTCGCCGCGTGCCTTCGCGGCCGCCAGGTCCTGCGTCATCATGCGCGTGAGCAGGCCGCGGCGGCGGTGGGTCGCCGTGACCGTCACGTTCGAGATGGCGTCGGCGGGTACGGCTGCCCCGCCCACCGCCGTGAGCTCCTGGGCGAACGAGCGGAACGTCGCCACACAGCGGTCGCCGTCGAAGGCGCCCTGTGTTCGCTCGGGCACGATGTACGTGCTCCGGTCCGCCACCTCTTCGTTCGACACGGTCGATGCACGTAGGAAGCCGGTGTTCAGCGCGCGGATCCAGTCCGGGATCTCGTCCTTGGTGATCGGGCGTACGTCTATGTCCTGGGGGCCGCTCATGAACGCCAGCCTAGGCAGGTGTGGGCGCCTCGCCCCAACGGTTTTCGCCCCCGCCGCCCCTACCCGTCCCATCCCTGGGGCTGCGCCCCGGACGCCCCAGGGTTCGGATTCGGCTGCGGGTCGGTTGTGGCTGGTCGCGCAGTTCCCCGCGCCCCTAAAGGGGCGCGGCGCGGCACCACCGGGGTCAGAATGCCGGGCGGAGTTCCCCCACCTCGCTTCCTCCACCCAGCAGCGGGACCCGTCCGATCCGCGACACCACCGGTTCCTGCACGTCCAGCAGCGTCAGTGCGCGGGCCAGTACGGGGCGCAGTGCCCGTGACGCGCCGTCGTCCACCTTGAAGGCGAGCGCCCGTCCGTCCGGCAGGGCGACCGCCTGGACGCCCTCCGCGCCCATCTTGGACAACACCCCCGGCACCTCCCGCATCAGCCACGTGTCGTGACGACGCGTCCCGGCGACGTACTCGGGGTGTGCGCGCATAGCGTCGGCGACCCGTCGCTCGGCCGAGCCCGGCTCGGCGAGGACGAAGGAGCGGAAGGCGCGGGCCAGCCCCGTCAGAGTGATCGCCATCAGAGGGGCACCGCAGCCGTCCGTACCGACCGCGGCCACCGCTTCCCCCGCCGCCTCCTCGACCACGGCCAGAATCTCCCTCTGGAGCGGATGCGAAGGGTCCAGATACGACTCCGTCGACCACCCCCGCAGCGCACACGCCGCGAGCATCGCCGCATGCTTGCCGGAGCAGTTCATCGTGATCCGCTCACGCACACCCCCCGCGGCGAGATACGTCTCCGCCTCCACCGCGTCCAGCGGCAGATCCTCCGGACACTGGAGCAGCGCCGCGTTCAGCCCGTGCTCGGCGAGCATCTTGGCCGCGAGATCCCGGTGGAATCCCTCCCCCGAGTGGCTCGCGGCCGCCAGCGCCAGCCGCTCTCCACCGAGGTCGAGCCCCGCTCGCAGGATCCCGGCCGCCTGCATCGGCTTGTTGGAGGAGCGGGGAAAGACGGGAACCGAGACATCTCCGAGCGCGAGCTCCACCTCCCCGTCCGCGCCCAGCAGCACCAGGCTGCCCCGGTGACGCCCCTCGACGAATCCGGAGCGCACGACCTCGACGAGAACGGGGGGTATGGCGGATGGCGCAGGATCCGCGGGTATCGCGGAGGGTTCCTGTGGTGACTGTGGTGCCGGTGGAGTGGCGGAAACGGGCATCGGCTGGTGGCCTCCCAGAACAGGACCCGCTCGCCGGCTCCACCCCGGGATCTCCCCGGGCAGAGCCGACGACGACCCCGGGATCACCGGGGCCGCAGTGTCACACGAGCAGGTCGTCTACTTGTGCTTCGCCTTCACGGTACCTGCGCGCAATTTCCGCACTGCACTCGTCGGCGGTCCGTTGCAGCCGCTGCCGCCGCCGCGAGACCTGCTGCTCGTACCGCACGAGCCGCACCATCGCGGTGTTCAGCTCCGGATCCGTACGGGCCTGGAGGTCGGACAGCTGCACCTCGGCGAGCATGTCCGCGGCCAGCCGCCGGAACTCCTCGCTGTGCGGCGTGCAGAGCGTCACATGCCGGGCCGACGACCGTTGCCGCGCGGGCGCGTCCGTCAGGATCTCCGACAGCCGCTCGACGACGGACGAGACGGCGGACGGGACGGCCGACGAGGCGCCGGCCGTCGTCTCGTCGGCCGCCACCGCCCCAGACGCCGGCCCGGACGCCGACACCACCCGGCCGGGCTCGGCCCGCCGCCGGAGCTCGGCGCGCAGGATGTCGATGCGCCCCTGGAGCAGCCGCCGTACATAGCTGAGGTCCGCCTCGTCACGCTGTGCGCCCCGCCGCAGCGTGCGCAACTCGGGCAGCAGCAGCAGCGACAGATCCTGCTCGGGCGACGGCTCGGGCATCGGGCTGTCCGTCCGCTGCGTGGGCGGACGCGGCGCGATCGGATGCGGTGCGCCCCCGATCGCACCTGGCCCACGCTCCCCCCGGACCAGCGAAACGAACCCGGGCGACTGCCCCGCGGTACTCGATGTGCTCATACGCCTCAACCGTCCCCTCGATCGGCGTGTGTGAGCATCGTGCCACCCCAAGTGGCCGCAATGGGACCAACTACCCCCGTTCGGCCCCAGTTCATGGGGTTAAGCGCCAATAAGAAAGACTCCTTACGGAGGTCAAGCGGGAGCACGGCATGATGGTCCGTATGCGTGGAGTGGTTCAGAGGGTTGACGGCGCGAGCGTCGTCGTCGAAGGCGAGACGGTCGGCGAGTTCAGCGGCGAGGGGCTGTGCGTCCTGGTGGGCGTCACCCACGACGACACCAAGGAGAAAGCGGCCCAACTGGCCCGCAAGCTCTGGTCGGTGCGCATGCTGAGCGACGAGAAGTCGTGCAGCGACATCGACGCGCCGCTGCTCGTCATCAGCCAGTTCACGCTCTACGGCGATGCCCGCAAGGGCCGCCGCCCCACCTGGAACGCGGCCGCCCCCGGCGATGTCGCCGAGCCTCTCGTGGACGAGGTCGTCGCCCAGCTGCGTTCACTGGGCGCGACGGTGGCGACGGGCCGTTTCGGCGCCCAGATGCGCGTGTCCCTGACGAACGACGGCCCGTTCACGGTGCTGCTCGACATCTGAGCGCCGGCCGAGCCGAACGTACTTACGGCTCGACCACGACCTCCTGCGCCGCGGCCGTCGTCCCGGCCAGGAGCGGCGCATCTGCCGGCACGTTCCGCTTCACCAGCGCCAGCGCGATCGGGCCGAGCTCGTGGTGGCGTACGGACGTCGTGATGAAACCGATCTTGCGGCCGTCCGGGCCGTCGGCCGCGAGCCGGATGTCGGTGCCGGGGACCGGCAGATGGACCTCGCTGCCGTCGAGGTGCAGGAAGACGAGCCGACGCGGTGGCTTGCCCAGGTTGTGGACGCGGGCGACGGTCTCCTGACCGCGATAGCAGCCCTTCTCCAGATGCACGGCCGTGCCGATCCAGCCCAGCTCGTGCGGGATGGTCCGGTGGTCGGTCTCGAAGCCGAGCCGCGGCCGGTGGTGCTCGACGCGCAGGGCCTCGTACGCGAGGATCCCGACCGCCGGGCCGCTCCTCTCGGCGTACGCCTCCAGGTCGCCGCGCGGAAGGAACAGATCCCGCCCGTACGGGGTCTCGCGCGCCACGACACCCTCCGGTGTCTCGGCGATGGAGCCGGCCGGCAGGTGCACGACCGCGAACTCGGCGGTCCGGTCGGCGACCTCGACACGGTAGAAGAACTTCATCGACTCCAGGTACGCGATCAGCGCGTCCTGGGTTTGTGGCTCGACGTGCGCCCACACCGTCTCGCCGTCGTCGACGAGATACAGCGCGTGCTCGATGTGTCCGTGCGCGGAGAGGATCAGCGCCTCGGTGGCACTGCCTGTCGGGAGGTCGGAGACGTGCTGGGTGAGCAGGAGGTGCAGCCAGCTGAGCCGATCCTCCCCAGTGACGCTCACGACGCCGCGGTGCGAGAGATCCACGAAACCGGTGCCGTCGGCGAGGGCACGCTGTTCGCGGAACAGGTCGCCGTAGTGGGCGGCGACGCCTTCGTCCACGCCCTCCGCGGGAACGGCGCCGGGCAGGGACAGCAGGGGGCTCTTCATGGACATACAGCCTACGACCGAGTAGGTGCGTTTTTTATTTCCTCTTACCGGTGCAGTCCTCGCACCGGCCGAAGATCGCGAAGTGCTTCATGTCGGTGTCGAACCCGAAGGTCTCGCGCAGCTTCGCCGTGAACTCGGCGGCGACCGACACGTCCGCCTCGATGACGCTCGTACAGTCCCGGCACACCAGATGGATGTGGTGGTGGCGGTCCGCGAGATGGTACGTGGGCGCGCCGTGCCCGAGATGGGCGTGGCTGACCAGACCGAGCTCCTCCAGGAGCTCCAGGGTCCGGTACACCGTGGAGATGTTGACCCCCGACGCCGTCTTGCGCACTTCGCCAAGGATGTCGTCGGGGGTCGCGTGCTCAAGGGTGTCCACGGCTTCGAGCACAAGCTGCCGCTGCGGAGTCAGCCGGTAGCCACGCTGCCGCAGATCACTCTTCCAGTCGGCGCTCTCGGCGCCGCTTTCCGCGTTGCTTTCGGTGCTGCTATGAGTGCTCACCACACCTGAAAGTCTAGAACTACTTGAAGAAAGCGATCCCGTCGTCGGGCATGTCGTCCGGCAGGGCCTTGGCCCAGCGCTCGACGTCCTCCGGGGAGACGACCTTCTTGAGCTGGGCGGACATGTAGGGGCGCAGCGGCACGTCGGGGGTCTGCTTCTCGCCGACCCACATGAGGTCGCTCTTGACGTAGCCGTACAGCCGCTTGCCGCCGTTGTACGGGCCGGAGGCGGCCGTGCGGGCGACCGCGTCCGTCGCCAGGTCGATCTGCGGCTTCTTGTCGGCCAGCTCGCCGTACCAGACCTCGACGACACCGTCGTCGCGGGTCATCACGACCTCGACCTTGCGGCCTGCGTCGATACGCCAGAAGCCGGTCTCGGTCTCGAGCGGCTTCACCTTGTTGCCCTCGGAGTCGAGGACCCAGGTGCGCGAGTGGTACTCGAGGAAGTCCCGCCCGTCGTGGGTGAAGCTGACTTCCTGGCCGAAGTTGCACTTCTCGGCACCGGGGAAGTCGTGGACGCCCGCGCCGGTCCAGTTGCCGAGCAGGAAGGCGAGGGGGACGAGGTCCTTGTGGAGGTCGGACGGGATCTCGATCATGAGCAGCTCAGAAGTCCGTACGTGTGAGGTCTGGGGCGTCTGTGACGGGGGTCAGCGCTGGCCCTGGTACAGCTTCTTCACGGTCAGCCCGGCGAAGGCGAGGACACCGACGCAGACCAGGATCAGCAGGGCTTCGAAGAAGTACTCAAGCACGGGGTGCTCCTTGGATGAGCGTGAGCGAGGGTTGGCGGTACACAGAGCCGGGTTCCAGCCTACTCGGCCGGGGCCCGGGGCTTGCCGCGAGGTGCCGGGACCCGGACAGGCCCTGGCACAGGGCCTAGCATGCGGCCATGGCGAAGAAGCTCGTGATCAAGGTGACGGCCGGGGCGGACGCCCCCGAGCGGTGCTCGCAGGCGTTCACGGTGGCGGCGGTCGCCGTGGCCAGCGGCGTGGAAGTCTCGCTCTGGCTGACCGGCGAATCCGCGTGGTTCGCGCTGCCGGGCCGCGCCGCCGAGTTCGAACTCCCGCACGCGGCGCCGCTCCCCGACCTGCTCGACTCGGTCCTGGCCGGCGGCCGCCTCACCCTGTGCACCCAGTGCGCGGCGCGCCGGGACATCACGGAGAAGGACGTCATCGAGGGTGTACGCATCGCGGGTGCCCAGGTCTTCGTCCAGGAGGCGCTGGCGGACGGGACGCAGGCGCTCGTCTACTGAGACACGTCGCCCGGATCGTGGTGGTGGCCGCCCCGGCGGCCTACTGCGCCGTCTCCACCCACAGGCAGAACGGATGCCCTGCCGGGTCGAACAGCACCCGTACGTCGTCCTGCGGCTGGTATCCGGCGAGCACGGCCCCCTCGGCGACCGCCCGCGCGGTCTCCGCCTCCAGGTCGTCGACCTCGATGTCCAGGTGCAGCATCATCTGCTGGTCGCCGGGCTTCCTGGTCGGCCAGACGGGCCGCACGTACTCCGGCTCGGTCTCGAAGGAGAGCGACACGCCGTCACCGTCCGGCGGTCCGATGAGCACCCAGTGGGGTTCGTCCGCGCGTACCGCGTACCCGAGCAACCGCACGTAGAAGTCGGCCAGTTCATGGGCGTCGTGCGCGTCGAGGGTGACGGTGGACACTTTGACTCGCGGCATGCGCACTTTCTTACTGTCGGCGCTTCTTGCCGTCCAGCTCGTCCCACCACTCGTCGGACTTCGGATCCCCGGACGGGTCGTCCCACCACCGGTCGTCGGGCCCGCGCCGGTTCGCCACCACGGCGGCGAGCGGCGGGATCACCATCGCCACGAAGCACATGCCGACGGCCACGGGAATCGACCAGAGCCGCACGACTCCCCAGGCCAGGACGAACAGCCCGAGGCACGTGCCCATCATGGCGAAGTACACATGGCGGCGTCGCGCGTACATACGTCCAGCGTAGATCCGGAAGGAGCCCTTCGGCACGCCTCGCGCAGGCGAAGGGCCGCACCCCGATCACAGTGGTGGCGTCCAACTCCGGGGGTGCGGCCCTTCAGCCGTTCATACGGCCCTGCGGGCCGGTTTTCTCAGACCTGCTCAGAACTGCCCGGACCGCGGCAGCCTGTACAGAGTGCTCAGACGGCGATGGCCACCTCGGCCAGGCCGCCGGTCTGGGCGACGACCGTACGGTCCGCCGTGCCACCCGGGACCAGGGCGCGCACCGTCCACGTGCCCTCGGCCGCGTAGAAGCGGAACTGTCCGGTCGCCGAGGTCGGGACCTCGGCGGTGAACTCGCCCGTCGAGTCCAGGAGGCGGACGTAGCCGACCACGGGCTCGCCGTCCTTGGTCACCTGGCCCTGGATGGTGGTCTCACCGGGCTTGATCGTCGAGGCGTCGGGGCCGCCGGCCTTCGCTCCACACATGTGCTGCTGCTCCTAGGTAGTTGAGAAAGGTCGGGGGGCTTACTTGTTGGCGCCGAGCTCGATCGGCACGCCGACGAGGGAGCCGTACTCGGTCCACGAGCCGTCGTAGTTCTTGACGTTCTCGACGCCGAGCAGCTCGTGCAGGACGAACCAGGTCAGGGCGGAGCGCTCACCGATGCGGCAGTACGCGATGGTGTCCTTGGCGAGGTCGACCTGCTCCTCGGCGTAGAGCTCCTTGAGCTCGTCGTCCGACTTGAAGGTGCCGTCGTCGTTGGCGTTCTTCGACCACGGGATGTTGCGGGCGCTCGGGACGTGGCCCGGGCGCTGCGACTGCTCCTGCGGCAGGTGGGCCGGGGCGAGCAGCTTGCCGCTGAACTCGTCGGGGGAACGGACGTCGACCAGGTTCTGCGAGCCGATCGCGGCGACGACGTCGTCGCGGAAGGCGCGGATCGCGGTGTTCTGCGGCTTGGCCTTGTACTCGGTCTTGGCGCGGGTCGGCACGTCGGCCACCAGGTCGCGGGAGTCGAGCTCCCACTTCTTGCGGCCGCCGTCGAGGAGCTTGACGCTCTCGTGGCCGTACAGCTTGAAGTACCAGTACGCGTACGACGCGAACCAGTTGTTGTTGCCGCCGTAGAGAACGACGAGCGTGTCGTTCGCGATGCCCTTCTCCGACAGGAGCTTCTCGAAGCCCTCCTGGTCGATGAAGTCACGGCGGACCGGGTCCTGGAGGTCCTTGGTCCAGTCGATCCGGATGGCGTTCTTGATGTGGTTCTTCTCGTACGCCGATGTGTCCTCGTCGACCTCGACGATGGCGACCTTCGGGTCGTCCAGGTGCTCCTGGACCCAGTCGGCGTCTACCAGGACGTCGCTGCGGCTCATGCTCTTTCTCCTCCGGGGCAGTTGCGGCGGGGCGGTGCGTCAAGAAGGGGTGCGTGTACGCGCATGACCGCGCACGCGGACGTGGCGCACGGGGTGGCCCTGACTCGGGCGAGCCGGTCGAAGGGCCCTGGAAAACGGGAGTTCGTGGCTCCCGCTCAGAAGGAGCGACAGAGCATGGCGGCGACGCGGCACAGGTCGACTGCCCGCCGCTTCGTGAGATCCGCCTGTCGCTTCATGCTCCCGATCGTAAGGACGGACAGGCGGACATGTCACCGACGTGTCGCATGGTGAGACGCGATCGTCCGCGATGTGGGATGGGAGCAGTGTGGAGGTGACTCCGCCCCGGAGTCGGGCGCACGCGTGGGCACCTGCCGGCGTCCGCCGCGGTGTTCACATCTGCTGTGCGGACGAGTCCGTCTCGCCTTTCGGACAGCCGTTCCTCCGTCGGTGTCCTACCCGACGAGCTTGACGTCCGAACCCTTCACGGTGATGTCGACGCCGTTCGGGGCCGCTTCGACCTTGTCGATCTTGATGCCGCCGGGCAGGCCGTCGATCCGCTGCTTGAAGTCCGTGACCGAGCGGGCCTTGTCCTCGGCGAGTTGGACGCCCAGGTTGGGCAGCGCGTCGGCGTGCGCCTTGACGGTGTCGCCCTCGACGCTGACCGTGCTCAGCACGGAGACCGGCTCGGGAAGCTTGGTCCCGAGCACGGTGGCCTCGACCTCGACCTTGATCTTGCCGTTGCCGCCGTCGGAGAGGCCGACGACCTCGGCGGTGACTCCGCGCGCGAGCTGCACCGGCTCGGACTTGGCGGCCTTGAGGAGTTCGTCGTACGAGATCGTGGCCGTGCCGGACGCGGAGGCGGCGGTGGCGGAGCTGTAGTTGCCCGAGAAGGCGACGCCTCGCATCTGGGCGGTCAGGTCGTCGATACGGATCTTGCCCGCGGCGGAACCGGCGCCGGTCCCGGCTGCGCCGGCCGTGGACGCCTCGTAGTTCTTGATGCCGACCTCGACCTCGTCGAGTTCGCCGCCGACGACCTGGGTGAGGAAGGGGAAGCCCTTGATCGACACGTCGGGTGTGCTGGCCAGACCCTCGCTGGTCCGCAGCTTGTCCGCCGCCTCGTCCTCCGCGAAGCCGACGGCTACGCGGTCCGCGATGACGAAGAGTCCGCCCAGGATGACGGCGACGATCAGGAGTATTCGCAGTGCACGCATGTCTTGGTGTTCCCCCACCTCGGCATCGACGACCTCCGGTGGCCGTCGAGCGAGCGTAACCCCGTCCGGGGGTCGGGTGGCGTGGTGGACCTTGGTTGTCGATCAGCTGTGACAGGTTGGGGGGCCTGTTTTTCTCGCCCCCGCCGCCCCTACCCATTCCCGTCCCCTGGGGCTCCGCCCCAGACCCCGCCAGGGGGCCAGCCCCCT
>NZ_VCHX02000089.1 GCF_005768555.2 Streptomyces sporangiiformans
TATCGGCCTGGCGGCCTCGTCCTCAAGCGCCGGACGGGCTGATGAGTGCTGGCCCGGGCTCGAATACTTCAAGCCTCTCCGGCGTTTGAGGAGCGGGGGTCCAGGGGGGGGCAGAGCCCCCTGGCGGGGTCTGGGGCGGAGCCCCGGAAGGATGAGAGGGGCAGGGGCGGCGGGGGCGAAGAAACCCGTGCCGACCCGCGGCGCCGGTCAGCCCGCGACCGAGATCGAGGGCTCGCCCGAAGCGATACCGTCCGCTTCCATCTGCTCGGCGATCTTCATCGCCTCCTCGATCAGGGTCTCGACGATCTTCGACTCGGGCACGGTCTTGATGACCTCGCCCTTGACGAAGATCTGCCCCTTGCCGTTGCCGGAGGCGACGCCGAGGTCGGCCTCACGGGCCTCGCCCGGGCCGTTGACGACGCAGNGCCGAGGTCGGCCTCACGGGCCTCGCCCGGGCCGTTGACGACGCAGCCCATGACCGCGACGCGCAGCGGTACCTCCATGCCCGTCAGACCGGCCGTGACCTCCTCGGCCAGCTTGTAGACGTCCACCTGGGCGCGGCCGCAGGACGGGCACGACACGATCTCCAGACCGCGCTGGCGGAGGTTCAGCGACTCCAGGATCTGGTTGCCGACCTTGACCTCCTCCACCGGAGGGGCCGAAAGGGAGACGCGGATCGTGTCACCGATGCCCTCGCTCAGCAGCGCGCCGAAGGCGACCGCCGACTTGATCGTGCCCTGGAAGGCGGGGCCCGCCTCCGTCACGCCCAGGTGCAGCGGGTAGTCGCAGGCGGCGGCCAGCTGGCGGTAGGCGTTGACCATCACCACCGGGTCGTTGTGCTTGACGGAGATCTTGATGTCCCGGAAGTCGTGCTCCTCGAAGAGGGACGCCTCCCACAGGGCGGACTCGACGAGCGCCTCGGGGGTCGCCTTGCCGTACTTCTGGAGCAGCCGACGGTCCAGCGAGCCCGCGTTGACGCCGATGCGGATCGGGGTGCCGTGGTCCTTGGCGGCCTTGGCGATCTCCTTGACCTTGTCGTCGAACTGCTTGATGTTGCCGGGGTTGACGCGGACCGCCGCGCACCCCGCCTCGATCGCCGCGAAGACGTACTTCGGCTGGAAATGGATGTCGGCGATGACCGGGATCTGCGACTTCTTCGCGATCACCGGCAGCGCGTCCGCGTCGTCCTGGGTCGGGCAGGCCACCCGTACGATCTGGCAGCCCGACGCCGTCAGTTCGGCGATCTGCTGGAGGGTGGCGCCGATGTCCGACGTCCGCGTCGTCGTCATGGACTGCACCGAGACGGGTGCGTCTCCGCCCACGGCCACGGTTCCGACCTGGATCTGCCGGCTCTGCCGGCGCTCGGCGAGTTTGGTCGGAACGGACGGCATGCCGAGAGAAATCGCAGTCATCTGCTGTGCAACCCCAAGTTGTGGATCAAGGTCTGGTCCCGGAACAACGGGCTCCAGGCTCCGAGATTACGGCACGGACACGGACCGGGGCACGCGGCGTCCCCGGTGACAACGCCGGATGGCGGGGCACCGGGCATGGCGCCCTGGTCCCCCGCCATCCGAATGGGCAGGCCTCGGAGTCGGTCAGCTGATGCGGACGGGGTTGACCACATCGGCCACCAGGACGAGCAGGGTGAAGCAGATGAAGATCCCGGCCACCACATACGCGACGGGCATCAGCTTCGCCACGTCGAACGGCCCCGGATCCGGCCGCCGCAGCACCTTCGCCGTGTTCCGCCGCAGCGACTCCCACAGGGCGCCCGCGATGTGCCCGCCGTCGAGCGGGAGCAGCGGGAGCATGTTGAACAGGAAGAGGGAGAGGTTGAAGCCCGCGACGAGGAACAGCATCATCGCGATCTGGTTCTCCGGCGGGATGTCGAGCGTGAAGACCTCGCCGCCGACGCGGGCCGCGCCCACCACGCCCATCGGGGAATCCGGCTCGCGCGGACCGTCGCCGAACGCCGCGTCCCACAGGGCGGGGATCTTGGACGGCAGTGAGATCAGCGACTCGACGCCGTTCTCCATCATGTCGCCCATGCGGTCCACGGACTGCGAGAACGACTGCTGGACGATGCCTGAGGCGGGGGTGAAGCCGAGGAAGCCGGCGTACACGTACTTGCCCTCGACATAGCCGCCGTCGCCGTCGGTCTTGCTGACCTGGTTGCGGATCAGGTGGGCCTGCAGATCGAGCCGCTCGCCCTTGCGCTCGACGGTGAGGGTGACGTCCTTGCCGGGGTTGGCGCGGATGTCGGACTGGAGCGCGGACCAGTCCTCGATGGGCTTGCCGTTGAACGCGAGGATCTTGTCGCCCAGCTTGAGGCCGGCTGCCTTGGCGGGGGCCGCCTGGTCGCCCTTCTCGCACTTGGTGCGGTTCTCGCTCTGCTGGATGACGCAGTCGGAGACCTTGCCGACCGTGGTGGTCTGGGTCTGGACGCCGAAGGTCATCATCACGCCGAGGAAGATCGCGACGGCCAGGATCAGGTTCATGAAGGGGCCGGCGAACATCACGATCACGCGCTTCCAGGGCTTGCGCGTGTAGAAGAGGCGGTTCTCGTCACCGGGGCGCAACTCTTCGAAGGACTGTGCGCGGGCGTCCTCGATCATGCCGCGCCACGGCGAGGTGGAGCGGGCCTCGAGCTTGCCGTCCGGGCCCGGCGGGAACATACCGATCATGCGGATGTAGCCGCCGAGCGGGATCGCCTTGACCCCGTACTCGGTGTCGCCCTTCTTCCGCGACCAGATGGTCGGGCCGAAACCGACCATGTACTGCGGCACACGGATGCCGAAGAGCTTGGCCGTGGAGAGATGTCCCAGCTCGTGCCAGGCGATCGAGAAGAGCAGGCCGATCGCGAAGACGATTATGCCGAGGATCATCATCAGGGTCGTCATGCACGAGCCTCCGCCGTGGTCGTCTGCGCTGTGGTCGTCCGCGCTGTGTAGTGCGTCTTCTGCGTCTTCGTCAGTTCCCGTGCCCTGGCGCGTGCCCAGGTCTCCGCTTCGAGGACGTCGGCGACGGTGAGTGAGGTTCCCGCACGGTGGGGGTCCCCCCGCTCGAGCGAAGCCGAGAGTGGGGGAGTGCCGTGCTCCTCCACCACCCTGGTCACGGTCTCCATGATCCCGTTGAAGGGCAGGGCGCCGTTCAGGAACGCGTCCACGCACTCCTCGTTCGCGGCATTGAACACGGCCGGGGCCGTTCCGGCGAGTTTCCCGACATGCCGGGCGAGCCCCACCGACGGGAACGCGTCGTTGTCGAGCGGGAAGAAGTCCCAGCTCGACGCCTTCGACCAGTCGAAGGCGGGCGCGGCGTCGGGCACGCGCTCGGGCCAGCCAAGCCCGATGGCGATCGGCCCGCGCATGTCGGGGGGTGTCGCCTGGGCCAGCGTCGATCCGTCCGTGAACTCCACCATCGAGTGGACATACGACTGCGGGTGCACGACCACCTCAATCCGCTCGAAGGGAATGTCGTAGAGGAGGTGTGCCTCGATGACTTCGAGCCCCTTGTTGACGAGGGTCGCGGAGTTGATGGTGATGACCGGGCCCATGGCCCAGGTGGGGTGCGCGAGGGCGTCCTCGGGGGTGACGTCGGCGAGTTCGGCCTTCGTACGTCCTCTGAAGGGGCCGCCGGAAGCGGTGACGACGAGCTTGCGCACGTCCGCTCGGGTGCCCGCGGCGAGCGCCTGGAACAGGGCGGCGTGCTCGGAGTCGACCGGGATGATCTGACCCGGCTTGGCCAGCGCCTTCACCAGCGGGCCGCCGACGATGAGCGACTCCTTGTTGGCGAGCGCGAGGGTGCGCCCCGCCTCGAGCGCGGCCAGGGTGGGCGCGAGCCCGATCGACCCGGTGATCCCGTTGAGCACGGTGTGGCACTCGGAAGCGGCGAGCTGTGCGGCCGCGTCCGGCCCGGCGAGGATCTCGGGAAGCGGCTCCCCGGCTCCGTACTGCGCGCTCAGGGCCTCCCGCAGCGCCGGTACGACGTCCTCCCGGGCGACCGCGACGGTACGGACCCGGAGCCGGTACGCCTGTTCCGCCAGCAGCCCCGTCCTCCCGCCCGCCGCGGAGAGCCCTGTGACCCGGAACCTGTCGGGATTGCGGAGCACGAGATCGATGGCCTGGGTGCCGATCGACCCGGTCGATCCGAGGATCACCACGTCCCGGGGGCCGTCTCCGGCCACGGGGTCGAAGACGAGATGCGGATCAGCGAGGGGGGCTGGACTGTCGGTCATCCCCCCATTGTTGCCGCAACCGAGCGACGACAGGACAGGGCATCCCCTCCAGGATGCCTTTGTCAGCATGTGTCACTCGACAAGGCCATATCGCCGGAGCGCGGCTGACGTGCGGCGCCGCCGGCACGGATCACCGCTTGCGTCGGCGGCGGTTTTTCGCCTTCGACCTGGTGGGACGCCCGGACGGGGCCGGCGCGGCGTCGGTGACCGTTTCCGTCGCGGGTGACGATGCCGCGTCGGACGGGGTGAACTTGCCCTCGACCACGCCGTCCGCCGTGTCGAGGGTGGGAGCGCTGAAGCGGAGGTCGTCGCTGCGGTCACGGGGTTCGAGGGTTTCCTGGCCGTCCCGGGCCCTGCCGGAGGCGTCGAGGTTGAAGACGTAGCCGACGGACTCCTCCTTGATGGCTTCGGTCATCGCGGCGTACATCTCGTAGCCCTCGCGCTCGTACTCGATGATCGGTTCGCGGCCGAGGGTCCAGCGCAGGCCGATGCCGTCGCGGAGGTAGTCCATCTCGTAGAGGTGCTCGCGCCACTTCCGGTCGAGGACCGAGAGGACGACGAAGCGTTCCAGGCCCCTGAGCACGTCGGAGCCGAGTTCGGCCTCGCGCTCCTCGTAGCGGGCGTGGGCGTCCTCCTGGATCGCCTCGATCAGTTCGCCGGCGGTGAGGTTCGCGCGCCCGTCCGCCTCGTCCTCCAGGTCCTCGATGGTGACCTGCACCGGGAAGAGCTGTTTGAAGGCGCTCCACAGCCGCTCCAGGTTCCAGTCCTCGGGGAAGCCCTCGGCGGTCTCCTGGGTGATGTAGGCGCTGATGGTGTCGTCCATGAAGTGGACGATCTGTTCGCGCAGGTTCTCGCCCGCCAGGACCCGGCGGCGTTCGGCGTAGATCAGCGTGCGCTGCCGGTTGAGCACCTCGTCGAACTTCAGGACGTCCTTGCGGGACTCGAAGTGCTGCTGCTCCAGCTGGGACTGGGCCGACGCGATGGCGCGCGTGACCATCTTGTTCTCGATGGGCACGTCGTCGGGGACGTTCGCCATCGACATCACGCGGTCGACCACCTGGGCCCGGAACAGGCGCATCAGGTCGTCTTCCAGGGAGAGATAGAAGCGCGACGCACCCGGGTCGCCCTGACGGCCCGCGCGGCCGCGCAGCTGGTTGTCGATACGTCGTGACTCGTGGCGCTCGGTGCCCAGGACATAGAGCCCGCCGAGTTCCTTGACCTCTTCGTGCTCGGCCGCGACGGCGGCGGCGATCTCCTCGCGCACCGTGCCGACCTGGTCCGGGTGCTCCTCCTCGTTGAGGCCGCGCGCCTTCAGTTCGGCGCGCAGCAAAGCCTCCGGATTGCCGCCGAGCATGATGTCGGTACCGCGGCCCGCCATGTTCGTGGCCACGGTGACCGCTCCCTTGCGGCCGGCCTGCGCCACGATCTGGGCCTCGTTCTGGTGGTTCTTGGCGTTGAGTACGTGGCGCGCGATGTCCTGGCGTTTGAGGACGCCCCGTTTCCACAGCATCTCGGACAGCCGCTCGGACTTCTCGACGGATGTGGTGCCCACGAGGATCGGCTGGCCCTTCTCGTGCCGCTCGGCGATGTCGTCCACGATCGCCTCGAACTTCGCCGCCTCGGTGCGGTAGATCTGGTCGGCGTCGTCGTCGCGGACCATCGGCCGGTTCGTGGGGATCGGCATCACGTGCAGCTTGTAGATCTGGTGGAACTCGGCCGCCTCGGTCATCGCCGTACCGGTCATCCCGGCGAGCTTGTCGTACAGCCGGAAGAAGTTCTGCAGGGTGATCGTCGCGAGCGTCTGGTTCTCGTCCTTGACGGTCACCCGTTCCTTCGCCTCGATCGCCTGGTGCAGCCCTTCGTTGTAGCGGCGACCGGCGAGGATGCGGCCGGTGTGCTCGTCGACGATGAGGACCTCGCCGTCGACGACGACGTAGTCCTTGTCCTTCTTGAAGTGCTCCTTGGCCTTGAGGGCGTTGTTGAGGTGGCTGATGAGGGGCGTGTGGTCGGACTCGTAGAGGCTCTCGATGCCGAGCTGGTCCTGGAGGTACTCGACGCCGCTGTCCAGGATCGCCACGGTGCGCTTCTTCGGGTCGTACTCGTAGTCGTGCGTGGCCCGCAGGTCGGCGAGGCGGGCCTTGTCGGCCTGCGTGGTGAAGTTCTCCTCCTGGACGGCGACGCCCTTCATCCGCGTGACCATGCCGGCGAACGCCTCGTACCAGTGCGTCGGCTGGTCGGCAGGCCCGGAGATGATCAGCGGTGTGCGGGCCTCGTCGATGAGGATCGAGTCGGCCTCGTCGACGATCGCGTAGTGGTGGCCCCGCTGTACGAGTTCCTCCTTCGACCCGGCCATGTTGTCGCGCAGGTAGTCGAAGCCGAACTCGGTGTTGGTGCCGTAGGTGATGTCGCACTGGTACTGCTCGCGCCGCTCGGCCGGTGTCGACTCCGCCTTGATGACGCCCACGGTCAGCCCCAGGAAGCGGTACGCCCGGCCCATCCACTCGGCGTCGCGCTGGGCGAGGTAGTCGTTCACCGTGACGAGGTGGACTCCCTTGCCGGTCAGGGCGTTGAGATAGACGGGCAGCGTCGCGACCAGCGTCTTGCCCTCGCCGGTCTGCATCTCGGCGATGCTGCCGGAGTGGAGCGCCGCGCCGCCCATGATCTGTACGTCGAAGTGGCGCATCCCGAGCGTGCGCCGCGCCGCCTCGCGCATCGCGGCGAAGGCCTCCGGCAGCAGATCGTCCAGGCTCTCGCCGTCGGCGTGGCGCTGTTTGAACTCGGGGGTGAGCGCCCGCAGCTCGTCGTCGGTCAGCCCCTGGAATTCCTCCTCCAGGAAGTTGACCTGTTCGGAGATTCGCTGCAACTTGCGCAGCATTCTTCCCTCGCCGGCGCGCATGATCCGGCCGGTGATGCGCTCCAAAGTGGCCACTGGAATTCCCCCTCGACCTGGTAGGGCTAAACCGCGTCCACAAGCATCATTATCCAGCGATTGGCGCGCTGGATAATGTGGACTCCCTGCTGGTTCGCTTTGATCACTTCCCGCAGTACGGGGTCCTTGACCACATCGAGCGCACTACGGAAAAGCTGCTGGATGACGGGCCGTTCGCCCGGCCGCCCCGCGTCGAGGAGGGCGTCGACGTCCCGGAGGTCGAATCTCCTGATCCGTACGGGTTCGAAGGAGGCCACGGGCGGCCTCGGCTCCTCGTCGGTCAGGGCGAGCGCGCAGTCGTTCAGCAGAACGGCGAGCGCGTCCCGGTGCGCCTCGAAGGTCTTCGGCGCACTCTGGCGCAGCTTGTCCGCCAGCGGCAGAACCTCATTGCGCACCGTCCGTAACGCCCGTACCAGATCTGTTTCGTTCAGCTGCCGCCAGGCTTCCTGGCGTGCCCGTGTCAGCTGGACAGAAATTCCCTGACTGTGTTCTTCCCCCGCACCGTGGCGCATCTGTCGTCCCCGTTCGCCATTTTGCTCATTGTTGTCGCACGTCTTCCGTGCGGCAAGCAGCAGAATGGCCACGGGGACAACAGTGGCTTCCTGGGGAAAAGCTCGGTGAATGAGATCAGCGAATGGGTCGGTGAACGTTTTCCCGCTGGGACGGTCCGGGCGTCGCGTCCGCGATCCAGGGGCCCTCGCCGGACGGGTCGATGACGCCCTCCTCCAGCCAGGTGTAGGTGCCGGACAGGACGCCCTTGACCACCTTGTGGTCGAGTTCGTCGGTGTTGGTCCACAGCCTGTCGAAGAGTTCGTCGACACGGATGCGGGCCTGACGGCAGAAGGCGTCTGCGAGCTGGTAGGCCTCGCGGCCGTGGTCCTCGGTGGTGCGCAGGAGCTCGGCGCGTACGCAGGCCGCGCTCATCGCGAACAGTTCCGCGCCGATGTCGACGATCCGGCCGAGGAAGCCCTGCTTGGTCTCCATACGGCCCTGCCAGCGCGACATGGCGTAGAAGGTGGAGCGGGCGAGCTTGCGGGCCGAGCGCTCCACATAGCGGAGGTGGCCGGACAGGTCCACGTGTCCAGCCGGGTGGAATTCCCCGTACGAGCGTGGGAGCTGGCCGGGGCCCGCGACCAGCTTGGGGAGCCAGCGGGCGTAGAAGGCACCGGCGTTCGCGCCCGCCCTGGCCTTGTCGGACAGGGACTTCTCGGGGTCGATGAGGTCACCGGCCACGGACAGGTGGGCGTCGACCGCCTCGCGCGCGATCAGCAGGTGCATGATCTCGGTCGAGCCCTCGAAGATGCGGTTGATGCGCAGATCGCGCAGGATCTGCTCGGCCGGGACCGCCCGTTCGCCGCGGGCGGCGAGCGACGCGGCGGTCTCGAAGCCGCGGCCGCCTCGGATCTGGACCAGCTCGTCGGCCATCAGCCAGCCCATCTCGGAGCCGTACAGCTTGGCGAGGGCCGCCTCGATACGGATGTCGTTGCGATCCTCGTCGGCCATCTGCGAGGAGAGGTCGACCACGGCCTCCAGGGCGAAGGTCGTCGCCGCGATGAAGGAGATCTTGGCGCCCACGGCCTCGTGGAAGGCCACCGGCTTGCCCCACTGCTCACGTGCCGCGGACCATTCGCGGGCGATCTTCAGACACCATTTGCCGGCACCCACGCACATGGCGGGCAGCGAGAGTCTGCCGGTGTTCAGCGTCGTCAGCGCGATCTTGAGACCGGCGCCCTCGGGGCCGATGCGGTTCGCGGCGGGGACGCGGACCTGGTGGAAGCGCGTGACGCCGTTCTCCAGGCCGCGCAGGCCCATGAAGGCGTTGCGGTTCTCGACCGTGACGCCCTCCGAGGAGGACTCCACCACGAAGGCGGTGATGCCGCCCTTGTGGCCCTCGGACTTCGGCACCCGCGCCATCACGACCAGCAGGTCCGCGACGACACCGTTGGTCGTCCAGAGCTTCACCCCGTCGAGGACGTACGAGTCCCCGTCCGGGACGGCCGTCGTGGCGAGCCGTGCCGGGTCGGAGCCCACGTCCGGCTCGGTCAGCAGGAAGGCCGAGATGTCGGTGCGGGCGCAGCGCGGCAGGAAGACGTCCTTCTGCTCCTGCGTGCCGAAGATTTTCAGCGGCTGCGGTACGCCGATCGACTGATGCGCGGACAGCAGCGCGCCGATCGCCGGGCTCGCGGAGCCGACCAGGGCGAGCGCCTTGTTGTAGTACACCTGGGTGAGGCCGAGGCCTCCGTACTTGGTGTCGATCTTCATGCCGAAGGCGCCGAGCTCCTTGAGCCCGTCGATCGTCTCGTCGGGGATCTGTGCGTCCCGCTCGATCCGGGCCGAGTCGATCTTCGTCTCGCAGAAGTCGCGCAGCTTGGCGAGGAACTCCTCGCCGCGCTGCGCTTCCTCGTCGTCGGGCATCGGGTGCGGATGGATCAGGTCGAGCCGGAAGCGGCCGAGGAACAGCTCCTTGGCGAAGCTGGGCTTGCGCCAGTCCTGTTCACGCGCGGCCTCCGCCACCTGGCGGGCCTCGCGCTCGGTGACTGCGGGCTTTCGGAGTGGTGCGGACATGAGGGGCTTCACCTCGCCGCGAGTCGGGATCTTCGGAACAGTTGGTTACTGGCCGGTGCTACTCGATCGTATGTACCCGATTCCGGGCAACCTCACCAGTCTTCGCGCACCGTTCATCCACGCGAACCACCCGGCGAACCGCTGCGCGTCAGCCGATGTCCACCGAGTACGCCTTGGTGTCCAGACGGCCCGAGCCACGGAAGACCTCGGTGCCCGCCTCGATGCCGGAGACGTACTTGTCGTTGCTCAGCAGCTTGCGCCGTACGAGTGCCTGGGTGAAGTCGTCGAGGTTGAGGGTGGCCTTGGTCGTGTTGGCGACCCGGACGAAGGAGTGCACCTTCCAGCCGATGTCGCCCTCGTAGATGTCCCACAGGGCGCCGCCGAGGCTGACGCGGCCGACCTTCGAACCGAGAGGGCCGGCGCCGCCTTGGCGGTTGAGCCAGACCATGATCTCGTCGGTGGGCTTGTCCTGCCAGTCGGCGGTGTTCTTGCTGTGCAGCCACAGGTCGTAGGCGACGTTCATGGTGCCCGGGTTCGAGCTGACCGAGAACTGCCAGCTGGTCCTGATCGCCTTGCGGTCACCCACCCGGATGGGGAGCTCGGTGGACGCCTTGTCGGTCTTCCACCCCCAGTGCCAGCCGAGCACGGAGCTCGCGTAGGACTTCACGGCGTTCTCCTTGCCGGCCTTGCTGGTCCAGCGGTAGTCCGTGCCCCACGCGATGGTGTCGCCCGACCGGGAGTTGTCCCAGACGCACTGGGTGCCGGTGCCGTCGTCCTGGCCCCAGAGGTAGTTGTTCACGTAGTACTTGCCCATCGTGATCGTGTCGAAGGCCGCGCACTTCTTGGCCGATTCGCCGGCCATCGCGACGGTGACGGAGGCGCCCGCCGCCAGGGCGGTGACGGCGGCGGTGGCGATCTTCGCCCTGCGGGAGAGGCGGGGGCGGCGGTGTTGCATGGGGTTTCCTTCCGGGGGCGGTGCGTACGCGTCCTGGTCGCCGCCGGTGGCCGGAAGGTTGCCGAGCGGTCGAGTGCCCTCTCCTCTCCCGGTCGTCACGCCCGTTCCGGTCGTCACGCGCGCCGGAAATTACCGAGGTAATTCAGCCGGATGGCCTGCACGCCCCCCATTACGGGGATAGAGTCGCCCCATGCCCCACAGCGATTCCATATCTCGCGTAGCCCTCAAGAAAATTACCCCCGACGTATCGGGAGCGATGGGCGCCCTGCACGGTGCCGCCGTTTCCGCGGCGCATGACGCCAAACTCGAACCGGAGCTTCTGGAACTGCTCAGGATTCGGGCGTCGCAGATCAACGGCTGCGCCTTCTGCATCGATATGCACACGAAGGACGCCCGCGCCCAGGACGAGACCGAGCAGCGCATCTACGCGCTGAACGCCTGGCGGGAGACCCCGTTCTTCACCGACCGGGAGCGCGCGGCACTGGCGTTGACCGAGGCAGTGACCCTGGTGCACGACGGGCGGGTCCCGAACGAGGTGTACGCCGAGGCGGCCGAGGTCTTCGACGAGGCGCAGATCGCGGCGCTGATCTGGGCGGCCACGGTCATCAACGCGTACAACCGGATCGCCATCGCGACGCGAATGGTTCCGGGCGGTTATGTGCCCAAGCAGAAGAACGGCTGAGCACTCAAAGAGCTGAATCCGAAAATGATTCAACGGCGCCGGGCGAATGAATTCGTCCCGGCGCCTTTCGCCTTCCGGCAGCCTTCGAATTCGGAAATTCTCCGGCTGCGGAACTCAGGATTTCAGTCGGCCGGCAGCGGCTCCATGATGTCGTCCAGCCATTTCTGCCATTCCGGGGCCCGCTCGGCCGGCCCCGCCTCCTTGGGCCGGCCCTCCCAGGCGGCCACCGGACGGATCCCGTGCAGGGCGTTCACCAGCCACACCTCGCGGCCCTCCAGTTCGTCCAGGGTCCGCTCGCGCTGGTCGAGCGGGGTGCCGGTGCGCGCGGCCCGTTCCTGGATGAGTCCGAGGGTGACCCCCGGGAGGAGGGGCAGTCGCGGTGGGGGCGAGCAGAGGGTGTCGTCCTCCCACCACAGCAGACTGGAACTGGCTCCCTCCAGGACGAGGCCCGAGGGTGCGATCAGTACGGCCTCCTCGGCGCCCTGCCCGGCGGCCCGCTGCCGGACCCGGGCGAGGGCGTCCAGGTCGGGGCCCTTGCGGCGGGGCACGGTCCGGGGGTCGGGCTGTCCCGCCGCCCACACCCGTACGTCGGGTGCGAGTTCCGGCGCGTGCCGCAGCAGAAGCCGCAACTGGAGGGATCCTCGGGCGAGCTCGACGCGGGGGAACCACGTTCCCGTGCGCGGCAGGGCCGCGGTCATGTCCCGCCAGAACTCGGCGACTTGTGCGGGCGGCGGGGCGCCGCACTCGGCACAGGCGCGCTCGAAACGCTCGCGGTGCCGGCCGAAGCCCCGCACCTGCCCGTCGCGCAGCAGCCAAGAGTCCGCGGCCAGCAGTCGGGTGTCGGCCGCCAGACCACGGCTGAGACCACTGCCGGGGTTCCAGGCCAACAGGCCCTCCGCGATTGCCGGTTGTGTCACAGAGACTCCTCTCGGTGTTGCCCTAGTACTTGCGGCCGGCGCTCGCCGGTGAACCGCCCCGGGGCCCATAGGGCGCGTGCTCCAGCCAGGCCCCGCACCACGGCACGACGGGCGCCAGTGCCGCCGCCGCACGCTGCTTGACCCGTACGATCCGCCGCCGGGGCCGCAGATGGTCCAGCGCGGTACCGGCGGCCGCGCTGTTGAACAGGGCCGCCGCGCGCCGGACTTCGGCGAAGTGGGCGACGGCTTCGGCCGTACCGGTGGCGACGGCTTCGGCGGCCGCCGCCGCGTCCGCGATGCCGCTGTTCATGCCGCGCGCGCCGAACGGCGGGAAGAGGTGCGCCGCCTCGCCGACGAGGAGCACCCGGTGGTGCGGGTCGGTGAAGGTGGCGGCGACCTTGCGCAGGAAGCGGTAGGTCGACACCCACAGGATCCGTTCGGCGTACCCCTCCCCCACCACGTCCGGCAGCCATGCGCGTACGGCCTCCTCCGTCCCGTACGCCTCCTGGGGGTCGTCGTCGCGGCACTGGAGGTCGAGCTGGAAGCCTCCGGTGAACGGCACGCGCATCACGCTGCGCCCGCCGACACCGGGGTGCTCGTAGTGGAAGACCCGCTCCAGCGGCAGTTCCGCCCCCGGGATGTCGGCGATGTCCACCACGACGTGGAAGCCGTCCGCGTGACTGCCCTGCAGCACGATGCCCAGTTCGCGCCGCACGGCCGAGCGGGCGCCGTCGGCGGCGACCGCGTGGGTGCCGGTCCAGGTGCGGCCGTCCTCGCCGGTCAGGACGACCCCGCTCGGATCGGCGCGTACGCCCTCCACCCGGGCACCCCACACGAACTCCACCCCGGCATCCTCGCAGGCGGCGAGGAGGAAACGCTCGGTGTCCACCTGGCGCAGACTGGTGAAGGGCGGTGGCCCCGAGGGGGGAGGGAAGGTGCGGGAGTACACCTCGCGGCCCCGGTACAGAGTGCGCTTGGTCTGCCAGGTCCGTCCGTAGGACGTGATCTCGTCGGCCAGGCCGGGGCGCATCCCGTCGAGCAGGTGCAGGGTCTCCCGGTGCACGAACAGGGCGCGGCTGCCGGGCCGCCTGCGCCCCTCGGGGTCCGCCTCCAGCAGGACGACGGGCAGTCCCCGGGCGCGCAGGGCGAGGGCGGCCGACAGGCCCACGGGTCCGGCGCCCACCACGAGGACGGAGTTCATGTGCGGGTGCTCTCGGTCAGCATGCGGGTGATCTCCACCCGCTTCACCTTCCAGGTGGCGGTCATCGGCAGCTCCTCGAACCGCCACTGCCGCGGTTCGGCCATCGTGGGCAGATCGGCCGTGGCCTCCCTCCAGCGCGCCATGTCCAGGGGCTGTTCTCCGCGGACGCACACCACCGGCACCGGTTCGCGGTCCGCGCCCGGCACGATGACGACCTCGCGAAGCTCCTCCAGGCGGGACATCAGCGTGTCCTCGACCTCCAGGTTGCTGTGCATCGAGTCGATCTGGTCGACCTCACGGTCGATCAGGTAGAGGGCGCCGAGGCGGCTTTGGTAGCCCATGTCGCCCATCTGCCACCACTCGCCGTCGAGTTGGCGCAGGTACTGCTCGCGGGCACCGAGGTAGGTGAGGATGCGGCCCCTGGTGCGGGCCTCGATCGGGCCGGCCGTTCCGGGCCTGGCCCGCCCGCCGGATCCGTCGGCGACGCGTATGCGGGTGAAGCCCGGTATCCCGATCCCGACCCGGCGGCCGTCCGCGCGGGCGGCACTGCGTCGCGTGAACCACTGGAAGGCGACGGGGCCGGTCTCGCTCTGTCCGTAGAGCTGGATCAGCCATGGCGAGCGGCGTTTCGACGCACCCAGCAGCCGGCGCACGGTGCGGGGATGGATCGCGTCGAAGGTGGAGCCGTAGGAGCGGACCCGGGACAGTGGCGCTCCGGGTGCGTCCGCCAGTTCCTCCCAGAGCACGAAGGTGTTGGGGTGGGTCTCGACGATGCCGGGGCGGTGCCGGGCCAGCAGCGGTCCCACCGACGCGGGTTCCGGATCGGTGATCAGCACCAGCGGGCTGCCGAAGTGCAGCAGCACGCCGAGCAGATGGTAGAAGCGCGAGTGCACGAACGACATGTGCAGCGCCGCGGTCTCGCCGCGCGTGGGCCAGCCCATCGCCTTCTGCGGTACGAGCCGGTTCCACATGCTGTTCGGGCAGTGCACGGCGAATTTGGGGATGCCGGTGGTGCCCGAGCTGTGCGTGATCAGGGAGGGTTCCCGCTGGTGGAGCCGTACGGGCGCGGGAGGCCGGGTGCCGGCGAACTTCTCCAGGGGGACGGCGCCGGGCGCGTCGTCCACCGCGAGCGTCCGCCGTACGAGCAGGGGGAGCTCGACGTCCTTGAGCGGTCCTTCCAGCTTGGCTCTGTCGGTGATCAGCCAGGGCTTGTGGAGCCGTTCGAGGAGCTGTCCGACGACCGGGCCGGCCAGCGCGGGCGAGAGCAGGGCGGGTACGGCGCCGATCCGGGAGACGGCACAGGTCAGCAGCACGATGTCGACGTTGTCCGTCTTGTGGATGACCACCTCCTCCGAGGGCCTGACCCCGGCCTCCCACAGCCGGCCGGAGAGCTCGTCGACGAGGTCGGCCAGCATCGTGTAGGTGAGGTCGACCCCGAGGTCGGGGGTGACGTCCAGCGGCCGGTCCAGCGTGACGAAGACCGCTCCGTGGCGAGTGGCCGCCTGCCGGAACATCGGGCCCAGATAGAAGCCGCGGTCGGAGAGCAGGGGCTGCTGCTGTCGCATCGGCCCGATCCTTTCTGCTGTGGAGCCGGATCCGGCCGTGGCGCGTGGGGAAGCGGTGGCGGTCATGGTCACCACGCTCCCTGGCGGACCAGGTGGCGGCGGAGCTTTCCGGTGGGGGTGCGAGGCAGCGACGGCACGAAGCTGACGCTCCGGGGGACCTTGAAGGCGGCGAGCCGGTCGCGCGCCAGGGCTATGAGGTCGGCTTCCAGGCCCGCCGGTATGGGTGTGGTGGGGACGACGAAGGCCCGAAGCCTGTTCGCGCCGCGCCGGTCGGTGACGGCCGCGACGGCGACCTCCTTCACCGCGTGATGACCGCGCAGCACGGCCTCCACCTCCAGCGGGGACACGGTGATGCCGCCGACCATCTCCATGTCGTCCACGCGGCCCAGATGCCGGTAGGTGCCGTCGGGTTCGCGGCGCGCCCGGTCCCGGGTCGCCAGCCAGCCACCGACCAGGGTGCGCTCGGTCTCCTCGGGCCGGTTCAGGTACCCGGGCGTCAGCGTCGGTCCGCGCACCCAGAGTTCGCCCTCCACACCGTCCGGCACGGGGGCTCCCGCGCGGTCGCGCAGCTCCACTTCGAAGCCGGGTACGGGGCGGCCCACGGTGCCCGGGTGGTTGTGCTCGAAGCTGTTGGCGCAGAAGGCGTGCCCGGCCTCGGTGGAGCCGATCTGCTCCAGGACGGGCGCGCTGAGCAGTTCGGTGATCTGCTCCCCGAGCCCGGCGGGCATGCCCTCGCCGGCCGACACCGCCGCGCGTACCGAGGCGAAGCAGGAGATGTGCCCGCCGGCCCGGTCGGCCACCAGGGCGGCGTACGCGGACGGCACGGAGTAGAGCAGGGTCACCCGGTGCCGGGCGACGAGTTCGTCCACGGCGGCGGGGTTCGGGCGCCGGTCCACCAGCACGGCGGAGGAGCCGGAGAAGAGCGGGAAGACGAAGGCGTTGCCGAAGCCGTAGGCGAAGAACAGCTTGGACACGGACAGGGTGACGTCGTCCGGGGTGATCCGCAGCAGCCGCCTGCCGATGAGGTCGTGGTACGTCTTCGGGTCGCTGTGGCAGTGCACGACTCCCTTGGGCCGGCCCGTGGTCCCGGAGGTGTACTGGATGTACAGCGGGGTGTGCGCGTCGACGGGATGGGCCCGGGTGGCCGGGGCGGAGGTGGCGGTGAGCGCGACGAGCTGGTCGGCACCGAGCCGGGCGCGGTCCGCGAACCGGTCGTCGAGGCCCGGTCCGGTCACACAGAGCACGGCCTCGGTGTCCTCGGCCATGAACTCGTGCTCGGCGGCGGTGAGTTCGGGGTTGACCAGGACCGCGACGGCTCCCAGGCGGGCGGTCGCGAGGAAAGTCGTCACCCAGGTGACGGAGTCGGGCAGCGCGAGCAGCACCCGGTCGCCGGGGCCGACTCCGTGGTCGGCGAGCACGGTGGCCGCGCGGGCCGCGAGGTCGTGCACCTCTGCGTGGGTCCAGGACCGGTGCCCCTGGTGGAAGGCGGTCCGGCCGGTCCAGTCGCGCCGCGTGGCGATCTCGGCGAGGTGGGCCGCCAGGTTGCCGGGAGCACCCGCGTCGGCGGGAGCCGGCGTGCACTGCCGGGGCATGGTGGCTGGTGTGGACCGCAGGGTCGACGTGGCCTGGGAAATCGTCATCGGGTCGGCTCCTGCGCGGTCGCGGGGACGGCGGTGTGCTCCTGGTGGGCGCGCATCTGCGCCGCGGTCTTCAGCAGCATCTCGTCGTACTCCGCCGCCGGATCGGAGTCGAGGACGATCGCGCCGCCGGCGCCCAGGTGCATGAGGCCGTCGGCGAACACGGCGGTACGGATGACGATGCTCAGGTCGGCGCCGCCACTGCACCCCAGGTAGCCGAGGGCGCCGGAGTACACCCCGCGTGCCTCGGTCTCCAGGGAGTCGATGATCTCCATGGTGCGCAGCTTGGGCGCGCCGGTCATCGAGCCGCCGGGGAAGCAGGCGCGTACGCAGTCGACCGCGTCCGTGTCCTCCCGCAGCCGTCCCTCGACGGTGGAGACCAGCTGGTGCACGGTGGCGTACGTCTCGGTGGCCATGAGGCGGGACACCCGCACCGTGCCGGTCGCGCAGACCCGGCCCAGGTCGTTGCGGAGCAGGTCGACGATCATCAGGTTCTCGGCGCGCGTCTTGTCGTCGGCGGCCAGCGCGTCCCGCAGCCGGGCGTCCTCCTCCGGGGTGTCGCCACGGGGTGCGGTGCCCTTGATCGGCTTGGCCTCGGCGACGCCGTCCGGGGTGATCCGCAGGAAGCGCTCGGGGGACGAGCTGGCCACGTCGAGGTCGCCGAACCTCAGGAAGGCCGCGTAGGGCGCCGGGTTGACGCGCCGGAGCACCCGGTAGAAGTGGTACGGGTCGTGCGGCGCGGGTAACCGGGCGGCGTTGGTCAGGCAGATCTCGTAGCTGGTGCCCGCCCTGAGCTCCCGCCGGCAGGCCTCGATGTCCGCGAGGTAGGTCGCCCGGTCGCGCACCAGCCACGGCTCGGCGGCGCCGGGGAGTGGATCGGACGGTAAGGGCAGGGGCGGCTTGTCCGTGGACACGAAGGTGAGCTGGGCCATCGTGGTGTCGAGCCACTCGGTGGCCTCACGGGTGGCCTGCGGGGTGTCCTCGGCGAGGCAGACGGCGTAGGTGAAGCCTTCCTCGTGGTCGACCGCGATCAGCCGGTCGGCGAACAGCCAGCAGGCGTCCGGGGTCTCGGCCCGGTGACGGTTGGCCGAGCCGCAGTCGGCCTTCAACTCGTAGCCGAAGTAGCCGACATAGCCGCCGGTGAAGTCGAAGGGCAGTCCGGTGGCGTCGACGTGACGGGTCGCCAGCTGCCGCTTCAGGTAGTCGAAGACATTGGACCGGACCTTGCGCGGGGGCCGTCCGGCCCGATCGATCTCGCAGAGGCCGGTCTCGACGTCGTAGCGGACGAACTCGGCGAGCGGTCCGGTGCCGTCCCCGAAGAACGAGAACCGGGACTGGCCCTGCTCGACGCGGGAGCTGTCCAGCCAGAACGCCCGCGGGGCGTCGGCGTACATACGGGTGAACGCGGCCTCGGCGTCGACGGCGGTGGCGATACGGCGGGTGTGCAGCCGGTGGGCGGGGCGCGGGGCCCGCCGGGGCCGGGGAATCTTCACCGCGGCCGGGGGGACGGACGTGTTCTTCGTACGCGGCCTGCGGTCCCGCTCCGCCGTGAGATTGCGGAAGTTCACCAGCATCCGGTGGCCGTAGTCGGTGAGTACGGACTCGGGATGGAACTGCACTCCCCACAGGGGCCGGGTGCGGTGCCGCAGCCCCATCAGGACGCCGTCCTCGGACCAGGCGGTGGCCTCCAGGGTCTCGGGCAGCGGCTCGCGCACGGCCAGCGAGTGGTAGCGCACCGCGGTGAAGTGCTGCGGCAGCCCCTGGAACAGGTCACGGCCGTTGTGCCGGATCGTGGAGAGGTAGCCGTGGCGGGGCTCCGGGGCGGCCTCGACATCGCCGCGCTCCCCTGCGGCGATGCCCTGATGACCGAGACAGACACCGAGCACGGGGATCTCGGCCTCGGCGAGCACGCGGGCGCCGATACCGAAGTCGCGCGGTTCGGCCGGGTGTCCGGGACCGGGCGACACCACCACGTTGTCGAACTCCCGCAGATCGGGAATTCCGCCGGCCGCGGTGTCATTGAGGATCACCACCGGCTCCTCGCCATTGACCTCGGCGATCAACTGGAACAGGTTGTACGTGTACGAATCGTAATTGTCGATGAGCAGGGTCTTCACCCGCCCACCTCCCTTTGATCGTTCTCGGGGCCTACGCCGTCCGCCGTTTGTGCCGTCCACGGAGTGCCTGGAGCGGCGGGTACAGCCATTTCTTGAAGAAACGCTGAAGTCGCGGCATGAGAATCCAGGTGACGATGGCCGTCACCGAAAGACACAGCAGCAGAGTCCGAAAGAGCGGATTGAGGCTGTCGAGATAGGGGAGCACTGTCAGATTGAATAAGAGCACGGGCGGGAAGACCGCACTCATATTCACAAACCACAGCTTCCATTTCGGTGGCGGGCGCGGCGCGGCCGGTGTGACCACCTGGGACTCGAACCAGGCCCTCGAGCCCTGCACGCTCTTGCGTCCGGCCTCCCGCGCCAGGCCCTGGGCCCGGGTCGACCACTCGACCCAATCGACCGAGTTCTCCCAGGCCCGCGCGGAAGCCTCGCTGTCAAAGCGGTAGACCACATGCCACTCCGCCTCTCCGTCGACCAGTACGCCGCCTCCGAGAAAACCCGGCTGCTGCGCACTGGCACGCAGCGCGGCCCACCCCCAGGCATGAAAGGCGGCCTCGCGGCCCGGCACCACGCTGTATGCGACGGTGACGGTAACGGGATTCCTGCTCACTCCTCCCAGTACGGTCGGGCGCCTCTTCCCGCTCAAATATTCAACGAACTTTTTCAACTCCCCCGGGGGCAGGTCGTGGTGGCGCTGGAAGCTCCAGGTCGGCGCATCGGACGTGTCGAAGCGCTTCGACAACCTATGGACACCCGTCCCCCGTCAAGCTACTGTCGAGCCACCCTCACTCGCCCTTGCCCGTAACGCGCAACTGTCGAAGCGCTTCACACAATCCTTGGAGAGCTGGATGGTCACCCTCGCCGAGGTCGCCCAGCACGCCGGAGTCTCGGCGAGCACGGTGAGCTATGTCCTCAGCGGTAAGCGGTCCATCTCCGTGGGCACCCGGCAGCGGGTCGAGCGGAGCATCCAGGAGCTCGGGTACCACCCCAACGCGGGGGCCCGGGCGCTGGCAAGCAACCGGTCCAACATCATCGCGCTGATGGTCCCGCTCCGTACGGATATGTACGTACCCGTAATGATGGAGATCGCCATCGCCGTGGCCACCACCGCCCGCACACACGGCTACGACGTGCTGCTGCTCACCGGCGAGGAAGGGCCCGACGCCGTTCGCCGGGTCACGGGCAGCGGGCTCGCCGACGCGATGATCTTGATGGACGTCGAACTCGACGACGAGCGGCTGCCGTTGCTGCGCGGCACGGACCAGCCCTCCGTACTGATCGGCCTGCCCGCCGACACCAGCGGTCTGACCTGTGTCGACCTCGACTTCGGGGCGACGGGCGCCCTGTGCGTCGAGCATCTCGCCAGGTTCGGGCACCGCGACATCGCCGTCATCGGCGAGGCACCGGCGGTCTACGAACGGCATACGGGCTTCGCCGAGCGCACCCTCGACGGCCTGCGTTCCCGCAGCCGGGAGCTCGGCCTGCGGATGCTGCACCGGCCCTGCGAGGGCGGGTACGACGCGATGGCCGTGACCCTGGCCAGGATCTTCGACGAGCGCCCGAGCATCACGGGCTTCGTCGTGCAGAACGAGTCCGCAGTGGAGCCGCTGCTCGCCCTCCTGCGCCAGCAGGGCCGGGCCGTCCCCGAGGATGTGTCGGTCGTCGCGATCTGCCCGGACCAGGTCGCCACCCAGGCGTCCCTGCGGCTCACCTCCGTCGCCATACCCGCGCAGGAGATGGGCCGGCACGCGGTGGAACAGCTGGTCGCCAAGCTCGAGGGCCGCGGCTCGGACGATGTCGTCCTGATCGCACCCGAGTTGACGATCCGGGCCAGCTCGGGACCGGCACCCGCCACGTCATAGCCGACGTCCCCCGCCCCATCGAACGCCGGCCCTCCCGGGCCGTAGCCCCTCGTCTTCACTCCTTCTCGGTTTCACTCCTTCAGGAGCACAGGAGCAGATCACGTGAATCAGCCTGCCGAGACCCAGCCCCAGCAGGGGGCGGTCAGCCTGGCCCAGTCCTCCCCCACCGTCGGCACGTTCCGTGAGCGCGACGGTGCCCTGGAATGGAGCGGGCGCCAGGAGACCGTGCGCATCGAGCCGTGGGGCCCGGACGCGGTCCGGGTCCGGGCGCGGCTCGGCGGCCCGGTCGTCGAGGGCCTGCCGGGCGCGCTGCTCGACGAGGCTCCGGTCACCGAGGCCGCCGTGAAGATCGAGGACGGTCATGGATTGCTGACCGTCGGCGCGCTCACCGTGGAGGTCAACGCCGAGGGCCTCATACGGTTCGTCCGCACCGACGACGGCTCCGAGCTCCTCACCGAGGAACGTGCCCACTTCTGGTGGCCGGGCCCGCGCCTCTACACCCCCGTCGGCAACGGCTACCACCGCCTGGAGCAGCGCTTCGCCGCGTACGAGGGTGAGAAGCTGTACGGCCTCGGCCAGCACCAGCACGGGCTGCTCGACCAGAAGGGCGCCGTCCTCGACCTGGTGCAGCGCAACGCCGAGGTGACCATCCCGGTGCTCACCTCCAGCCGCGGCTACACCCTGCTGTGGAACAGCCCGGCGATCGGCCGGGTGGAGCTGGCGGGCAACGGCACGCGCTGGGTGGCGGACTCGGCCCGGCAGATCGACTACTGGATCACCGCGGGCCACCCGGCCGACGCCCAGCGCCGCTACAGCGCCGTCACCGGCCGTACGCCGATGCTGCCCGAGTGGGCCGCGGGCTTCTGGCAGTGCAAGCTGCGCTACCGCACGCAGGACGAACTCCTCGCCGTGGCAAGGGAGTACAAGCGCCGCCGACTGCCGCTCGACGTCATCGTCTGCGACTTCTTCCACTGGACGCATCTGGGTGAGTGGAAGTTCGACCCGGCGGAGTGGCCCGACCCTGCCGCGATGCAGCGGGAGCTGGCGGAGCTGGGCGTCAAGCTCGTCGTGTCCGTCTGGCCGTCCGTGTCCCCGCTCTCCGAGAACCACCAGCTCATGGAGCAGCGCGGCTACTTCATCGGCACGCAGTACGGCCCCATGGCGCACGCGGACTGGCCGGACAAGGAGGTCGCGTCGACGGTCCAGGTGGCCTTCTACGACGCGACGCATCCCGAGGCGCGCGAGTTCGTGTGGTCACGGGTGCGCGACAACTACCTCGAGCCGTACGGGATCAACGGCTTCTGGCTGGACGCCGGCGAGCCGGAGCTGAAGCCCGGCTTCCAGGAGAACCTGCGCTACTGGGCGGGGCCGGGCCTCGAGGTCGGGAACCTCTACCCCCGCGAGAACGCCCGCACCTTCTACGAGGGCCTGCTGGCCGCCGGCGAGACCGAGATCGTCACCCTCAACCGCTCGGCGTGGGCGGGCAGTCAGCGTTACGGCGCCGCCCTGTGGTCCGGCGACATCGGCACGGACTTCGCGTCCCTGCGCCGCCAGATCGCTGCGGGCCTCAACACCGCGCTGTCCGGCATCCCCTGGTGGAACACCGACATCGGCGGCTTCCACGGCGGCGACCCCGACGACCCGGCGTACCGCGAGGTCATGGTCCGCTGGTTCCAGTTCGGCGCGTTCTCCCCGCTGATGCGCCTGCACGGCTTCCGCGAGCCGGGCATGCCGCTCGGCCCGGCCATGACCGGCGGCCCGAACGAGGTCTGGTCGTACGGCGAGGAGGCCGGCGCGATCCTGGAGAAGTACCTGCGGCTGCGCGAGCGTCTGAAGCCGTACGTCCTCGATGTGATGCGCGCGGCCCACGAGGAGGGGCTCCCGGTGATGCGACCGCTGTTCCTGGAGTTCCCGGAGGACCAGGCGGCCTGGTCGGTCGACGACGCGTACCTCTTCGGCCCCGATCTTCTGGTCGCGCCGGTCCTGACGGCGGGTGCGACGGCGCGGACCGCCTATCTCCCGGCGGGCGCGCGCTGGACCGACGCGTGGACCGGTGAGACGTACGAGGGGGGCGCGGCCGTGACCGTCGACGCCCCACTGGACCGTATTCCGCTGTTCCTGCGGGACGGGGCCGCCCTGCCGGTCGCCGAGTAGCGGCGGCGTCACGGCAGTTGGGGAACGACCTCGGCCGCCAGCAGGTCCAGATGGCCGAGGTCGGACAGATCACGCAGGCGGACGTACACGCGGGTCGTGCCGAGGGCCGCGTACGCGCCGAGCTGCTCCGCGATCCGCGCGGGCGAGCCGTACAGCGGCTCCTCCGGCGGGAGGCGGGACTCCTCGTGCAGCACGGCGAGCCGGTCGGCGATCTCCGCCTCGGTGCGGCCGCAGGCGATCCCCAGGCCGACGGAGAGGACCAGCGGCGGCCGGTCCGCGACGCGAGCGCGGGCGGCGTTCGCCCGGGCGTACAGCCGCGCGCTCTGTTCGGGCGAGGTGAAGGGCAGGTTGAACTCGTCGGCGTAACGGGCGGCCAGAGCCGGGGTGCGGCGTGGCCCCCGCCCGCCCACGATCAGCGGGACGGTGGGCCGCTGGACGGGTTTCGGCAGGGCGGGCGAGTCGGTCAGGCGGTGGTGACGGCCCTCGTACGAGAAGCGCCTGCCCGGTGGGGTGGTCCACAGGCCGGTGAGGATCCGGAGCTGCTCCTCCATCCGGTCGAAGCGTTCGGCGGGCGCCGGGGCGCGGTGTCCGCAAGCGGCTCGTGGCGGTCTGCTGGCCCGCGCTCGGGCTGTCGGCCGCCATCGGCGTCTGGGCCCTGGCAGTGGCCCTCTTCGACGTGCCTGAGATCATCGCGCAGTCCCCCGCGGACGTGCTGGACGCCTTCCTCGGCGTGCCCGGCTATCTGCTCGGCGAGGCGCTGACCACGCTCATCGTCATCGTGGCGGGCTTCGCGCTGGCCGTGGCCGCCGGTCTGGTGATCGGCGTGGCGATCGCGGCCTCCCGGATCGTGGAGCTGATGTTCGCCCCGCTGCTGGTGGCGTTCAACGCGGTGCCCAAGGTGGCGCTGGCCCCGCTGCTGGTGGTGTGGATGGGCTTCGGCCAGCAGCCCAAGGTGGTCATGGCGCTGCTGGTCTGCTTCTTCCCGGTCGTCCTGTCGGTCGCTCAGGGCCTGACCTCGACCCCGGTGGAACTCGCCGAACTCGCCCGTTCGCTGCGCACGTCACGGACGCAGACGTTCCTGCGCTTCCGGTTCCCCGGCGCACTGCCGCAGATCTTCGTCGGGCTGAAGGTGGCCATGCCGCTGGCCGCCGTGGGCGCGGTGATCGGGGAGTTCAGCGCGGGGGACGAGGGGCTCGGCTTCGTCATCGTGCAGTCCGGCGCGAACTCGGACACGGCGCTGGCGTTCGCCGCCGTCGCGCTGCTGGGCGTGATGAGCGTGGCGTTGTTCTACGCGCTGGTCCTGGCGGAGCGGCTGCTGCTGCCGTGGGTGCGGGAAACGACGTCCCAGCGCTAGCACGCACCGCGCCGGATCCCCACCGATGGGCCGGGTCTACGCTTTGTGCCGGTCGCGGGCAGCGGCCGCGCGCGAGCGGAGATGACACAGGATGAGCAGCCGTACGGGAGCCCCTCGCAGAGACCCTCGCGGGGGACGGCCGGGCCGTCGGGGCGGGCCAATACACCGAACGCGTACGACGATACGCACCGCCGGCGCCCCCCTCGCCAGGCCAGGGGCAGCCGGTCGGGAGGGAGCGGGCATCCCCCGCGGTTTCCTCCCGGAACCCGCCCGGCACGTCGCCGTGTGGAGCGCGCTCACGCTCCTCGTCACCGGTGTCGTGTCCGTGGGCGTCTGGCTCTGCATCACCTTCCAGACCGCCGTGACACCGGTCCTGCTCGCGCTGCTCGGCACCGCGCTGCTCGGCCCGTTCTACCGGCGGCTGGTCGCGATGAAGTTCAACAAGTCCCTCGCCGCCGGACTGACCTGCGCCGCCGTGGTCCTGGTCATGGGCGGCGCCGCGTACACCGTGGTGTCCGCCCTGATCGACACCGGCGACCAGATCATCTCGTCACTGCGGAACGCCGCGAAGTCGCTCGGCGACGAATTCGGCGTGGCGGGTACGTCGCTGGACGATCTCGCCAAGAACGCCAAGGACCTGCTGTCCAAGTTCGGCGGCACCGCCGCCACCGGGGTGATCAGCGGACTCAGTGTCGTCAGCGAGGTCATCGCCATGGCGATTCTGGCCATGCTGCTCATGTTCTTCTTCCTGCGCGACTCCGACAGGGCGATCGCCTCACTGCACTCGCTCGCGCCCCGCGGCTCCGGGGAGACCCTCGAAGTGATGGCCCGGCGTGCCTTCCAGGCGATCGAGGGCTTCATGCGCGGGACGACGGTCATCGCCTTCATCGACGCCGTCTGCATCACGGTCGGCCTGCTGATCCTCCAGGTGCCGGGCGCCGTGGGGCTGGGTGCGCTGGTGTTCGTCGGCGCGTACATCCCGTATCTGGGCGCCTTCCTCTCGGGCGCGGTCGCGATCCTGGTCGCCTTCGCGGACCGTGGCCTGGTGACGGCTCTGTGGGCCCTCGGGGTGGTCCTCGCGGTGCAGGTCCTCGAAGGGAACGTGCTCCAGCCAATGATCCACAGCCGGACGGTGCAGATGCACCCGGCGGCGATCCTGCTGGCGCTCACGGCAGGCGCCTCGATCGCCGGGATCCTCGGCATGCTCCTCTCGGTGCCGCTCACCGCGGCGGTGTTCGGCGTGCTCTCAGAGCTCCGGGAGCGGTACGGGGAGGACACCGGCGCGACGGACGCCGTGAGCCCTTCGGCGGCTCGGTGATCCGTCGCACGAGGCGCGTGTGACGCCACGGTCCCGGTGCCCGCCGGGGCACCGGGACCGTCGTTTCCCGCTCGCCGTGGTCGCTCAGGTGGTGGGCTTCAGCTGCCACTGCTGGCAGTTGTTGTTCAGCCAGCTCCACAGGCGTACGTCCGCGCCGTCGGCGGTACCGCAGTTGGCGACGTCGGCGACCTTGCCGCTGTTCTCGTTCACGATCCGCACATAGTCACCGGTGGCGGTGTGCACCAGGCGGAACTTCTGGCAGTTGTTGTTCAGCCAGGACCACTGCCGGATGTCCGTGCCGTCGGCCGTCGCGCAGTTCGTGGTGTCCATGGCCTTGCCGGTCGCGACGTTGACCAGTCGGCTGGTGTCGTTGCCCTGGTCCTCGATCCGCCACTTCTGGTTGGCGCGGCCGTTGCAGCTCCACTGGAGGATGTTCGTGCCGTCGGCGGCGCTGCCGCCCTCGACGTCCAGGCACTTGCCGCTGTTGCGGTTCACCAGCGTGTACGCCGTGGGCGTGGCCGCCGTCTCACCGTCCGGGCCGGGCAGGGTGGTGCCGAGCGCGACCGGGGTGCCGAAGTTGGGCGTACCGTCCGCGTTCCAGGTGAACTTCTGCGCCCGGGTGGTGCGGTTGTTGTCGCAGCCGTTCGTCGAGGTGTCGTTGCGGGCGTGGTAGACGATCCAGTTCTCGGTGCCGTCCGGCGAGGTGAAGAAGCCGTTGTGGCCGGGCCCGTAGACACCCGCCGCGTCGTTGCGCTGGAAGACGGGGGTGGACTTCTTCGTCCAGGACGACGCCTGCAGCGGATCGCTCCCGGTCAACTCCAGCTGGCCGAGCTTGTAGTCAGGGGTCCAGCAGCCACTGGCGGAGTAGACGAGGAACGTCTTGCCGCCCCGTTGCAGCGCCTCCGGACCCTCGTTCACCGTGCCGCCCTGCCGCTCCCAGCTCAGGGTGGGCTGGGAGATGGTGCGCAGTGTTCCACTGACTGTGTACGGGTTGCTCATCGGAGCGATGACGAGGTTCTGGGTGCCGTTGGTGGTGTTGGCGCTGCCCACCATGTACAGGCTGCTGCCCACCTCCAGCACGCTGGCGTCGATCAGCCAGGGGTCCGAGTCGGTGGGCTTCAGCTTGTTCTTGTAGTGGTACGGGCCCATGGGGTCCGAGCCCTCGCTCTCCAGCACGTGGGAGCGCTGGGTGCCGATGTAGTCGCTGACGCAGGCGCCACCGACGTAGTACAGGTACCACTTGCCGTTGAAGAAGTGAATTTCCGGGGCCCAGAAGTTGCAGCCCCGCGAGGTGTTGGTGTCCTTCCACACCTGCACGCTGGGAGCGGTCGCGAGCCCGGCGAGGGTGGGCGACTTGCGCATGGTCAGCACGTCCGTCCAGGACGTGGTGATCATGTAGTAGTTGCCGTTGTAGAACTCCACCCAGGGGTCGGCGCCCTTCTGCGACTTGACCGGGTTGGTGTAGGGCCGCCCGTCGGCGGCCGAGGAGGGCTGGGTGGTGGCGCCCAGCAGCAGGGTGAGTACGGCGATGACCATTGCCGTCCATCTGCTGCTGCGCACGCGGAATCCCGCACGGGTGCGGATCACTGTCGTCGTCCCTTCGTCAGTCGATCCGAAGGACCCCGTAGTTCGACATTTCGAACTAGGTTCGGAACTTCGGGCAGAAGCTTGGGGTGGTGATCGGCCGTCGTCAACACTTGCGTCACAGCCGCCCCAAACAGTTGCTGTTTCGTACTACTTCGTGCCGAGGTAGTAGCTGACCTGCGGCGGCTGGTTGTAGCCCGTGTTCTGCCAGGCGACGCCGAGCCGGTAGACCGGGTCGTGCATCAGGGTCGGCAGCCGGAACTCGGTGGGGTGCGGGGTGGAGTAGAGACGCAGCGCCGTGGAGTCCGCGTTGCGCCAGATCATCTCCTCGCGCCAGTCGCCCAGCAGGTCGGCGGAGAGCGCCGGGTTGCCCTTGGTCCAGTTGCTGGACTTGGCGTCCTGGTCGAGCCAGATGCGGGTGAGGTCGGTCGATCCGCTGTACTTCAGGATCTGGCCGTAGCCGACCCCGGCGCTGCCCGACCAGCGGTGGTCGAGCAGTTCGCGGTGGGCGTCGCCGTCCCACCAGATCGCCGAGTTGTACGAGGCCCCGCCGCCGAAGGACGGGACGGAGTCGCTGATCTTCGTACCGTTGGCCGTATAGAGCCCACCCCCGCTGGACCAGCACTCGGCGCCGGCGTGGTCCCGCGTGAGGTCCGCGCAGAGACCGCGGCCGACGTCCGTGCCGGTGCGCGCGCCCCAGAGGATCTGACCCGTGCGGGCGTCGTGCATCTCGTAGCCGTAGGCGGCGTCGGTGTGCTCGTGGACGTTGAAGGATTCGAGACCGGCGCGGGACGGGAGGAGATCGCCGACGTGCAGGGCGTCGCCGTGTCCGAGCTTGGTGGTCCACAGGGCGCTGCCGTTGTCGTCGACGGCCATGGCGCCGTAGAGGATCTCGTCCCTGCCGTCCGCGTCGACGTCGGCCACGGCGAGGTTGTGGTTGCCCTGCTGGTCGTAGCCCTTGCCGTGGTTCGTCGAGGAGTTGGTGTCGAACTTCCAGGTGCGGGTGAGGTCCGTGCCGTTCCACGTGTACGCGGCGAGCGCGATGCGCTCATAGATGCCGCGGCTGAACACCATGCTGGGCGTCGAGCCGCCCAGGTACGCGGTGGCGGACAGCAGGCGGCCCTCGCGGTTGCCCCAGGTGTCGCCCCAGTCGGACACCGAGCCCCGGGCGGGCTCGAAGGGGACGGAGTCCATGACGCGACCGGTCCGGCCGTTGAAGACGGACAGGTACTCCGGGCCGCTGATCACCGCGCAGTTGTCGGCGAGGTGGGAGGCGTTCGCGTCGCCGATGACCGCGCCGGCGGAGTCGCGGGAGCCGTCGGAGGTGCGGACGGCCATCTCGGCCTTGCCGTCACCGTTGTAGTCGTAGACCTGGAACGAGTCGTAGTGGGAGCCGCTGCGCACGTTCGTACTGAGGTTGACCCGCCACAGCCGGGTGCCGCTGAGCTCGTACGCGTCGAAGACGGTCGGCCCCGTGCACGTACCGGAGTTGGCGACGTCAGTGGCGTTGGACGGCACCCATTTGAGGACGAGTTCGTACTGCCCGTCGCCGTCCAGGTCGCCCACGCTCGCGTCGTTGGCGGAGTAGGTGTAGGCGACGCCGTCGCGCGTGGTGCCGCCAGGGGGCTTCTGCAGGGGGATGTCGAGACGGCCGCCCGCCCAGACGCGCGCGGTGCCGCCCGCCGTCTCGGTGCCGCCCACGATGGCGCGAATCTCGTAGGTGGAACTGGAACTGCCGTCGGTGTCCAGGTAGTTGGTCTTCTGGGTCTCCTGGATGAGGGTGCCGCCGCGGTAGAGGCGGAACGTCACGTTCTCCGGGTCGTCGCCGAGCATGCGCCAGGTGACGAGGATGCCGCCGGTGGCGGGGACCGCGACCGGTCCCCGGTCGAGCTTCTCGGCGACGCGGGCGGCGGCCAGCGCCGCGGTGGCCTTGTTCGCGGGTGCCGGAATCTCCTGGGCGGCGCTCGCGGCGTGATGCAGCGTCAGCACGCCTGCGGTACCCACGAGAAGCGCGGCGAGCGTCCCGGACAGGAGCTTGCCGGGGCGGCGCCGGCGTTGTCGCCGCGCGGTACGGCTCGATCTCTTCATCTGGGCCTCGTCCATGGGGAAGGTTTCGTTCCAGGGTCGCCGCCGGGCGGGGGAAGGTTGCCGGGTCACCACCGACGACGGACCGGCTCCGCCGGAGGACGGAGCCGGTCCGGTCACCTGGTCACCCGGGTGAGCAGGTGGATCAACTGCTGGAGACCGTCAGGTTGTTGGTGCGGAAGTCGAGGCCACCGGAGGAGGAGGTGATCTCGAAGCCGAACTGCACGTCACCGATGGTCTCGTTGCCCATCCAGCCCTTGGTGTCCTTGATCCACTTGAGGATCGGCAAGATGTTAACGGTGCCGGAGTTCGAGTCCGAGGTGCGCAGGAACGAGAAGACCTCGTTGGCGCCGTTGTTGCCCTTGTAGACGGTCCAGGTGTGGCCGCCGAGAGTGACGTTGCCCTGCGAGGTGCCCAGCGGGCCGACGGCTCCGTTGTAGTTCACCCAGAGCATGATCTCGTAGTCGTAGTCGGTGTCCCAGATGTCGTACGAGGAGTTGTACGCGCCCGAGGACGGGACGGTGACGTTGTAGCTGCTGGTGAGCGAACCGAGCGAGGTGATCGACTTGTTGACCACCTTCTTGGAGTTCGGGTAGGACTTGATGCCGCCGGTGTTGGGGTGGTTGGCCCAGACACCCCAGTTGGTACCGGAGTTGGCCCAGACGCACTGGCTGCCGGCACCGGAGCCCCAGATGTTGTTGTACAGCGTGTAGCCGTTCAGGCTGGTGTTGCCCCACTGGTCGCAGGAGTTCCAGACGGCGGCCTGGGCCGGTGCGGCGGCGAGGCCGATGGTGGCGCCGAGCGCGAGCGCGGGGGCGATCAGGGCCTTGGCGACCCTGGGGAGTGTGCGTGTTGCCATGGCTGTCCCTTCCATGGGTGGGGGGAGATGTGAGGTTTCACTGCGACTCCGGAGCGGAGACGCAGTCTTCTCCGGCGCGTGGGAAGAGCTGTCGCGCTCCGGAGGAAGTCCTGGCATGAGGGGAGGGCGCGGGATGCGGAGAGGGCCTGGGATGCGAGGAGGGCGTGGGCGGCGTCCGTGTGCTCACCGTGCCAGCACCGCCGCTCCGTAACGCTCCAACTCCACGACTGCGGCGACCTGTTCGCCGGTGAGCAGATCCCGGTGGGTGCCCGGCACCTCCACCGTGACCGTCTCGCGCCCATGGTTGAGCAAGAAGAGCAGGTCACCGCGGCGGACGGCCTCGACCTGGGCGGGGAGGCCGTCCAGCACCGGCCGCACCCCCGCACCGGCCGCCACGTCCGCCATCAGGTCACGCAGCGCGGGCGGTTCGGGCAGCGTGGACACATACCAGGCACGCCCCTTGCGCAGCACGGCCGGAAGCCCGTCGAGCTCGCCGCCCTTGTACGGGATGACCTGGTCAGCGCCCTCCACTTCCAGCTCCTCGGACCACAAGGTCCCCACGAAACCGTCGCACTCGGCGCTCTCCCCCGCCTCCAGCGGCCACCACTCGTGCAGGGTGCGAATGCCGAAGAGCTCCCGCAGCCGCGCGTCCATGCCGCCCGGCCGCACGCGGTCGTCCTCGTCGGCGATCCCGGTCAGGAAGCCGCAGACGAGGGTGCCGCCGCCGCGCACGTACGACAGGAGGTTGTCGATCGCCGCGTCCGTGAGCAGGTACAGCTGGGGAACGACGACGAGTCGGTACGCGGACAGGTCGTGCTCGGGGTGCGCGAAGTCGGTCGTGACGTGGGCCTCCCACAGAGCCCGGTGCCAGGCGCGTACGACCTGCGGGTAGTCGACCTCGCGGGAGGGCCGGCTCTCCTGCGCGCCGGCCCACCAGGCGTTCCACTCGTGCAGGACGACGACATCGGCGGCTAATGGGCTGCCGGTCACTTCGGGGCCGATGGCGGCGAGTTCGGCGCCCAGCCCCTTGATCTCCTGGAAGGTGCGGCCCGCCTCCCCCGCGTGGCTCACCATCCCGGAGTGGAACTTCTCCGCGCCCTGCCGGGACTGCCGCCACTGGAAGTAGCAGACGGCGTCGGCGCCGCGGGCGACGGCCTGCAGGGACCAGAGCCGGTTGAGGCCCCGTGGCTTGGGGTGGTTGACGCCCCGCCAGTTGACGGGACCGGCCGCCTGCTCCATGAGCATCCACGGGCCGCCCCCGGCCTGGGAGCGCGTCATGTCCTGGACGAGCGCGCCGTTCTGGGCTCCGAAGGGGTCGCGCGGGTCCGGGTAGAGGTCGACGGAGACGACGTCCTCCTCCGTGACCCACTTCCAGGCGTCCTGCCCCACCCACATCGGCATGAAGTTGGTGGTCACCGGGAGGTGCGGGGTGTGCCGGCGGACGATGTCGCGCTCGGCGACGTAACACTCCAGGAGCATGTCGGAGGTGTAGCGCCTGAAGTCCAGGACCTGCGTGGGGTTCTTCATGTAGTGGGCGTGGCGCGGCGGGAGGATCTCGTCCCAGTCGCCGTAGCCCTGGCTCCAGAACGCCGTTCCCCAGGCGGCGTTGAGGGCGTCGAGCGTGCCGTACTTGTCCTGGAGCCAGCGGCGGAAGGTGCCGGCGGCCTCGTCGCCCCAGTCGAAGGTGCAGTACTCGTTGTTGATGTGCCACATCGTGAGGGCTGGATGGCCGCCGTAGCGGGCGGCCAGGTCCTCGGTGATGGCGGCGGCGTAGCGGCGGTAGACGGCGCTGGAGTGCGAGAAGTGCTGGCGGCCGCCCCACCATTCGGTGCGGCCGTCCTCGTCGCGGGGCAGCGTCTCGGGGTGGAGCCGGCCCATCCAGGGCGGGGGCGAGGAGGTGGGCGTCGCGAGGACGACACCGATGCCGCTGGCGTGCATGAGGTCCATCAGCCGGTCGAGCCAGCCGAACTCCCGTGCCCCGGGCCGGGGTTCGAGCTTCGCCCAGGAGAAGACACCGAGCGTGACGGAGTTGACTCCGGCGTCCCTCATGAGGCGTACGTCCTCGTGCCAGGTCTCCTCGGGCCACTGCTCGGGGTTGTAGTCACCGCCGAAGAGGATGCGGCCCCGGGTCACCTCGTCGAGCCGGGACATCAGGCGGGATCCCCGTACTGGATGCCGCGCCCGTTCGTGGCCAGATACACCCGGCCGTACACCCGCGGATCACCCACGACAACCTCGCCGGTCCACCCCCACTGATGGGCGTCGTCGTTGATCCGCACCCACGTCTTCGCCTCGTCGTCGGACCGGTAGACGGCGGTGATGGTCTCCGTCGAGCCGACCTGGTAGATCGCCGGGTAGTCGGCGCCGTCGGCCGCCTTCCCGAAACCGAGCGTGTACGAGGCCCGGCAGCTGTCCACCTTCGAGAAGGCCGCCCCGCCGTCGGTGGACCGGTACAGCCCGTTCCACTTCACGCTCAGCCACAGGTCCCCGGAGCGCCCGGGAGCCGCGACCAGCTTGAACTGGACGTCCCCGGACGGCAGTCCACCGGCACGGGCCGTGAAGGAACGGCCACTGTCAGTGCTGGCGTATAGCGTTCCTGTGTCGGTGTCGTACGCGTAGAAGAGCGTCGGGTCGGCCGGGTCGGCGACCGGCGTGGCGCCCTTCGGGAAGGAGGAGACCTCGGACCAGGTCGCGCCGTTGTCAGCGGAGCGGTGCGCCGCGTACTTCGTGCCGTCCCAGTGCACGAAGGACCACAGCAGCGTGGCGCCGTCGGCGCTGGTGGCGATCGGCCCCGGTGCGTTCTTGGCGATGTCGGGCTGGGCCTTGAAGGGCGCCCAGGTCTGTCCGCCGTCGTTCGAGTACGCGCCGTTGCCGTGGTCGCCCCAGCCCGCCCGGACGACGTACGACGGCTTGGCCGCGGCCTGTGCGAGTCCCGTCGCCGACCCGAACACGGGGTTCGCCGCCATGCCGCGCGACGGAGACGCCGTGAGCCGCTCGTGGTACATCACGCCGATGTCCCCGAGCCCGCTGAGCAGGTGCGCCTCCCCGACCGGGGGCGAGATCAGCTGGCGCACGGACGTCTCCTCCAGGCCGCGGATCTGTGGCGCCCAGCGCTTGAGGTCGCGCGTGCCGTAGAGGGTCGCGCCGGTCCCGTACACGATGTGCTTCGAGTCGTACGGGTCCACGGCGACCGCCTGGATCCACCAGCCGAACTTCGGCTTGTCGCCGCCCCAGTTGAGGAAGGGAGTCTCGGACACGTCGAAGACGGCAGCGTCCTTGAGAGACGTCCAGGTGCGACCGCCGTCGGTGGTCCGGAAGAGCGTGTCGACGGCCGCCCAGCGGTTGTTCGTGGCCACGACGACCGTGCCCGCACGGCAGGCGTCGACGGCGACCCCGCCGTAACCGAAGGTGTCCGCCGAGCCGTCGTCCGTGGTGCCGCCCGGCTTCACGGGGGTCACCTCGGCCCACTTGCCGGTCGCGGTGCGCAGTTTGTGCACGCTGCCGTTGGACTGGCCGTTGGGTCCGGGCGCGTCGGCGTACGTCACGTACAGCTCGCGGGTGCGCTGGTCGTACGCGGCCCGGATCGGGACCTTGGCCGAGGTGCCGGACGGCTGCCCGGGTACGGCCTCCCAGGTCGTGCCGTCGGCCGTGCGGTACAGGTTCGCGGTGCCCGAGGTGCCGTCGCCGTCGCCCCAGCCGGCGTAGACGGTACGGCCTGCCGCGACAAGGAACGTGACGCCCTGCCCGGAGGCGTTCGCCTTCGCCGGGAAGGCGGTCACGGCTGCCCAGGTGGCGCCGCGATCGGCCGACTTGAGCAGCCCGTCGTGCCGAGTGCCCAGCCACAGGGTGTCGCTGTCGCGCGGGTCGACGAGGAGGCGCTCCCCCGTGCCCCGGCCGTCCTCGTTGGCGCCGAGCTTCACGTTCAGGTCGGTGCGGGTCCAGGTGGCTCCACGGTCCTCGGAGCGCAGGACCGCGCCGTTGCCGGCCCACGACTGGGCGTACGTACCGAGCGCGAGGAACAGCCTGTTCGGGTGCGCGGGGTCGACCGCCATCGCCTCCACGCCGAGGAGGTTCCAGTCGTCCCAGCCGATGTGGTCGGTGAGCGGCGTCCAGCGCGCGGCCCGGTCGTCCCAGCGGTAGGCGCCGCCGATGTCCGTACGGGCGTAGGCGAGCCCGCGTACGGACGGGTGGAAGAGCAAACCGGTGATGAAGCCGGTGCCGCCGATGACGACGTTGCGCCAGCGGTACGCGGGCGCGTCCGCGCCGGTGGCCGCCTGTGCCGGGGAGCCGGCAAGGGGGACTGCGGAGAGCGCGGCCGCGGCGGCGGTCCCGGCGAGAACGGCTCGTCTGCTCAGGCTGGGCGTGCGCATGACATACCTCGTTCGGGGAGGGGGTTGGAGGGGCGAGGAGCGCCCCGGAGGGGCGCGGGGCTGTGACATATGCGGCTCCGCCGCGTGGGCGCGACCAGCCACGAACGACCCGCGGTTCACGGCCGTCCGAGGCTCCCCCGGCTCGCCCCGCGGATCGGCGCGGTGGAGTCGTGGGCCTGGGAAAGCGGGCTGACCGGAGTCAGCCTTTTACCGCGCCGGTGAGCATGCCCTTCTTGAAGTGCCGCTGGACGAAAGGCGAGAGGACGGCTACCGGGAGGAGGGCCATGACCATGACCGCCATCTGGACGGCCAGCCCGGACAGTTGGCCGGTCTTGATGGCCTGACCCAGACCGACCGGGGGTTCCTGCTTCTGGACGAGCTGGATCATGACGTTCTGCAGCGGCATCATGTCCTGGTCGCTCAGATAGATCGACGCGTTGAACCACGCGCTCCAGTAGCCGACGGCGTAGAAGAGCGTGATCACCGCGATGACGGCACGCGAAAGCGGTATCACGATCTTCCAGAGGATCCACCAGTCTCCGGCCCCGTCGATCCGCGCGCTGTCGATGAGCTCCTGCGAGATGCCCATGAAGAACGCGCGCAGCACCAGGATGTTGAAGACACTGATCGCGCTCGGCAGGATCAGCGCGAGGTAGGTGTCCGTCAGCCCCAGGGACTGCACGAGCAGGTAGGTCGGGATGAGGCCGGCGCCGAAGAACATCGTCGCGAGCAGGGCCATCAGCATCCAGCGGTGCCCGACCGACCCGATGCGGGAGAGCCCGTACGCCGCGAGGACGGACACCGTCATCGAGAAGAGCGTGCCGACGAGGGTGACGCACAGGCTGACGATGCTGGCGCGGGTGACCTGGCCGCCGCTCAGCAGCTCCTGATAGGCGATGAACGTGATGTCCTTGGGAACCACGACCAGTCCGCCGGCCTCGGAGATCGTCTGCTTCGAGGACAGGCTGGTGACGACGACGATCCACAGCGGGAACAGGACGCCGAGGCAGGCACCTGCCAGGACGATGCCCTTGCTCGCGAGCCCTGCTTTGGTGGGCTGTTCCTCCCACACGGGCCTCGGCGGGGCGGCCCAGCGGCCAGGAGCCTTCGGCCGCTCTTCGGTCACGGCGCTCACTTCTTGTACACCCCCTGCTCGCCCATGAGATGGGCGACCTTGTTCGCCGCGAGGACGAGTCCCAGACCCACCACACCCTTGATCAGGCCCGCGGCGGCCGCGTAGCTGAAGTCCTGGTTGCGGACGCCGTTCCACCACACATATGTGTCGAGGACTTCCGCCGCGCCCGGCCCCACCGCGTCCCGCTGCAGCAGGATCTGCTCGAAGCCGACCGTGAGCGCGTCACCTACGCGCAGCACCAGCAGCAGTGCGATCACCGGGCGCAACGCGGGCACCGTGACGTGCCACATACGGCGCCACCGCCCGGCCCCGTCCATGGCCGCGGCCTCGTACAGATCGGGGCTCACGGACGCCAGCGCGGCGAGGAAGACGATGATGCCCCAGCCCGCGTCCTTCCACACGCCCTCCGCGGTAACCAGGAACTTGAAGATTCCCGGGTCGGTCATGAGGTCGAAGCCCTCGTACCCGTGCTGCCGCAGGGTCTGCGCGATGATTCCGGCGCCGCCGAAGATCTGCTGGAAGACGGTGATGACCAGCACCCAGGAGAAGAAGTGCGGCAGGTAGAGCACTGCCTGGGACACCGCCCGCACGCGCGGCCTGATCACGCTGTTGATGAGCAGCGCGAGCAGGATCGGGATCGGGAAGAAGAGCACCAACTGGAGCGCGAACAGGACGAAGGTGTTCTGGACGGCGTCCCAGAACGCCGGGTCGTCGAAGATCCGCTGGAACTGTTCGAAGCCCACCCAGGGGCTCTCCAGCATGGCGATGAAGCCGTTGTCGCTGATGTACGGGTCGTACTCCTGGAAGGCGACGACATTGCCCAGGATCGGTATGTAGTTGAAGACCAGGACCAGCACGATGGCCGGCAGGGTCATCAGGATCAGCGTGCGGTCCCGCTTGAAGCGGGTCCTGAAGGTGCCGCCCTTCGAAGGCTTGGAGACCGCGGCGGGCTTGGTGGCCGTTGTGCGGCCCTTCGCCCGGCCGGCGGACGGGTCGGCGGTGTCCGTAGGCGCCGGCGAGGCGGTGCGGGCGGCGGCGCCCGGTGTGGTGCCGTGAGCCACCTCGTCACCCCTGCGCGGATCCGTTGTCGTCCAGCAGCTTCTTGTACCAGTCGCGCAGCTTGCCGCCGCCCTGGCTCTTCCAGTCCGACACCGCTTGCTGCATGTCACTGATCTTCTTGCGGCCGCGGACGACGTCGTCCTCCAACTGCTCGAAGTCATTGGAGAGGTTGGTGTAGCGGGCCGGTTCGGTGATCTGGAGGCCGAAGAAGGAGGACTTCTTGGTGAAGGCGCCCATCCGCTGCTGCCACTGAACCTGTTCCTTCGCGATGTCCGGGAAGTCGGGATGCGCGATGGTCGGGGCGGGGCTGGCGAGCATGACGTAGGCGTTCAGGACTTCCGTGTTGCCCTTGTCGGTCTTGACCGGTGTGCCGTCCTTGACGGTGTAGTGCGTGCCCTCCACCCCGTAGTTGGTGAGCATGTACTCCTTGGTGCCGTACGGGGCGGCGGTGACGTTCGCGGCGGCCAGCACGTCGTGGATCACGGCCTTCGACGCCTTCTTGTTGATGAATGCGAAGATGCCCGCGGGCGATCCGGCCCACAGCTCGGGGTCGCCGCCGTCATGGCCGAAGATGTCCATGCCGCTGATGCGGAAGTCCTTGTTCTGGGTGGCCTGTTCGGCCATCTTTCCCCACCAGTCCGAGATGTTCTGGTTGTACATCAGGACCTGGCCATCGGTGAAACGCTGACCCGCGTTGCCCTGGTTCACTGCCTTGGCGTCGGGGTGGACGACGCCCGCCGCGTACAACTTCCGTGTCCACTCCAGCGCTTCGAGGTACTCGTCGGTCTCCACGCGGTAGATCAGCTTGCCGTCGACGAGGTTCCAGCCGAGCGGCTTCTCGCCGCCGGACAGCACACCGAAGATGTTGAAGGCGGTCCACTTCATGTCGTCGCAGGCCCACACCTTCGCCTTGGCGTTGGTGATGTCCTTGGCGAGGGCCAGGAACTCCTCGGCGGAGGTGGGGAGTTCGTACCCCTCCTTGTCGAAGACGTCCTTGCGGTAGAAGGGCACGATGCCGGTGACCGTGGGGGCGGGTTGCGGCAGACCACGCAGCTTCCCGCCGAAGATGGCGTACTGCCAGGCGTCACTCGGGATGGCGGCGAGGTTCGGGTACTCCTTGACCTTGTCGCCGGAGAGGTACGGACCGAGGTCGGCGAACTTGCTGATGATGGCGCTGGGGATCTTGCCGCCCATGTTCCAGCTCGGGATGACCACGACATCCGGCATGTCGCTGGAGGCGAGGACCGCGCCCAGCTTCTCGTCGTAGGTGTTGCCGTCCTGGTTCTGCCAGACGAGCTCGGCGCCGATGACCTTGTTCATCGCCGAGTAGTAGGGGTTGCTGCTCTTCGGCGGCGAACCCCAGAACGGCGACATGATCTTGATGGTGCTGCCCTTGCCGAGCTTCTGGGGCACCGAGGTCTTCAGCTCGGCGAGCGACATCTTGCTGGTGAAGCCGGCGGCGGAGCCGTTCTTCGACGCGATGTCGGGGGTCACCACGTTCTGCGCCACGAACGCGGGGAGGACCTTCTGCGCGTCCTTGCCCGAGGTCGTGCCCTCCTTCGAACCGCTGCCGGAACCGCCGCAGGCGGCGAGCAGCGGCATGCCGCCGGTCACCGCGGCGGCGACCGCCGTGGAGGCGAGGAAGCTTCTCCGGCTGGGGGCGGAGGTATTCGGCGTCATTGCGTCAACCCTTCATGGCGCACACCATGACACCCGGCGGTGGGGTCGTCGGCTGCGGTGTCTTGAGTGAATCCGGCTGAGCTGAAGCGGACCTCGGAGGAATGCGCGCACGTGGTGGGCACGTTCGACAGTCGAAGCGCTTCGATGTTGCTGCGAGGTTAAGTGAACGCCTGGGGGTGCACAAGAGCCGATTCGGAGATTCCTGGGAGGCATACGGGCCTGGATCTCTCTCTTCGCGCCCCTGAGACGTCGTACGGGTACGGAGCCGCTGCCTCAGGATGTCTTGACACCCGCCCCTCGGTCGAATGAGCATCGAAGCGCTTCGAAAGTCCTCCGCCGCTCTTCGCAAGGGGTCCCAGCGTGACCGCTCAAACGCCGCCGTTCCGTGACTCGCAGCTGCCGTTCGCGAAGCGCATCGACGATCTGCTGTCGCGCCTCACCGTGGCCGAGCGCATCGCGCTGCTGCACCAGTTCGCGCCGGCGGTGGAGCGGCTCGGCGTCGCCGCCTTCCGCACCGGACAGGAGGCGCTGCACGGGGTGGCCTGGATGGGCCCGGCGACGGTGTTCCCGCAGGCCGTCGGCCTCGGCGCGACCTGGAACGACGATCTCGTACGCCGCGTGGGCGAGGCGGTCTCCGCCGAGGTGCGGGCGATGCGGGCCCGTGACGACCGCGTCGGCCTCAACGTCTGGGCGCCGACGGTCAATCTCCTGCGCCATCCCCTCTGGGGCCGCAACGAGGAGGGCTACTCCGAGGATCCCGGGCTGACCTCGGCGATCGCGACGGCGTACACCCGCGGCCTGCGCGGCGACCACCCCGCGTACTGGCGCACGGCCCCCGTCCTCAAGCACTGGCTCGCGCACAACAACGAGACGAACCGGGACACCACATCCTCGTCCGTCCGCCCCCGCGTCCTGCACGAGTACGACCTGCGCGCCTTCCGGGAGACCGTCGAGGCGGGCGCGGTGGCCGGTGTGATGCCCGCGTACAACCTGGTCAACGGCCGCCCCAACCATGTGTCGCCGTATCTGCGCGAGCACTTGCGCACCTGGACCGACCAGGAACTCCTGGTCTGCTCGGACGCGGGCGCGCCCTCCAATCTGGTGGACTCCGAGCACTACTTCGACACGCACGAGGAGGCGACGGCGGCCGCGCTGATCGCCGGTGTCGACAGCTTCACCGATCACGGCACGGACAGCTCGAAGATCGTGGCCCGCCTCCAGGGCGCCCTGGAGGCGGGCCTGCTGAGCGAGGCGGACATCGACGCGGCGGTCCGCCGCCAGCTCACGGTCCGTTTCCGCCTCGGCGAGTTCGACGCCCGCCTGGATCCGTACGCCGCCCTGAGGGACTTCGACACCCCCGGCCACCGCGCCCTCGCCCAGGAGGCCGCGGAACAGGCGATCGTCCTGCTCAAGAACGACGGCCTGCTGCCCCTGACCGGCAGCCCGGGCGGCGGGCCGCGCGTCGCCGTGGTCGGCCTGCTCGCCGACGAGTGCAAGCTCGACTGGTACAGCGGCACCCTCATCCACCGCTCCACCCCTCTGGAGGGCCTGTACGAGCGATTCGGCGCCGAGCGCGTCGACTTCGCCGAGGGAGTGGACCGCGTACGCCTGAAGACATCGGCCGGTACGTATCTCAGCGTCCCGCCGGCCGACGACACGACCGGCGGGGCCCGGGGCGCGGAGGGCGCGCTGGACCCGGCACTCCTCGCGGGCCGCACGGACCTGCCCCCGCTCACCACCGACGCCACCGGCACGGACCTCGCGCTGATCGACTGGGGCGAGGGGGTCCTCACCCTCCGCGCCCCCGACGGCCGCTACCTCTCGGTCGCCGACGACGGCTACGTACGCGCGTCGGCGGACCAGCCCGGAGGCTGGGTCGTCCAGGAGACCTTCCGCCTGGAACCGCATGATTCCCATGCGGGCGGCCACCTCCTGAAGCACGTAGGGACGGGTCGCTACGTCTCTGTCGCCGCCGAGGGCGTAAAGGTTGCCGCGGAAAACGCCGAAGAAGCTGAAGGTGCCGAAGACGCTGAAGGTGCCGAAGACGCTGAAGGTGCCGAAGACGCTGAAGGTGCCGAAGGTGCCGAGGCTCCGGAGATCTTCGAGCTGATCGTCACCGAGCCCGGCGAGGACGCGGTGACCCGGGCCGCCGCCACCGCCGACGTGGTCCTCGTGTTCGCGGGCAACGACCCGCACATCAACGGTCGCGAAACCGAGGACCGCACCACGCTCCGCCTGCCCGCCCACCAGGAACGCCTGCTGCGCGCCGCTCGCGCCGCGAACCCGAACACGGCGCTGGTCCTCGTCTCCGCGTACCCGTACGCGGTGGACCACGCGAACCTCCCCGCCGTCCTGTGGACCGCCCACGGCGGTCAGGCCGCGGGCACCGCCCTGGCCCGCGTCCTGGCCGGCGACGTCTCCCCCGCCGGCCGTCTCCCGCAGACCTGGTACGCCTCCGACGCGGACCTCCCCGATCTTCTCGACTACGACGTGATCGGCGGCCGCCAGACGTACCTCTACTTCGAGGGCACCCCGCTCTTCCCGTTCGGCCACGGCCTGTCGTACGCGTCCTTCGCCTACAGCGGTCTCGAGGCCGTGCCCGGCGAGGGCAAGGTGAAGGTCACCTTCACCGTCATCAACACGAGCGAGGTGGCCGCCGACGAGGTCGCACAGCTCTACACACGCGCGGTGAACCCATCGGTCCCCCGCCCCCGCCGCGAACTGGCCGCACACCGCCGCGTGCGCCTCGCCCCCGGCGCCTCCACCGAGCTCACCTTCGAACTCCCGCTCTCCACCTTCGAGTTCTGGGATGTGGCGCACGGCCGGTGGCGGCTGGAGCCGGGAGCGTACGACGTCCTCGTGGGCGCATCCAGCGAGGACATCCGCCTGCGCGGGACGATCGAACTCGACGGCGCCCCCGCGGCCCCCCGCCCGGTCCTCGGACACGGCCTGAACGCGGCCGACTTCGACGAGCAGAGTCGCGCCGAGATCGTCGACCGCACAAAGGTATCGGGCGACGCGGTGGCACCGGTCGACGGCGGCGAGGCCGAACTGGTCTTCCGCCGTTGCGACTTCGGCCCCGCAACGACCACCGTCACCGTTGTGGCGGCGGGCGAGGGCTCGGTCGAACTGGCCCTGCCCGACGGCCCGGTCCTCGCACGGCTCGAGATCCCGGCGACCGCGGGCCCGTACGACTACACCACCGTCGACGCCCCGTGCCATGCCGCCGAGGTCCATGACCTGCACATCAGACTGCGCGGCCCGCTGCGGCTCGCGCGCGTCGGCTTCTCCGGTTGAGGGTCCGGACCAGGCCGACGCAAGGAGGGGCCCGGCACCGGAGGGCACCGGTGCCGGGC
>NZ_VCHX02000101.1 GCF_005768555.2 Streptomyces sporangiiformans
GTACGTCGCGATGTGCTCCGTACCGGCGTACCGGCGACGGCGTACCGCGTCGGCGGCCGCGCCCAGCGCGTGCAGCGGGGCGTCCCGGTACAGGTCGAGCGCCTCCTCGGGGGTGATCCGCCCACCCTCGGCGGCACGGTCGAGGACGGACTGAAGGTCGGCCTTCTCGGTCACCGGAGCGTCCCTTTCGTAAGGGTGTGGACGGACCGATCCAGCGTACGCCAGGAGATTGGATCACCCGACGTCAGGCCGACGCCGGGCCGGAGTCAGGCGGGCGTGGACCCGGAGTCAGGCGGGCGCCGGGCCGGCATCGGGCGGGCGCCGGGCCGGCGTCAGGCCGCGTACGCCCCGATGAGGGTCCCCACAAAGGCGCCCGCGATGAGAAAGGGGCCGAAGGGGATCGAGGTCTTGCGCCCGGCCCTGCGGACGACGACGAGCCCCAACCCGTACAGCCCGCCGAACAGGAAGCCGGCGAAGGTGCCCAGCACCAAGCTCCCCCACCCGTACCACCCGAGCACGGCCCCGAGCCCGAGGGCGAGCTTCACATCCCCGAACCCCATCCCCTGCGGATTGATGAGGAAGAGCACGAAGTACCCGGCGCCGAGCGCGAGCGCGCCGAGCAGCGCGGTCAGCCACTCTCCGGCGTGTTCGGGCACCGCCGCGACGACGGCGAGCAGGGCGAGCGCCGCCCCGGCGAGCGACAGCGTCAGCACGTCCGGCAACCGCTGCACCGTGAAGTCGACGACCGCCAGAAGTACGCCGAGGGGAGCGAGCAGGAGCCAGACGCCCAGCTCGGGCCGAGTGCCGGTCGCCGCGGCGAGGGCCGCACAGACGAGCGCGGTGGCGAGGGCCACGAAGGGCGCGCTGGGCCCGTAGGCATGACCGCCGCCGTCACGGCAGCGGGCCACGCCGATCCAGCCGCCGATGGCATGGCCGTCCGGGCAGCGGTCGCGCCAGTCCTCCTCCGGCTCCACGGAGAACCGGTAGGCGCAGCGCGGTATGAGCAGCCCGAGGGCGGCTCCCCAGACGGCGGCGGCGCCCGGCAGCCATTGATCGAGATCCACCCGCACACCTTACGTATGCGCCCGCGGCCGCAGGACGCGTGCGCCGGCCACTTTGTACGGATGTCACTGCATGTCATTCGGCCATCACCAACCCGTAACGGTTACTGGCTCGATCACCCTCTGGCGCGATTCGTGCGGTATCTGTTGCGCCATGGAGAGGATCACGAGCGCACCGGGCGACGGACCGACGCTCGAGTCGCTACCGAAAGAACCGCTGCTCACATCGGAGTTCGATGCCGATCCGGCCGGCGTGTACGAGCGGCTGCGCAGCCAGTACGGCCCCGTGGCACCGGTGGAACTGATGGGCGTACCGGTGTGGCTGGTTCTCGGCTATCGCGAGGTCCTGGAGGTGCTGCGGAACGAGAGTGTGTGGCGCCGCGACGTCCGGCACTGGAGGGCGCGGGCGCAGGGCCTGCTGCCGCCCGACTGGCCGCTGCTCGCGGGGTACGAAGTACGGCAGACGATGTTCATGGACGACGAGGAGCACCGGCTCGCCCGGCAGACACACAACTCGGCGCTGCACCCCTTCCAGGACGGGCACAGCCCGCAGGGGTGGGAACTGCGGACGGCGGTCGCCCAGTACACGGACGAACTCGTCGGCACGCTGGCCGCGGAGTCGGGACCCTTCGGAGTCGCCGACATGTGCGCGCAGTACACCAGGCCGCTGCTGCTGATGGTGACCACCAAGCTGTTCGGCTTCCCCAGCGACCTCGGCGACGAGCTGGTCATGGATCTGTGGCTGATGCTCGACGGCGGTCCGGGGGCCGGGCCCGCCACCGGGCGCGCTCTGGCGGCCATGACCCAGGTGGCCGCCCTCCGCCGGGAGCGCCCCGGCGACGACCTGACGTCGCACATGCTGCTCGCGGACCCCGGCCTCTCCGACGAACAGCTCGGCCGTGAGCTGTTCATGAACGCCGTCTACCTCAACGACATCACCAACACCATGGTGCTGAACACGTTGTTGGAGGTGCTGCTCGGCAACACGGCGGTGCGCCGCACCCTGTCGACCGGGCAGCTCGAGGAGACGCTCAACCGTGCGGTGCTGATCAATCCGCCGACCGCCAACCTGCCCTTCCGCTTTGCCGCGCGGGACGTGCGGCTGGGCAACTTCTGGGTGCGAGCCGGCGATGTCGCCATGCCGTCGGCCGCGGCCGCCCACCAGGACATGCTGTCGACCGGCTCCTCCCACATCGCCGACTCCGTGAACAGCACGCGGGCGCACCTGGGCTGGGGCGCCGGGCATCACCAGTGCCCCGGCGCCGCCCGCGAGCTGGGAAGCATGATCGTGACCACCGCTGTGGGGCGTTTCTTCGAGCACTTCGACTGGGCGGAACTCGCGGTTCCGGAGCATCGGTTGCTGTGGCGGTCAGGGCCGATGGTGCGAGGTCTGCGGAAACTTCCGGTACGTTACGAGCTCGCCGCCACCAGCACGGCACGGCAACCGGCACCGGCCGCCCGGATACGGGACGGCGCCGAGGATGCGGAGGCCCGCCGGGCGACCGACAGCCAGACGGGCGGACTGCTGTCGGCCCTGCGGAGGCTGATGCCCGGCGGACGGTGATGCCTGGCGGGCAGTGAGGTCGCACCACCTACGCCGCCGGGCAAGGGGCGCGGCCCTTCAGGGGCTCGGGGAACTGCGCGACCGGCCCCAGACGGCCCGCAGCCGAGGTGCGAGCCGTGTTGGGGGGGGGCGGAGGGCGCAGCCCCCGTTTCGCAAGGCCCTGTCCGAGCTGGGCTAGGCCCTATACGACGGGCCGGGTCCTACACGACCCGGGCCAGGTCCTACACGACCCGGGCCAGGTCCTATACGACCCGGGCCAGGTCCTATCCGGCCGCCACGACCGCGCTGCGCCACGTCGGCAGCAGCTCGTCCAGCAACGCCTCCGTACGCGGCGGCAGCCCTCGCGCCCCGCTGCGCGAAACAAGGTCCGCGGCCAGCCTCTTCAGTCGGTCGTCGTCCCCGGTCGAGTGGGTCGCGCGCAGCAACTCGTGCCAGAGCCGCTCGTCGCCCGGGGCGGAGCCCAGCGCCGCGTTGAGCGCCTCGATCGCCTTCTCCGCCCGGTCCTTCTCCAGGTGGAACGTGGACAGGGCGAGCCCGATGTCCGCGACGAGCAGCGGCAGTTGGGCGTCGATGATCTCGTGGGTGAGCCAGCCGTAGCGACCCGCAGGCCGCTCGGCCAGCAGCGGCCCGCGCACGAGCACGAGCGCATCGGTCAGCAACCGCCCGCGCACCGCACGGTTGTTGATCCCGCGTCCCTGCGTCGCCTCGTGGTACAGCGACCGCAGCACATCGAGGTCGGACACGACCGACTTGGCGAGCGTGAGCCGCCCGGTCGCGTCGGTGCCCAGCCGCGGCGTACCGTCCGGGTCGTTGCCCAGCCAGTCGCGCAGCCGCTCGACGAGCGCGTCGCGTACGTCCTCCGTCACGCCGCGCGGCCACAGGGCCGAGGACAGCACCCGGGGGTGCACACCCTCCCGGTGCAGAAGGAGCAGCGCCAACGCCTCGTGCATCAGCGGACTGCGCTCGCCGTCCGGCGTGTCGAGGCCGATGATCTCGTACGGCCCGACGAGTCGCGCGTACACCGCGGGGCGCCCCTGCTCGCTGATGTCGACGAGGAACGGCGGAGCGGAGGACGGGCCGGTCTCCTCGCGCTCGGGGTCCGCCTCGACGAACAGCTCGACGACCGCCCGCTGCTGCGCCACCGGCAGGAGCTGCGCGTCGAGTTCGAGCCCGAGCAGCGGTGCGAGCAGCTTGCCCTCGCTCGTGATCTCCATCTCCCAGGCGGCTCCGGGCAGATCGCCCGACTCCGTACCGACGAGATAGCCGATGCCCAACCGGCTCGCGTCCGCGGCGAGTTCGGCGAGCTTGATCGCGTCGTCCGCGGACGGTTCGGCGGCGAGCAGGACGAGGTGCGGGGCCCAGCGGGTGTGCTGAGCGGGCCCGGTACGTCCGGTGAGGACGGAGTCGTGACCGGCGGCACCGAGCGCTCCGCGCCGCTGCCGGGTCTCCGCCTCCATGGTCTCCATCAGGGCCTCGATGTCGTCGAGGTGGCGCAGTCGGTTGGGCGCGAGGGGAGTCAGGTCCTGCCCGAAGCCGACGAGCGTGATCGTCATGCGGTCGGACCACCCGTTGGTGGCCAACTCGGCCGCCACGGAGGCGAACACGCCGGCGCGGTCCCGCTCGCTGCCGCTCAGCGACACGATGCCGGGCACGGACTCCAGGTTGAGCAGCAGCCGCGAGTCGTCCATCGTGCCGAGGCTGACGAGCCCCGGGTACGGGGCCGCCGTGTCGACCTCCTCGTAACGCTCGGCGTCGTCGCGCGCCAGCATCCAGAACGTCTGGTCCTGCCCGAGCTGCCACGGCGCCGGGGGCCGCCCGGCGGGCTGCGCGAGTTGCAGATGCAGATCGCCGTTGCTCATCCAGGCCGCGTACACGGTCGGCAGCGGCCGCGACTCCTCGGCGAGCGAGGCGGCGAGACCGCGCAGGGACCGGTCGAGAAGCCGTACGCCCTCGGGGTCGGCGCCGACGAGCAGCGCGTCCTGGACGTCGGCGGCCGCACCGGTGGGCGTCGGCGGCTCCATCATGCCGCGGCGCCCACCGACGGCACCGAGGGCCGACTGCCACAGGGCCTGACGGCGCCGGCGGCCGAGGGCACCGAGGAGACCGGCGGCGAGGAGGGGGGCGCCGAGGAGGGCCTGCGGGAGCCCGAACCCACTCTCGTCCCCGGCCTCCGCGCCGGAACTGGCGTGCTCCTGGCCCTGCTGGCCCTGCTGTCCCTGCTGTCCCTGGTCGTACGAACCGGACGGGCGCTGCTCGGGAATCGTGATCTGCGTGGTGTCGCGATCGCCGGCCCGATCGCCCTGCCGGTCTGCGCCCTGCTGCTGATCGCCGCCGCCGGTCTTGGCGTAGTCGGAGATCTGCTGCTGGACCTCCTCCGAAACCTTCGGGGCCTCGTCGGGCATCTCGACGAGGTCGCCGCCGCGGGCGTCGCCGGGCATCTCCAGGATCCAGCCGGGCCGGATGAGGCTGGCCTCGGAGAGCTTCGAACCGTCGGGCTGCTCACGGTCCTTGTTGAGCTGGTAGATCTCCTTGTACCGCCGCCCGTCGCCGAGATGACGCTCGGCGATCTCCCAGAGGGAGTCGTGGTGACGCCCCTCCGGCGGCTGGATCCGGTAGAACTTCGTGTCGTCGCCCTCAGCGGTGCTCCCACTGTCGGCGGCGTGGGACGCGGCGTTGGCGGCCTGCTCGGCCAGCGCGGCGGCGGCACTGGAAGCGGACTGCTCCTGCTGCTGCCCCAGCAGCCCACCGGGCGTCTGCTGGGCCGCGGCGGCGGCCGGCCGCTGGTTGCCCTCCAACTGCTGCCCCAGCTGCGACAGTCCCGGCGTGAAGCTGGCCGCGGTCGCACCGACGAGCAACAGCGCGGCGACAAGCTGCCGCGCGAGCAACTGGCTCGGCCCGGCGCCGGGCACGCGGTTCGGCAGCCCGACGCCCGACAGCGCGGCCTTCATCTCGACGAGGACGCAGGCGGTGAACTGGGCCCAGGCGAACCAGACGACGACGGTCAGCACGTTGATGAACGTGCCTACGGTGATCTCCTGCTGCAGCCAGCTCAGACTCGGCGTCCCGCTCGGCAACGGCCACCCGATCTGCGTGGCCAGCGCCCCGGGCACTCCGACCAGAAGAACAAGCAGGGCGACGAAGGCGAAGAACGCCTTCACGAAGTCCCCGAAACTACGCCGCCGCCGGGGCAGTGGCTGCGGCGTCCGATTCCTCGGACCCGGCGAACTGCCCGTCGAGCTGGAAGTGGTGCGTCGCGCCATGGCGGGTGTCCTGGTGTTGTGTGGTGTGTGGAGGGAGTGGAGTTGGGGGTGTACTGAGCCTACCGAGATCTTATTGAGGGAGTCGAAGGCCAGACAGGGGGCACCTCTTGCCCGACGGCCTGTTTGCTCACCCCACGCCCGCTAAGCCGGAGTTGTCCATCGAGAGTGGATCACGCCACCACATGGGATCCGGGGCCTTCGCAACTGTCACGTCACAGTTCTCACGATCCCCACACAATCCCCCATCGCTGCTCCGAAGCCCGCAACCGGCCCCTGATAGCTTCGTTCTCTGTTGCACACACGCCTTATCTAGGGGGAGTACGCCCGTGGCCCGCCGCACCGTGACCACCGCCGCCACGTTCGCCGCAACCGCGGCGCTTCTACTCACAGCTTGCGGTGGGGGTGACGATTCGTCGCCGGATGACATCAAGGGGGCGGACAAGGGGTCGAGCAGTCCGTCGGCTTCGGCTTCGAAGGCAGACGCGGACCAGCCGGACCTCTCGCTGCCGAAGAGCGTGGACCTGGTCTTCGACTTCGACAAGCCGTCCGACGCCAAGCACGCAGCGGCGCTCGCCAACGCGCAGAACTATATCCGCGCCATGTACCACGGCATCGTCGCGCAAGACCCGAACGACCCTGCTTACCAGTACTACTCGGGCGACCAAGCCGCGCAGTACGTCAAGTCGCAGATCCAGGAGTGGGTGAAGGGAGGCTGGACCCCCACCGGGACGGAGAAGTACTACGACGAGGACATCTCCACACTGAGCGGCGGCAAGCGAGTCCTTGTCAACTTCTGCAGCAACCAAGCCAAGATCTACGGCAAGGAGATCAAGACCGGCAAGGTTCTGTACACCAAGGAGAGCCTGGACAGCTACCAGAAATTCAGTCTGCTCATGGTCCCCTCGTCCGGCTCCCCCCAGGTCTGGAAGGCGCAGGTCATCCAGGTCACTGGCAAGGCGAAGGAGTGCCAGGCATGAGGGTGTCGGCGCCCTCGCGAATCTTGGTCCCGATCGCTGCCGGGATGCTCATGTGGAGCGGCAGCAACGCATATGCCGACATCCCTCCGAACAGAGAAACCAAGCCGTCCGGCGGCAGGCAGGGCAACGAAGTGTTCGCCTCCGCCAAGCAATCCCAGATCAAGGTCACCCAGGTCAGCGGCCCCACCGGGGGCGACAGCGGCAACATCTCCTCGACGGACGTGAACTGGGAGCCGCCGCCCTGCTGGTACGAGCCGGCCTTCACACCCGAGCAACTAAAGGAGTTCTCGGAGACGAAGGGTCAGGGTGACGTCAGCCCCCACGTGTCCTGGTACGGCGAGAAGCTGTGGACGGACCACTACCGGGATGGCAAGGACGCCACCAACTGGAACGACGACCTGTCCACCGCCAAGGGGTATGACAACTACAACCTCGGCAAGGACGGCTACTTCTGGCGCGGCGTCGCACCCGACACCACCAACGAGGATTCCTGGGACTGCGACCGCGTCATGTTCTGGCAGAACGCGGGCGAGATTCCTGAGGTTCCCAACGCTCCCACCGCCAAGACCCTGGCCGAGTACGCCTACAACAAGGTCAAGGTCCCCGACACCGAGATCGAGCTGAAGCCGGAAGCCAAGTCCACGGTGAACCTGCCGACTTGGGCGTGGCTGGACAAGGGCACCTTCAAAGAGGTCAAGGTCCGCGCCGAGCTGCCCAACACCAACCTCTGGGCGGAGACGACGGCGAAGCCGGTCGCCCTGCACCTGGAGCCGGGCACCGAGGACGCCGAGACCTACCCTGCCTCCGGCGACTGCGAGATCAACGACGACGGCTCCATCGGCACCCCGTACAAGAAGGCCAACGCCGGCAAGACCCCGCCGTGCGGCATCAGGTACCTCCGCGCCACCAACGGAGAGCCGTACAAGCTCAGCGCCTCGGTCACCTGGCAGATCACCTGGGAAGGCAACGGCGGCGAAGGCGGCGACCTCCCCGACGGCACCTTCGAGACCACCCAGGACATCAACGTCCAGGAAGTCCAGTCGATCAACCGCTGACGCTCCCCCGGGGAAAGCTCCGTTCACTGATCCGGGAGGAGCAGCCTTGCTCTTCGCTGGCAAGACCGCGACGCCCGCCCAGCTGGTCAGGACAGCCCTTCAGCGCAAGGACATTCAATGATCCGGACGGTTGGATTCTTCCCGGAGCAGCCGGCTCAGTGGGGAGGGATCAAGCACGACGAGTCCATCCACCGCTTAGTGCGGAAGAGCGGGGAATCCGACGAGAACGAGATCGTCGCCTATCTCCTCAATGGGGTCGACATCTTCAGTGAGATGGGCGCCGAAGTCGATGTTCTTTGAGCGGACGGGTTTGTGATCCCAGGAGGGGCTTCCCTCAAGACCGACGGGGAGTGGGTCTGGAGGTACGACCTCCCTCACTACGTCACTGAATACCATCTGGCCCTTCCAGAGGGATTCCTGCGGAGGATCAGAGAGCTCAACTACACCGTTCCACAGCTCGACGAGGATACCCTGTTCACCATTCTCAAGGAAGTGACGGGAATTGACTTCCGGAACCAGTGAGCAGGGGTGGCGGTCAGCACGTGACTCACATTCCTGGGCTCTTCAAGGTTGATGACAGGAAGCCGCAATGGTTGAGGCTGAAGCGGGAGCCCTTTCGTCGGAGATAAGCGTTCGCCTCGCAGACTTCATGGGAACGGCGGAGGATCTTCTTCTTGCTCCCGGCACGAGACAGGACCCGCTGTCCGATGATCCGGACAACCAGGTCCGCGTCGGCATCATGACCGATGGCACATGGGTATGGGACCTGGCCTGGGCCGACCTCGTGGCCATGCACAGGGTATGCCCTAGTGACGAATTTCTCGAGCACGTAAAGGGTCTGAACTTCCGAGTCCCGCAAGTCTCAGAGGAACGAATCATGGAAATCTGCGCAGCTCTGGACATCAATTGAGGATCCCAGCCATGAAGAAGGTACCGGCACCTCACCGGATCGGCGAACCGGAGACCGATACGGAAGGTGCCGTCAACTCTCTGCCCACGGAACTCGTCGACAGACTCTCAGACTTCCTGGAGAGTGCCGAACCTCTGCTCCTTTCACCCGGCACCACACCTGACCCATTTTCCGACAGCGAGCACATGCGAGTGCGTATCGGAATCATGACCGATGGAACATGGGTCTGGCACCTGGCTTGGGCGGACTACGTCCACTACCACAAGGTCGCACCGCCGACTGAGTTCCTTCAGCACGTGGAGTCGGTCAACTTCACAGCTCCAGAGATATCAGAGCAACGTGCGATGCAGATTGCTGAGGTCGAAGCTATTCCTATGCCCGACTAAAGAATGCCCCGTAAATGATCTCCGAGTCGAAGCGGACGCGGCCCCGGCGCTCTGGCCTCGCTTGCCTGGTGCGATTGAGGCTGCATGGGCCTGCCCGGAACAAGCCATGGAACGGGTGTCTTGGCGTTTCCCTGTTGGCTAGGCTGGTTGTGTGCAGTGGCATCAGGTACTCGGCTTCGTGGCCGCAGTCGCGCCCCTCACGTTGATTCCTGGCACTAGCTTCACCCTGGTCACGCAGCAGGTGATCGCTGGTTCGCGGTCTGATGGCGTGCTCGTCACTTTCGGCTCAGCGTGCGGGCTCCTGGTGCACGCAACGTTTGCCGCAGTTGGCTTGTCGGCCTTGGTCATGTCGTCGGCTCAGGCACTGACTGTGGTGAAGCTCCTGGGCGGCATCTATCTCATCTGGTTGGGCGTGACCACGTGGCGCTCGGCGCGTCGAGGCATCGAAGCAACAGCACGGATCCGATGGCGCTTGCCGTGGGCTCAGCTTGGTGGCTTTGGACAGGGACTGTGGTCCAACGTCCTCAATCCGAAGGCGGCGTCGGTCTATCTCAGCCTTGTACCTCAGTTCCTCACGCCCAGCCGCCCAATCGCGCTGCAGATCGCGGCGCTTGCGGTCGCGCATGTAGCCGTCGTCCTTGTGTGGCTGCTGTTCTGGACGTCTGTGGTTGCCGCCGCGCGCACGGCAATCGACACGCCCCGGTTCCGGCATGGGATGAGCCGTCTGGCGGGAGCTGTGCTGGTCGCCTTAGGGATTCGAACCGCAACGGCAAGGTAGTCGTGCGGCATCAGGTACCTCCGCGCCATCAACGGAGAACCGTACAAGCTCAGCGCCTCGGTGACCTGGCAGATCACCTGGGAAGGCAACGGCGGCGAAGGCGGCGACCTCCCCGACGGCACCTGCGAGACCAACCAGGACATCAACGTCCAGGAAGTCCAGTCGATCAACCGCTGACGCCCCGAGGGAAAGCTCAACTGTCGCGTGACGCGGTCAACGCGTTGCGCGGCCCCGGATCGTCGGAACCAGCCTGGACGAGTTCGAGCACACGCCGACGGAACCGGAACGTACTCGACTTTCTGTTGCACAGCCGCTCACAGGGGAGAAGGCCCGTTGGTCCGCCGTACCTTGCCCACCGCCCTCGCATACGCCGCGAGCGCGGCCCTGCTGCTGACCGCGTGCAGCGGGGGTGACGACTCGTCGTCGGATGACATCAACGGTGAGCTCCCGGTATTCGCGCCCAAGGCCACGCTCTTCGCAAAGAACACGAAGGCGCAGCTCAGCTACTGCACCGACGAGAGCAAGGCAGCTACGAAGAACCGCGAGACGGGCAAGGTCGTGGGTAACCCTCGGGGCACCGACCCCAAGGTGTTCTACACCGTCACCATGCAGAAGAGCACGCAGGGCGTGTGGCAGGCCGTATCCACCGCGTCGCCTGAGGACCGAATACCGGGTCCTCCCGGCGAACTCGAAGCCGCACGCGGTACCAAGATGGCAGGGCGGGCCGATCAGCGAGCGCGGCGGGATCGTCCCGGTGCCAGGTCTGGAGTGAGCAGCCCTCTCCTGCGCCCGCCCCGACCCGACAGGCAAGGAATCATGCCCGACATCAACGAATGCCAGATCTGTGGCACCACCGCACCTCCGGTCCCCGGACAGTGCGAGGAGGTGACCGGGTATCGCCTGATTCGGAATCCCTGGAGCCGGGAGCCCTCATTCCTTGATGGCAACCTCCATTTCTCCTGCCTGGAGGAGTCCGACGAGAGTGCAGAATTCTTTGATGAGTTCACGCGGATGCTGCAAGCAGGACACGAGGAGATCGAAAGTCTCGACGGGTCACTCCCTCCGCTGACCAGGATGGGGCTGGGGATGACCCAGATCTTCGCCGGTTCCGAATGCTGCATCTTTCAGAGCGGCGTCTCCGATCGATGGATGGTGGTGAAGCGCACAGGCCCATGGTTCCATCTGAGGCACGCGGATCTCCTCGCCATCGCGAGCGGAACCTCCCCGAAGTCCCCTGCCGCCGTCATTCCGTACCGTCTCCCCATTGATCCAGGGAGCGAGGTCGGCGAGTGGAGTCTTCCTGAATTGCTCGCTGCGCTCGGAGTCGAGGACAGGTACGCGGCCACGGCGAACTTGGAGGGCGTCGAGTACGAGGTCGTCGACTATTACCCGCCCAAACACCTCCTTGAGTATGTGGCCGCAGCACCCCTGCCCATTCCGGACGAGGCCCGCGCTTTCCTGGCGAGCCACGCGGAGACGTACACCCCCGTCAGCTTCGAAGATGAGCAGGACTCATGACGACGACTGACGCCGCACCCGTCGGAGTGTCCCTCTCCGTCCCGGAGTCCTGGTGGGAGTTCGACATCCGCCCCGATGGGCGCGAATCGACGATCCGCTCCCTCGTCGACGAGCGGACCCGTGAGGTACCCGAACTCCCCTCCTACCGTTCCGACTTGACGAACATGCTCCGCAAGATGGCCAAGGACGCCCACGACTCCGGCGCGATCTACATGGGCTGGCGGAGAATTTCGACGGGGTGCCGCTGTGGGCCACCGTCACTGTTAGCGTGCTGGGCTCGAAGAATAAACACGGAGTGGCCCTCTCCACCGACCCCCGCGCCATCGCCGACAGCCTCCGCACCATCACGCCTGGCTCTGTAGGTGAGAACGGGCAACGTTTGTCGACGGTTTTGGGCAGCACTTAGCGATCACAGGGCTCGAGAATGTCGATGAGAAGTAGCAGCACTGGTGCTTCAGATGCCCTGCGAGGTTGGTCTTGGATCCGTGTCGCTGGTTTGAGGTGCGGTGTTTGCGTGGCTCGTTCGGGGGTTCGGTGTTGGATGCCTGGCCGCTCCGCTCACTCGGTCATTCCTCCACGGCTGCGTCGCCGTAGCGCCGCGCGACCTCATGGAACGCCTCCTTGGGTCTGCACGCGCCGTCGCCGGTCACTGCCACGATCCCGAAGCCGGCCTTGTCGAGGTCGAGACGAGGATCTTCGTGACGCGGGAAGTCGGGCATGGCGAAGGTGAACACGAAGCAGCCGTGCACGCGCTCGGCGTCGTACTGGTCGATGAGTTCACCGAGGTAGCGGGCCTGGACGGCCTCGTCACGGGGGTGGTCGCCACGGATACGCGGCGGTACGGCGAACCAGTTGACGATCCAGAAGGAACCGGCTCCCCGCTGGTCGGCTCCGGTGAAGGCACCGCACCCGAACTCGGTGATGACGACGGGCTTGTCGTGGTCGCGAACCAGGGCACGCAGGCGGTCTGCGTAGGTGGTGCGGTTGCGGCCGGAACGGTAGAAGCTGACGCCGACCACGTCGAACAGCGACCAGTCGACGTGTTCCCACCCGGCCGCGGAGTAGGTGACCGGCCCGCCGAAGCGGTGCCGCGCGGTGGTCACGGCGGTGGTGAGCAGCCTGTGGAGCCGCCGGTCGATCCTGCGCCGCAGCAGGCGATGGAAACGCACGATGAGCTTCAGGCGCAGGAACGACCGAGGTCCGGGGACGATGCCGGGCACGGTGTGGGAGAACTCGCTGCCGACCAGGAGCGTCACCCGGTCCGGGTGTTCCCGGCGGAGTTCTTCGGCCGCCTCGGCGACGGCGTCCAGGTGCACCAGCAGCTTCGGCTGAGGCAGCTCGGGAACGCTGGGCCGGATGTAGACGCCGAGACCGGTCTCGAGGGCGGTGCGGGCGGCATCGGTCAACCGCTTCCCGACCCCGATGAGCATCACGGTGGTGCACTGCAGATCCCGGGCGATGACCTCCATGTCCCGCCGCACGTCATCGGTGCTCGCCTCGCCGACCAGGTAGGAGATGCCGCGGACGGTCAGCATGCGCTCGGCTCCTGTCGACGCAGACGGTGGGCGGCTATGAGGAGAAGGACGGAGACACCACCGAGCATCGCGGCGTTGACCGCATACTTCACCGTGAAATCCACGTTGTCGCCGAGCGGTTCGACCAGGAAGGACAGCCCGGCGCGGACGACGAGGGCACTGCCCGCGGCGGCCAGTACGTGCCGACGGTCCCAGCCCTGGCGGCGCGACCAGCGCAGCAGCAGCCAGCCGAGTACGACCATGGCGACCACATTCACCGTCACCCCCGCCCAGGTCGCCGGCAGCAGCTGACTGGCATACCAGGCAACCCCTGTGACACCGCCGACCAGCCACCACGACGGCGCCTTCGCAGACGACCGGGTCCTCGCAGGCCGGACGGTGAACGCGGCGGCGATCAGGGCGATGGCGACCACTGCGGCGCAAATAGGCTGCGCCGGGCCGGCGGTGGGGTCCGCTGCCGTGTCGTTGTGGACCAGCGCGGCGCTCAGCGCCCACAGCAGCACCATGACGCCGACGCCGACCGGGCCCAGCCACCGCCGGTTCGCGATGCGCGGGGCACAGGATTCGACCACCGCGATCGGAGCGGCGAAACTCCAGATCACATGCCCCCCGACATAGTTCAGCAAGCGCGCCGCATCGACCCCCAGGCCCGGGATGAGGGTGACCAGCGCCTGGGTCGCCCAGTCGGGGCCATCGGCGTCGACCTCATTGTCGAACAGGGTCTGGTCGATCAAGCCGGCCTGGATCACCCCGAAGGCCGCGCTCAACAACAGGATCGTCGGCCAGCCGCGACCTGTGCGCCGAGTGATCTCGCGGATGAGCACCGCGACGGTTCCGTAGAGCGGCGCGAGGATGAGCAGGCCCGCCAGCAGCTCCAGCGGCCGACCCGTGCTTTCGCCGTAGCCGATGAGGTACTCCGCGCTGATCGGGGACAGCACCAGCAGGCCGGCCACGGCCGCCCAGCGGTGCCGAAACCGGGGCAGCCAGGCGGGAGCGCATATTACGGGCATGAGGATCCTTTGGGGGCCGGGTCGTCATCGGTCCGGTCGACGCTAGAGCGACCGTCGGCGGTCGGGCATCCGTCTTCCCTCCAGGAGCGCATGACTTCCGTCTAGAAGTGCGTGGCCCTCCGTTCATGCGCGGCCTGACGTCGGTTCATGCCTGACCCCATGCCGATCTCACGCGGGCGCGAGCGCCTGCCTTGCGGCGTGTTCTTCTCGTCCACGGCCTCGACCAGTCTGTTGACCAGTTTGGTGGCGAGTGTGCAGTGGACCCGGTAGCCAGCCATGGCGGCTTCGGGGCCAAGAGCGATGAGCAGGTGGGACGTGCCGGTGCCGGAGTCGCCGATCAGGCAGAAAGGCAGGCCCTCCTAGATCCAGTCGCAGGTGGCCAGGGTGTGGAGGACGGCCGGAACAACGTGGGGGTTGGCCTCGAAATCGAAGCTCCGCAGGGACTTCAGTACGCATCCAGCCGAGTCCCGCGGGGCCGCCGGTCTCTTCCGGGGATCCGGCCACACCGACTCCAACGCCGCTTTGACCGTACGGAATCCGACACCGTGCTCGCGCATCAAGGCCCGCTAGGACATCCCCGCCCGGGCTTCACGGCGGATCGCCGCGTACAGATCGATCTTCGACTTCAGTGGCGCCATCGCACCCTCATCCCGCAGAGCACCCCCAGGCTCCCACCGCAAGCCCCCGGGTGTTGCCGGAACTCAGCAACACTGTCCTCCGGGAAAGCCGTGCGTTCTCCGCTCTGAGCGACAAGTGGTGTCAGCTCCCACGTACAAAATCATCACGCCCCGCCGCGAGAGCGACGCCTGGCGGAAAGTGACGACCGTCGACATCCCCGAAGTCGGCCCCGCCGCCCGCACGTTCGGCATCGAGGACGTACCCGTGTCGAAGGGCGACAGCCGCACCCTGCGCATGGCACTGACGCAGACGTACATCCCTGTCCCCGGAACCACCGACCAGGTCGTGCTCGTCTCCGGTGGCAGCCCGGTCCTGAACCTTGCGGAGGCGTTCCACGATATCTTCGACGCGGTGACGGGTACCTTCCGCTTCGTATAGGCACCACTCGTACGGACACCAGCCGCCCGCCGCACGGACACCACAGGGGGATCAGACATGGCCAAGCCGGACCTCGCGCTGCCGCTCAGTGACCTGGAGGACTACGGGACTCGGCTGCGGGACATCAAGACGCGCATGAACCACACCAAGAAGCTTTTCGAGTCCTACAAGGACGACATAGGCGACGACGGTGTCTACGAGAAGCTCGAGGACTTCGAGTCCAACTGGGAGGACGGCCGCGAGGATATCAACCAGCAGCTCGACGCGCTGGCCCAGATGTCCGAGGCCGTCGTACGGGAGTTCAAGAAGCTCGACGACGATCTGGCCAAGCAGGTCTCGGAGGGCGTGAAGAACGAGGGCAAGGGCGGAAAGAAGGGCGGCGACGGAGGCAAGGGCGGCGGAGACAAGTAAGCCGCCCTGCCCCCCCAGAGGCCTCGCGACATCGGGGCGCGTCTCCTTACGTCGCGTAGCCCACCGCCCCAGCGCGAGGCAGCACCGCCCACATCCGCGTACCGCCGCCCGGCTCGCGGACCTCGCCAAAGCCCCAGTCGCCACCGCACGCGCCGACCACGCAGGACAGGACCCGCAGTGCCGCTCGGCGCCTCGCGTCGCAGGCCGCCGCGAGGCGTGGGTGCGAGTGGCGCGGGTGTCCGTCGTAGAGGATCACGCGGAGGGCTCCCTCCCGGTAGCGGAGGGATACGTACACCTCGGCAGTGGGTGTGAAACGACAGGCACAGGCGGCTAGTTCACCTACCACCTGGACCGCTGCGTCCATCACGTCCCGCAAGCCGTACGCGCGCAGGATCGTGCGGGTCGCCGCGCGGGCGATGGCCGGGGAGACCAGCGTGGCCGGGAGCGTGAGGCTGTAGGCCAGGTCTTCGGGGGACGGGGGTGCCGGCGTCGCCAGTACAGGGATCGGGCTGGGGCAGGCCGAGGCGGTATCGGGCAAGGCAACTCCCTTGAGAGTCCTGAGGATTCGGTGCTGCCCTCTCTCCCCGCGCCGGTGGCCTGTCTCCCTGGCGCGGGCCCGCCCCTCCCAGGGCAGGAGGTTCCGGGCAGGCTCGCGCGATGCGCTTCCGGCGACGGAGATCGCGTAAGCGATCTGTCACTGACTGTAGACGACGGAGTCACTGTGTCCATTCCTTCGGAGATAATTACCCCCACACCTATTGGACCTTGACGCCGCTCGCAGGCAGACTGAGAGCCGTTCACGGCACGAGAAGGGGTGGCATGGCGACGAGAACCACGCCGACGGAACGGCAGAAGCGGCTGGGGGCCGAGCTGCGCAAGATGCGCCTTGCGGCCGGCGCCACCACCGAGTACGCCGCCGGGCTGCTCGGAATTGACCGGACCCGATTGTCCAACATGGAGTCGGGAATCCGGCCTTTCTCGCCCGAGCGCATCCGCACGCTGGCCTCTAACTATGCCTGCACGGACGACAGTTACGTCGAAGCGCTGGCCGCCATCGCCGAGGGCAAGGAACGAGGCTGGTGGGAGAAGCACCGGGGCACCCTGCCCTCCGGACTGCTGGACATCGCCGAACTCGAGTGGCACGCCGCGCGCGTGCGGACCGCACAGGTCATGCACGTACCGGGGCTGCTCCAGACCGAGGAGTACGCCCGCGCCGTGTTCGCGGCCGTCCTGCCACCCCTGAGCCGACTCGAGGTCGAACTACGCGTCGCCCACCGCATGGAGCGACAACAGGTCTTCAAGCGACCAGCACCGCTTCCGTACGTCGCCTACGTCCACGAAGCCGCCCTGCGCATGCCGTTCGGCGGCGCCGACGTGACCCGACAGCAGCTCAAGCACCTCTGTGCTCTCTCCGAACGCGAGACCACACAGGTGCGCGTCATTCCCACCAGCGTGGGCGGATTCCCCGGAGCAGGGCACGCACTGCTGTACGCGGACGGCGCCGTGCCCCAACTCGACACCGTTCAACTGGACTCCGCACACGGACCGGAATTCACCGGCGCCGAAGCACAGCTCACCAAGTACCGTGCCCACCTGGACTGGATGGCCGACGCGGCGCTGCCTCCTGCAGCTTCGCGCGACCTCATCCGCGAAGTCGCCCTCGAACTCTGAACTCCAAGGAAGACACCGTGACCGGCATCAACTGGGAAGACCCGTACTGCGGCGAAGGCAACAACTGCTTCCGCATAGGCACCGACGACCACGACAACGCCTACATCGCCCTCGCCGGACAAGAGGACCACTACCTCACCGACAGCCGCGAAGCGCTCCGTACCCTCATCCGGGACATCAAGGCGGGCAAGGCCGACCACCTGCTGTAGGCGGGGGTCAGCCGACCTCGTTCTCCGCCACAGCCTGGCCGTGGACCACGACGTCGCCGCCGTAGAACATTCCCGTGAAGACCGGGGAGTACGTGAGCTGGACGTCGACCTCCACCTCGTCGGGGTTGGCGGCGACGCAGTGGGTGGCGCCGATGTCCGCGCCGGTCATGCCCATTTCGCGGGCGAACGCCTTCACTCGGGCGTTGCAGTTCTCGTAGAGGATGGGAGCGCCGGCCCCCGGGTTCTCGTACAGCTCCTCGAGGTCCACGTCCTGGGCGGCGTAGCGGGCGGCCTGTTCCGCTATGTCGGCGGCGCGTTCCCGTTTGGAGATGGACAGGCCGCCGTCGATCACGAAGGCCGACAAGGAGAGGAAGACCAGCGCGAAGATGATGACTGCGCCGGCGCCCGAGCCACGGTCGTCGAGGCGTGCGCGGCGTGCGTCCGCCCAAGCGCGTACGGCACTTCGGATGCGCCCGTTCATTACCCCCATCACGCCTTCCTCTTGAAGGGGTCCAGCGGCGCGGTGAACGACGACGTCAGCGTGGTCGGCACGTCCAGGCCGAGCATGGCCAAGCCTCGTACCTCGCAGCTGACCTCGACGGTGAACAGGTCGGCGTCCGCAAAGCCGGCGCTGGTCTTGGTCACCGACACCGGGCCCGAGCAGACGTCAGCCAGATCGGCCTCCGCGGCCTTCGTCGCCTCCGCCATCGCGGGGCCCACCTCGCGCTGCAGGGAGCCCGAGCGAGCCGCGTCCCGCGCTGCCCCGTCGAGTGCCCCGCGCCCGTCGACCAGTTGCCCGAAGGCCACGAGGACGAGGATGAAGAGGATCATCACCGGGGCGAGGATCACGACCTCGATGGTGGACAGCCCGCGGTCACGGTCGCTGCCCTGCTCTCGGCCTCGCTCGTAGCCGTCAGCGAAAGCCCGCACCCACGCACGTACGAAAGAGCGCATCTAGTTCTGGCCCTCCTCCACGAACCGCTCCACCGGCCCCACCGACTGCGCGTGCACCGTCAGGTCCAGCCCCGGAAACACCGTGGGCACGCGGGCCGTGATCTCCACGCCCACCGTGTTCTGCTCCGGCTGGAGCATGGCCACGTCGGGCCCCAGGACCAACTGCGGCCCCAGCTGGGTGATGTAGCTGTCGACGACATTCCGCGCCTCGCCTCGCCACGCGCCCGGCCGTTCGTCGGCCGTCGCGCGTGCCTTCCGCGCGCCCGCCTGGGCCGCCGCCTGGGCCACATGGTCGGCGAAGAAGTACAGCGCGAACTGCACCGTCGCGAAAATCATGAAGAAGAGTACGGGCGTGAGCAGCACGAACTCGATCGCGGTCATGCCGGAGTCGCCGCGGGCGGAGGCGGCCTCCACCCGGCGGCGTACCCAGCGTCGTACGCTCACCAGTAACCCCGTATGGATGTGGATGTGGAAAGAGTCAGCAGGTGCTGCCGGCGTCGGCACCCTTGATGCAGTCGCCCACCTTGTTGGCGCCGTCGCTCAGCGCGGCGTTGATGATCGCGGCGACCACGCCGACGATCGCCACGACGACCGCCGAGATGATGACCCACTCCACCGCGGACGCACCGCGGTCGAGCTCGCCGGAGCGGGCACGCTGCACCCGGCCCTGGAGGAAGGTGATCAGGAAGTCCACCCCCGGGATCCCGGTGCTGAAGTTCCGTCCGTTCATGGTGAGTTGTCCTCTCAAAGCAATTTCAAGCTGTTCGGAACCGTTTCGGACCTGGATCAAGAGACCTGGAACACACGCATCGCCGCCGGGAAGATCAGGAAGACCAGGAACCCCGCACACAGCAGCAGCTGCGCCACGAGCATCGACTGTGACTTCTCGCCCGCGCTGCCCTCGATATCGGCGAGTTCGCGGTGCCGCATCGTCTCGGCGCGTGAGGCGAGCGACTCGCGCACCTTCGCACCGTCGTCCGCGACGAGCGCCAACGACGCCGACAGGTCCTTGAGTTCCTCGACGCCCAGCTCCTCGCCGAGCGAACCGAGCGCCTGCCACTGGCTGATGCCGGTGATCCGGGCGTCGGCCAGCGCGTTGCGGATCCGCTGTGTCGCCCAGCCGTCGGAGATCTCGGCGGCGGCCATCAGGGCCTCCGGGAGACCTCGGCCGCCGGCCAGGCTCATGGACACCAGATCCAGATACGCGCCGATGACGCGCCGCAGGTCACGTCGCTTGTCGGCCGCGTCCCTGCGTACCTCGAGATCCGGCAGGAGAAAGAAGATGACCGCGAACAGCAGCGCCAGCCAGACCGGGATGATCGGGCTGTCGCCGAAGCCCAGCGTCCAGACGATGGCGAACAGGAACGGCCCGAAGAAGAGACCGGCCGCGGACAGCAGGACCTTCGTCGCCAGGAAGTTCTCCCAACTCCGGTCCAGCACCGCGAGGTCGGCCCGCAGCGACCGCTGCTCCCAGCCCTGCTGCATGTAGAACTCGGCGACCCGCGCGCCCACTTGGGCACGTACGCTGCCGATCCGTCCGGCGTCGGCGGCGCGGTGCGAGGACTCGTACGCCGCGCCTCGCGCCCGCATCGCGTCGATGCGGGCGACCTGGGAGATCGCGCTGCGCTTGGACGGCATGAGGGCCCGTACGAGGACGTAGACGCCCAGGCCCATGACGGCGCCGATCACGATCGGCATGGTCAGGTTCACCGGTGTACTCCCTCCTCGGCAGTGGGCGCACCGGGCGCGGCCTGCGCACCAGGCGTGGCCTGCGCGCCGGCCGCACCGGACGTGGCGGAAGCCCCGGACACTCCGGACGCTCCGGACGCCCCAGCGGACCGCGGCCGTACGAACTGCACCGCCGCCTCGTCCCGCACCAGGAACCGCTCCGGAGTCTCGATCGTCGACAGCTTGCGCAGCCACAGGAAGCCGGCGGCGAACAGGCCGCAGACGCAGGCGAGTACGACCTGACCGACCGCCGTGCCGTACGGCTCGACGAACTCACGGTTAAAGATCGACAGGCCGAGGACGAAGGCGATCGAGACGGCGACGACGATCTGCACGGACCGGCGGGTCGAGGCCCGCTGGGCCATGACGCGCTGCCGCATGTCGACCTCCTCGCGCGCCGACTTCGCCAGGGCGCCCAGCACCTGGCGCAGACCCGGGCCGCGCAGCCGCGCGTTGAGGATCAGCGCGGCCACGATGATGTCGGCGGACGCGTCGTTGATCTCGTCGGCGAGGTGCTGAAGGGCCTCGGGCAGGGGCGTACGGGAGCGCAGCCGGTCGACGAGTGCGTCGAGGTGCGGGCGCAGGACCGGGGCCGAGGCGCGCGCGGATGCCGGGATGGCCTGCTCCAGGCCGACCGCGCCCGCGATGGTGTCGCGCAGCGATTCGGTCCAGGACGCGAGGGCCTCCACGCGGCGCATGGCGGCCTTCTCCTCGGAGGCGCCGCCGAAGAGCTTGTCCCAGAAGAAGACGAGCACGGCGCTCGCGATGCCGGCCACCGCCCAGCGGGTGAGCAGCAGCACGACGATTCCGGCGCCGGCCGCGATCGAACCGCGCTGACCGGCGAACCGGATGAGTTCACCGGCGCGTTCACCGGCCTTCTGCTTCTCGTGGTCGGGCTTTGCGGGCAGTCCGCGGACCGCGACGGCGAAAAGCGCGAGGCCGCCGCCGACGGCGATGCCGCACGCGAGCGCGTACAGCACGGTCTTGGAGAAGAGCCCGCCCATGGAGCCGAGCGAGCCGAGTGCGGCGAGCGTCATGGTCACCCCCAGTTCCCGCCGGGCAGGCGATAGCCGTACGCGGTCAGGTCGTCGAGGCAGGAGAGGGGCGCGTGCGGGACGACACGGCCGTCCGACGCCTCGGCGAAGACCTCGCTGGACAGTACGCGTCCGTCGACGCCGTTGACCTCACGGATCGAGGTGACCATGCGCTGAAGTCGGCCGCCCGTCTGGTAGTTGTTGCGCCGCTGGATGAACACGACGAAGTTCACGGCACCCGCCACGAGCATCTGGCTGGCCTCGATGGGCAGCCGCTCGTTGGCCTGAAGCGCGTAGGTGGAAATACGGTTGAACACCTCGCTGGAGCTGTTCGCGTGGATGGTGGACAGCGAGCCGTCGTTGCCCTGCGACATCGCGTTGAGCATGGTCACGATCTCGTCGCCGAGCACCTCACCGACGATGACGCGCGAGGGGTTCATACGCAGCGACCGGCGCACCAACTCCGCCATGGAGATGGCGCCCTGGCCTTCGGAGTTGGGCAGGCGCTCCTCGAACGCGACGACGTTCGGGTGCAGGTCCTGGAAGGTGTCGAGCCCGAGCTCCAGGGCGCGTTCGACGGTGATGAGGCGCTCGTGCGGCGGGATCTCGTTCGCGAGGGCCCGCAGCAGAGTGGTCTTACCGGCGTTCGTCGCGCCCGCGATCATGATGTTCTTGCGCGCCCGGACCGCACACGCGAGGAAGTGCCCGACCTCGGGCGTGAGCGTGCCGTTGCCGACGAGGTCCGACATGAAGACCTTGCCCATGCGGGCGCGGCGGATGGAGAGCGCCGGGCGCCGGGTGACGTCCATGACGGCGGACAGTCGCGACCCGTCCGGCAGCCGCAGGTCGAGCTGCGGGTTGGCGGAGTCGAAGGGCCGGGAGGAGAGACCGGAGTACGCGCCGAGGATCTGGATGAGTTCGATGAGCTCTTCGTCGTTCTCGGCGACGGGATCGCCTTTTACTTCCCGCCCGTCCGCGTATCCGATGAAGACCTGGTCGTACCCGTTGATGTCGATGTTCTCGACCTCGGGGTTGTCGAGCAGTGGCTGGAGCCGGCCGACTCCGAAGAGCGCGGCGTGCACGGCGGCCGCGTACTGCTCCTCGGTGTCGGCATCCAGCGGCGTACGACCGGAGTTGATCTCGGTCCGGGCGTACTCCTCGAGGATCTGGGCTATGACCGCGCGGGCGTACTGCCGCTCGTCCTCGGTGGACATCGGCGTGACGCCGGAGACCTGGTCGAGGCGGCGCTGCTCGGCGATGCGGTCACCGGCTTCCTGCCGGAACCGCTTGACCAGCTGGTGGTCAACGGCGGTCATCGGCCGGCCCCCGCGGTGGGCCCGGCCCAGGCCGCCCCGAACTGCTGGTAGAGGTCCGCGGTCACCTTGCGGGCCGACCGGATGAGCAACGACTTGTCCAAGCGGCCACGCTTACGGCCGGCCAACTGGTCGGCGCCCGCGGGGTCGTCGGCGAGGGTGCCCACGACGCGGGCGCCCGTCTGCGCGGCCACCAGCATGTCGTTGACCTGGTGGACGAGCTTGGCGGAGTCACTCGGGTCGGCGAGGAGGATGACGCCGATGAGCGGCATCCCCAAGGAGGCCGCGCCGCGCGTGCCCCCGTGCAACTTGGCGGTGAGGGCGGCGGCCCGATCGCGTACGCGGGCGATGGCCTCCGGCTCCGTACGCGATATGAGGAGGACGAGGGCGGCCTGCGAGAACATCTCGACGGCGGGGGTGTCCCCGCTGATCCGGCCGCAGTCGGCGATGACGTCGGCGGGCGCGTGGGGCGAGTCGGCGAGCTGGGCGAAGGCGCGGCCGAGGGTCGGCCACAGCCCGGCGAGCCCGGCAGCCTGCTCGGCGTTCCCGAGCCCGACCAGCACCTCGAGCCCACCGCTCAACGGCTGTACGTGATCCCAGAGTTGATCCGGTACGAGTCCTCGGCGCGCGGTGGCGGCGATGGACAGCATGCCGGTGTTGGGGTTGAGCGGACCGCCGTGCGCGGCGGCACTGCGGTACACGAGGTCGCCGCCGGCCGGGTCGGTCTCGGCGAGCAGAACCCGGCGGGGCCAGACCGCGGCGAGGGCGACGGCGGCCGTGGTGACGCCGGGTGACCCCTTGTCGGCGGCGAGAGCGATGAGCGCCATGTCTCTGTTTGTCTCTCTCGCCCTTAGTTGCCGGGGACTTTGACGAGCGAGACCTGGTTCGCCGCGGCGGCGCGGGTGAGCGCGGCGGCGTCACCCTCGTCGACGGTCACCGTGATCTGCTTGTTGGTGCTGCTGATGGTGGCGTCGCCGCCGGCGTCCGGCACGCTGGTCACCCGCGCGTCGGTGACGATCGGCGTATCGCTGCCGGAGTCGGTGCTGGTGTCTCCACTGCCGGTCGCGTCGTCCGAGGGCGTGGCGGCACTGTCGCCGACCGCGTACGCGGCCACGACGTCGCCCGCCTTGATGCCCACCGGGTACTGGCCCTCCTTGAGGGAGAGGCCGACTACGGCCTTGCCGGCCGGGAGGGTGCTCTTCGCCCCGAACATCTGGCCGACGGCGACGCTGCCCGCGAAGATGGTCGACTTGGCCTTGAGTTTCTTGAGGCTGCCGAGCTTGGACCACTCGACGTAGTCGACGCCGGAGTCGGCGGAGACCATGACAGAGGTCACGTTGCTGTCGGTGACGGACTCTCCGGCCTGGATGTCCTTGGTCACCTTCACGACCTCGACACGGTCCCCGGCGCGCAACACGAGCATGGTGGCACCGAGGGCACCGACCAGGATGAGCAGCACGGCGAGAGCGGCAAGCGCCGGTTTGCGCTCGCGAGGCGGCGCGGGAAGGCGCTCACCCATCGCCGGCTGGGCCGGCGCCGCGGAACGGTGGTTACCCGCCCCCGTACGCTCTTGGATCTTCACGCAACCGCTCCCCGTACACCCAAGAAGGTTTCCGTCAATTGGGACACTGCACTCCCATCGGACGTACCGTCCGACCAGGTCGGATAGCCATGGCTGGAATGAGTGTCAAGTCATCGCACCGTATCAGCAGCGCATAAGCCCCTCAAGGCGCGTCCACGACCGCGGACCTCACGCAGCTCGACGTTAACCACGCGCAACGCGGGCCGTTCGGTTCCCCGTTGAGAACTTGCCTGCGTAGGCGGCTGTCGCTGTGCGGGCGCGAATCACCCGCCCGCGGGAGGACAGGGACTCGTTGCGCGGAAGACACCATTCCTGCACGAACTGCTCACGCATCGCCGCCCTGCTCCGTGGCGGAGTTCGTGCGCCGCCGTGCCATGATCTTCCACCGCAGGAATGCAGTCGGGACGTCGGTCAGTACGGGTGGAGTTGGTTGTTGTGTCGGAGCTTCTCCCGGTGAACGCGGGGGCTCTGTCGGCCGACGCCCGCGTCCTGCCGTCGGTACGCGCCATCGGCGCACGTCATGGTTTCGACTACACCGACGACGCGGCGACGGCGGCGATGCTCGCGGAACGACGACGGGCGCTGCGTGCTTGCGAGCGGGGGCCGTTGGTGTGGCTGGGTGCTCTGGCCCTGAGCGCCGGCGTCGTGTGGCCGATCCTGGGTCCTGTGGTGCCTGCCTTCTCCGGAAAGCCGGTGCTGGCGTTCGGCCCGGCGGGTCCGCTGCTCGTGGTGGCGGTGGCTGCCCTCGCGCTGGTACGGCGGCGCTGGAAAAGGGAGTTGCTGGACGCGAGGCTCGCGGGCTACCGCGAGGTGCTCGGGCTGGCGCGGGCCCACGGGGTGCCGGTGACTCATGTGCCGGGCTGGCTGGTGGGGCGGTCGTTCAGCGGCGGCCGGGAGACGATGCCGATTCCTGTGTACGCGGAGGTGGAGCCATCGCCTGGCGGACCGTCGTCCGGAGGGCTGTCGCCCGAAGGGCCGTCGTCCGGAGGGTCGTTGCCCAGCGAGGCAGAACCGTCGACAGCGCCGGACGTTCCCACGAAGCCCGCGTCGGTGATGTCGTACGAGGCCATGGCGGACGAGGGCGGCTGGCACGACGAGACAGGGTGCCTGCTGCTGTTCGCGGGGATCGTCGGTGTGGCGTGGGCCGTCTCCTCGGACAACCCTCTCGGCTATCTGGCAGCCTTCGTCGCCGTCCCCGTCGCCATCTCGATCTGGGTGGCCGGTAGCCGCCAGGGCCGTGAGAGGCAACGCCTCCGGGAGACGGCTGTGGCGTACGTACGTGCTCTCTCCGCGGCCCAGGCGGCGGGAGCGGGCGTCCCCGAACTGTCGCCGGTCCTGCAGAAGTTGCTGGAGGAGGAGACGGAGAAGGAGAAGAACCAGGCGGCCTGAGAGCTGTTTGGCCCTACCCTCCCGCCAACCTCTCCTCTGCCGCCCTCTCCTTCGCCATTCGCCTGAGCGCTCTCTCGGACGGCTGCGCGGGACGCTCCGGGATGAGCAGGTCGTTCTCGTCCACGTACCACTCGGAGGACGGGTCGTAGAAGCAGTGCCGGTCCAACAAGTGTGCGGCGCTCGGCTCTTCATGGGTCACGGTCCGGAAGTACCCCTTGTGCCAGACCCAGGAGCGTGTCTCCCGGGACATGCCGCCGCCGCTGCCCTTTCATCTTCACCAAGGGCATGCTCAGTCCCTGAGCCGAGTCGCCGCGAACTCGAGGAGTTCACCGAGCCCGATCTCGCGGGGGGATCCGGGTTGCGTGCCCCACTCCGCAAGCAACCAAGTCCCGTGCCACTCAACCCGCCACGCTCCTCCGTGACGGTTCTCGAACTCGACGAAACTGCCGCCCGCGCCTTCCATCCACTCGATCTCCTCCACAAGCCGACGCGGTTCGGTGAAGCCTCTACCGGGATTGGTGCTTCGGCCCTTGGTCCGGGTGTTGGCGTACCGCATCTTCAGGAAGGGCAGCGGCTCCCGGTCGAGGTTGTTCAGTCGGAGCATGCGATAGCGGGTGATCGCTTCGTCGAGCGTTTCCTGACCGGAGAACTCACAGGCGTACGCAGGGAATGTCAGCCGGACGTGCGGCGTCATTTCCGGGTGCTGGACGTGATAGAAGTCGTGCACTTCGGGGGCTATACCAACAACCGCGTCGAAGCCGTGAGGACCAGTCGGCACCCGGAACCCCTCCAGCGCACCGAGATACGGATTCCGGGCGAAGATCTCCTTCTCCCTCTCGCGGGCGAACTCCAGGGTGGCCACGGCCAGTTCGTGATCGTAGGAGTTGCGACCGCTCAGCTGGAGCAGCCGCGTCCCGTCGGCGGAGAGCGCCCCGGCAAACTCGATCCCCCGCACCGGCGACCAGCGCCAGGCTCCGTCGAGCCCGGCGATCGGGGTCACATTGCGAAAGCCGGCGACAACAGCCGGAAGGTCCACGGTCTGAGGGTCCACGACCCCACCCTACGAGGGGGCGGGAAACCGTACGGCTGTCGTCCTGGCCTCGCCCACCCTCTGGATTGCGACGAGGAGTTCACCTTCGCCAAATCCCAGGATGAGGACGAGGACGAGGACGAGCGCGGGACCTCCCGCTGATCATCCATACGAGTGAGCCAGTGGCATACACCCGTCTGGCTTGAATTGCGGTCATTACCGTCCGCCACATGGTCAGCTCATCCCACGAGGCGATGCATCGCATCTTCCAGGAGGACCCCGGCGCCTTCGCGCGGACCTTCCGGGCCCTCGATCTCCCCTTCCCGGACCCGGTCGCGGTGTCCCTCATGCCCACCGACCTCACGGAGATCCAGCCGCTGGAACGGCGGGTGGACACCCTCCTCAGGCTCGACACCGCCTCCGGCGAGAGCCACCTCCTGGTCGTCGAGGCCCAGGGCAAGAAAGACCCGGAGAAGCCCGCCAGCTGGGCTTATTACATCGCTCATCTCTACGCGAAGTACCGCATCCCGCCTGTCCTGCTGGTCACCTGCCAGGACAAGGCCACCGCTACCTGGGCCGCCAATCCCATCACCATCGGACCCAAACAGTGGCGCACCCTCACCTTGCGCCCTCTCGTTCTCGGCCCGCACAACGTCCCCGCCATCACCGACCCGTCCACCGCGGCCCGCGACATCCCCCTCGCGACACTCTCCGCCATCACTCATGGCAAGGACGACAACGCCGCTGCCATACTGAAAGCCCTGGCCGCCGCTTTGAAAACCGTCGACGAAGACACCGCGAGGATCTTCGCCGAGCTCACCGAACTAGGCCTCGGGACCGCCCCGGCCGCCAAGACCTGGAGGCACTTGATGTCCGTCGACCTCTCCTTCTTCCGCTCGGAGACCTCCCAGCGTCTGCGCGCCGAGGGCCGCGTAGAGGGTCATGCCGAGGACATCCTGCTGGTCCTGGGCGAGCGCGGCATCGACGTCCCGGACGACGTTCGCGCGCGGATCACAAGCTGCACCGACCTGGAAACACTCCGAGGCTGGCTCAAGCGCTCCCTCACAGCCGCCACCGCCGAAGACCTGTTCGCGAACCCGAAGGACTGACGGGCGGCGTGGGCACAGCCGCATGACCCCCGGCCGCCAAGACCTGAGGCACTTGATGTCCGTCGACCTCTCCTTCTTCCGCTCGGAGACCTCCCAGCGCCTGCGCGCCGAAGGGCGCGCCGAGGGCCGTACAGAGGGCCGCGTAGAGAGTCACGCCGAGGACATCCTGCTGGTCCCGGGCGAGCGCGGCATCGACGTCCCGGACGACGTTCGCGCGCGGATCACAAGCTGCACCGACCTGGAAACACTCCGAGGCTGGCTCAAGCGCTCCCTCACGGCCGGCACCGCCGAAGATCTGTTCGCGGATACGAAGGCCTGACGAGCGGCGGTGAAAGGTCGGCCCCCACCAGGGGGCCGGCATGACGAACTCTGGGCGGACCCGTCATCAGCAAGGTGCTGCTGCGCCACCCGCCGGTGGCCGACGACGAGTCCGCCCAGAGGTTCGGGCTTGATCAGTAGGGCCCGTTGACGTTGTCGATCGAGCCGTACCTGTCGGCGGCGTAGTTACAGGCCGCCGCGATGTTCGCGACCGGGTCGAAGGGGTCGTTCGCCGTACCAGGCACGTGGTAGGCGGCGAAGGTCGGATCGATGACCTGCAGGAGGCCCTTGGACGGCGTCCCGGCCGCAGCGTTGGAGTCCCAGTTGTTGATGGCCTGCGGATTCCCCGACGACTCGCGCATGATGTTGCGGTAGATGCCGTCGTAGGTGCCCGGGATCCCGTTCTTGGCCATGACGTCCAGAGCCTCCTTGATCCAGCCGTCGAGGTCGTTCGTGTACGACTTCGCGGCGGCGGGAGCGGCGGCTGGCGCTGCGGGCTTGGCGGGGGCCGTCGAGGCCTTCGGCGCCTTCGGCGCCTTAGATGTCGCTTTCGCCTTACTTGACGACGATTGCACCTTTTTCGTGCCGAGCGTCAGCGTGAGGCCTGGGTAGATCATCGCCGGGTCGTTGCCGATGACCGCACGGTTGGCCTTGTACAGCTTCTTCCAGCCGCCCTTCGTGTGGTGCTTTCGCGCGATCTTGAACAGCGTGTCGCCCCGGACCACCTTGTACGTGATGAGCCTTACATCCGGGACTGTGACTTTCCCCGCCTTTGCGAACTGCGCGACCTGAGCGACCTGAGCCGACTCGACGGCGTGAGCGCCGGTCGCCCCCGTGATCGGGAGCGCGAGCGCGACTCCGCCCGCCCCCGCGGCGACGATGCCCCGGGTGAGGGGGTGGATTCTCTGACGGCGGTGCTTACCTCGTGCGGGCATGACGATTTCCTCTCCGGCGCCTGCGAGGTGAGCTGTCGGGTTCGGGCTGGAGGTGCCCGGCCGCACGGTGCGTGCGGCTTCACCCCAAGCCGTTCCGGTATCCGGATCGGCGACTTACCTGGGTCCCCCGCTCCTGCCTTAGCGCGTGGATGGATGGGTTCCGGGGCGGCGGCAGGATTCGGCGATCCGCCCGGATCGACGAGAACGTATGCGAGAGCACACAGGCGGAACAAGACCCGAAATCAGGTCGAGATTCGCACAACCCGGTCAGAACGAGTGGGCAAATCACCCGATTACGACGGAGCCCAAAACTCAACTTGCCTTCCGCAAAGGCAAAGTAGCGAGACTCGGCACAGCGCCCGATCTGCCCCAACGTGACTCATTTCACGCGATCAAGCACAACCAAGCACAACCAAGCACCTGCAAGTGCAGTCAAAGCGGTAATCAAGACAACTCGGGCATTACGTTCCAAGCGCCCAAACAGGCATGCCCCGTGGGCCGAGCCCGCCGGCCCCTTCCAGGGAGAGGTCCGCGTCCGCATAGTCACCGGAGAGCCGGCCCCCGGCCCGAGTCCGGCTTTGAAGTGGCGGCCGCAGCCTCGGTGTTCGCGACGCCTGTAGCCCCGCGAAGCAGAAATTCGGGTCGAACGTCCGCCGCCTTGAGGGTATTTCTGTAGTTGAGCCGCAAGTGGCGGCCACCCGCACAGCAGCCAGAGAGGCGCCTTTATGCAGAGCGCGGCCGACTTCATTGCGGATACCTATGAGCTGGGCACTGGACCGTGGACGATGACACCGGTCACCCGTGGCGCGCTGGGGCAGATCTGGAAGTTGTCCGGGAATGGCACCTCATGGGCAGTGAAGGAGCTCCTCTTCGGCTGTGACGAGCGGCAGGTCCACCGGGAATCCGCATTGCGGAACGCCACGGAGAAGCTGGGCATCTCAGCGCCACGTCTCATCCCGAATCGCAACGACGGATACGTCTCCCAACTCACCCCCGCACTGGGCGGGTCCTTTGTGAAGCTGTACGACTGGGTCGACGGAACCGAGGCGGACGCCTCTGATCCGGGCATCCTGAGCTGGTGCGGCCGGACCCTGGCCATCCTCCACAGAGCCGGAGAGGGCGCGAGCGAGACACCCGCCCCCTGGTATGAACAGTGCCACCAGGAGGCCGACTGGGCAGAGCTGCACAAGGAGGTTCGCCGGGTCGCCATGCCGTGGTCGGACGCGCTGGGCCGGTTCATCGCCACTTCGGCTGTGGAGCTGGCGCACTATGTGACTCCGTCCGCTCCAGGTGATGTGGTGACGTCACATCTCGACATGCAGCCGCAGAATGTCCTGGTCGGTCCGACGGGGCCGGTTCTCCTCGACTGGGACAACGCCGGTTCCATATCGGCGGAACGCGAGCTCGCTCGCGTCGTATACGTCTGGGCGGGCGGGAACAACTTCCACGCTGATTCCGCCCGGCGATTGGTGCGCGCATACCTGGGCGCCGGGGGCGGCGCAGTCATCAAGAACCTGGAATCGTTCTCGATGCTTTTCGCAACGGCCTTGAACTACGTTTACGTGCAGGCGGAGTGTGCGGTCGATCCGAACGTGACTGCCGAGCAGCGTGCGTTCGCGAGCAATCAGGTCGTCACTTCTCTGCAGAACTTTCCAGACTTGACCGCGGTCTCCCGATTGACAGAAGCGCTCGAGGCCGAGTGGTGATCGAGGAGTTCCTCCAAGGCACGGGCGTAGGCGCGGAAACCTGCTCTGCCGCTCTCCGGCGCGCTCGAGTCAGGGCGGAGGATGCCCGGTAGAAAAGCGACCCGCCAGGTCCTGAAAACGCTCGTCGGAGTACTTCGCCCCGTCCCGTCCGCCAGGTCGACGGCGATCCTGAGGATCTCGGCGACCTCCTCCGCCCCCTGCTGTGCTTCCGTTCCCGCAGTGAGAGCGCCGCTGATCAGGGCTTGCAGGAAGTGTGTGAGCTGCAGGTCCGCGCCCATGTGGCACATGCGGCGCACTGTCGAGGGCTCTTCGAGTTCTTCCTGGCGTTCCGGAACCCCTTCGACACCGCCGGACCAGAGAAGCAGGAAGGGGGCCACCACTTCGTAATCGCTGAACCATCCCAGGTCGTCGTTGAGCGCCATGGCCGCGTCGCTGAATCCGCAGACCGTGCGGATGCCGTTCAGCAGGCGATCCACCTCGTCCTGCCGGCGTGTCAGAAAGTCGCCCACGGACACGTCAGGAAGCGCCCAGGTGCCGGTGGCGCGCACGGCCCCGATCTCCACGATGCCGCCGAGCGGGCCGAGGATCTCGCGCGCGAGCCTCGACTCCGGGACAGAGTAAGAGACAGATTCAGAGCCAGGGCCCGAACCAGGGCCCGTCCGTCCTGACACGTGCTTCAGGACTGGTAGGGCTGCTGCTGCGGCTGCCCGTACGTCTGACCGCCCTGGCCGCTCGCGCCCTGCGCGTGCACCTGCAGCTGCTCAGCCTGTTCCTTGGTCACCTTCTGCTCCGCACCGCAGAAGGTGCACTGCGTCGCGAACTTCGTGGAGAACGGGAACAGCGGCACGAAGAACAGCGTGAACTTCGTGACGCGCTTTTTGAGCGTGTGCGCGGCGGGATTGCCGCAGTGGGCGCACATCAGCGTCAGTATCGCGAGCTGGTACAGGTATCCCTTGGTGCCGAAGATGATCATGTTGGTCCCTCCCGGGTCAGTGCCTGCCGGCCCGGTGCCGGCGAGCAGCTAGGTGCGGTCGCGAAGCACAGTCTCGTACACGTCGCCCCACCGAGAGAACGTATGCCCAGGTACCGGCCTTCAGTCAGGCGAGTTCGCGCTCGAGAAGGCACAGAAAGCGGGCCAGGTCGGAGGCGACGACCTCGCACGGGATCGGTCCTTCCGTGTAGACGCCTCCTGCGGCCAGCGAAGGGGGCAGCCGGTACACGGTCGTCCCATCGGTGGCGCTCAGGGCGAACAGTGCGCCTCCACCATCGGACCCGAAGACGACGACGGAGTCCTCACGCGTGCCGACGATCCGTGTCGGAAGTTCCCCGCGCAGCCCCGCGGCTGTCTGGTCCGCCGGGTGCACGAAGAAGCACCGAAGCAGCCGCGACATAGTTGTCGCCGGGCGGGTAGCCGTACCGGGAGGCGAACTGCTCCGTGAAGGTGGAGGCGAGCGCAGCCATGCGCCTGGCCCATTCACCGATCCACTCGATACGGATCAACCAAGTCCTCCAACGCGTGAGCATGTTTCCTGTAATTGACTCTGTCGCCCTCACATGAGCGTGCATCGGGACGCAAGAGGTCCGGCAGGAAGGTGACGCGCCACATCCGAAAGGTGTCCGACGCCACCCGTTCGCTGTCGACGCCCAGCAACGAGCCCGCCCTACGCACAACAGCGAGAACGAGTGCCGATGCCGCCGCAACGCCAGGACCTCGCACTGTGGCAGCGCCCACCAGAGCATGCATGAGAGTGGCCAGCTGCAGGTCACCACCCGTGCGAACCATACGCCGCAGCACGGCAGGGTCATCGGTGTCAGGGGGATAGCCTTCGATGCAACCTGAGTACAGCATCAAACTCTCAGCCGTCACCTCGCGATCATGGGCCCACCCTCCCTGCCTCTCGAAGATGGCCATCGTCTCGGCGGAGAAGTCACCGATGTGTCGAACGCCTTCAAGAAGGCGATCCAGCTCATACCGACGAACCGCCACGAAGTCCGCAAGTGAGACATCTCGCAGGGACCACGCCCCCAACTCCGCCCCCGACTCCATCACCGCGCCCAGCTCCAGAATTCCCCACAGCGGAGCGAACACGTCGTAGCCGAGCCCTGTTTCCGAACTCGGCGCGCGCCTTTCCGTCATCGCAGCAGACCCGTCCAGTAGTTCCACGCACCGATGAGCGCAGGCAAGGAATCAGTGCCATTCCTGTCAGGGGAGTTTCGGAATCAGGTCCAGCCAGGCGTGCAGATCCCGACGCGCGGATCCGTCCTCGAGGTGATCCAGGATCGCTCTCAACGGAGTCAGAATGTTCTTGGCTTGCCGCAAAGAACGGATCTCCTCCGCCGAAAGCCTCCGCCAGTCGTCGGCGGCTCGGGAGATATCCTCCCGGCTCTTCCCCATCATGCCGATCGCGCAGGAAAGCGCCTCGGCCGGATCCCGCACGGAGCCGTTGCCCCCTGCCCCGAAGGTCTTGATCAGATAGGACCTGGACAGCACTTCCTCAGCCACCGAGTCGCCCCTGGAAACCCCACCCTCGGAATGTTTACGCCGAGCCGCCTCAACAGCGAGTGCACCCCATCGGATCCGTTCTTCGTCGGGCAGGTTCTGATGCTGCATGAGACCGACACACCAGACTCGCACCATGGACCACGACCGCGCCGTGAGCGGCGTTCTCGAGGGGTCCGAGACCAGGTCCTCCAGGCCCGTGACAGACAGTCCTGTCAACCTGTCCGGTTCCAGCTCCGATGGGGAGTTCATATCTTTCCGCGCTGTAAGGCGAGATCCCCGGCACACATACCGCCGCTACTCCACGAAGCGGAACGTCGACGTGATCGCGTCGAAGATGTCGAAGAACGAGTCCGCGAGGTCGAGCACCTGGCTGCTCCCGGCGACAAGGGCCACCTTGCCCTCCTGGCCGGGCACGGGGATGAACGTTTGCATGAGTACGGCACGGATGGTGCGGTTGAGGCTGTCACCGGGGACCGGGATGTCCTCGATGCCATGCGTACGCGCGACCGACCCGACACCCGGGATGTCGACCGTCGTGACCTTCCGCCAGGCGTCGCCCTCCTTCTTGGCTTCGCGCACGGCGAGTTGGCTCGCGATGACCTGGGGATCGGTGGACAGGGGCTCGCCGGCCTGCGTACGCCCGCCGACGAGCGAGACAGTGATCGAGCCGGTGATCGGGGTGTCGCCGCCGAAGCTCTCGGCCATGCAACCGCAGTACAGCGCGCCCGACTTCCAGGCGTCGGCGGCGGACTTCTGCAGGAAGGCGACGTACGTGTCCCGGTACTTGGCCAACTCCGGGCGCTGCTGGACCCGTTCGGTCACCATCTTGCGTATGGAGTCGTCCCGCGACTCGGGCCGCACGTCGAACTCCCACCACGACTCCGGCACCTTGATCCGAAAGCCGCCGCGCTCGATGGTGAGCGCCTCCATGTAGCGGGCCATGCTGTTCTCCCCCGGTTCTGAAGCGAGCTGGTGTGCGTCAAGCCTACGAGGCCATGTACTCCTCGTCCCGACGGCTCATACGTACGCCAGCCATCCGGTGCCCATCGCCCAGGCGGCGACGACGAGGGTGGCGATGAGCCCGCCGTACGGGGGTGAACGCCGGCCATCCGGGCCGTCACTGCCGGTACCACTCGTCCTCGTCCTCCTCCAGCGACCGCGACAGATAGTCCACCAGCCCACTCGCCACCCAGCGCCTGCTGTCGTCCTCGTGCTCCCAGACGAAGATGTCCGGCCTGCGGGGCGTGCGTACGAAGGCGAACTGGTCACCGGCGCCGTTGTCCCCGAAGAAGAGGAGGGCGTCGAAGGGCATGTAGAGCTCGGCGAAGGCGGTGGAGGATCGGAAGTGCAGGTTCTCTTCGACGATCCGCTCCAGGGGCCAGACCGTGTCCGTGCCGTAGTGTCCGACGATCCCGTCGGTCTCCAGGAGCAGGGCGCGCAGCTCGGCCGGGAGCGCGTCTCCGAGCCGCTCCTCCGCCGCATCCATGGCGACGGCGTCGACGGGATCCCTGAACTCGGCCTCGGGGAAGGCCTGGAGGGCCGCCTCTATCCACATGAGGGGCAGCCTACGAGGCGCCCCAAGCTGACCGTTGTGCATGACGACTTCGAGCAAGGGAGCACCGTGCTGGAGCTGGGGGCCTCTACAGGTCGAGGCGGGCGCGTTCCCAAGCAGACGGCCGGGCCTTGAAGCGGAACGGATCTCCCCACCGGAAGCCTCCGCCGGTTACGCTCCGCAATGCCGATCACTCTCGTCCGAGGGAGCCTGTGGTGGCAGACGACATACCGCGGTTGACGATGAAAGCCGATGCCGAACGTGGCTTGTGGACGCTGAGCACGACAGCTGGAGCACTGGGTCGACCAGTCGTCAGTGGCGACACCGTGTACCTACAGGTATCGGACAGCCGGATAGCGGCCCTCGACGCACAGGGCGGCCGGATCCGCTGGTGCGGCGAGGCGCTCACGCAGCCGGATCCGGACGCGCTGGTGTGCGGGGGCGGCGCGGTTGTCGTCCCCGTGCAGCGGGATTACGACCGCAGCGGGTTCACCGCTCTGGACGCGGCGACCGGCGAAGTGCGGTGGACGCGCCGGAAGAGCGGGCTGCACGAGGCAGCCGCCGCTGGTTCGACCGTGGTGCTGTGGAACGCCTCCGGGGAGGACCGGAGCAGGATCGCCGGTGTCGACGCGCTGACCGGAGAGACGCTGTGGGAGGACGAGTTCGAGCGGATCGGCGACCTGCTGGTGCGCGGCGACCGGGTGATCTTCGAAGCCGGGGGCTACCGCGCCCTGGACGCCCGCACCGGTGGGGAGGTGTGGCACGAGGGGTACGGATCCTTGCTCGAGCAGGACGGGATCAGTGATGGAGCGGTCTTCCACGACTGGAGCGGTGGCTTCTCACCCGCGCTGGCCATCCGTGCCTCGGACACCGGGAAGCCGCTGGCCACCACGTACTTCCCGAAGCGGGCGTTGAAGGATTTCTCCAGTCCGCCCACCCTGGTCGACGGAGGCCGCGTGCTCTTCTCCAGGCCCTTCGAGCGCCGCGTCCTGCTCTGCGCTTATGCGGGTCTGGACCAAGCCGTGACACTGGGGAAACAGCGGCTGGGCAGGTGGCGCCTCACCTCCTTCTCCCAGCCGGCGGTGTGCGTCGGCGACTGGGTGTACGCGCTCTCGCTGCGCCAGCGGCTGTACGCAGCCAAGGTCGGCGGGAAGCGCGGGCTGCGACAGCTGGCAGTGGCCTATCAGGACGGATGGAACCCGGGTGCGCTGCGGCCGACGGAGATCACAGCTGGTCCCGGACATGTGTTCGCCGCTGACTGGAGGGCGGTGGCCGCGGTCCGCGACGGCCGGGTGCTGTGGGCGGCGGCCGCGGATGTGTCGGACAACCTGCCTGTCCCGCTCGGCGCCGACCGAGTGCTGTTCCGGTCCAGCAGCCGGGACCGAAGGGTAAACCGACTGCACTGCGCGGACGCGGAGACCGGCCGCCGCCTTACCTGAGACGGCGTTTGAGCTTGATCACCGCCCAGCGGATCATGGTTTCCAAGCGGGCCGGGATTCTCCAGAGAGCCGGTCCGTCCCCTCGCTCATCGCACCGAATGATGGTCCAGGAAGTCGGTCAGCACATCGGGAGGGTTGGCGGCCTCGGTGGCTTCCGTCTCCCAGCCCGGGCGGTCCATGTCGAACAGCACGATCGGTACCGGTCGTCCGAGTACCCGAGCAAGGTGGCCGCCGGCGCGCAGGTGGCGGGCTACGTCGATGCACACCTCGTCGAATCGACGGACAAGTTCGTCGTCGTGTGCGGCGCACACCTCGTCGGAGAGTCCGTCCTCGTCCTCGTACCAGAGCCCTTCCGCCTGTGCCTCGGCCAGGTGCAGGCTGCTGCCGACCGGGTCCTCGGGAACATGGCCGAGCCTTTCGAACCCTTCCAGCAACCCGTACGAGTACTCCCAACGGGCGGACCCTTCGTACGAACAGCCCTGCTCCAGCACCCGGCGGACCTCGCTCTCGGTGTTGTAGCCGATGGACGCGTAGGGGTAGCGAGGATCCTGGTCGATGCGCCAGATCTCGAGCGAGACGACGTAGATCTCGGTCCGGAGGGCCGCCGGGAAGTCGTGCAGGACGCGTTCGGCTCCGTGGCGCACATGGTCGCGGAAGGCCCTCTCCGTCATGACTTCCCCGCCTGGCCCATGAGTATCGAGAAGGGTTCGGTCACCTGAACCCGATCGTCTTCAAAAGATCCACTCTCTGCCGCGCCTCAGTACGAGCCTCGTCTCGCACCCGAGCCACCGAACTAGCGTCCACTGAGGTGTCAACCGAAAGGAGATCGAGGTATTTCAGTTGTTCGGCAAGCTCGGACTGCTTTGTAGCCCTGCCGCTGTTCGAGGCCTCATCCAGGAAGTGCGCTGAATCCATCAGAACGGCCGAGCAGTACGAAACCCATGAGGTGTCGCCGGTCGCCATGTACGAGTAGGCATAATAGAGGGCAGACAGGGCGTCTGAGATATAAGCTCCTACACCGGAGGGCTCCTCTTCCGATGCGAGTTCTGGAAACTCGTAGATCTGCTGCCGCACTTCCTCATGATCCGCGTTTCCGACTGAAGTTGATTCGGTGATCCACAGAGCATCCAGCAACGAGAGGTACATGTCCGCGTCTCGCAGACGGTTACCTTCCAGGCCCACCCCCAGAAGAACGTGGCCGATACCCGTTCCACGCACCCCGCCAAGAACAGCTGACAAGCGACAGGAGAGGCGCTCTCCAGGAAGGACGATAGACGTTGTTCCAAGTTCACCACAGGAAAGTCCTAATCTTTGTTCCAGATTCTCGCTGAAATACTTCGCCAGTTATTCGGCCTCCAGAAGCTCGAATCAGCGGCGCGCAAGTCGTGTCGCACACACTCCTCGATGCCCCCCGCGAACAGGCCCCCGTGCGGCTGCTACCGGGTCGCCGCCCTGGCTCCCAGCACGGTCGACGGGTTCTTCGGTCAGTCCGACCGGGACATGCTCATGGACGCGGACGGCGCTGAAGTCGACCTCATGGAGTACCGCTGGGGGGATTACTCGCCCGACACACAGCAGGCGATGCAGAAGCTGAGGAACTTTCAGAGGGCAGGGCCATCGCCCAGGAGAGGCCTCGACGACAGCAGGAACGCGCACCTTTCACAGCACCGCAGCACCCCCGTCACGCAAGCAACTCAGAATCCCCACAAGCAAGCAACCACCCCACGCCCCCGGATACGCGCCTGGCTGTTCGGGGCCGCTGTGCGCCCAGACACGATCAGGCCACAAGAGCAATCAAGCTGCCCCGGTTCATCCTCATCTGCCCAGCCATGCAAGGAAGTTCGCTGTGGCGAAACCATTCGCCCCACGGATACCGTCAAGACTCTTGGCTGGTTTTACGTCTCACGGGGAGTTCACAGTGAAGCGCCGCACCTTGCCCGTTGCTGCAGCGTTCGCCGCAACCGCAGTCCTGCTACTGACGGCCTGCGGCGGCGGGGACGGTAAGTCGAAGGACAACGACAAGATCGCGGGAGCCGATCAGGGATCGAAGAAGCCGGAGAAGTCGGCGGACCCGTCGGCGGCACCGGCGGAGGACAAGCCGGACGGCGTGGACGTGTCCCTGCCCAAGGACATAAACCTGGTCTTCGACTGGGACAAGCCGAAGAACAAGAACGAGGCCGAGGCGATGGCCGACGCCGCCAACTTCTTCCGCGCCATCTACCGGGGCGTCGACAAGCGCACGACCAAGGACGCGGCCGTGACCGCCTACGCCACCGGCGAGGGACTCCGCTACGCGCAGGTTCAGATCAACGAGTGGATCAAGGGTGGCTGGACCGCCACCGGCACTCTGCGCCACTACGACGCCACCACACGGTCCACCACCAACGACAAGTCCGTGGAGGTGGCGTTCTGCGCGGACTCGGGGAAGTTCTACGGCAAGGAAATCAAAACCCAGAAGCTCCTGAAGACCGAGCCCAGCATCGAGGACTTCGACTACTACAAGATCATCATGGTCAAGTTCCCCACGGGCAAGGACCTTTGGCAGGCGTCCAAGGTGTTCGTCGAGACGAAGGCGGCGAAGTGCCAGTGAACGGATCGCGACGCAGAGTCCTCAGCACGGCAGCCCTGACGCTGGCCCTCAGCGCCCTCGTCCTCACCCAATCCGCCTACGCGGCAAAGCCGGTGGGTTCGGGCAAGGGAGCCACCACGGACGAGAGAGGCGGCGGCGACGAAACCGGCATCTACGCCGCCGCAAAGGTGCAGTACTCCGGAGCCGTCACCAAAGACGGCAGCGCCGGGAACGTGACGTCCTCCGACGTCAACTGGGACCCGCCGCCCTGCTGGTACGCCCCCTACCTCGGCGCCAAGGACTTCAAGAAGAAGATGTCCAAGGACATCGAGGACGTCAAGAGCACGCCCGGCATGACGGGCCACGCGGGCGCGGCGGTCGGCGAGATGCAGCGCCACTACGAGGACGAGTACGGCTGGACCGACACCCCCGGCTACAAGGACTACAACGTCGAGAAGGACGGCGAGGGGATGTTCTGGGCCGGTGTCGAGAACCCCAACGAGCCGGACTACCTCAAGCGGACCTCGTGCAGCGACCTCCCCTTCTGGGTCGACAACGGCGAGCCCCCGCCGCCCCAGTACGAAGAGGCCATCACTCCGGAGATGCTCGCCGCCCTCGCCTACCAGCACATGGAGCTACCCGACACCAAGGTCACGCTCGCTCCCAACGGCAACACCAAGGTGAACCTGCCGACTTGGGCCTGGCTCGACGACGCCGTCTTCGACGAGGTCCAGGCCACGGCGGCCATCAACGTCCCCGGATTCAACATCCAGGCGACAACGACCGCCACCCCCAAGTCCCTCACCCTCGACCCCGGCACCGAAGACGCCACCACCATCCCCGCCGACGGCGAATGCCCCATCGTCGACGGCAAGATCGGTGAGCCCTACGCCAAGGGCAAGTCCAAGGAAACCCCTCCCTGCGGCATCATCTACCGCCGCTCCTCCAACGGAGGCACGTTCCCTCTCAAGGCACAACTCACCTGGGAGATCAGCTGGACGGGCACCGGCCAGGCCGGAGCGGTCAACATGCCCGACGGCACGATCGAGGCCGTCCAGAACGTCACCGTCGAAGAAATCCAGTCCATCAACCGCTGAGCGAGCGGAGCACGTGATGCGCGGCCGGCTCAGTCCCCACGGAGCCGGCCGCTTCTCTGTCTCCACATCAAGAACACGATTCCCCACCCCCTGAAACACCATCCCCCCACCGACGAACCACTCAGGAAACCGGACCAGAGCATGAGCGACCTGCGCCTCGAAGACACGGTCTTCGAGGATCTGAAGAAGACCTTCTCGACGATCAGCGACCGGATGGACACCGCGCGCCGCACACTCCGCGGCGCCGACGGATCGGCGGTGGGCGAGAGCAAGCTCGTCGAGGAGATCCACGAATTCGCCGACGATTGGGGCTACGGCATCAAACAGCTCGGAAAGCACACGCACGGCGCCGTGAAGATGATCAACAAGATAGGCCAGGAGTTCGGCAAGCTCGACCACGATCTGGCCGAGTCCCTCAAGTCGACGAAGAAGAAGGGCAAGTAACGTGGCCGGCAAGCGCCCCGCCTTTCCGAACATAGGCTGGGACCCGACGCCCGGCGACGTCGACGACACCCGGGACCTCGCCAAGAAGCTCGGCGGCCTGGCGAGCGAACTCAGCACCACTCTTCAAGAGTTGGAGCGGATCGAGGCGGGCGCCTGGAAGGGCAAGACCGCGGTCGCCTTCACCGAGTACGTCGGGAAGGACGTCACCCCGCTCATCCGCAAGAGCCACGGCTCCTTCGACAAGGCCTCGCGCGCGCTGCACCGCTGGGCCAACGAGCTGCAGGACTTCCAAGACGAGGCGGACCGGCTCGAGAAGTCCGCCGGAGAGAAACTGGAAGCCCAGGAGACGGCCCAGCAGAAAGCCGACGCGAAGGGCGACGGCAAGGGCAGCGAGGCTCTCGGCAAGGCCTCCGGCGCGGTGGACGAGGTCACCAGCAAGGTCTACGACCTCGAAGAGCGGTACAAGCGGGCTGCCGGGAACATCAGCAAGGAGCTCGACAAGGCCGGCGACATCGCCCCGGACGAGCCCGGGTTCTGGGACAAGCTCACACAGGGGGTGGCCGATGCTTGGGACGCCACCGGGAAGTGGATCAAGGATCACGCAGATGACATCAAGGCGATCGGCGACGTACTGAGCCTGATCAGCAGCGCCTTGGGCGTCCTGGCCATCATCACGGCCCCCTTCGAGCCCGTCGGGGCGATCTTCGCCGCAGCGGCGATGGTCACCAGCGGAGCGGCCCTGCTCACTCATCTGGCAGCCAAAGCGGCTGGTGCTGATGTCAGCTGGGTCGACATCGGGTTCGACGCTCTCGGCATCCTCCCTGGCGTCAAGGGCCTCACGGGAACCGCAGCACTCGCCAAGGGCACCAACGCCACCGCGCGTGCCGCGAAGCTCGGCTCGGGTTATCGCGGGGCGACGGACATCGGCAAGACGTTCATTCTCTTCGGCCCGCTGAAGGCCACCCCCGTGGTGAAGCTCGGCGAGGGCGGTAGCCGTATGGCGCTCGCCGTCGAGAGCGGACTGCAGAACGTCCGCCAAGGGCAATGGCTCGGCACCCAGGGAATCAACCTGATCGGTTCGAAGCTACCGTTCGTCAGGAGTGCCGAGGTGCTCGCACCCATGGGCAATGCCGGTCGCGCCCTGGACGCCACCATCAAGGCCGGTCTCACCGGGCACAAGGCCAACACCATCGCCCACAACGACTACGGAAACTGACCGCGTCCCTACGCTGTCGCCGTTCCTCTTGAGAAGACACCCTGTATGGACAGCATCGAAAATCCTCATGTCATGGGCGTGCAAGGCACCACACTGCCCACCATGGCCTTCCGTCTCCCCGAAGGCATGCATGCCATCGAGGTCTCCCTGGACGAGACGGAACGTACCCGAGCGGTACAGCAGTTGGTCCGGGACATCTACCCACGAGGCGAAGAGCCCTTGTGGGAGGCCATGAGCGCCCTGTACAGCGCGACGGCGGAGGAGATGCTGGCAGGGGGTGTCTCGTTCTTCGGCATCGGCCTGTACGACATCGGTGACGGCGGCGTAGCCCACTGTTCGCTCACGATGTCCGTCTTCGAGTCCGGTGAGACGGATCAGGACGTTGTGGCCCAGGGCATACTCGCCGTCCTGAACCCCGATCCCATGCGCGAAGTCACCTGGCTCGACCTGCCCTGTGGACCCGCTGTCTCAGCGATCTCCTTCCGCAAACTCGTGGTGGACGGGAACTACACGAAGAGCGGCAAGGACGAGGACCTGACGATGGGGCAGTTTCAGATTCACGTCCCCTTCCCGACCGGCCCCTACACGGCTGTGATCACTCTGGATACGGCATCCATGGAACAGTGGGAAGAGTTCACCCACGCCATTGCGGGAATCGTCGGCTCGCTGGATTTCGGCGGGCCGTCCGACCAGAGCGGCCAGCCTGACTGACTGACTCGACCGAATTCATCCACGGGGAGATGACTCAAGAAAGATGACGCGCTAATGGACTGGTACCCCGCCCCCGACGAAGACCTCCTCCTTCGCACCACCGCAAAGTTCGCCACCGGCGTCGCCCCCGCGGTCTCAGGTTGCAGGTGGTTCCGTGACCCCGAACGGAAGGACATCCAGGGCGAGTTGTCCGGATGGCCCTCAGGCCCCGCCTTCACCCTGCGCACGACCGGCGACCAGGCCGCTCGGCGCACCGGCCGTGCCTTCCTCGTGGGCATCCCGCTGATCGCCAACCTCATCGCCAACATCGGCGGAGCCGCCGGCTCACCCTTCGGCGACGTACCCGTACGGGGAAAGCCGGAGGAGCCGGAGAACGAGGTCCGCGACTTTCCCGTCATGTGGGCCGCGTCCGGGGCCCTCGCACGTACGGTCCCGTGGCAGCTGGATCCCGGCCGGCGCCCGGAGGGATACGTCACGGATCTCGCCCTGACCAGTCGGCGACTGCTCTTCCTCGGCGTCCGCAGCGGCACCCTCGACAAGGCCGACGTCCTGGGCGAGTTTCCGCGGGAATCCATCGCCACGGCCCGGCAGATGAAGTTCAGCGAGATCGGCGCGGATGTGCGCATCACGTTCGCCGACCAGTCCTGGATCCGCCTGTTCACCGGTAACCCGGACAGCGCCGAGAGGCTCGCCGAGTTGCTCACCGGAACTGTCCAGATGCTGCCCGAGAGCGCGCTGTCGGAGGGCCAGCGTCAACGGGTGACCCGCTTCATGGCCGACCTCCCCGACACGGCGCAGCCGCCGGCGTACACAAAGCTGGCCAGCGGGATCGTCATGGTCGAAGCCCGCGTTCCCGCTAAGGCCGGAACGGACCTCTTCGAGACGCATTCGATCCTGATGGACGCGTCGGGCGCCCCGGCCCAGCCGGAGCCCGGCGACCTGTAGCGCATACGACGCTTTTCTTCCTTTTCGCAACGCGACCGAGACCGGAGGCCGGGTCCCCGATGCCGCAATTCGAGCTGACTGAACCAAGTGACGCAACCAGCGAAACGGGAGCGGGCACGGGAGCAGGTGCAGATGCAGGAGCGGATATCGAGGCCGACTCCTGGTCGCCCCGTTCCCCCTTCGGCGCTGCCTGGCGCGGTGCCACAGTCCTCGTCCTCGCGGTAGTGGGCATGGCCGCCAGTGCGTGGGTCGCCTCGAAACTCATCCCGTACGACGACCGGTTGGCGAGCGCGGCACTCCCGGCCGGCCTCGTTGTCGGAGCCCTGGTCAATGTATGGCTGCGTGCGCGCAACGTTTTCCTGGTCGTCATCGCCCTCGGCGGGGCGTTCGGGGCCCCGGCCGCCGCGTACCTCATACGCGACGGATACGTGTCCGCCGACAGCCCGTACCTCACCATCCATGACAACCGGGCGACGTTCGAGGTGTCGATGCTGGCCGCCGGCGCGGCAGTCGTGCTCGTGGCCATCGTCTGGGGCACGGTCAGCGGATATCTTCACCCGCGGCCGAAGAACGCCCCGGAGCACCCGTAGAGGCTCAAAGCTGTGGGCGGCCAGCCCCGTTTCGCTGAAGCGAACGGATAAGTAGAGTGCCGCGAATGAGACCACGGGGCATGCGGGACGTACGGTACGCACGGGCAACGGCGTTCGCATCGGGCGACGTACGCCTGAGGCACCGGATGCACTGGAGGCACCGGAGGCACGTCCTCGGGGTCGTCCTCCTTCTCCTGTGCGCCTTCTGGACCGCCACCGGCGCCGCTACCGCCACCCCGGCACAGGCCTCGCCTCAGGCCGCAGACGACACGAGTCAGGCCGCCCACCTAGCCGACCGACTCCGCACCAACCCGGTCTACGTCACCGACCAACTCCCGCGAGAGATCCCCCACTCCACCGCCCCCGACTTCGCGAGGCTCGCCAAGCGCACAGGCGTGCCCACCTACGTCCTCGTCCTTCCGGGACAGTCCACCACCAACGGAGAGGCGCTGCTCGGTGCGGTGCACGACCGGCTCGGGCGGGACGGTCTGTACGTGCTGGTGGACTACATGGGCGTCACGAACGCGGTGGCGTTCGGGGTGCGGGCGCCGGCCGCGGATGCCGAGACGGCGACGTTGTATGAACTGCCCTACGACGCGGGGCCCTTGCGCAGCTTCGAGCGGTTCGCCGAAGTCGTCGCGCAGGGCGGCGAGAAGGCGGCCGCGCGGGCGGAGGCGGCGCGAGAGAAGTACGGAAGCGACGGGGGCGAGGAACCCGAGCAGCTGTACATCGGCCCGGCCGACCGCGAGAACCAGTCCTTCCTCACCGGGATCCTGCTCGTCGGCGTACCTCTGCTGATTCTCCTGCTCGCAGCTTTCGTACGTCGCTGGCGGCGCCGTCTGCCCTCGGCGCGCGCCGCGAAGCCGGGCAGCACAAAGCCGGGAGCCGCCGCATCCCGCGTACCCCGCGGTGCGGTGGCCGGCGTCGCGCTCCTCACCGCCGTCGCGATCGCTCTCGGCGCCTGGCTCACCTTCGACCAGACCACGTCGAGCGCCGCGCGGACGCCCACCGCCGCCGACCTGTCGGCACGGGTCGAGCGGGTCGCGAAGGGGCTGAAGCAGGATCCGGTCTACGCGGATCCGGAGAGCCCGCAGGTTCTCGATGCCGGGGAGAAGAACCGACTGCGCGACCGCATAAGCGAGTTCGGCAGTTCCAGGAGCGGAGGCCCGGTCTTCGTCTCCGTCGTCCCGCAGATGTACGAGGACGAGTCCGCCGGTGACGCGTACGTCTTCGCGGAGGCGGTGCACGCCAAGGTGGGCAGGGACGGCGTGTACGTCGTGGCGGACCCGCTCGAGGGTGACATCAGCGTCGTCAGCTACGGCCTGCGGCTCGACAACAACCACCTCCTCTTCGACCTGCCGGACTCCATCAGCGACGGTGACGACTCCGGCGAGTCGGGCGAGTCAGACGGCTATCGGCTCAGCGAACGCCTGGACCGGCTCATGACCTTCCTCGACAAGACACCTCGTACGGACGCCCCCAACTCCCCCGACCCCGACCTGAAGCCGGAACCCATCGAGAGCCACGCCCTCCGCCCGCTCTTCTCCGGCGACTTCTGGCCCGGACTGCTCGTCGGTGCCTTTGCCGCGCTGCTCGTCTTCGCGATCGTCGCGGGCGTGCTCGGGATCGTCGGCGCGGTGCTGCGGCGACGGAACCCCGCACCCCTACCCACGGCAGCGCTCCCCTTCGAGGCGCCGACCGACCCGTCCACCGCGTATCTGCGCCGCACCGCGCGGACCGAACTCGGTGAGCTGGCAAGGATGTTCACTGAGGACCAGGTTCCCAACCCCGTCGGCACCGGCACCGGCACCGGCGCCGAAGCCCTGGCAGGCGTCCGCGCCTGGGACTGCTTCGACGCCGCGATGCTGCTCGTCGACGGCGACATCGACGCCTTCGCCGACGACGGCGTGGACCCCGCATCCCTCGTGGCCGTCATCGTCCTCGCCCGCGCCGGCCGGGCGGCCTTCGCGGGCGACACGAACAACCTGTGCTGCGGCCTCAACCCCCTGCACGGCCCGGCGGTCAGCCGCCATCACGTACGCGTCTCCGGCCCCGCCGAGACCGTACGCAGACGCCTGCTCCCCGTCTGTCAGCCCTGCCGCGAGACGGCCATCGTCGAGCCGAGCACGGTGCACACGCTTCGGATGACGCTGCCGCCGGGCCAGGAAGGACAGGGGGACGGCGAGCGCATGCCGTACGAGGAGGTCGCCGGCCCTCTCCCCGCCGTACGCAATGGGATTCCCCAACTCATCGACAAAGTACGGGAGTTCGTCAGTGTCCGCTAAGCGAGTCCTCGCTGCCCTCCCCACCCTCGCAGCCCTCCTCACCGCTTTCGTGACCGCACTGCTCATCACGGCGGCCCCGGCCTCCTGGGCAAAAGCCCCGAGCCCCGGCGAGCGCATCGCGACCGCCCTGCGCGAGTCACCCGTGTACGTCGACCCGTCGTACGAAGGCTCCGTCCCGCCCACCCGCCAGAAGGAACTGGCTCGTCAGATCACGCGAACGGGCCTGCCCATCAAGGTAGTTCTGACGCCCCTCACCAAGGGCGACTCATTCAACGGCGACTCGGCCACCCTCGCGGAGGTCGTCCACGACCGCCTCGGCCTCCGCGACCTCATCCTCATCACCACGGACGGCGACTTCACCGACTCCCTCAACGGCTACGAATGGCCGGGCGAGGCCCACCAGACGGAAGACGCGGTCGCCACAGTCGGCTTCCTGGACGAAATGGACGACGCGGGCTTGGCGGACCGGACGGCGAAGGCGATCGAGCTGATCGAGGACGGCGACGGGAAGAACGCCTACGAGGAAGCGACAAAGGACTTGGGGGGCGAGGGCGACGACTCCGCATCAACCCAACCCAAGTCCCCACGTGACGAGGCCACTTCGTCGTGGCTCTGGCCGACACTGGTCGCCGTGCCGACGCTCGCGGCGGCCTTCGTCACCTTCCTTTTCGTACGCCGTCGGGGCCCTCGCCTCACGTACCCGCGGGCGGTGTTCACCGCGGCTCGCGCGGCCGACGAGGCCGACGTTCGCCGCCAAGCAGAGGCAGAAGTCCTGTCCCTGGGCGAGTCGGTCCGGTCGGCTCCCTCGTCAACCCCCGGCCTGCAGCGCGCCCTCGACGCCTACGCCGCCGCCGGCACCGTCCTGGATGCGGCGCGCGGTCTCCCGGACCTGGCCGGAGCGCTGGCCCTGGCCGCCGAGGGCCGCGACGCCCTGGACGCCGCTCCCGCCCCGCTCCCCCTCTGCTTCTTCAACCCCCTCCACGGCCGCGCCGCCGACCGCATCGCCTGGCGCGCCCTCGGCCGCCGCGAATCACTCCGTGTGGCGGCCTGCACGACCTGCGCGGAGGCGGTGCGCACCCGCCGCGCCCCGGAGGTCCTCATGGACACGGCGGAGGACGGCCGACGACTGCCGTACTTCGAGGTGTCCCACAGCATCTGGGCGAGGACGGGTTACGGCTCGCTCCTCAAGGACCCGGACGACGGGCTGGCGCGTCGAGTCGGGCGGGGCGACTTCTCCCGCTCCCTCCCCGACCCTGACGGCCTCGGAACGGGACGGACATGACGACCGCGGACACCCCGGCGAGGCGGCTCACGCCGGGGCTCATCATCAGCGGTTCAAATCCATGACCCCAACCCCGAGCCCCTCGTAGGGTTCCGGCACGACGGTGGCGACCAACGCCCTCTCGGGCAGCATTTGGTTCGGCCGACAGTCCAGGGACCGCAGGGCCAGTCCAACAGAACCGCTGCCGACTCGCGCATGAGCCTCTTCAAGGTGCCAAGCCCGAACACGAGAACGGCCCCGGCGACCACCAGGAAGATCACGAGATGCAACCTTCCTGAGAGGGAAGTGCGTCCGTACGCGGCCTGCCCAGCAGATAGCGTCCGGGCCTCGACAACGGCAGCCGTGGCAAACTCTCCCGACACTCGGACAACAACACCCTGAGGGAGACAGCTGTATGGGAGGGTCGGCCAGGCCCAGCCGTCGTCGGGCTGCCGCTTCATCGTTGCGGTACGAGAAGCGGCCAGGGAAGCGGTCCGCGCGTGAAGGGGAACGCTCGGGTACGGGCGACAAGCTGTTTGGCTGCCTCATATTCCTTTCTGTCGCTGCCGCATTCATCCTGCTCGTCCTGTCGGACATGTTCTGGGGTGACGACACCTGGCAGTGGGCGGCTGGCACATGGCCGGCGGGCGCGTACGGCTTCGCCATCTTCCTGGGGGCGTTGGTGCCGTGCGTGGTGACGCTCTTCTTCATGTCCCTTTCCCGTACGGACCGGAAGTCCTGGAAGACGCACAAGGCCCGCTCTCTCGGCTGCGTGTTTCTGGCCGTCGCATGCGGAGCGGCGATGCTTCAGCTCGTGTCTCTGATCTTCAACGCCCAGGACACCGGCAAGTGGGGCCGCGGGCCCTCGACTTCCCCCAGCTGGGTCTTCAGCAACTACCCGTGGCTGTGGGCGGTCGGCTTCGTGTCCACGATCGCCACGGCCGCGATACTGATCGCCTTTTTCGTGGCCCGCGCCCGGCGACGCTCAGAAGCCGAAGGCGCCGACCAACCCGGTCCGAATTGACCCCGTCTGCCGTCTCTCACGCCGCTTGCGGAAAAGTTCGCTGTGGCTAAAACACGTACCCCCGGATAGCGTCGGTCAGCATGCAGCAGACCGAGCCGTCCGACCGGACCGCCGACGCCGATGGTGAGAACGTCTTCGGATTGATCACCCCCGAGGACTGGTATCGCATTCCGCTCCAGCCTCTGGAGCGCCGGGAAGCGTCCGTGAGCGCCTTGATGAAAAGGCAGTTCGCAGGCGTGGACGATCAGCCGGTGCTGCGCCGCCAGTCCGAGGAGCAGTTGCTGGGTGCCGCCGAGGCAGGAGCCGACAAAGGGGGCGTGGTCCTCTATCTGTCGTTCCTGGAGGCAGCCGGCATCCCCCTGTCCGCGTCACTGCTGATCTCCCAACTCCACCGGCGATTCGACAGCCTTGACGCCGTCGCGGCGCTGGCGGGCAAGGGCGAGGTGACTCCGGTGCGTCTGCCGGCCGCCGGGCGCGCGGCGCGTCGGCGGCGCAGTGAACGAACCCGGGAATCCCGGCGGCTCGGTAGCGAGTTCGAGGACACCATCGTGGAGTACTTCGTCCCCGTACCGGATCGGGACGAGGTACTGATGCTGACGTTCAGCACCCCGCTGGAACCGATCGCGGACGCGATGGTGGAGCTCTTCGACGCGGTCGCCGGTACTCTGCGCTGGCGAAAAAGCACTCATACATCACGGGAATCACGGGAATCACGGGAATCACCAGAATCACGGGAATCACGGGAATCACGGGGGCAACAGGGATGAGTAAGCGACTCAGGGTCTCCACCGACGATCTGCACACGGCCGGGGTCGGACTGCGCACCGTGGCCACGGAGTTCGAGGGTCTCGACAAGCTCATGGACTCCTACGACCGGCGCACGGTCGGGCACAACCTGCTGCAGGAACGGCTGCAGGAGTTCTCCGACGGCTGGAACGACAACCGCGACAAGATGATCGAGGAGATCAAGGGTCTGGGCGAAATCGCCAAGACGGCCGGCGAGGCGTACACCGAGATCGACACGGAGCTCTACAAGGCCCTCGTCGGCAAGGACAAGAAGAAGTGACCCGCCCGGCCGACTACCGCTGGGAGGTACTGGGGGAGAGCGAGGACCCGGTGCCGGGTGACGTCTACGACCTCCAGGCGCTCTCCAAGCGCTTCACCGCCACGGCGAAGACCATCTCGGACGCGGCCGCGGCACTGCGCCGCCTCGGAGACCAGAAGAGCTGGGACTCCGATGCGGGGCGGGAGTTCGCCGAGAAGGCCGACGACACGGCCAAGACCGTGAGCAAGGCGCACGACCGCTACAGCGAGGCGGGTGCCGCGCTCAAGGAGTACTACACCGAGCTCGAAACGATCCAGGACGAAGCGGACGGGCTTCTGGAACAGGCGGAGACGAAGAGCGGCGATCTCGCCTCCGCCAAGTCCCAAGCGGACAACCCGCCCAAGGACACCGACGAGGGCGGGCAGAAGAAGCTCGACACCAAGGTGACGGACCTGCAGGGCGACCTGGACGGGCTGCGCGGGAAGCTCGCCTCGCTCAAGAGCCGCCACAACACAGCAGGGGACGCGGCCGCGAAGCGGATCCATGAGATCACCGAGAGCGATGACCTCAACGACTCATGGCTGGACGAGCTCCGCGACACCCTGAACATCGTCGCCGACATCGCGGGAGCCGTCGCGGCCGTGTGCGGGCTGGTGGCACTGCTGGTCGGCTGGATCCCGATCATCGGGCAGGCGATCGCCGGCGTTCTGGGCACCATCGCCCTGATCGCGACAGCGATATCCCTCGTCTGCCATGTGCTCCTCGCCATCAATGGCGACGGGTCGTGGGGAGACGTCGCCATGGACGTTCTGGGCCTCGCGACCTTCGGTATCGGGCGCGTCTTCTCGGCCGGAGCGAAGATGGCCGCCACGGTCGGCCGCAGCCGCGTCTGGACCGCGGCGACGCAGTACGTACGCGGTTGGCATCCCGGTCTCAGCTCGGCGGCGCGACGCGCACTGGTCGTGGAGATGGTCGGCGCGCGCGCCGGAGCGACCACGACCGCCGCGCTGCCCAATGTGTCCCTGGGCGCCGCGTTCCGAGGTCTGCCTCGGTCCTTCGCCGACGATCTCGGCACGATCCGGGGCAACTGGCGGGACCTGTTCAAGGCCGGCGACAACCTCGCCGCCGCCCGCGGGGCCTGGAACGCGGGCGGGGCACGCGGTCTGGCCAGCATGTACGCGGGCCCCGGGATGGTCGACGAACTGTCCCGCATCAAGAACATCGATCCGTCGGATCTGAACTTCATCGGCACGCCCGACGCCTTCAAACAGGCCATGCAGTACAACTCCTGGGCCATCGGGGCGACCGGCACCGGGGCGGCCTCGGACACCAACAGCTTCATCGGGCTCTTCGAGAGCAACGACATCGATGTGACCGGGCCCGATGCTTCGTTGGCCGGGAGGTAGCGGCTGATGTACACCCCGGACACCGCGAACGCGCCGGGCGGCGCGGCGGGTGGCGCGGCGGGAGCGGCCGACGCGGCCTGGAAGCAGTGCCGCGTCACCCTCCCCGCCCCGCACAACTGGCTCGTCCTCGACCTCACCGCCCAGCAACCGGACGTCTGGGCGCGGTCCGTGGCCGACGAACACTTCACGGCAGACGTACCGGCAGACGTACCCGCCGCATGGCGCGAGGCGTTCGCCCAGGACGTCCTCTGGTACTGGGTGGCGGCGGCGCGGCAGAAGTCGCTCTGCGCCGCTCTGCTCACGCCTCAGGACAGCGGAGTCGTCGCGTTCTACTCCGTACGGGAGTTGAACGTCCCGCCAGAGTCGCTGCGCCTGGATGTGCTGCGCGCGGAGGCCGAGCGCGCCGAAGGGCCGTACTTCGTGCCTCAAGGCGTCACGGAAGTCGAGCTCCCGCTGGGCGCCGCGCTGCGAGTGCATCGTCTGGAACCGACGGATCCTGATGCCGACAGCGGATCGGTACTGGAAGGTGTGGCCCACTACGTCCTGCCCCGGGCACATCCCACGGCGCTGGAGTGCCGGCTCCTGTGGGGAGCCGTGGGACTCGGCGAGGAACTGGGGAAGATCGCCGACGAGTTGGCGGCGTCACTCCGACTTGTCTGAACCGTTTTGCTTGTCTGAACCGCCCCGATCGCGGGAGACATCGATCAGGCCTGCCATGCCCCCCAGCCCGAGCCGTTCCCACGGGATCAGCGCCAGCGGCATCCAGCTGAAGCCGACGACGAAGACGCTCAGCAGGGTGGTGAGGTTCTTGGGGAGGATCCAGCCGAGCTGGGCGGCGACCAGGGACACGACCAGCAGATAGACGCCGACGCCGACAGCACCGAGCATCTTGAGCAGGGCCTCACCCGGCCCGAGCCTGGGCTTCTCCTCGGTCCCCCGGACGGCCGCGAACAGGATCAGCGGCAACATCAGCCCCACGATGCCACCCCCGCCGATGCCTCCGACCACGACAGCGTTGCGTCCGTCGTCAGGGACCGCCGACGACAGGAACGAGTCATCCGCCAGGCCGAGGGCCAGGCCGACACCCGCATAGCCGCCGAGCGTCATGGTCGCGAGGACGATCAGCAGCCCCGCGCCGAAGGCGAGGTTCCCCGCGAACGAGCGCCCGCCATTCTGCGCCTGGGACTCTCCGGCCCCTGATCCAACAGACATGGAGTCTCCCATTCCTCGCGAGGTCCGGTAGAGGATAGCTGGCCAATTGGCGACACGTTCAGCCGATGGGACCCCAGTCGCGACGCGGCCTCGGTGGTTCGGTCGTCCGCGCGGACGCGGCGGAGGCGTCATCGGTCCCGCTCCGGGAGAACACGAGCAGCACCGCCACAACAAGCCCCATAAGGCCGGGCAGCCCAAACACCACAGCGAGACCGATGCTGAACCACCCGCTGCTGTCACCTCGACTCAGAGCGCGGACGCCCGACACGGCGGCGGCCACGGCAACGATCAACGGAGGCGGCACCCAGGGCCACGGGTTGGGCTCGGGCACCGGCTCAGGACGCCGCCCCTCACAGAAGGCCGAGTACCAGTAACGAGCGGACCACCAGGCGAGCAGATACGCCGACACCGCCGCCGCCCCGACGCCGACGACGGCCAGCGCGTCACCACCAGTCGATTGGAACGCGATGGCGGTCAGGACCGCGCCGACGAGCATCATGAAGACAAAGAGCATCGTGCCGACGGCGAGGCGGTGCCGTCGGCTGCCGTTGAGGACGCTGGAAGGGATGTACACGGCGTCACTTTATGGGGACCGCAAGGCTGTTCACCGGGCGGCGTCGAAGGAGCACGACCGAGTCGTTCGTCGGGACGGTGTTGCCGAGGCGTTGATCTTCTTTGCAAGATCTGACGACGTAGCATGCGGGCCGCCCCTCACACAGAACCAGTAACCCTTCCGGGGCGGCCAGTACCACGTAAGGGGGCTGCTCGGGGCGAGGGTTCTCAGGGTAGTGCCGCCAGGACAGACGCTCGGCAGTGCGCCACTCTCGCAGATGCGCGCATGTATCTCTGGGTGTCTCTGGCGGGATGTTCGCCTGCTGGGATGACACATCCACGAGATCTGTCATCGCCCGCAGCCGAGGACCCTCCGGCCGACGAGCACGACGTCTGCAGTATGGGCGAGGAGGTCCCACCCGAGCACCCCGAAGACCCCGCGTACCGCGCCGCGGGGTGGCAGATGGACGACGCCCTATGGTGGTTTCTGGAAAGGCTTCGACGTGGCTGAGCCGAGCCCGATGGAACCCGTCGTCCCTGTCGGCTTCAATCTCACACTCGCCCAGTGACTGACGTTCTCCTTCAGCACGCTGCCCTCCTTGGCACGGACACCGAGTTCACCCAGCGCCCTGGGGTGCCCTTCAATGCCGTGATGACTACCTTCCTCTGGAGCTACGCATGTTGATCGTTGAGACCGACTCCGATCCGGCTCTGTGGTTTCACATGCCATTGAGCGGTACCAAGTCGGAGTTCGCGCAATGGCTGGACCTGCAACTCGACGCGAGTGCCCTGCTCCACCAACGCAAGCTCACCTGGCGTGAGAAGCGACAGATGAAGAAGTTCCTGGAAGGCTCGGCCGCCATGCTGCGCGACCGCGTCGAGGCCGACCAGGCGTTCCTCTTCGGCCCGATGCCGCCCCAGGCGGCACCGCTGGTCTTCTTCACCAAGCAGGGCGCCTGCGACGAGGAACACAGCCCCTCGCATCTGAGCATGCTGGCTGTGCCCGATCCCACGGCCGCCGCCGGCCAGCGCGTGGAGACCACTTCCTTCGTCTCTCCTCATTTCGGCGAAGGCCTGCGGTGCCTGCGCAGTTGGACCGGCCCCGACGGTGGCCTGATGCTCTCTGTCACGTACGCCTGGAACGACGCGGCACACAACATCGAGCTGGTTCTCAAGGGCCATTACGACGACCCTGCCCTCCTCGAAGCATCCTTCGACGCCATCGACGACTTCGCCAGAAGCCTCCGGATCAGCAGCGCGGCGTGACGGCCCGAGCCGACTGGACATCGCCACCTCCTCATAGCCGGAGACGACAGACTGGCCATCAGGGGCAGTGCTCACAACTTGCCGACGCCGAGCCGCACTGGATGTACTTCCTCACCTCCAACCACGGGGAGTTCCAGGCGGGTTACTCCCTCAGTATTCGGGTGCGCGACGGCGGCAGGACGCCTGGGCGCAGGTACGTGCGGCGAGGCGCTGCTCGGGTCCAGGGCGTGCGCCGTGCCGAAGGGCGATCCGCGGCGCAAAGTACACCGGCCTCTCCCACACCTCCGGGGTGTTCCTGTCGTGGGGATGCGCGGAGGAAGTGGTCGGGCTGGCTCTGACTGCACGACAGGTCGGTGAAGACGGAGAGTGAACGACGCATCGGCAAACAGCCCCGCTCGGGTTCGACGGGATCGAGAGCGCTAAGTAGTGCGATCGGTCACGTGGTACGCCTCGACTGATCACACGGCGTACAGGACAAACAATCCTAAGTTGGCGGAGATCATCCCATGCTCGGCTCGACCTTGGCAGGTCCCCGCCTCGTGTCAGCATCTCCCTCTTGGATAGCGTTAGTTCACTTGAGCACCCCCCCACCTCAACGGGAGTCCAGCGTGAACCGCCCCGCCCGGCTCGTGACAGCCACGCTCGCCACATCTGCGGCTCTATTGCTCACTGCCTGCGGCTCGGGAGGAGGTGACGACTCGACCTCCGACAAGATCGATGGTGCCGACACGGGCAAGTCGAAGTCGGCATCACCGTCGCCGTCCGCTTCGGCGGATGGGATCGACCGGCCGAAGATCAAGCTGCCCGGCGACATGAAGAACGTCTTCGAGGACCGGGAAACCGGCGACGCGGTGAAGGACGCGATCCTGGCGGACAACGAGCGGAGCGTCAGCTCGGTGGATCAGGCCATGGCGTACGGCGATCTCAAGAAGTCCGGTATGGGCTTCTACTACACGGACACGGCGCTGACGGGTGTCTATAAGTATGCCAAGAACGCCATCGACAAGGACACCAGTTGGACCGGCACCGTCCGCTACTTCGACCGGAGCGTGACGGTCTTCGACAAGACGTCGGCAGCAGTGACGTACTGCGTGGACGAGAGCCAGTCGAACCTGAAGAACCGCAAGACGGACAAGGCCCAGAAGACGGAGACCTCGGCCGACAGCTACGTCTACTACAACACCGGGGTCAAGAAGAACAAGAGCGGCGTCTGGCAGATCTGGAGCCTTGACGAGGACCGGGGGTCGCAGAAGTGCCAGCCGTGACGCGGTGCAGGACGGCGGCGGTGTTAGCCGTCCTGCTCAGTCTTCTCGGTACCCAGACTGCTGTGGCTGGCGGGCGCGGTGGTGCCGGCTCCCGCGAGGTTGAGGCAGAAGGTGACTCATCGGGACCGGCCCTGGAGTCCCGTGTCAGCTTCAAGGTCCAGGGCGACTCCCCGCCGGAGAGTAGCGGCCCTCTCACCCCCACCTCCGTGAACTGGGAACCTCCGGCCTGCTGGTACGAGCCGTACTGGAAGGCCAAGGATTTCAAGAAATTCATGGAAGCCCAGTGGTCGATCCACGAATCTGTCGGCGGTCCGGCCGAGGAACTCAAGGACGACAAGGCGCGCTACAAGCAAGGCGAGCCGTACGAGGACTTCAATGCCGACAAAAACGGCGAAGGCATGTGGTGGGTGGCCGTGAAGAACCCGAAGATGAAGGACGACCCGGCCGCCGGCGCCTGTACCCGTGAGCCCTTCTGGATGAACAACGGCGAGAACCCGGACGTCCCCCAGGCCATCGACACCGAGACCCTGGCCGCCCTCGCCCACCAGCAGACCAAGGTGCCGGACACCGAGATCGCGTCGGCCCCGGAGGGTAAGTCGACGGTCAACCTCCCCACTTGGGTCTGGCTCGAAGAGGCCACCTTCAAGACCGTCTCCGTCACGGCGAGTCTTCCGGGCACCGGCCTGTGGGCGACCACGACCGCGCAGCCGGTGAGCCTCCACATCGATCCCGGCACGGATGACGCCGAGACCTATCCGCCGTCCGGCGACTGCGCAATCAACGACGACGGCTCGATCGGCGAACCGTACGCCAAGGGCAAGGCGGAAAAGACCCCACCGTGCGGCGTGACGTACCTGAAGTCCTCGGGCGACGAGTCGTACGCGCTCAACGCGACTCTGACTTGGGAGATCTCCTGGGAAGGTGCGGGCGGCACGGCGGGTGACCTTCCGAACGGCACCTTCGCCACGACCACCGAAGTGCCCGTTCAGGAGATCCAGTCCATCAACCGCTGATTTCGGAGGGAAGTCCAGCACCCTTGGGAGCGAAGCAGGCGTGGCCCGACAGAACCAGAGCCGACCTCGACATGATCGAGTCGTGACCAGCAAGGGTTGGGGTTCGGGCAGTTCATGGGCGATGTCGGAGGAGTCCACAACATGGTCTCCTCATGGGTCATCGCCGCTGTCCCCGCGGCCAAGGCGGCGGCCGAGCGGTACGGACGCGAGGTGCGCTTCGACTTCCTCGATGACAGGGCCGTCCACTGGCTGTTGTTCCACCGGTGGGAGGACAAGAGGAAGTGGCGTGGACGCGGCTGCCTGGCAAGCCTCCCACTGGCTGTGTCCACGTTCGGAGCCTGGCCGTTCTGGGACCTCGTGGCGTCCCAGAAGCCGCGGCCCTTTCAGATCGCCTTCATCTGCGTCGACGTACTGATCGTCGTCGGGCTCCTCCTCGGGCTGTACTTGTGGCGTCGCCCCAGCCTGCGTGACCCATCCCTGCGCAACGTACGGATCCGAGCCCGCCGCTATCGCGAGATCGTCGGCATCGCCCGCAGCGGTGGAGCCGACATCCCAGCGACCTATCCCTACTACGGGATGTACGCCTCAGCCCGGAACTTCTTCCCCGACGCCCCCGAACTCCCCACCCCCGAAAGCGACAGCCCTGCGTGACCACCGAGACGACCCCGTCGCACGCCGTCCCGCAAGGGCTGGGCGGAGATCCGCTGGCTTCACCGGGCCGAGCAGACGCCGGTATTGCGGGCGATCGCGAGGAAGCTGGGGATCTCGAGTAACACCGTCCGCAGGGCGATCGTGGACGACGCGCCGCCGAAGTGCCAGCGGGCGCCGAAGGGTTCGATCGTGGATGCGGTCGAGCCGCAGATCCGGGAACTGCTCGAACATTGGCCGGAGATACCTGCGACGGTGATCGCCGAGCGGATCGGTTGGGGCCAGGGTCTTACCGTGTTCAAGGACCGGATCCGGCACCTGCGGCCGGCCTATCAGCTCGCGAATACGGCCTCGCGGATGGTCTATGAGCGGGGCGAAATCGGCCACCGGCCCCGACAGTGGTCTGATGCTCTCTGTCACCTACGCCTGGAACTACGCGGCCCACAACATCGATCTGGTTCCCAAAGGCCACTACGACGACCCTGCCCGGGCGTGACAGCCCGAGCTGACTGGCCATCGAGTACGAGCCCGACCGGCGGGCCGAGACCCCAAGCAAGCGGAGACAGCAGGTTGCGGTCTTTGACCAACCACACGGGATCTGCTGGCCGACCTGAACACGAAGGCACGGGCAAACTCCGCTACGTCCTGACGCAACCCTTCACGCTGCTCCAGGGCGCACTCGTATCCCTGGCTTGCAGCCTCATCTACTAGCGCCCCTCAACAAGACCGAATCCCGATCTGTTAGTTGCTCTGCGAGTTCAACCTCAGTGAGATCCCCAGACTACGTAGGCTTCCTTGAACTCAGTCAGTCACTCAGGGTCCGGGTTGAGCCAGATGCTGCGGGCAAAGTCATCGAAGATGTCGAGGTTTGTTGCCAGCCATCCGACTTCGTCCGTAACCGTGCGGACCGAGGCGTAGACCTGGTGCTCCTCGGACCACCAGCCGTAGTTGAGGGAGACCGCGAGATCTCCTGGGTCACCGAAGTACCGAAGGCAGCGGAGCCCTTGGCCGATACGCTCGGAGTCGAAAGCCCCGACGTCAGGCGGTCGGACGGGATTCTCTTCAGTGGCCTGGACGATCGTGCGTAGCCCGGCCTCCCGGTCCTCACCGTCCGACTGCATCGCAAGGGCGTAGAAAGGTTGCGGAATCCTCCGTGGATCACCACCGTAGAGAAAGATCTGATCTGCGGGGATCTTCGGGTTCGGGTGAGCCTCGATGAGCTGTAGGAACTGATTTGCCAGCGCAAGACGGTTGGGCCTCCGCCACCATTTCTTGTGGCGCTGGTACACGATCTCCGCGCAAGTGGCGGACCACTTGTCGATCTCATTCTGATGATGCGCCGTCCAGTGAAGTGGCATGGGGAACCACTCAGTCAGGTCAGCCTCGGTTTCGAAGAAGATCATGTGTAGCTCCAGCGGAAGGTCATCATCACAGCATCGAAAAGATCGACGAGAGCAGAAGAAAATTCGCTGTCCGGATTCCCGTCGCCGACCGTACTGAAGGTGATCGCCAACCAGCGAGGAAGCGGGCTTGCAGGCATGGAGAGTACGTACTCGACACGCCGCGACGCAAAATCCGTCTCGGAGTCTTCCGGAGGGGGAACGACTCTCTCCATCCGAATTCCTGAAGAGCCGTCGATCTCAACAGGCTCACTGTTTCCGCGGCCTGCGGCCAGAGACCCAAGCACTTGGTCCGACTGGATTCCGGCGCCTGTTCCGTCAGTCGGCTCAGACACAACGAAAGACGCTGGAACCACGGTGCTTCGAATGCGCTCCACAGGCAGATAAAGCAGCAGCCCATTTGCCTTTTCCGCTTTTCTGGCAGCCTTCTTCAACTGCTTGAAAAGCTCCATCCGAACCTTACTAATATCATCCTTAGGGATATCATCGGGAAGCTGGTTGATGGACCGATCGACGAGTGCGAGAATTGAATCGTTAATCGACTCTTCGCGGAGGTTGATTTTTCCCCATCCAGGCGGAAGGACGAGGTGGAATCCGACAGGAATGGGAGACTCCTTCAGACTTTGATCAGTCACGTCGGAGCCTTTCTACAATCCACGAACCGAGCATGAGGAGCGGGAGCACAGGAGCTAGGAAGACACCCGGCCAGACACCCGTAACCCATGCCGCAAGAAACAACCCCGTTGAATAAATCAGAACTTCCGTGAGGCCTTCAGGGCGACGTGCAGGAAGTGGGTACTTGAAAAAAATGCCCAGTAGTGTGCCGATCGCCACGGCCACAATAGCGCGCTGGATCCAGTAGATGGCATCCCTCGCATTTTCCGGAAGGGCCGATGCCACCATAACGATAAAGATCGAGCACATTCCCACGATGAGGCATAGCTTGGCCAGAGCGGTTGCTCCGACGCCTAGACGCCCGTAAGTTTGCGGTTGTCGGTTCGAGTCCATGGCATCTCTTCTCTCATTGCATGACTACCAGTGGGTGTCTTCTGGCAATTTCCCGGTATCCCCCTTGAAGTTCTCATAGGTTTCGCTGAAACCCTTGAATGGAAGGACGGGACTTTCGCCGAATGTTTTGTCAACAGCATCTGCGGTGGCACCGGTCACTGCGGCACCGACTGCAACTTTGTAGTAGTTCTCCGTTTTTTCAGCGACGGCCGAAGCGTCGGAGAAAGTTTCGCTATTTCGGCGGATGTTCGCGATGGCAGAGCGAGAGTCGGCGTCTCCGAACCCCATACGCTCAAAGCGGTTGGGGATGACAGGCGTTTCATCGGAAACCCGCCCGGCGTTCTGTGACATCTCCTTCCTCATCTGGTTGAGCGTCTGACGTGCAGAGGTCTTGACGCCCTCGTCGCTGGTTGTTGCCATCACACGAGTGATCTCGTCCCGCTCGGTCCTGTTGGCACGCAGAGCTGCTTTGAGGCGGCCTGTGCGCTGCGCCTGCGACGTGGCCTTAACGGCCCTATCGGCAACTTTGAGCTTGCTCAGCATCTTCGTTCCCGTGGCAAAGGCCACCAAGCCGACGCAGTCCATGAGCACCTCTGTGATGCTTGCCTCCCCCGCCAAGAACAGGATGAGCCTGGATGCCGCAATAAAAATAGAGATTCCGACGGCTATGGCCCCGATGAACGGGCCAATAATCGGAATAAAGGCGAGGAAAGGTGCCAGAGTTCCCAGGATTGAGGCCACCCAACCGAGGGCATCGAGAACCCACTTGATCTCATCAATGTTCTCGTGAATCCAGCCTTTGGCGTCATCCCAAAAGCTGTCCTCGATGACGTCGTCAATTTCATCACGGATCTTTCTTGCGTAGTGTCCGGCACGATCGTTTCGATCGCCCACGATGCGATCGAGTTGATTCCGGTAGTCTCGAAGGGGGTCCCCATCGGTGCCGCTCTCCGATGAGCTAGGGGTTTTACCGTCGCCTGCGTCCCTCTTGGCTTTCTCGGCGTCGAGTTCTTCCTGCTCTCTCTTTGCATTGGACAGAACTTTGTCGGCTTCGTCCTGGTAGAACTCGAGATCGTTTGCCCAGTTGGACAGATGAACATGGACACGCTCATAGCGGCTGGCAACTTCCCGTAAGTGCTTTTCCAGCACCTCGGACTCGTCGCGCAGTTTGCCCGCGTACTTACCCTTCAGTTCGTCGTCGTCCTTGATTTTGCGAAGCAAGCGAGCTTGCTCTCGGAGAGAGGAAGCAACGCCCTTCATGTGCTTCACTTCATCGCGGATCTCTTCTGCGTCTCCCGGGATAGGGTCAGAGTCGGCAAGCGGATGCCAGTCGCGGGGGCGACGCTTGGAGGGCGCGCTCACTTACCCTTCCTCTCCTTCTTCAGTTCCTTTGCGAGCGCGGCATCCGTTCCGGTGAAACCGTCGACGGTGTTTGCCACGAGTTTCCCGACGCTTCCGAGGCTCTCGATCATCTTGGTGCGATAGTCATCCCAGTTGTCGGCGAATTTATCCATCGCCTCGCTGATCTCTCCGCTCCCCCAGTAGGGGCGCATATCGTCTTTTCTGTTGTTGATGTCCTTGAGGTCCCTTTGAATCTTGCGCAGGCGAGACTCTGATTCAACAAGGAGTTCAACATTGACGATGAGATTGGAGTCGCCTGCCGTGGTCGCCACTACGTCTCCTGTAAAGAGTGTTTCTGCTGTATTGGATTGATCTGCGTGGGTTCAGGAGTTCGCAGGCTTAATTTCCTGGACTCGACTGGAGCCTTCCCAGCTGATGTCGCGGGGCGACTGTGGTCTTGGGGTTCCGCAGGCCGTCAACAGCAGAGGTGCCGTCGCGACGAGCGCGGCAGCAACGAGCAAAGGTCGGCGCTTCAAGGCGGACTCCCCGTGAGACAAAGGATTGGTCAAGAGCACTGACGGTAGCCGTATGGCTGGTGGTTTCGCCAGGTCGGACCCGCCTCAAGGAGCGGGCAACCAGGGATTTCTTGTGGCATATCGGGCAGTCTTGTCCCCTGACAGTGTCCACGAGCGGATGCCCAAGAAGTACCGGCGCTGAGGGAGCGCACCAGGCAGGTGTGGCCTCTGTGTTCGCGTCAGCTATCGGAGCTTGTGCCCCTCCAGACACCTTCGCCGGCGCTCCCTTCTGTCGTGTTCAGTAGGCCGCGGTGGCTTCGCAGACCCGGCGCGGCAGAGGCCCAGACGAGCGCTGAGCCGAACAGACGCGGTCTCAGTCGCCGTTGTTCCAGGCATTGGCAACAAGGGGGAGCGCGGGACACGGGTGCGGCCGTTGCTTGGCTTGTGCGCGGCTTCTTGGATGCCGGTCCATGCGGCTCAAGGAAAACACCCAAAGGGCCATGTCACGGCGAGCTTGCCCTAACGCACCCGGCGAAGCCCTGCACTTCGGCCAGGAGTCCGCACACGTCTCGTCGCCCAGTGCCGTTCGGCAGGAGGAGCGGAGACGGATCGTTGCCGAAATCCAGACAGCCGTGGCGGTTGTCCAAGCTCCCCCTCGGAGTACCCCAGCGACACACAGCGGTCAAGTCACTCGACTCGGCGCAAGGTCGAGCGGGTACCCGTACTCGTGGTCATCGCCGTTCATACGGCCCACCCAAACGCAAACCGGTGCGGCAGAGCGCAACCGCGCCCCACCGCACCGGACAGCCAACCTGAGGCCGAGCCCAACCACGGCCCAGCCAGAGCCAGTCGAACTAGCCCTTGACGCCCTTCGCCAGCTCCTGGTCCAGGTCCTCGTACGCCTTCGCGGCGTTGGTGAGGAACTTGGACATGCCGGTCAGGCCGTCGATCGTGTCCTTGGCGCCCTTCTTGAACTCGGTGAAGGCGTCCTCGAAGGCCTGCGAACCCTTGCGGGTGGTGTAGCCGTCCTTGACGAGGCCCTGGATGTAGCGCTCGAGGGCGTCCAGCTTCTCGTCGATCTTGTCCTTGGCGTCGGTCAGCTTGGTAGCCGCCTTGTGCATCTCGTCATATGTGATATCTGCGTCTTTGCCGCCGGCCATGTGGCGTCCTCCGTAACTCGACGTGCCGCAGGGCCTACCCCCGTGGCTCCTGATGCGAACGATGCGATCATCCGCCTGGGCCAGCAGCTTACGCAGGACGCTTGCAGGAGCACACCCCGGATCCGTCAAGAGCCTCCAGGGAACCGGCACATACGCCGTTGCCCATGGGAAGGGTGGAGCGGATATCGTCACTGCACAGTGCGGTGACCACTGAGGTCCGTCGGCCGGAGGCCGCCGCGGCAGGCCACTGACAGGTCAACAGGGTTTTACGGGGAGGACGATCGTGCGCCTGACTCTGACCGTCGTCGATCCGCTCGGCGGTGCCAACGCCGACGTGGTGCTCGACGCGGATCCTGAGTCCTCGTTGGGGGACATCGCGAAAGAGCTGGCCGCGCACGTCGGTTACAGCGGTGGGGCCCAGATCATTCCCATCGGGCAGCACCAGGCGGCGAGCAGCGGAGCGCCCGTCGTGTACGTGGACGGCCATCCCGTTGACCCGAACGCCACCATCGGCACCTCCCCGCTGCGCGAGGGCGCCGTCGTCAGTCTGCACGACCCCGCCGGCTGTCTGCCCGGTGAGCCCACCGGCCTCGTCGAGTTGCGGGTCGCGAGCGGGCCCGCCGCGGGCGCCGTGCACCGGCTGGGGATAGGCCGGTACGACATCGGCAGCGGACCCGCGTCCGCCATCCGCATCGACGATCCAGAACTGCCCGCCCGAGCGCTGACGTTGTCAATCGCAACGGATGGAACCTGCCAAGTCGCCCTGCACGGGAAACTAAAGGACGACCAGCGCGAGCTGCTCGATCAGCGCGACAGGGACAGCAAAGACAACAAGGACGACAAGGGCGACAGGGGCAACAAGGGCAGCAAGGGCAAGGACAGAGACAACAAAGGCGTCACCCTCGACGGGGAGCCTCTCGACGGCACCGACTGGCCCCTCGGCGCCCAGATCGCCGTAGGCAACACCCTGCTCGAACTCGACCGCTACTCCCCGCCGAACGCCGCGCTCAAGTGGTCGGAGGACGGCACCGGCCTCGACTACAACCGCCCGCCCCGGCTCCAGCCGCCGGAGCGTCAGACCAGGTTCAAACTGCCCGCGCCGCCTCGTGACTTCGAGGCCCGGCCGCTGCCCTGGCTGATGGCATTGACTCCGCTCGTCGGCGCCGTCGTATCCGTGATGATCTTCGGACGCTGGTACTACATGATCATGGCTCTGCTGAGCCCGCTGATCCTCTTCGGCAACTACTTCATGGACAAGAAGCACGGGCGCAAGTCCCATGCGAAGCAGGTCAAGGAGTACAAGGAGCACAAGGAGCGGATCGAGAAGGATGCGGAGGACGCTCTCGTAGCCGAGCGGCTCGACCGGCGGCAGGCCGTCCCCGATCCGGCGACCGTGCTGTCGATGAGCACTGGGCCCCGTACACGGCTGTGGGAGCGACGGCGCACCGACCCCGACCATCTGCTGCTGCGCGTCGGCACCGGTCAACTGCCCTCCGAGGTCGTGCTCGACGACCCCGAGCAGGACGACCACAAGCGCGAGGTCACCTGGACGATCGAGGACGCTCCGGTCGCGCTGCCGCTGCGCGACCGCGGTGTCGTCGGCATCGCTGGGCCCGGCGACTCGGCGCAGGCGCTGGGGCGTTGGGTCGTCGCGCAGGCCGCCGTGCTGCACAGCCCGCTGGACGTGCAGTTCTACGTTCTGACGGAGAACAGTGCGCAGCCCAGCTGGGACTGGGTCCGCTGGCTGCCGCACTCACGCCCGTCCGGCGCCCAGGACGCCAACGTCCTCATCGGTTCGGACGCCGAGACCGTCGGCGCCCGTATCGGCGAACTGACCCAGCTCCTCGACGCCCGCCAGAAGGCGACCAAGCAGAACGGCCGTCAGGCGAGCTTCACCGACCCGGACATCGTCGTCATCTGGGACGGTTCGCGACGGCTGCGGTCCATGCCGGGTGTCGTACGTCTGCTGCGTGAGGGTCCGGCCGTCAGCATGTACGCGATATGCCTCGACTCCGAGGAACGGTTCCTGCCCGGCGAGTGCCAGGCCATCGTGATCGCGGAGCCGAAGCCGCAGGAACACACCACTTCCCGGACCGCCGAGAGCACGAGCGCGCAGGCGGACGCTCCCGGCGGCTTCCCCTCCTTCCAGGCCTGGCACACCGCCGAGGCCGACGACCAGCAGGCGGGCACGCAGAAAGCGCTCGAACTGCGGTTGCGCGTCGAGCAGACGGGCACGGCCAGGGTCAAGAACGTACGGCCGGACTTCGTGTCGCCGGCCTGGTGCGCCCGGCTCTCCCGTTCCCTCTCCCCCATCCGCGACATCAGCGGTGAGTCCGAGGACTCGGCGCTGCCGGGCTCCAGCCGGCTGCTCGACGTGCTGCAGCTGGAGCCGCCGACCAGCGACGCGATCACCGCGCGCTGGCGAATGGGCGGGCAGTCGACGATGGCGGTCATCGGCGAGTCGTACGACGGCCCCTTCGGCATCGACATGCGGAAGGACGGGCCGCACGGTCTGATCGCGGGTACGACCGGTTCCGGTAAGTCGGAGCTGCTGCAGACCATCGTGGCGGCGCTCGCGGTGGCCAACACCCCCGAGAACATGACGTTCGTGCTCGTCGACTACAAGGGTGGCTCGGCGTTCAAGGACTGCGTCAAACTGCCGCACACGGTCGGTATGGTCACCGACCTCGACGCGCATCTCGTCGAGCGCGCCCTGGAGTCGCTCGGTGCCGAGCTGAAGCGGCGTGAGCACATCCTCGCGGCCGCCGACGCCAAGGACATCGAGGACTACCAGGACCTCGTACGGCGCGATCCGTCGCACGCGCCCGTGCCCCGACTCCTCATCGTCATCGACGAGTTCGCCTCGATGGTGCGTGACCTGCCGGACTTCGTGACGGGTCTCGTCAACATCGCCCAGCGAGGCCGTTCGCTCGGTATCCACCTGCTCCTCGCCACCCAGCGGCCGAGCGGTGTCGTGTCCCCCGAGATCCGCGCCAACACCAACCTCCGGATCGCGCTGCGCGTGACGGACGGCGGCGAGTCGAGCGACGTCATCGACTCGCCCGAGGCCGGGCACATCAGCAAGAGCACACCGGGTCGGGCGTACGTGCGTCTCGGGCATGCCTCGCTCGTGCCGTTCCAGTCGGGACGCGTCGGCGGGCGGCGGCCCGGTGCCGCCGATCCGCAGGTACTCGCGCCCTGGGCCGGCCCGCTGGCCTGGGAGGACCTGGGGCGGGCCGCACTGGTCAAGCCCAAGGCCGAGGCGCGCGAGGAGGAGGAGATCACCGACCTCAAGGTGCTCGTGGACGCGGTCCGCGACGCCAACGCCTCGCTCGGCATCCCCGCCCAGCACAGCCCGTGGCTGCCGGCGCTCTCCGAGACTCTGCTGCTCGACGAGGTCGAGGTCCCCGCGGTCGCCGCTCTGGCACCGGGCAAGCTGCCCCCGGCCCCGTACGGCGTCGAGGACCTGCCCTCCGACCAGGCCCGCCGCCCGGTCGTCGTCGACTTCTCCTCCTTCGGGCATCTGATCGTGGGCGGTGCGCCGCGCAGCGGCCGTTCGCAGATCCTGCGGACCATCGCCGGCTCCCTCGCCCGCACGAACTCCTCGGCGGACGTGCACATTTACGGCATCGACTGCGGCAACGGCGCGCTCAACGCGCTGACGCGCCTGCCGCACTGCGGTGCCGTGGTCGCCCGTAACCAGACGGAGCGGGCGGTACGGCTGGTCACCCGTCTCAAGGGCGAGTTGACGCGACGTCAGGATCTGCTCTCCGAGAAGGGATTCGCGGACATCGGCGAGCAGCGGGCGTCCGCCGCCGAGGACGAGCGGATGCCGCACCTCGTCCTGCTGCTCGACCGGTGGGAGGGCTGGCTGCCCACACTCGGCGAGTACAACCACGGTGAGCTGACGGACGAGTTGCAGACGATGATGCGCGAGGGAGCGAGCGTCGGCATCCATCTGATCGTCACCGGTGACCGGCAGGTGCTGCTCGGCCGGATGGCCTCGCTGACGGAGGAGAAGTACGGTCTGCGACTCGCCGACCGCAGCGACTTCTCGATGCTCGGTATCAACGCGCGCAAGGTGCCCGAGGAGATCCCGCCCGGGCGCGGCTTCAAGAACGAGGCGGGCACCGAGACGCAGTTCGCGCTGCTCACCGACGACGTGTCGGGTCAGGGGCAGGCCGCGGCGCTCGCCGCGATCGGCGAGGCGGCCGCGGCCCGCGATGCCGGGATCCCGCGCGCCCTGCGCCCGTTCCGGGTGGACGTACTGCCCTCCCGTATCGGTTTCGACGAGGCCTGGGAGATGCGGGACCCGGCGGTCGCGCAGACGAAGTTGTGGGCTCTGGCCGGTATCGGCGGCGACGACATCATGGCGTTCGGCCCCGATCTCGCGCAGGGTGTGCCGACGTTCGTCGTCGCGGGCCCGGCCAAGTCGGGCCGCTCCACCGCGCTGCTCAACCTGGCGCGTTCGTACCTCCTTCAGGGCGTACGCCTCGTCATCGCGGCCCCGCGCCCGTCGCCCCTGCGTGAACTCGCGGACCGGGACGGCGTGTTGAAGGTCTTCACGGACGACGACATCGAGAGCGACGACTTCAACGAGGCGATCGAGTCGGCGTCCCCCGAGGAGCCCATCGTCGTCATCGTCGACGACGGCGAGGTCCTCGAGGACTGCGACTGCGAGCGCGAGCTGAAGCGCCTCGTCCAGCGGGGCGCCGACCGCGGCCTCGCGCTGGTGATCGGCGGCGACGAGGAAGAGGTCTGTGGGGGCTTCTCGGGCTGGCAGGTCGAGGCGAAGAAGGGCCGCCGCGGCCTCCTGCTCTCCCCGCAGGACTCCGGTGCCGGCGAACTGATCGGCATCCGCACGACCCGCAGCATGGTCGGCGGCCCGGTCACCCCCGGCAAGGGCCTGTTGCACCTGGGCAGTGGCGAGGCAGTCACGGTCACGGTCCCGGTCTGACAGCAGCAGGTGACAGATGGCCCGGCAGGGGGAACGGTGAGCGGATCGGCCAGGCCGAAGCGGAGGCGGGCGGCGGGGGCCGCGTTGCGGTACGAGCACGCGCGGGGGCGGCCGGCCCGGCCTCGGACGCCGCGCCGCCTCGGTGACATCCTGCGTGGCGCCGCCCGCGTGGTCGCGATCCTCGTCGGTGTGACCGCCGTGGCCGCCGTGTTCGCGTTGGGCCCACTCGCCTGGGCCGGCGAGCTGTGGCGCGAGGTGGCTCCGGACTGGCCCGGTGAGGGCTACGGCTTCGCGGTGACCGTCGGCGCGGTGCTGCCCGTGGCGCTGGCGTTGATGATGCGCCCGCTGTGGCGCATGGGTGAGCATTGGAGGCGGCACAAGGCCCGCGCGCTGCTCTTCGCCGGCGCGGCCCTTCCGGGCACGGCCGTGTCCCTGATGGCGGGGGCCGTCGCCATGCAGTCGATCCGCCCCAAGCGCAGCCATCGCCACGGCTACTGCTCGTCTGCGGGTGAGTACTGCTGGATCAGCACGCACTATCCCTATGTATGGCTGGTCGGCCTGGCCGGGACGGTGATGAGCACGCTGCTGCTCATCTCGCTGTACCAGGCGTACGAGAAGCGACGCGACGGCAAGACGCCGGCGGAGCCTTCGCCCGCTTGACCTTCGCCTGCTGACCTTCGATTCGGGAGCCTGTTCCAGATGGTGTGGATTCCGCCGGGCCTCATGCCCGCGGGCGCGTTCAGAGCGCTGCAGATCGGGGGCGGGCTCGTGTCCTCGGTCTGTGGGCTCTGGTTGGCGGTCGTGATGCCGTGGGGCCGGTTCACGGTGATGGGGCTCGTTCTGGTGGCGCTCGGCGCGACGGTGTTGCGGCAGTGGTGGACGGGGAGGGACGCGTGAGCGGGTCGGCCAGGCCGAAGCGGAGGCGGGCGGCGGGGACCGCGTTGCGGTACGAGCGGGTGCGGGGGCGGGTGGACGTGTCGCCGTCTCCTGAGCGGCAGCCGAGGGTGAAGTGGGATGCGGTTCTTCGGTGGCTGGTCGTCGGCACCGTCACCGCGGAGATCTGCGGGCTCTGTCTCGTGGCGATCTTCTGGGGGCAGGGGTTCGTCTGGGGCGACATCGCTCTCGCCTGGCCCGGAGGCCCGTACGCCATGGCCGCGACCACCGGGCTCCTGGTCGCCGTGGCCGTCGCCGCTCTGGTCGGCACGCTGACCCGGGTGACGTGGCCGGAGAACAAGGTCCGCTCACTCAAGTGGATCGCCGCCTCGCTGCCCGGTCACGCCCTGGCCGCTGTGCTCGCCCTCGTGCTGTTCACGGCGATGCAGCCCAAGAGGCGTGATCGCGGCCCCGAGTGCTACAGCGAGGGCGGTCCCTGCTGGCTCCGCGAGGAGTATCCCTATGTCTGGGCCATCATCTGGGCCGCGGCGCTGCTGGCGGGCGCGGCCGTGCTCGGCGTGCGCTTCCTGCGCCGTCGGCGGAGGGACGCCGAAGCAGGGGCCGACGCCTCGGGCCAGACGGCTACTTGACCTTGTTCATCCGCGCCACCGGGTCTCCCGCCTCCGAGTTGTCCGTCTCGTACCTCAGGTCGCCCCCGACGGGAGTCAGCCGTACCTCGTGGCGTCCCGCCGTGCACACGGCGTCGTCGGATTTCTCGGCGACGCTGGTGGCGACGAGTTGCTTGGGGGTGGCCTTCTTCAGAATGAGTACGGCGTCGCAGTGGCCGCCGATCAGGTCGGTCTGGCGGAACGTGCCGAACTCTTCGCCCACGGCGGCCTGGCGGACGGTGACGCGGAAGGTGCCCATGGGGAGGGTGCCCTTGAGGGCGACGCCGTCGCCCTCCCAGGTGCCGAGGTAGGACTGGGGGACGGTGGGCTCACCGGCGGCCGGATCGTCGCTGCTCGAGGAGGCGCTGGTGCTCGGCCTCGTCGCCGTGTCGTCGCTCGCCTCCGGCCCGTTCGAACCTCCGCCCGGCAGCAGGTCGAACATGAAAGCCGAGCCGATCGTCACCGTCGCCAAGGCCCCCGCGACCGCCAGCGCCACCGTGCAACTCAGCCTCCGCCCACGACCATTGGCCCCCGGGACGGAGGTCGCCGCCACGCTGACCGACAGCTTCCCGGGCGCGGGAGCGGGAGCGGAACCAGAATCCGAAACGGAACCAGAATCCGAAGCGGGAGCGGAGTCAGAAACGGGAGCAGGAGCAGAGCCGGGGCCCGATCCCGCCGCTGGGCCGTCGGCCTCACGAGGCTCCGGGACGTACGTCGGCGCGTACGAGGGGTCCGGTGGCCCGAAGACCCCCACCGGAGCAGACCCGTCGACCGCCGCGTCCCCGGTCACCGCGGGACTGCTGAACCCCACCACCCCAGAAGGCGCCGCCTCCCCCGTCCCCGCCGCCCCCACCGCCTCAAGGTTCAGCAACTGCACGGCACTTCGGCTGACCTGCTCGACCAACGGCCCCGGCAGCCACCCCGCCGCCACCAGCCGGGCCGCCCCCTCCGGCGCGAGCCGCGCGGCGAGCGCGGTCGGGGACGGGCGCCCGTCCGGGTCCTTGGAGAGGCAGTCCGCGACCACGTCCCGCAACTCCCCTGCCAGGGAATCCAGTTCGGGCTCCTCGTGGACGACCTTGTAGAGCAGGGCGGCGGAGGAGTCGCCGCGGAAGGGGGGCTCCCCCGTGGCCGCGTACGCCAGTACCGCGCCCAGCGAGAAGACGTCAGCCGCGCCCGTGACGCCCTTGCCGAGGATCTGCTCGGGGGACATGTAGCCGGGGGAGCCGATGGAGACGCCGGTCGAGGTGAGGGACGCCGTGCCGTCGCTCGCGCGGGCGATGCCGAAGTCGATGAGCAGCGGGCCGTCGAGGGTCAGGAGGACGTTCGAGGGCTTGACGTCACGGTGTACGAGCCCCAGGCCGTGCACCGCGGTCAGCGCCTCCGCGAGGCCCGCGCCGAGGACCCGTACGGAATGTTCCGGCAGCGGACCCGCGTCGGCGACCGCCGCGGTGAGCGAGGGGCCGGCCGCGTACGCGGTCGCCACCCAGGGCACCGACGCGTCGGGGTCGGCGTCGAGCACCGGCGCCGTGTACGCGCCGCCCACCCGTCGCGCCGCCTCGACCTCGCGGCGGAAACGCGCACGGAACTCCTCGTCGAGCGCGAAGTGCGGATGCACGATCTTGACCGCGACGGTACGCCCGCCCGCGCTGCGGCCCAGATAGACCCGGCCCATCCCGCCCGAGCCGAGCCGGCCGAGCAGCCGGTAGGGCCCCACGACGGTGGGTTCGCCGACTTCGAGCGGCTGCATGGCGTTGTGCCTCCCCCGGACGCGCTCCACTCCCCCAGCAGAGTAGTGCCGTACGCCCGCCCTCCCTATGACGGCGCCAGCAGATCCACCTTCACATCCGCCGGGAAGCCGGTCGTCGGCCCCACGCGCCGTGCGAACTCCCTGACGGCCTCCAACTGCGGGCCGCCGAACCGGAAGTCGAGCGTCGTGAAGTAGCGCTCCAGGACGCTCTGGTCGAAGGCCTCCCAACGCGCCGCCTGCTCGGCCACCTTGGCGACCTCCTCCAGGGAGAGATCCCTGGAGGCGAGGAACGCCTCGTGGACCTTGCGCGTGAGGACCGGCTCGCGCTCCAGGTACTCGCGCCGGGCCGCCCAGACCGCGAAGACGAACGGCAGTCCCGTCCACTCCTTCCACAGCGCGCCCAGGTCGTGCACGGCGAGGCTGTACTGCGGCCCGTCGTGCAGATTGGCGCGCAGGGCCGCGTCCCCGATGAGGACGGCGGCTTCGGCCTCCTGCATCATCAGCGCGAGGTCGGGCGGGCAGGTGTAGTACGAGGGCCGTACGCCGAACCGCTCGGCCAGCAGCAGCTGCGCGAGCCGTACGGACGTGCGCGAGGTCGAGCCGAGAGCGACCCTGGCGCCGTCCAGGTCCTCCAGCGGGACCTGGGAGACGATCACGCACGACATCACCGGGCCGTCGCAGCCGACGGCGATGTCGGGGAAGGCGACCAGTTCGTCGGCGTGCTTGAGGAACTCGACGAGCGTGATGGGCCCGATGTCGAGGTCGCCCTGCACCAGCCGCTCGCTGAGCTTCTCCGGGGTGTCCTTGGTGAGCTCGAAGTCGAGAAGCGTTCCCGTGCGTGCGAGCCCCCAGTACAGAGGCAGGCAGTTCAGGAACTGGATGTGGCCGACGCGCGGCCGGGTGCGAGAATTGTCCACATCGCGAGGCTAGCCCCCATGCGGTACGGTGCAGGCTTCAGGGTCGCGGAGTGGTGAAGCGGATTTCCGGAAACCTCCTCGACCTCCTGTGTCAAGCCTCGCGACACCGCGACGTCAACCCATCCGGTGACCTGTTCAAACTTCCGGGTGACGTGATCTTGCCCTCTATTGCTTTCGGCTGCCTGCGTGCTAGGCTCGCCGCAAGTTGCAGTTTGGTTTCCCTTGCAGTACAGAGCCTGCGGAGCATGTGACCGCAGGCTCTCGTCGTTTTCAGACGAATGCAGTTGTTTACACAATCGCTGGTTCTGGAGCAGGGCAACCCTTTGGGCCCAAGGAGGGCTTATGGCTACCGGAACCGTGAAGTGGTTCAACGCCGAAAAGGGCTTTGGCTTCATCGCCCAGGAAGGCGGAGGCCCCGACGTCTTCGTCCACTACTCCGCGATCAACGCGAGCGGTTTCCGCTCCCTGGAAGAGAACCAGGCGGTCACGTTCGACGTGACGCAGGGCCCGAAGGGCCCGCAGGCGGAGAACGTCACTCCCGTCTGAGTCCGAGCCTTAGGCTCGCCTTCGTGAGCCCAATGCTCTGATGCCTGATCCGGAACAGATGCAGTACCCAAGGAGCCCCGGCACCGTCTGATGCCGGGGCTCCTGCCTTTCCTGTCACCGAATACGGATTGCCGATCCCTGTCCCGATCCCCGGGACCCCGGTCCCGGTCCCGGTCCCGGTCCCAGGTCCCGGGTTCCCCGATCCCTAGATGTGCTGCATGACCAGGACGAACGTCGTCCCCGGCGACAGCGCCTCATATCTGTGCGGTACGTCGCCCCGGTACGACACGTAGTCACCGGCCCCGAGCTCGACCGTCTCCCCGCGCGGCCCTGCCTCCAGCCGCCCCGTACTGACGACGATGTGCTCGACCGTCCCCGGAATGTGCGGCTCCGACTCTCGCGCCGCCCCGGGCTCCACCCGCAGGTGATAGATGTCCCGCCGTGCGCCCGGCGGGCTCGCCGAGAGCAGCGTCGCCACGTAACTCGCCTGCTCGGAGTGGACCGTCGGTCCCTCCCCCGCGCGGATGACCTGGACCGCCGGGGCGGGTGGCTCGACGAGCGCGCTGAACGGTACGCCGAGCGCGACACCCAGCGCCCACAACGTCTCCATGCTCGGATTGCCGGACGCCGCCTCCAGCTGGGAGAGCGTGGACTTCGCGATACCGGCGCGTTTGGCCAGCTCGGAGAGGGAGAGGCCGGCGCGGGTCCGTTCACGCCGCAAGGATGCGGCGACCCAGTCGAGGGGGAGGCGGGACGGGGGGTGAGGCGGGCGGTGAGACGGAGAGGGGTCGCCGTCGGGCATGTCTACGGGCCTTCTCTGTTGGTGTGGCACAGGTCTTGTTCGGTGGGCGTTCGGCGGGCGTTCGGCGAGCGTTCGGCGTGGAGGACCGATCGTTCGCCTTGACGAACAGCGATCCTCCTGTCCATTCTAGAAAACATGCGTTCGCTGCTCCGAACACCCACCGTCCCTCCGGAACTCCTGCGGGACGTGGCTCTCGTCTGCCTCGCCAGCGGTGTCGTCGGTCTCTCGTTCGGTGCGATCGCCGTAGCCGGCGGGCTGCCCGTCTGGGTGCCCGTGGTGATGTCCCTCGTCGTGTACGCGGGCTCCGCCCAGTTCAGCACGGTGGGCGTACTGCTGGCCGGGGGCGGGCCGGTCGCGGCGGCGGCCACGGGGCTGCTGCTCAACACCCGCACCGCCGCCTTCAGTCTCGCCGTGGCCGACGTACTCGGCCGGGGGCGTTTCTCGCGACTCGTCGGCGCACACCTCGTCACCGACGAGACGGTCGCCTTCGCCCTCGCCCAGCCCGATCCGGAGCGGCGGCGGGCCGCCTACTGGATCTCCGGGCTCGGTCTGTACGTGGTGTGGAACGTGTGCGTGCTGGTCGGGGCTCTGGCCGGGAGCGCGATCGGGGACACGGGGACGTACGGGCTGGACGCGGCGTTCCCGGCGGTGCTGGTCGCGCTCGTCCTGCCCGCGCTGCGGGAGGGCCCCTCGGGGGTACGGCGTGCCGCGGTGACCGGGGCCGTGGTGGCGCTGGCGGTGGCGCCGTTCGTGCCCGCCGGGGTGCCGGTGCTGCTGGCGCTGGCCGGGCTGCTCACGCCGATGCCCGGCAGGACCTCATGAACCCGACCGCAGCCGCGATCGTCGCGCTCGCGGCGGGTACGTACGCCTTCCGGCTGGTCGGCCCGGTGCTGCATGGACGGGTCGAACTCCCGGGCAGGGTTCAGGAGCTGCTGTCCTCCGGGGCCCTGGTGCTGCTGGTCGCCCTGCTGGCGACGGGCGCGCTGATGGAGGCGCAGGGGTTCGCCGGGTGGGCGCGGCCGGCCGGGGTCCTGGTGGGCGGGGTACTGGCGTGGCGCCGGGCTCCGTTCGTGATCGTCGTGCTGGCCGCGGCCGCGACGACGGCTTCGCTACGGGCGGCCGGGGTGGCCTGAGCCCAGGACGGTCGACGCTCGGTGGACGGCCGTGAGGAAGCGCTGGAAGAAGCTGACGTCAGTGCCGGTCACGCGGTGGCCGGCACATGGTCTATCGCGCGTACAGCTCCTCGATCTGCCCCGCGAAATCCTTCATGATCGCTTCCCGTCGCAGCTTCATCGTCGGTGTCAGATGTCCCGCCGCCTCCGTGAAGGTCCCCGGCAGGATGGCGAAGCCTCGTATCGACTCCGGTCGTGAGACGAGCTTGTTGGCCTCGTCGACGGCTCGTTGGAGGACGGCGTGCAGGTCGTCGTCGTCGACGAGGAGTTCCACGGGGACCGCGTGTTTGCGGTTCATCTGGCGCCAGTGGTTGATGCCGTCCGGGTCGAGGGTGAGCAGGGCGCCGACGAACGGCCGGCCGTCGCCCAGGACCATGCACTGGGCGATCAGCGGGTGGGCGCGGAGCCAGTCTTCCAGCGGGGCCGGGGCCACGCTCTTGCCGCCCGCCGTGATCAGGATTTCCTTCTTGCGGCCGGTGATCGTCAGGTAGCCCTCGTCGTCCAGTTCGCCGATGTCACCCGTCGCGAACCAGCCGTCGGGCGCGGCGGGGACGACGCCGCCGGCGTACGGGTCCCAGTAGCCGCGGAAGACGTGCCCGCCGTTCACCAGGATCTCTCCGTCCCCGGCGATACGGACCCGGGTTCCGGGGATGGGCCAGCCCACGGTGCCGAGGCGGGGTTTCAGGGGCGGGGTGACCGTCGCGGCGGCCGTCGACTCCGTGAGGCCGTAGCCCTCGAAGATCTCTATGCCCGCACCCGCGAAGAAGGCGCCCAGGCGTCGTCCCAGCGGGGAGCCGCCGCAGATGGCGTAACGGACGCGGCCGCCCAGGGCCTTGCGGATGCGGCGGTAGACGAGAGGGTCGTAGAGGGTTCGGGCGGCGCGCAGGGAGCGGGACGGGCCCGGGCCGGTGCCGTGCTGCCGGGCCTCGACGGCCTCGCCGTAGGAGCGGGCGATGCGCGCCGCGCGGTCGAAGGACGAGGCGCGGCCCATGCGTTCGGCGGTCGCGCGGCCGGTGTTGAAGACCTTCTCCAGGACGTACGGGATGGCCACGAGGCACGTCGGCTTGAAGGAGGCCAGGTCGGTGAGGAGTTCCGTCGACCCGATACCCGGGGCATGGCCCAGTCTGACGCGTGCGCGCAGGCAGGCGATCGCGATCATGCGGCCGAAGACGTGCGAGAGGGGGAGGAAGAGAAGGATGGACGCCGGCTCGTCGGTGTGCGACCTGAAGGCGGGGTAGAGGAGTTCGATGGCGTTGTCGATCTCGGCGAAGAAGTTGCCGTGGGACAGTGCGCAGCCCTTGGGGCGGCCGGTCGTGCCGGAGGTGTAGATGACCGTGGCGAGGGTGTCGGGACCCAACACCCCGCGCCGAACCGACACTTCCTGGTCGGGGACGTTCCGCCCCAGCTCGGCGAGCCGCTCGACATGGCCCTTCTCGAAGACCCACACATGCCGCAGGTCCGGTATGCGCTCCCGCTCCGGGCCCAGCGCGGCGGCCTGCCCGACACCCTCGACGGCGAGCGCGACGGCCCCGGAGTCCTGGAGGATCCAGCGGGTCTGGAAGACGGACGAGGTCGGATAGATGGGCACCGTGACCAGGCCGGCCGCCCACGCGGCGAAGTCCAGCACCGTCCACTCGTACGTCGTACGCGCCATGATGGCGAGCCGGTCGCCCGGCATCAGCCCCTCGGCGATCAACCCCTTCGCCACGGCCAGCACTTCGTCGGCGAACGCGTTCGCCGTCACGTCCACCCAGTCGCCGTCCGGCCCCTTGCGGCTCAGTACGACGTCGCCGGGCACCGCGCTCGCGTTGTCGAACGGGATGTCCGCGAGGGAACCGTAGGTGACCGGCGCGACGAGGGGCGGCACCGCCGCCTCCCGGACGACTCCGTCCAGGCGCTTGATCTCCGGCTCGACGAGCGCGGGCGCGGGGCTGGAGGCCTTCTTGGGCGACATCGGGCGGCTCCTTGTCGTCATGCCTATGGGGGGTTCGGAGTCGGCATCACGCATCACAAGGGGTGGTCCCCCCACGGGTCCCCATGGGTGCTACGGGGCTGGTCGGGCCGGCGTTCAGTGGGAGTCGACGCATTCAACATACGCGGCCCGACGTCCGCGGGAGGTGTCGGCCAAACCCTCTTCACCAGCGGCGACACCACCCTCCACAACATTCACAGTCGCCGGGGCTCATCTCGACCTACTCCTGACCTATGAGTAAGCTTACTTCTGAGTAAGCTTCATGATCGGGCTGATGCAACCGGGGGTTCGGACCATGGCCGACCAGTGTTCGCGCCGTACGGTCAGCAGGCAGGCGCTCGCCCCTCTTCTCCTTCGGGGCGCCCTCCTCTCCCCCTTCAAACGCCCCCGCCCGGGGGTGGCCGACGGCGCGACCAGGCCGCCCGTCCCGCCGACCCGCCTCGTCCTTCCCGGCGTGCGCATCGACCTCGCCAAGCTCGCCGCGTACGAGCGCGTCTGCGGTTTCGCGGTGGGCGCCGAGGAGCTGCCGGTGACGTATCCGCACGTCCTCGCCTTTCCTCCGATGATGCGGCTGATGAGTGCCCGGGCGTTTCCGCTGCCGCTGCTCGGGCTCGTGCACACGTCCGTGGAGATCAGCCGGCGGAAGGCCCTCGCGGCCACCGGGGAGTACGAACTCACCGTGTTCGTCGAGAGACTGGTTCCGCATCGGCGCGGTACCGAGGCGGTCGTCATGACCGAGGCGCGGGCCGACGGCAGCCGCGTATGGGAGTCGAGGAGTACGTATCTGGCGCGGCACCGGACGCCGCACAACGGCCCGGCACCGGCTGCCGGCGCGCGGGGGCCGCTTCCCGCCGACATCCGCAAGCGGCTTCCGGGGGTTGCCACGTGGCGGCTCGGCGGGGGCCTCGGGCGGCGTTACGGATCCGCGTCCGGGGACCGGAATCCGATCCACCTGCACCCGTTCACGGCCCGGCTCTTCGGCTTCCGCAGGCCCATCGCGCACGGGATGTGGACGGTGGCCCGCTGCCTGGCGGAACACGACCTTCCGGAAGCCGTGCGCGTCAGGGCCGAGCTCAAGGCGCCTGTGCCGCTGCCGGGAACGGTGACGTACGCGGCGGAGGGAGGCGCTTTCGAGGTGCGCGGGGAGGACGGGGAGACCGTGCACCTGAGGGGCGAGGCACTTCCCTCCTTTGAGTCTTCCGTCTGACCCGCCGGAACAGCTACTGCTTCGGCGGCACCCAGGGGCGCCCGTCCATCAGGTTCCCCAGTCCCGCCCAGGCGAAGTTCATCAGGGTCGCCGCGGCCTGCTTGGCCGATACGCCGGGTGTGGCGTTGGCCCAGGCGGCGAGGGACTCGGCGGCCCCGACCAGGGCCTCGGCGAGGCCCGCGACCTCACCCTCGGCGAGCGACGGATCCCGGTGCGCCTCACGGGCGGCGACGACGATCAACTGGGTGACGAACGCGACGAGTTCCTCGCGCATCGCGGTGACCTCGGCCGCGAACGGCTCCCCGTGCGTACGCGCCTGGAGGTGCAGCACCGTCCAGCCGTCCGGGTTCTGCGCGGTGTGCGCGAAGAACGCCCGCAGCCCGTCCCAGAGTTGGCGGTCCGCGGGCAGGTCCGGCTGGACTCCCGCGCGGACGGCGGCCATCAGGGCGGCCGCCTCACGTCGGATGCAGGACGTGAAGAGGTCTTCCTTGGAGTTCAGGTACAGGTACACCAGCGGCTTGGACACTCCCGCCAGATCGGCGATCTCGTCCATCGACGCGGCTCGGTACCCCCGCTGTCCGAAGGTCCGCACGGCGGCGTCGAGCATCTGCTGTTCGCGCACGGCACGCGGCATCCGCTTGTTCTTCACTGCACCCATGCGGGTCAGCTTATGGTCCGCTGCCGACGTGGCCCAGGCTACGAAGGCTGGCTCTGTGCGCCGCGGGCCGCGTCGTCGGCGACGTCCTCCTGGGCGCGGTTGCGCTCCAGGTTGGCCTTCGCCCGGTCCACGCGCTCGACGATCTGGACGGAGGCACGGTCGCGCTCCTTGCGCAGGACCACCAGGCTGATCGGGGCCGAGAGCAGCAGGGCGAGCAGGATGACCCACATGCCGTTGGAGGCGCCGAGGCCGCGCGGGGCGAGGCCCGAGTAGACGAGGCCCCAGACGACCCCGAAGCAGCCCACGAAGATTCCGAGGCGCATCAGTGTGTAGCGGAGCATCTCAATCCACTCTTCCCGTTCCGAAACTTCCCAAAGGCACCGTCCAGTGAAGCACGCCCGGCGTTCGATCTTGCACGGGGGCCTCCGCGGCGAGCCTCGTCGCCCCCTACGGCCTCAGTCGAGGCGTGCGAGAGGCAGCAGCATCGTGATGTCGTCCCGGTCATCGCCCGGCTCGACCCGGATCGCGCCGGGCACCCGGCCGACCTCCTTGTAGCCGCAGGAGCCGTAGAACCGCTCGAGTCCGAGCCCGCCCCGGCACGTGAGCCGTATCGCCTCGATCCCCTCGAACCCGCGGGCCGCCTCCGCCGCTGCCGCCAGCAGATCGCGCCCGTACCCCTTGCCCTGGTGCTTCGGGTGCACCATCACTGTGTAGAGCCACACCCAGTGGGTCATCAGTCGGTGCGTGTTGAAGGAGAAGAAGGCGGTCGCGGCGACGGCGTCGTCCTCGTCCCGGCCGACGAGCAGCCGCATACGGCCCTCGCTCATCGCGGCGAACTGCTTGACGAGTTCCGGGCGGATCGCTTCGCGGGTCACGGGCGGTACGAAGCCGACGGCGCCACCCGCGTTGGAGACGTCGGCCCACAGGTCGAGGACACCGTCGCGCAGGGCGGGGTCGACGGAGGGGTCGAGGGCGAAAGTAAGGGCCATGAGGGGAGGTTACCTATTACCGCTCGCGAGGCTCAAGAGATTTGAACACCGTGATCGCACTGTCTCGGCCTCGGCTTTCGCTTCGAACTCCGCCTCGGTCCCTGCCTCGGGCGTTGCCTCGGCCTGCGCCCCGCCTCAGCTCAGCGCCCGTGCCGCCACCTTCAGGTCGGCGACCAGTCCCTGGTACACCGCCTCGCGGTCGTCGGCGCGCAGGGCGGCGGAGGGGTGGATGGTGGCGACCACACGCGCCGGCCGCCCGTGGATCTCCTCCTCCAGCAGCATCCCGCGCTGCTTCGAGACCCGGAACGAGGGCCCGAGCAGCGCCTTGCCCGCGGTGGCACCGAGCACCACGATCAACTCGGGTTCCACGAGGGCGAGTTCGGCGGCCAGCCAGGGGCCGCAGGCCGTCATCTCGCGCAGGCTCGGCGCTTTGTGGATACGGCGTTTGCCGGGGCCGGAGCGGGTGAACTTGAAGTGTTTGACGGCGTTCGTGACGTACGTCTGCTCGGGGTCGATCCCCGCCTCGGCCAGTGCCCGGTCGAGCAGCCTGCCTGCCGGTCCGACGAACGGTTTCCCCTGCCGGTCCTCCTGATCGCCGGGCTGTTCGCCGACGAGCAGTACTCGGGCGTCGGTGTCGCCCTGGCCGAAGACCGTCTGGGTGGCCTCGCGGTGCAGCGGGCAGCCGCGGCAGTCGGCTGCCGCCTTGCGCAGGGCTTGCAGCCCGCCGCGGCCTGGCACGAAGGGCTCGGCGGTGTACGCGTCCTCCGGGGCCGGGGATGCGTTGGGCGCCTTTGTGCTGGGCATGTGGAGCGAGTACCCGTCCCGGGCGGGGCCTCACATGCGGTCTTCTTCTTTGTGCGCAGTCCGGGCAGGTGGGGGCGGGTTTCCACCACGACCACTCTGGTCGAGGTGAGGCGGTGGGCACCCCATCGGCCGGTGTAGGCCGGGCCGGGGCCACCGCTACGATCGCCACCTGCTGCGAGGAATGGAGCAGGGTTGCCATCGCCTCCAACGAAAAGCTTTCGCACGTGCCGTCGTCCAGATGATGGGGTGGCACGGTGACCAACCACGATGAGGCGGCGACGGTCCGACCGTTGACCCTGGCTTGGGTGAGCCGGCACCTGGAGGTCGGCGAGCGGATCGTCAGAGCCGAGGCGCTGCACGGCGGCATCACTGCCGAAATGCGGCGGCTGACCGTCGGCACGCGGGACGGAGGCACCCGTGACCTGGTGCTGCGGACCTTCGTCGACGTGGAGCACGCCGAGGACTGGCTGAACAGGGAGGCCGGCGCCCTGACCCTGCTCACGGGGACCGGCGTGCCGGCTCCTGGACTGGTCGCGGTTGATCCGACCGCCGCGCATTGCGAGTATCCATCGCTCCTCATGACACATCTGGCGGGCCGGACGGTCCTCGACGATGAGGGATTGGAGACGCGCGTCCCTCTGCTGGCCCGTCAACTCGTGGCGATCCACGCGTTGCGACCCGCCGAGCGGCCCCGGGAGTACGTGGCCTGGACGACCGCCGACACCGTCGTGACTCCGAAGGGCGCCGACGCGGCGGCATGGGCCGCGGCGATCGACGTGATCCGCAAGCCCGCGCCGCCCTATGAAGGGCGATTCCTGCACCGGGACTTCCACCCCGGCAACGTGCTGTTCGACGTGCCGCCCCCAAGGCCGGCAAGTGCCCGGATCACCGGCGTCGTCGACTGGGCGGCTGCCTCCTGGGGCCCGGCGGATCTCGATGTGGCGCACTGCTCCACCAATCTCGCGCTGCTGCACGGCCCGGCGTGGGGTCTGCGGTTCGCTGAGGCGTATGAGGAGGCCGGCGGGGTGCTGGCCGCGGCCGCGAGCGAGCGGCTGTACTGGCGGGTGCGGGACGGGCTGGCGTTCTCAGAAGAAGTGCAGTTGGTGGCGCGGCCGTGGCGGGAGGCGGGGAGGGCGGAGCTGACGACGCGGGCCGTGGAGGAGCGGCTGGATGCCTATGTCACCGCCCTGATGGACGCGCTGGGCTGAGCCAAGGCGGTCCGGGGCATTGGCGGCCTGAACGGCACAGCAAGCCCCGGCGGAGCCGGGGCTTTGCGGGAGTGGGCGGGGTGGGTGGGTGGGGAAGAAAAAG
>NZ_VCHX02000093.1 GCF_005768555.2 Streptomyces sporangiiformans
CGCCGACGGCACCATGAACTCCGGCAACCGCCCCGCCACGAACTTCCGCAACTCCGGAACCGACACCCCAGCCGTCAGATCGAGGCTGTTGCGGTTCTTGGCGGTGTCGGTGCTGTCGGCGGTGCCGGCGGTGCCGTCATCGTCGCCGTGCGCACTGTGCGCCGGGACGACGTACCCGACGAGCTGTTTGTTCGCGCCCTTGCCCTCATGGACCACGACGGCCGACCGCTCGACGGCGGGGTGGGCGCTCAGGGCCGCCTCCACCTCGCCCGGCTCGATCCGCAGACCACGGATCTTCACCTGACCATCGCCACGACCGACGTACTCCAGACGCCCCTCACGATTCCAGCGCGCCAGGTCACCCGTGCGATACATCCGCGACCCCGCCGGACCGAACGGATCCGGCACGAACCGCTCCGCTGTCAGCCCCGCCCGGCCGCGGTAGCCGCGTGCCACGGACTCGCCCGCGACGTACAACTCGCCGACCACGCCCGCCGGTACGGGCAGCAGCCCGTCCCCGAGCACGTAGGCCCGCACGCCGTCCAGCGGTGTGCCGATCGGCGCACTGGTCCCGCCGTCCCAGGGGGCGTCGCCCGGGAGGGCGAACGCGGAGGCGTAGAAGGTCTCGGTCTGGCCGTAGCCGTTGACCACGCGCACGCCAGGGAAGGCCTTGCGGGCCCGCTGCACCAGCGACGCCGGCAGCGCCTCACCCGCGAACACCAGCGTGTCCACACGCGTCTTGCCCGCGATCTGGTCGAGGAGTTCGGCGAAGACGGACGGCACGGAGCTGACGACAGCGCCCGTCCAGCTCTCCCGCTCCCCCAACTCCAGGACGTCACGCACCACTTCGACACTGCCGCCGGTGGTGAGCGCCGTCATGATCTCGAACACCGACACGTCGAAGTTGATGGACGTGCCCGCCAGCATCCGCGCGCCCGGCCGCACGCCGAGGGCGTCCGCCAGGGAAGGCAGGCAGTTCGTGACGTTCCGGTGGGTGACCGTCACGCCCTTCGGTGTCCCCGTGGACCCGGAGGTGTACATCACGTACGCCGCGTTGTCCGGGCTCGGGACCGTCTCGACCGGGGTGGCGTCGGCGCCGTCCAGGTCCAGCTCGCCGAGGAGCAGCGGGGGCACGTCGTGCTCCGGCAGCGCGGCCGCCGCCTCCTCGTCGAGGAGGATCAGCCGCGGCCGTGCCTGCTCCAGCATCAGGCCCAGCCGCGCGCTCGGGTAGCGCGGATCGATGGGCAGGTAGGCGGCGCCGGACTTCAGGATGCCGAGCATCGCCACGACCAGATCGGCCGAGCGCGGCAGCGCGAGCGCCACCACGGACTCCGGCCCGACGCCCCGCTCGGCCAGGGCGTGCGCGAGACGGTTGGCGCGCTCGTCCAACTCCCGGTAGGTCAGCGCCACTTCGCCGCCGACCACGGCGAGCGCCTCGGGTGCCGCCGCTGCTTGCCGCTCGAACAACCCGGGCACGGTGGCGTCAGGAGCCTGCCGGTCCGGGGTCTGCCGGTCCGGAGTCTGCCGGTCCGGTCCGCTGAGGGCGGCCAGCCGCTCCCGCTCGCCCGGCAGCAGGACGTCCACCACACCGATCCGCCGTTCCGGAGCGGTGACCAGGTGCTCGACGACCTGCGCGAAGCGGGCCGCGAGGCGTTCGACGGTGTCCCGGTCGAAGAGGTCGGTCGCGTACTCCAGGTACCCGATCACGCCCTGGCCGGGGATGTCGCCCATGTTGAAGAACAGGTCGAACTTGGCGGTCTGCGTGAACGACGGCTCCCAACTCACCCGGAGCCCGCGCATCTCGAAGTCCTCGCGGGTGATGTTCTGCCAGGCGAACATCACCTGGAACAGCGGGTGGTACGCGGTGGAGCGCTCGGGGTTGAGCAGTTCCACCAGCCGCTCGAACGGCGCCTCCTGGTTGTCGTACGCGGACAGGGCCTTGTCCCGCACCCGCCCGAGCACCTCCTCGAACGACGGGTTGCCGGACAGATCGGCGCGCAGCACCCACGTGTTGACGAAGAAGCCAACCAAGTCGGCGAGTTCGGCGTCGGTGCGGTTGGCGATCGGGGAGCCCATGGTGATGTCGTCGCCGCCGCCGAGGCGGCCCAGCAGCACCGCGAGGGCGGACTGCAGCACCATGGCCGCCGTCGCGCCGTGCGCCCGGGCCAGCCTGTCGACCTCGGCGGCGACGTGGGGCGCGAGCCCGAACTCCACGGCGTCGCCGCGGTGGCTGGGCGCGGGCGGTCGCGGGCGGTCGGCCGGCAGCTGCAGGGGCTGCGGCGCCCCGGACAGTTCCCGGCGCCAGTAGGCCGCCTGGGCGGCCAGCAGGCTCTCGGGGTCGCTCTCGTCGCCCAGCAGCTCGCGCTGCCACAGCGTGTAGTCGGCGTACTGGACCGGAAGTTCCGGCCAGTCGGGGGCGGTACCGTCCAGGCGTGCCGCGTAGGCCGTGCCCAGGTCCCGGGCGAGCGGGGCGATCGACTCGCCGTCTACGGCGATGTGGTGGATCACCAGGGGCAGCAGGTGTTCCCCGGCGTCGAGCCGCAGCAGCGCGGTGCGGGTGGGGATCTCCTTCGCCAGGTCGAAGGGGCGGCCGATGATCCGGGCGAGCTCCTCGTCGGCGGTTTCCGGTGTCACCTCGGTGAGCGGGGTGTCGAGGACGACCTCGGACACCGGCAGGACCTGCTGGTACGGGTGCCCGTCGGCGTCCTCCACCACCAGGGTCCGCAGGCTCTCGTGCCGGGCGACCACATCACGCAGCGCCGCGCGCAGCGCCGCGGCGTCCAGCGTGCCGGTCAGCCGCAGGACGAACGAGTGGTTGTACGTCGCCGACGGTCCCTCGAACCGGTCGACGAACCACAGCCGGCGCTGGGCGAAGGACAGCGGCACGCGCTCCGGGCGGGTGTGCGCCCGCCGCAGCCGCGGCCGGGCCGGGCCGTTCGTCGACAGCTGCCCGCTGAGCTGCGCGACGGTGGGCGCGGCGAACACCTGCGGGACGCGGACCTCCGCGCCCAGGGTCGCGCGGATCCGGTTGACGAGCCGGGTGGCCAGCAGTGACTGGCCGGTCCTGGCGAAGAAGTCGTCGTCGATGCCGACCCGCTCCACCCCGAGCACCTCGGCGAACAGCCGGCACAGCACTTCCTCGGTCGTGGTGCGGGGCGCCCGGTACGCGACGCCGGTGAACCCCGGTTCGGGCAGTGCCGCGCGGTCGACCTTGCCGTTGGGCAGCAGCGGGAACTTCTCCAGCGTCACGAACGCGGACGGCACCAGGTGGTCGGGCAGCTTCGCGGACATGAAGGCGCGCAGGTCCTGCGGCGCCTCGGGTCCGGCCGGGACCACGTACGCCGCCAGGTACTTCGAGGTGCCGCTCCCGCGGCTTTCGCGGGCGACGACCACGGCCTGTCCGACGTCCGGGTGGCCGGCCAGGACGGCCTCCACCTCGGCGGGCTCCACCCTGACGCCGCGGATCTTCACCTGTCCGTCGCCGCGTCCGACGTATTCGAGGTGGCCGTCGGCGGTCCACCGGGCGAGGTCGCCCGTGCGGTACATCCGCGATCCGGGGGGACCGAAGGGGTCGGCGACGAACCGCTCGGCGGTCAGCGCGGCCCGGCCGCGGTAGCCGCGCGCGAGGGACGCGCCCGCGACATAGAGCTCGCCCGTCACACCGGGCGGCACCGGGAGCAGGCCCGCCCCCAGGATGTGGACGCGGACGTGGTCCAGGGGTTCGCCGATCGGCGCGTTCGTCCCGCCGGTCCACTCCTCGTCCGCGGGCAGCGCGAAGGCCGTGGCGTAGAAGGACTCGGTCTGGCCGTAGCCGTTGACCACCCGCACGCCCGGGAGGACCTCCCGGGTGCGCGCCACCAGTGCGGCCGGCAGGCCCTCCCCGGCGAACACCACGGTCCTGGGGCTGATCCTGCCCGGCAGTTCGTCGAGGAGCTCGGCGAACGCCGAGGGCACCGAGCTGATCACGTCGGCCGTCCAGTCGGCGCGCTCGCCCAGGGCGAGCACATCACGGATGATCTCGACGCTGCCGCCGGCGCAGAGCGTCGAGAAGATCTCGAACACCGACACGTCGAAGTTGACGGACGCGCCCGCGAGCATCCGCGCACCCGGCTCCACGCCCAGCGCGGCCACCAGTCCCGGCAGGCAGGCGGCCACGTTCCGGTGGGTGACGGCCACGCCCTTCGGCGTCCCGGTGGACCCCGAGGTGTACATCACGTACGCCACGTTGTCCGGCCGCGGGGCGACCGGCACAGGAGCCGTCGGCGCGGGGTCCGCCGACGCGGGATCGGCCGACGCGGGGGCCGCGGTGCTCGCCTCGCGCTCGACGTCCACGAGGTGCACCGCGGGGATGCCGGTGGCCGGCAGGACGCCCGCGGCCCCGGCGTCCGTGAGGACGAGGGAGGGAGCGGCGTCGGACAGGATGAACTCCAGGCGCCGGCTCGGATACGCCGGGTCGATCGGGAGGTAGCCCGCGCCGGCCTTCAGCACGCCGAGCAGCGCGACGACCAGGTCGGCCGTCCTCGGCAGGGCCACCGCGACCACCGACTCCGGCCCCACGCCCCGCCCGGCGAGACCGTGGGCGAGGCGCTCCGCGCGCTCGTCCAGCTCGCGGTACGTCAAGGACTTCTCGCCGCTCACGACGGCGACCGCGTCCGGCGTCGCCGCGGCCCGCTCCGCGAACAGCGCGGGGACGGTCGTGTCCGGTACCGGCATGGAGGTGCCGTCGAATCCGCGCAGCGCCTGCTCCCGCTCGGCGGTGCTGAGCACGTCCACCGCCCCGACCGGCAGATACGGGTCCGTCACCAGGGCGCGCAGCACGCGTTCGAAGCGGGCGGCGATGGTGTCCGCCTCGGCCCGGTCGAGCGCGTGGGGCTGGTACTGGAGCGACAGCCGCAGGTGGGGGTCGGCGTCGGCCATCACGGTCACCGGGTAGTGGGTCCCGCTGAACGGGGTGATGCCGGTGATCGCGACTCCGGCCGTGTCGTTGGCCTCGCTGAGGCCGACGTGGTCGACCGGGTACGACTCGAAGACGACGATGGTGTCGAAGAGGGTGTTCGTGCCGACCGCCTGCTGGATCTCGGTCAGCCCGTGATGGTGGTGGTCCAGCAGCGCGCCCTGCCGGTCCTGGAGTGCGCCGAGCAGCCGGGCGAAGGTGTCGCCCGGGGCACAACGCACCCGTACCGGCAGGGTGTTGATGAACAGACCGACCATGGACTCCACGTTCGGCACGGCCGGCGGGCGGCCGGAGACGGTGGCGCCGAACACCACGTCCTGCCGGCCGGTCAGCTGGCCGAGGAGGACCGCCCAGGCGCCCTGCACCAGGGTGTTCAGCGTGACGCCCAGGTCGGCGGCGCACGCGGACAGTCCGAGGGAGAGCTCGGCGGACAGCGGAACGTCGACGTGCCCGATGTCGTCGCTGTGCGACTCGGCGCCCTTGTCGCGGACCAGCAGGGTCGGGTCGTCGAAGCCGTCGAGCTCGCCCGCCCATGCCTCGGCGGCCGCCTCGCTGTCCTGCCGCGACTGCCACACCAGGAACTCGCGGAACCCGCGGACCCGCGGCAGGACGGAGGTGTCGCCGCCGGAGCCGTAGAGCCGCAGCAGGTCCTGCATGAGCGTCGGCACCGACCAGCCGTCGAAGAGCACGTGGTGGGCGGTGAAGACCAGGGCGGCGCGGTCGGGCCCGCGGGTGATCAGCGAGATCCGCAGGAGGGGCGGCGCGGTGGGGTCGAACCGCGTGGCGCGGTCCGCGGCCAGGAACCGCTGGAACTCGTCGTCGTCCGCGTCATCGGCGTGAGGCGTGTCGTTCCTGGCGCTCATGTCCAGGTGCTGCCAGGGCAGTTCGACATCGTCGAGGACGAGCTGGACCAGGTCGCCGGAGGCGTCGGGCACGAACGCGGTGCGCAGGTTGGCGTACCGGTCGAGCAGGGCCTGGCCGGCCGCCCGCATCCGTTCCGGGTCCACCGCGCCGGACAGGTGGTAGNTTCCGGGTCCACCGCGCCGGACAGGTGGTAGGCGAACTGCATCTGGTAGGCGTCGTGTCCGGCGTCCGACAGCATCGACTCGAAGAGCAGCCCGGACTGCAGTGGAGTGAGCGGCCATACGTCCGAGAGGCCGGGGTAGCGCTGCTCCCATGTCTCGAGTTCGCTCTGCCGCACCGAGACCAGCGGCACGTCCGACGGGGTCAGACCGCCCGCTTCCGGCTGGGCGACATGCCGGGCCAGGCCCTCCAGGGCCTCCCCCCACAGATCGGCCAGCTCCTCCACGTCCGCGCGGCTGAGCACACCGCTGGGGAAGCCGAGCCGGGCGGTCAGCTGCCCGGAGTCGGTGACGAGCGCGTTGATCTCCAGGGTGGACATCACGGGCATGTCCGCGTCCGGCACCGCGATCAGCTCGTTCGTGCCCGGCGCCTGCACCCAGCCCAGCCCCCGCAACTCCTCAGGCATGTCCGCCCCGGAGAAACGACCCAGGTAATTGAAGGCGATCTGCCCCGTCGGACACGGCGCGAGCACCGCACCCGTCTCCTCGTTCAAGTACCGCAACAGGCCATAACCCAGCCCCTTGTCGGGGATCCGCAGCAACCGCTCCTTGACCGCCTTGACCACCGCACCGGCCGCCGCACCCCCCGCCAGCGCCTCCTGAACATCCACACCGGCAAGATCGAGACGGACCGGGAACATACTGGTGAACCAGCCGACCGTCCGCGACAGATCGGCCCCCGGCACCACCGCCTCCTCACGGCCATGCCCCTCCAACTTCACCAGCAGCGACGACTCCTCCACCCCACGACCACGCCGCCAACGGGACACCGCCACCGACAACGCACTGAGCAGACCGTCGTTCACACCACCACGGAACGCGGCAGGCACATCCGTCAGCAGCGCCTCCGTCACCGGGGCGGGCACGCGGACCCAGACGTACTCCTGGGTGGAGATGACGTCGACAGCGGGGTCGACGGGGCGCGAGCCGATGAGGGGGTCCGGGCCGTCGACGACCGACTGCCACAGCTCCAGTTCCGCGACACGCTCCGGCGAGGACGCCTCCTCCACCAGGGCGTGCGTCCAACGGCGTACCGAGGTGCCGACCGGGTCGAGCTCCGGGGTCTTCCCGTCCCGGATCTGCTTCCAGGCCGCGGCGAGGTCGGGGAGCAGGATGCGCCAGGACACACCGTCGACGACGAGGTGATGCAACACCACGATCAGACGGCCCGCCGCCTCCGCACCCGCGTCGAACCACACGAACTGCGCCATCACCCCGCGAGCCGGGTCCAACCGGCCCGTCGCGGCGTCGAGTTCGGACGTCGCCCGCTCCCACCAGCCGTCGTCCCACCGGCCGTCGCACTCGACCCGGTGCACCAGGCGCGAGACATCCACGGAGCCGGGCTCCTCGATCTCCATCCCGTCGCCGACCAGCCGGGAGCGCAGCAGGTCGTGGCGGTCCCAGACCGCCGCCAACGTCGCCGTCAGACCCGCCCCGTCGATACCGACCGGCAGATCCACCACCGACGACATCGTGAACCGCCCATACCCGCCACCAAGTTCCAGCAGATACCGCGCCACCGGCAGCAGCGGCACAAACCCCACACCACCGCCCTCGAACTCCTCCAGCACCACCGCCGCACCACG
>NZ_VCHX02000090.1 GCF_005768555.2 Streptomyces sporangiiformans
TGGACACCCAACGAGCACGGCGGACGCGAGAACCTCGACGCGGTCGCCTTCCTGCAGGAGATGAACGCGACCGTGTACCGGCGGAATCCCGGCGTCGTCACGATCGCCGAGGAATCGACCGCCTGGGACGGCGTCACCCGGCCGACCTCCGACGGGGGACTTGGCTTCGGACTCAAGTGGAACATGGGCTGGATGCACGACTCCCTGGTCTACGCGTCGAAGGACCCCGTGCACCGCAAGTACCACCACAACGAGATGACGTTCTCGATGGTGTACGCCTACAGCGAGAACTACGTCCTCCCGATCTCGCACGACGAAGTCGTCCACGGCAAACAGGCATTGGTGTCGAAGATGCCGGGCGACTGGTGGCAGCAGCGGGCCAACCACCGCGCGTACCTGGGCTTCATGTGGGCCCACCCCGGCAAGCAACTCCTCTTCATGGGCCAGGAGTTCGCACAGGGCGGGGAATGGTCGCAGGAACANACTCCTCTTCATGGGCCAGGAGTTCGCACAGGGCGGGGAATGGTCGCAGGAACACGGACCCGACTGGTGGCTGCTCGATCCGTCGTACGGGGCGGAGCCGGACCATCGTGGGGTGCGGGACCTCGTCCGCGATCTCAATCGCCTGTACGCGGCCACGCCCGCCCTCTGGGAGCGGGACACGGTCCCGGCGGGCTTCTCCTGGGTCGTGGGGGACGCGGCGGAGGACAACGTCTTCGCGTTTCTGCGCTTCGACGCGGACGGCGCTCCGCTGCTGGCCGTCTCCAACTTCTCGCCGGTGGTTCGGCATGAGTACGCTCTCGGCGTGCCGGAGGGCATCCCGGCCTGGAGCGAGGTGCTGAACACCGATGCCGCGCGGTACGGCGGCAGCGGTGTCATCAACCCGGCCCCCCTCAAGCCGGACGCCCAGGCCTGGCACGGCCGCCCGGCCGGCATCCGGCTGACGTTGCCCCCGCTGGCGACGGTGTGGCTGCGCCCGGCGTAGGCCTACCCATTCCCATCCCCTGGGGCTCCGCCCCAGACCCCGCTCCTCAAACGCCGGAGGGGCTGATTTTCAGCCCGTCCGGCGTTTG
>NZ_VCHX02000087.1 GCF_005768555.2 Streptomyces sporangiiformans
GCCCCGGCAAGGGTTGCCGGGGCGGCCGCCTGTCACCCCAACCGGGGCCCGGGGACTCAGCCGTTGACGAAGTCCTCGCGGGCGAGGAGGCCGGTGTCCGGGTTGTCCGTGAAGATGCCGTCGATGCCGGTCTTGAAGTAGACCTGGAAGGCGCCGAAGGCGTCACCGTAGGCGTTCGGGTCGGTGCCCTTCCTGAAGTTCGCGGGCAGGAAGGTGTTCTCGTTGCGCATCGTGTACGGGTGCAGGATCAGGCCCGCGTCGTGCGCGTCGTCGACGAGTGTGGTCGGCGTGGTGAGGTTGCCGCTCGCGTCCCTCGGGATGATCAGGTCGAGGGTCGGGCCGATCCCCTGCGCGTACGAGGCGATCCACGCCAGGCCCTCGGGCTTGACCAGGTCGGCGACGGTACGCGGGTCACCGGCCTGGACGAAGTCCCAGGGGCGGCTGTTCGCGGAGGACAGCAGTACGACGAGCGGGTTGTCGACGAGCTTGTTCAGGCGCTGGATGCTGCTCGGCTCGAAGGACTGCAGGAAGACGGGGGCGTTCTTCGTGTGCTTGCCGTACTTGCGCAGCAGCTTGGCGAGCGGCTCCTCCAGCCCCAGGCCGAGCTTCCGGAAGTAGGTGGGGTGCTTGGTCTCGACGTGCAGCCACACCTCCTTGCCACGCTTACGGCTCTCGCGGGCGGCCCAGCGCAGGACCTCCTCGAAGGTGGGGACGTCCCACCGGCCGTCGTAGAGCGTGTTGCGCTGGCGGGTGCCCGGGATGCGTTCCTTGGCGCGCAGCGTCTTCAGCTCGGCGAGCGTGAAGTCCTCGGTGAACCAGCCGGTGAATGAGGTGCCGTCGACACTCTTCGTCGTTTTGCGGTCGGCGAACTCGGGGCGGGCCGCGACGTCGGTGGTGGCGGTGATGTCGTTCTCGTGACGGCACACGAGGTGGCCGTCCTTGGTGGGCACGAGGTCCTGTTCGATGACGTCCGCGCCCAGGTCGAGGGCCAGTTGGTACGAGCCGAAGGTGTGCTCCGGGCGGTAGCCGCTGGCGCCGCGGTGGCCGATGACCGTCGGCACCGGCAGGCTCTTGTAGCCTTCGCCGCCGGGGCGCTGCTCGGCGGCCGCGCTCTCGGCTCTCGCCGCGCCGGGCAGTCCGAGGACCGCTCCGCTCGCGCCCAGCACCGCCGCGCCGAGCAGCGCCCGCCGTCCTGTGCCTCGTCCCTGCTCGTCCGGCGCCTGCGTCCCCATGAGCTCTCCTCCCGTTGTGCCGCCCTGCACCTGTCAAAGCGGGTCGATCGTAGGTGGGGTTGGGTGACGGGTGGGAGACCTGTGACGGAACACGTGGGTGACGCTGGATGTCGCACAGGGGACTGCGAGTTGACGGGGCGTCGGCTTCGCCGTTTTTCTTCGCCCCCGCCGCCCCTGCCCGTCCCGTCCTTCTGGGGCTCCGCCCCAGACCCCGTTCCCGGGGGCCAGCCCCCGGACCCCCGCTCCTCAAACGCCGGAGGGGCTGGATTTTCGAGCCCGGGCCAGCATCAACCAGCCCGTCCGGCGTTTGAGGACGAGGCCGCAAGGCCGATAGCGGGGGTCTGGGGGCGCAGCCCCCAGCAACGGGCGAAACCCTGTTTCGGGCCGGAGGTGGCGGTGCGGGATTCGTCACAACGTCTCGTCCGCATGTCACGCGTGAAACGGGACGCCACCCCAGGTAAACATGTGGCGACAGTGCGTATCTACTACGTGAACCCGGTGTGCAATACCCCGGCGGCCACGAGTATCGTCCTCACCTGCAGAGACCTTCACCAAATCCCTTGACACCGGAGGGCCCGTTGTCCCGCTTCGTGTTCATCAAGGCAGTGCTCGGACCGATCATGCGCCTGATGTTCCGCCCACGGGTGGAAGGCGCGGAGCACATCCCGGGCTCCGGACCCGTCATCCTCGCCGGCAACCACCTCACGTTCATCGACTCGATCGTGCTGCCGCTGGTCTGCGACCGCCAGGTCTTCTTCATCGGCAAGGACGAGTACGTCACCGGCAAGGGAATCAAGGGCCGCCTGATGGCCTGGTTCTTCACGGGCGTCGGCATGATCCCGGTGGACCGGGACGGTGCGAGCGGCGGCGTCGCGGCGCTGATGACGGGCCGTCGGATTTTGGAGGAGGGCAAGGTCTTCGGCATCTACCCGGAGGGCACCCGCTCCCCCGACGGCCGCCTCTACCGGGGGCGTACGGGCATCGCGCGCCTGACCCTGATGACCGGCGCCCCGGTCGTCCCCTTCGCGATGATCGGTACCGACAAGCTCCAGCCCGGCGGCGCCGGCATCCCGCGCCCCGGCCGCGTCACGGTCCGCTTCGGCGAGGCGATGGAGTTCTCACGGTACGAGGGCATGGACCGCGACCGGTACGTCCTGCGCGCCGTCACCGACTCCGTGATGGCGGAGGTCATGCGTCTGTCGGGTCAGGAGTACGTCGACATGTACGCCACCAAGGCCAAAGCCGCGTAACGGCATACGACTTCGCACACGGCGGGCTGCGCCTCGGGCAGCCCGCCGTTCGCGTGCTCGACACCCGCGATGGGGAACCAGCGGGGATCAGTGCCAGGGCAGCTGCCCGCGCCGCTCCCAGTACGCCCCCGGCTCCTCGGCGAGCGCCGCGAGCCGGGCCAGCTGGTCGTCGTCGAGGTCGACCACAGCGGCATGCAGGTTGGACGCGAGCTGGTTGACGGTGGCCGCGCCGGAGAGGACGACGCCGGCCCAGGGCTGCCGCAGGACCAGGGCCAGAGCAACCGCGTCGGAACCGAGCTCAGCCTGCTCGGCGATGGCGCGCACCGCGTCCGGGGCGTGCGGATCGGCGAGACGGCCGTTGGCCATGGCTTCCTTGACGATCACGGTGTACCCGGCGTCGTGCGCCTCGGCGAGCGCGGGCGCGGCGGAGGTCTCCAGCACGTTGTACGTGGCCTGGACCGTACGGAAGAGGGGCTCGCCGTCGACGGTCACGGCGAGTGCGGCGCGGATCGCGTCGGCCTGCGCGGGACCGCTGGTGGAGAAGCCGAGGGTCAGCCCCTCGGCGGCCGCTTCCGCCAGTTTGGCGTGGAGTTCCTTGTCGGTGAGGGCCGGGCTGTCCGGAGTCACCGAGTGGATCTGGTAGAGGTCGAGCCGGTCGCCGAGCAGTTCGGCGGTCTCGGCGCGCTGCCGCTCGTACGTGCCCACGCTGTGGTCCTTGACCTCGTGTTCCTCGGCGTCCGTGCGCCAGCCCGCCGTGTAGGTGTAGCCCCACTTGCTGCCGATGACGACGTCGTCGATGTCGGGCCGGGCGTGCAGCCAGTCGGCGAGGAACTCCTCGGAGCGGCCGTACGAGCGGGCCGCGTCGAAGTAGCGCACGCCCTGGGCGTAGGCGGCGTCCAGAAGTTCATGCGATCGCTCGCGCAGCGCGTCGACGCTGCGGGATTCCGGGAGATCGGACTCGCGGCCGAGGTTGATATAGCCGGGGCGCCCGACGGCGGCGAGTCCCAGGCCGATGTGGCAGGTGGGGGTCGTCGCAGAGGCGAGTCGTGCGAAGGGCATCGCGGGCTCCGTTCGGTCGCTCCTTTACGGCTGCCGACCCAACGTAACCCGCGAGGCGCTCGCTTCACTGCCGGGGCACCCGCCGACGCGTGCCCCGGCGCGCACGTGCGGGCGCTCCCCCGTGTCTGATCAGGCGCTCACTTGCGGGCCCTCGCCCACTCGTGCTGGGCCGCCACGTCCGCCTTGACCTCGGCGAGCTGGGCGGCGACCGCGCTGGGCGCCGTGCCGCCGCGGCCGTTGCGGGAGGCCAGGGCACCGGGGACGTTGAGGACGCTTCGCACCTCGGGTGTCAGATGCGCGGAGATCTTCACGAACTGCTCGTCGGTGAGATCGTCCAGCTCGACGCCGTCGGCCTCGGCCACCTTCACGCACTCGCCCGCGACCTCGTGCGCGACCCGGAAGGGCACGCCCTGCCGGACCAGCCACTCGGCGATGTCGGTGGCGAGCGAGAACCCGGCCGGGGCCAGTTCCTCCATGCGCTCACGGTGGACGGTCAGGGTCGCCATCATGCCGGTGAAGGCCGGGAGCAGGACCTCCAGCTGGTCACAGGAGTCGAAGACCGGCTCCTTGTCCTCCTGGAGGTCGCGGTTGTACGCCAGCGGGAGGGCCTTCAGGGTGGCCATCAGCCCGGTGAGGTTGCCGACGAGCCGCCCCGACTTGCCGCGGGCGAGCTCCGCGATGTCCGGGTTCTTCTTCTGCGGCATGATCGACGAGCCGGTGGAGAAGGCGTCGTGGAGGGTGACGAAGGAGAACTCCTTCGTGTTCCAGATGATGACCTCCTCGGCGATCCGGGAGAGGTTCACACCGATCATCGCGGTGATGAAGGCGAACTCGGCGGCGAAGTCCCGCGAGGCCGTCCCGTCGATGGAGTTGCCCGAGCTGCCGCGCTCGAAGCCCAGGTCGCGCGCGACGGCCTCCGGGTCGAGTCCCAGACTGCTGCCGGCCAGCGCCCCCGAACCGTACGGCGACACGGCCGTCCGCTCGTCCCACTGGCGCAGGCGCTCGGCGTCCCGGGAGAGGGCCTGCGCGTGGGCCAGCACATGGTGGGCGAACAGGACGGGCTGGGCGTGCTGAAGGTGCGTACGGCCCGGCATGGCGACGTCCGGGTGGGCCTCGGCCAGACCGATCAGCGCGTCCTGGAGGTCGGCGATCAGGCCGCCGATGACGCGGGCGTGGTCGCGCAGATACATCCGGAAGAGCGTGGCGACCTGGTCGTTCCTCGACCGGCCCGCGCGCAGCTTGCCGCCGAGGTCCGGGCCGAGCCGCTCCAGCAGGCCCCGCTCCAGGGCGGTGTGGACGTCCTCGTCGGCGATGGTGCCGACGAAGGAGCCGTCGGCGACATCGGCTTCGAGCTGGTCGAGGCCCGCGAGCATGCGCTCCAGTTCGTCGGCCGTGAGGAGGTCCGCCCGGTGCAGCACGCGCGCGTGGGCCCGCGAGCCGGCGATGTCGTACGGCGCGAGCCGCCAGTCGAAGTGGACGGACGCGGACAGCTTCGCCAGGGCCTCGGCGGGACCGTCGGCGAAACGGCCGCCCCAGAGCCGTACGTCACCGCTGTTGCTGCTCACTTGCTGTGCTCCTCAAAGATGGCGATGTGCGACCGCCTCCCCACTGTTCCAGTGAGGAGGCGGTCGTCAGGCTAGTACGGGACCACGCCCCGTCAGGGGCTCGGGCTGTGACATCATGCGGCTCCGCCGCGTGGGCGCGACCAGCCCCTTACGACCCGCACGTCATGTCCCGGACTCCGAGCGGAGCGCCTACGCCTGGTCCCGCTTGGCCGCGATCTTGGACGACAGGGCGAAGATGTCGATGAAGCCCTGGGCCTTGGACTGGTCGAAGGTGTCGCCCGAGTCGTAGGTCGCGAGGTTGAAGTCGTAGAGCGACTCCTCGGACCTCCGGCCGGTGACGACGGCGCGGCCGCCGTGCAGGGTCATCCGGATGTCGCCGGAGACATGCTGGTTGGCCTCGTTGATGAAGCCGTCCAGGGCGCGCTTGAGCGGGGAGAACCACAGGCCGTCGTAGACCAGCTCGCCCCAGCGCTGCTCGACCTGCCGCTTGTAGCGGGCCAGTTCGCGCTCGACGGTGACGTTCTCCAGCTCCTGGTGGGCCGTGATCAGCGCGATGGCGCCGGGAGCCTCGTAGACCTCGCGGGACTTGATGCCCACGAGCCGGTCCTCGACCATGTCGATCCGGCCGATGCCCTGGGCTCCGGCGCGCTGGTTGAGCTGCTGGATGGCCTGCAGGACGGTGACGGGCTTGCCGTCGATGGCGACCGGGACGCCCGCCTTGAAGGTGACGACGACCTCGTCGGGCTCACGCGGGAGCGCCGGGTTCTGCGTGTACTCGTAGACGTCCTCGATCGGCGCGTTCCAGATGTCCTCCAGGAAGCCGGTCTCGACGGCGCGCCCGAAGACGTTCTGGTCGATGGAGTACGGCGACTTCTTGGTGGTGGCGATCGGCAGGCCCTTCTCCTCGCAGAAGGCGATCGCCTTGTCCCGGGTCATCGCGTAGTCACGGACCGGGGCGATGCACTTGAGCTCGGGGGCGAGGGCGACGATGCCGGCCTCGAAGCGGACCTGGTCGTTGCCCTTGCCGGTGCAGCCGTGGGCGACGATCCCGGCGCCGTGCTTCTGGGCGGCGGCGACGAGGTGCTTGACGATCGTCGGCCGGGAGAGCGCCGAGACCAGCGGGTAGCGGTCCATGTAGAGGGCGTTGGCCTTGATCGCCGGGAGGCAGTACTCGTCGGCGAACTCGTCCTTGGCGTCCGCGACCTCGGCCTCGACGGCACCGCAGGCGAGCGCGCGCTTGCGGATGACGTCCAGGTCCTCGCCGCCCTGGCCGACGTCCACGGCAACGGCGATGACCTCGGCGCCCGTCTCCTCGGCGATCCAGCCGATGGCGACGGAGGTGTCCAGGCCGCCCGAGTAGGCGAGTACGACGCGCTCGGTCACGGGTTTCTCCTCACAGTGCATTCGCTGACATGCATGAGTATGCAGGAGTCTGCATGGTTCGTCAATCTCGGGTCACTGACGGACGCCACCGAATCACTGCAGAACAAATCTCAGGTTTCGTTTGAACGCGAGAAACCGCTTTCTCGTATCTCCCGCTGAACGCCGGCGCCGCGTTTGTAAACCACTTCACCCGCACAGGAGTGCGCCGCCCGATCGACCACGGGCGGCCCAACCCCCGACCAGGAGCGAGGCTTCCGTATGTCCAGGGCTCTCCCGAAGTACCACAAGCGCCGCGTGGCGATCATCGGCGGCGCAGCCGCGGTGGTGTTGTCCGGGGCGGTGATCGCTGGATCGGCCTTGGCCGGAGAGACGTCGAACAGCGGCGATCAGGCCGCCGACACGAAGGCGTCTCCCGGCACGGTGAACTGCCCGGCGGTGGATGGCAGCCTGCCGGCGATTCCCGCCTCCGCCCAGGCCGAGGTCGACAGCAACCTCGCCCAGCTCGACACCCAGATCGCCGAAGCGAACAAGAGACTCGTCGACACCGTCGGCCAGGGCGGACCCAACTTCGTCCAGAACGCCATCCTCGGCCCGCTGGAGGACAAGCGCGTCGCCGCGCTCAACCGCATCGAGACCGCCATCGGACGCGCCGCCGAGAAGCCCGAGGGCCTCGAAGCCCTCGCGGCCTGCACCCTCAACGCGGGTGGTGCGGCCGACGCCGGCGCCGAGGAAGAGGCGGCCGACGAAGCGGCGGGCGGGAACGCGAACGACGCCGGTAACGCGAACGGCGCCGGGGGCGCGGGCAACGCGGAGGACGCCGGCGAGGCCGAGGACGCGGGCAACGCAGGGGCCGAGGACGCGGGCGACGCCGGCGCCGCCGGCACCATCAGCTGCCCCGACGTCGAGCCGAGCCTTCCCGAGATCCCCGCCTCGGCCCAGGCCGAGGTCGACCGCAACCTCACCCAGCTCGACACCCAGATCTCCGAGGCCAACCAGCGGCTCGTCGACACCGTCGGCCAGGGCGGACCCAACTTCGTCCAGAACGCCATCCTCGGCCCGCTGGAGGACAAGCGCGTCGCCGCGCTCAACCGCATCGAGACCGCCATCGGACGCGCCGCCGAGAAGCCCGAAGGGCTCGAAGCCCTCGCGGCCTGCACCCTCAACAAGTAGCGCCACCGCGTAACGACCTCCGTGGTCGCCCCGAACGTCGGCCGGGGCGGCCACGGAGCCCGCGCCGCGACAGCCCCTCTTCTTCACCGCGGCCGCGCCACTGTCCGGCGACGGCACGGTCGACCTTTCCCCCAAGGGCCTCAAGGGCTCGTTCGCGGTACTCGACGAACTCACCGTCGCCTACCTGGACTTCGTCGGCAGCACAGGCGAATCACCCTCATGTGGTGCGCCTGCCAGGGCCCGCCCACCATCGTCCGCCTCCTGGCAAGGAGCACGTGGAGAGCAGCCTGGATGGCCCACCCGGGCTGCCGCTGCCCCTGCCGCCCAGTAGCGTCTGAGCCATGCGCCCCGGAGCCGCTGTCCTCGTGTCCGCGTCCCTCCTCGTCCTCGCCCCCGGCGGCCCCGCCGAACGCCTGCCGCTGCCCGAGCGGATGGCGGACACCGGCGGCGGCAGCCAGCTGATCACCGCCCGGGCCTCCCGGACCTCCTCGACGACCGGCACGGTCACCTGGTGGGACCGGCGCGCCGGCCACTGGGTGAAGTCCGGTTCCGCGCCGGCCCGCTTCGGGGCGCGAGGGCTCGCCGAGGGCCGCTCCCGCGAACAGGGCACGAACACCACACCCACCGGCCTGTACGACCTGCCGTACGCCTTCGGCATCAGTCCCGCGCCGCGGGGGACGGCCGTCACGTACCGCCGGGTGCGCCAGAACTCCTGGTGGTGCCAGGACAACGACTCCCGTTCCTACAACCGCTGGACCGACCCGCGCCCGGCCGACTGCCGCGCCGCCGAGGCAGAGCATCTGATCTCGTACGGCAGGCAGTACGCGTACGCGCTCGTCATCGGCTTCAACTACGAGCGGCCCGTGCGCGGGCGCGGCGCGGGGATCTTCCTGCATGTCAACGGGCGTGGAGCGACGGCCGGTTGTGTCTCGGTGCCGCGGGACGCGATGCGGCGCATCCTGGACTGGGCCGACCCCGCGCGCACACCGCACATCGCCATCGGCACGGCGAGCGGACCGACGGCGATCACGCGCTACTGAGGGCAAGCGTTACCGCCAGTCACCCCAGTCCGCACCGGACTCGGCCGACCTCTGAACGCACAGCCTCCGCCGCACGTACCACTGGGCCAAGGGCCACTCCCCTTTCGCCAGTCCCACGGAGGAACCGTGAGTACGATCGCCGGCGGTCGCGCTGCGCGGCGCCAGACAATGCGCCGTATCCGCCCTCGCCGCAACCCTGCCGTCCCGCTGCTGCTCGCTGTCTGGGCGGGTGCGGTGGCGGTGGTCTGGCTGTGGTGGAGCAACACCCCCGCCATCGCGGACAACACGAGCCGGATACTCAACGCGGGCCGGATCACCGGTCTGCTCGCCGGGTATCTGATGGCTCTGGTCGTGCTGCAGATGGCCCGCGTACCCGCGCTGGAGCGCCGGGTCGGCTCCGACCGGGTGGCACGCTGGCACGCGATGAGCGGCCGCTACACGCTCTGTCTGGTCCTCGCGCATCTCGTGCTGACCATGTACGGCTACGCCCTGCAGGCCGGCCTCGGATTCTCGGGGATCGTGCAGCAGACCATCGAATCGGTCAACACGCTGCCGGACATGGGCAAGGCCGCGATCGGCACGGGCCTGCTGCTGTTCATCGGCCTGATCTCCACCGGCGGAATCCGGCGCATGATCGGGTACGACACCTGGTACCACATCCATCTGCTCACGTACGCGGCTGTATACCTGTCGTTCTGGCACCAGTTGACCACCGGGAACGACTTCGCCGTCCAGCCGGCCGCGACCACGGCCTGGTACGTGCTGTACGGGTCCGTGACCGCGCTGGCGCTCTGGTACCGGGTACTCGTGCCGGTCCGGCTCAACCTGCGGCACCGCATGCGGGTCGCGGAGGTCGTCGAGGAGGCGCCCGGGATCGTCTCGGTGCTGATCTCGGGACGCCGGCTGCACCGGCTGGGCGCCGAGGCGGGCCAGTTCTTCCGCTGGCGGTTCCTGGCGCCGGGCATGCGGTTCAGCTCGCACCCCTACTCGCTGTCCGCGGCGCCGCGCCCCAACATGCTGCGCGTCACGGTGAAGGCGATCGGCGACCACAGCTCCAGGCTGCGCGAGCTGGAGCCCGGTACCCGCGTGTGGGCCGAAGGCCCCTATGGGGCGCTGACCGCGTCCCGGCGCAGCCGCGGCAAGGTGCTGCTGGTGGCCGGCGGGGTCGGGATCACCCCGATGCGGGCGCTGTTCGAGACGCTGCCCGGCGCGGCCGGTGACCTGACGCTGCTCTACCGGGCCAACAGCACCCAGGACCTTGCCCTGTGGGACGAGCTGGCCTCGATCGCCGACGAGCGGGGCGCCCGGCTCATGTACGCGGTCAACAGCCCGGACGGGGAGCGCCCGGACATCTCCGCGGAGACCCTGCGCCGGAAGCTGCCGGACATCGACAACCATGACGTCTTTCTGTGCGGGCCGCCCGGCTTCGCGCAGCAGGTGTACGAAGCACTCCGCGGCGCGGGCGTTCCGGCCCGCCGCATCCATCACGAGTCGTTCGAGATGTGAGCGACGGGAGTCAGGAGACATGAAGAAGAGCCACCCCATTCGGCGCGCCGTCCTCGCCACTGCCGCCACCGTGTCCGGAATCGTGTTGGTCCTGTCGCTGAAGCCGGCGTCGGATCCGACGGCCGCGTCCGCGCAGGGCGGGGCGCCCCAGGGGGCGGCCCAGTCGCCGCAGGGCGGCAGCTCGCAGCAGCAGGCCGGCGGGTCCGGCACGCTCACCGGCAGCGTGGCCCAGACCCAGTACGGCCCGGTCCAGGTCCGCATCACCATGAGCGGCGGCAAGATCACCAAGGCTGAGGCGGTGCAGAAGCCCAGTGGCGGGCGCAGCACGCAGATCAGCGGCGACTCGGTGCCCAAGCTCAACCAGGAGGCCGTCGCCGCGGGCAGCGCCGACATCGACGCCGTCTCCGGCGCCACCTACACCAGCGCCGGCTACAAGCAGTCCCTGCAGTCCGCCCTGGACCAGGCCGGTGCGGCGGGTGGCGGGCAGGACACGGGCCAGGGCTCGGGCGCCGAGGCCGGAGCTGGTGCCGGGTCAGGTACCGGCTCGGGAGCGGGAGCCGGCTCCGGTTCCGGTTCCGGTTCCGGTTCCGGGCAGACGCAGGTCCTGACCGGCGATGTCGCGCAGACCCAGTACGGCCCGGTCCAGGTCCGTGTCACCGTCAGCGGCGGAAAGGTCACCAAGGCCGAGGCGCTGCAGAAGCCCAGCGGCGGGCGCAGCACCCAGATCAGTGGCAACTCGGTGCCCAAGCTCAACCAGGAGGCCGTCGCCGCGGGCAGCGCCGACATCGACGCCGTCTCCGGCGCCACCTACACCAGCGCCGGCTACAAGCAGTCCCTGCAGTCCGCCCTGGACCAGGCCGGTGGCTGACCCCACGGAAGCTCCTCCCGCGGCGGTGCGCCACGCGGAGGAGGTCATGGGCACGGTCGTCTCGTTCGACATACGCGGTGGCGAACCCAAGGCGGTGCAGACCGCCTTGGAGGAGGCGATCGCCCAGCTCCACACGGTGGACGCGGTGTTCAGCACCTACCGGGAGGACAGCCAGATCTCCCGGCTCGGCCGCGGCGAGCTGAGCGTCGACGCGTGCGACCCGGAGGTCGCCGAGGTCCTCGAACTGTGCGCTGAGGCGGAGCGGTTGAGCGAGGGCTGGTTCAGCACGCAGTACGCGGGTGTCGTCGACCCGACGGGGCTGGTGAAGGGCTGGGCGGTCGAGCGCGTGGCCCGGCATCTGCTCGCGGCCGGCGCGACCGGCGTGAGCGTGAACGGCGGGGGCGACGTACAGCTGTGCGGCACGCCGGGGCCGCAGCGGCCGTGGCGGGTCGGTGTGTCGGATCCGCTGCGCCCCGGCTCCCTCGCGGCGGTCGTCTCCGCGGCCGGCGTCGACGAACTGGCCATCGCCACCTCCGGTTCCGCCGAGCGCGGCACCCACATCGTGGACCCGAGCACCGGCCGGTCTGCGGTCACCGACCTGGTGGCCGTGACCGTGGTGGGTCCCCGGCTCACCTGGGCGGACACCTGGGCGACGGCGGCCTTCGCGATGGGCTCCCGGCAGGCCCTCGCCTGGCTGGAATCCCTGCCCGGCATCGAGGCCCTGCTCATCACGGCGGGCGACGAGGTCCGGTGCACCGGAGGTCTCGCCGCCCGTCTCGGTTAGGGCCCGCCCATTTCGGTCAGGGCCCGCCCGCCTCGGTCAGGACCCCTCCCGTACCAGTCCCTGGTACGGGATCAGTGGTGGTTGTTGTGCTGCGCCAGGCGCAGCAGATGATCCGCGAGCGCCTGACCACCCGTCGGGTTGCGGCTGATCAGCAGCAGGGTGTCGTCGCCGGCGATGGTGCCGAGGATGTCGTGCAGTTCCGCCTGGTCGATGGCCGAGGCGAGGAACTGGGCCGCACCCGGCGGTGTACGCAGGACCACGAGGTTGGCGGAGGCCTCCGCGGAGATCAGCAGCTCCTGGGAGAGCCTGCGCATCCGCTCCTCCTTCGCCGACCCGCCGAGCGGTGCGCGCGGGGTGCGGAAGCCGCCCTCGCTCGGTACCGCGTAGATGAGGTCGCCGTCGTTGTTGCGGATCTTCACCGCGTTCAGCTCGTCCAGATCCCGGGAGAGCGTCGCCTGGGTGACGGTCAGCCCGTCGTCGGCGAGAAGCTTCGCCAACTGGCTCTGGGAGCGCACCGGTTGCCGGTTGAGGATATCCACGATCCGGCGGTGGCGTGCGGTGCGGGTCTGGGGCACGGCAGGCCCGGCCTGCTCGTGATCCTGCGCCTGACTCATCGTCGTCTCATTCTCCGGATCGTCCGTCCCCGTCGGCTGCCTTCGCCACGTTCGCAGCCTTCGCCGCGCTCGCGCTTGCGTCGAGGACGCCGGGCAGCGCACGGAGGAAGGCGTCCACCTCGTCGTCGCGCAGGTTCAGCGGCGGCATCAGCCGTACGACATCGGGGGCGGGCGCGTTCACCAGGAGGCCGGCGTCCTGAGCCGCCTGTTGCACCTGGGGCGCGAGCGGCTCGGTGAGCACGATACCCAGCAGAAGGCCCGAGCCCCTGACATGGCCGATCATCGGGTTGCCCAGTGATTCGATTCCGTCCCGCAGCTTCTCGCCCGCCCGCTTCACGTTCTCCAGCAGGCCCTCGGCCTCGATGGTGTCGAGGACGGCGAGTCCGGCGGCGCACGCGACCGGGTTCCCGCCGAACGTCGTGCCGTGGTGGCCGGGCTTCAGGAACTGGGCGGCCCTGCCGAAGGCGACGGTCGCGCCGAGGGGCAGCCCGCCGCCGAGTCCCTTCGCCAGCGTGACGATGTCCGGCAGGACACCCTCGTGGGCCTGGTACTCGAACCAGTGCCCGGTCCGCCCGACGCCGGTCTGCACCTCGTCGAGGACGAGGAGGCTTCCGGTGGCCGCGGTGATGGCACGGGCCGCCTTGAGGTAGCCGGCGGGCGGCACGACCACGCCGTTCTCACCCTGGATCGGCTCGATGACGACCAGCGCGGTGTCCTCGGTGACGGCGGCTGCCAGCGCCTGCGCGTCGCCGTACGGGACATGCGTGACGTCGCCCGGCAGCGGCAGGAACGGCTCCTGCTTGCCCGGCTGCCCGGTGAGCGCGAGGGCGCCCATGGTCCGGCCGTGGAAGCCGCCCTGGGTGGCCACCATGTGGGCACGCCCGGTCAGCCGGCCGATCTTGAAGGCGCCCTCATTGGCCTCCGCGCCGGAGTTGCAGAAGTACACGCGTCCCTCACGTCCGAAGAGCTGGAGCAGCCGTTCGGCGAGCGTGACGGGAGGCTCGGCGACGAAGAGGTTGGAGACATGGCCGAGCGAGGCGATCTGCTTGCTGACGGCCTCGACGATCGCGGGGTGGGCGTGGCCGAGCGCGTTCACCGCGATCCCGCCGACGAAGTCGAGGTACTCCTTGCCGTCGGCGTCCCACAGCTTGGCGCCCTCACCCCGGACGAGCGGCAGCCGCGGGGTGCCGTAGTTGTCCATGAGCGCGCCCTGCCACCGCTGGGTGAGCTCGGTGTTCATCGAGGCCCCGGTCATGCGTCCCCCTCGGTCTTCTCGTCCGGCACGACCATCGTGCCGATGCCCTCGTCGGTGAAGATCTCCAGCAGGATCGAGTGCTGGACCCGGCCGTCGATCACGCGCGCCGTGGTGACGCCGTTGCGTACAGCGTGCAGACACCCCTCCATCTTCGGCACCATGCCGCTGGCCAGGTCGGGCAGCAGCTTCTCCAGTTCGGAGGCGGTGAGTCGGCTGATCACCTCGTCGGAGTTCGGCCAGTCCTCGTAGAGGCCCTCGACGTCCGTGAGGACCATGAGGGTTTCGGCGCCAAGTGCCGCAGCGAGTGCCGCAGCCGCCGTATCAGCATTGACGTTGTAGACATGTCCGTCGTCCTGGGAGCGGGCGATCGATGAGATGACCGGGATCCGGCCGTCCAAGAGCAGCGCCTCGATCGCGCCTGTGTCGATTTCGGTGATCTCGCCGACCCGCCCGATGTCGACCAACTCCCCGTCGATCTCGGGCTGGTGCTTGGTGGCGGTGATGGTGTGCGCGTCCTCGCCGGTGAGACCGACAGCGAGCGGTCCGTGCTGGTTGAGCAGCCCCACCAGCTCGCGCTGCACCCGTCCGGCCAGGACCATGCGTACGACGTCCATGGCTTCCGGCGTCGTCACCCGCAGCCCGGCCTTGAACTCGCTCTCCAGTCCGTGCAGATCGAGCTGCGCGTTGATCTGAGGGCCGCCGCCGTGCACCACGACGGGCTTGAGGCCGGCTTGCCGCAGGAAGACGACGTCCTGCGCGAAGGCGGCCTTCAGCTCCTCGTTCACCATGGCGTTGCCGCCGAACTTGATGACGACCGTCTTGCCGTTGTGCCGGGTCAGCCAGGGCAGGGCCTCGATGAGGATCTGGGCTTTGGGCAGTGCGGTGTGTTTCCGCGTCACATTGCTCATGAGGAGTACGCGCTGTTCTCGTGGACGTAGTCCGCGGTGAGGTCGTTGGTCCAGATCGTGGCGGTCTCGTCGCCCGCGGCGAGGTCCGCGACGATGTGGACCTCGCGGTAGCGCATGTCGACCTTGTCGCGGTCTTCGCCCACACCGCCGTTCTTGCAGACCCATACGCCGTTGATGGCGACGTTCAGCTGGTCGGGCTCGAAGGCGGCCGTGGTGGTGCCGATGGCGGACAGGACGCGGCCCCAGTTGGGGTCCTCGCCGTGGAGGGCGCACTTGAGGAGGTTGTTGCGGGCGATGGAGCGGCCCACCTCGACGGCGTCGTCCTCGGTCGCGGCGTTGATCACCTCGACCTTGATGTCCTTGCTGGCGCCCTCGGCGTCCCCGATGAGCTGGCGGCCGAGGTCGTCGCAGACCGCGCGTACGGCTTCGGCGAACTCCTCGTGGTCCGGGGTGACTTGGGAAGCCCCGGAGGCGAGCAGCAGCACGGTGTCGTTGGTGGACATGCAGCCGTCGGAGTCGACGCGGTCGAACGTGGTGCGGGTGGCGGCGCGCAGCGCCCGGTCCAGTACGTCGCTGTCGACATCGGCGTCCGTCGTGAGGACGACGAGCATGGTGGCGAGGCCGGGGGCGAGCATGCCGGCGCCCTTGGCCATGCCGCCCACGGTCCAGCCGTCGCCGGTGGCCACGGAGGTCTTGTGGACGGTGTCGGTGGTCTTGATGGCGATGGCGGCCTTCTCACCGCCGTGCTCGTCCAGGGCGGCGGCGGCCTGTTCGACTCCCGGCAGCAGCTTGTCCATGGGGAGCAGTACACCGATGAGGCCGGTGGAGGCGACGGCGACCTCCCCGGCGTTGTGACCGAGTACCTCGGCGGCCTTCTCCGCGGTGGCGTGGGTGTCCTGGAAGCCCTTGGGTCCGGTACAGGCGTTGGCGCCGCCCGAGTTGAGGACGACGGCGGAGACGAGGCCGCCCTTGAGGACCTGCTCCGACCACAGCACCGGCGCGGCCTTCACCCGGTTCGAGGTGAAGACGCCCGCGGCGGCCAGACGGGGGCCGTTGTTGACCACGAGGGCGAGGTCCGGGTTGCCGTTCTCTTTGATGCCTGCTGCGATGCCCGAGGCGGTGAAGCCCTTGGCAGCGGTGACACTCACGGTGCGACTCCGATCGTGGTAAGCCCGAGCTCCTCGGGAAACCCGAGGGCGATGTTCATGCTCTGCACCGCGCCACCCGCGGTGCCCTTGGTGAGGTTGTCGATGGCGCTGATCGCGATGATGCGGTGCGCGGTCGCGTCGTGCGCGACCTGGACCTGAACGGCGTTGGACCCGTAGACGGACGCGGTCGCGGGCCACTGCCCCTCGGGCAGCAGGTGGATGAACGGCTCGTCGCCGTAGGTCTTCTCGTAGGCCGCCCGTACGGATTCCGCCGTGACGCCGTCCCTGGCCTTCGCGCTGCAGGTGGCGAGGATGCCGCGGGGCATCGGCGCGAGGGTGGGCGTGAAGGAGACGGTGACAGGCTCACCGGCGGCCGCGCCGAGGTTCTGGATCATCTCGGGGGTGTGCCGGTGGACGCCGCCCACGCCGTACGGGGACATGGAGCCCATGACCTCGGAGCCCAGCAGGTGCGGCTTGGGCGTCTTGCCCGCGCCCGAGGTCCCGGAGGCGGCGACGATCACGGCCTCGGGCTCGGCGAGCCCCGCCGCGTACGCCGGGACGAGCGCGAGCGAGGCGGCCGTGGGGTAGCAGCCGGGTACCGCGATGCGCTTGGACCCCTCCAGCGCGGTGCGGCCACCCGGCAGTTCGGGCAGGCCGTAAGGCCAGGTCCCGGCGTGCGCCGAACCGTAGAACTTCTCCCAGTCCGCGGCGTCCTTCAGCCGGAAGTCGGCCCCCATGTCCACGACGAGGACGTCCGGGCCGAGCTGCTCGGCGACGGCGGCGGACTGCCCGTGAGGCAACGCGAGGAAGACGACGTCATGCCCGCTGAGCACGTCGGGGGTGGTTTCCTGGAGCACGCGGTCGGCCAGTGGCAGCAGGTGCGGCTGCAGCGCACCGAGGCGCTGACCGGCGTTGGAATTGCCGGTCAGAGCGCCGATCTCGATCTCGGGGTGAGCCAGGAGCAGACGCAGCAGCTCTCCGCCCGCGTACCCACTCGCTCCCGCCACCGCCGCACGTACCGTCATGGAACCCTCCTCCTGGGATGGCATGACTATACGTTTCGCTGCACGTTTATGCAATCGCGCATCCCCCTGTCGCCGCCCCGCCTGGCTCCGCGGCAGCGGCCTGCTGCCACTGATCGCGGCGAACATGACCAGAACGCCCACCGTGACGCACACGGCCAGTTGTACCCCGCCGGAGGTGCTGATCGTGCTGCCCGCCGCCTTGTCGGACTGGAACGCGGCGTAGATGCCGGTCGCGGTCGTGCCGCCGGCGAGGACCACGACGAATCTCACGGCCAGGAGGACGCTGCCGAGGGGTCTGCGAGACTCCCGCGAGTCGCTCGGTGGATCGTGAGACGCAAGGGAGAGGGCGGATGGGCGAGAGGCCCCCGGTGTTGTGGCTCGGCGGACCGCCAGGGGCCGGCAAGACCACCGTGGCCCGGGTGCTCGCGCGGCGGCACGGGCTGCGGTGGTACAACGCGGACGCCCGTACGTGGGAGCACCGGGACCGGGCGGTCGCGGCCGGGCACACGGCCGCGAC
>NZ_VCHX02000091.1 GCF_005768555.2 Streptomyces sporangiiformans
TGGACACCCAACGAGCACGGCGGACGCGAGAACCTCGACGCGGTCGCCTTCCTGCAGGAGATGAACGCGACCGTGTACCGGCGCGAGCCGGGCGTCGTCACGATCGCCGAGGAGTCGACCGCCTGGGACGGCGTCACGCGCGCCACCCACCACATCGGCCCCGGCGGCTTCGGCGGACTCGGCTTCGGGCTGAAGTGGAACATGGGCTGGATGCACGACTCCCTGGGCTATGTGTCGAAGGAGCCCGTGCACCGCAAGTACCACCACAACGAGATGACGTTCTCGATGGTGTACGCGTACAGCGAGAACTACGTCCTGCCCATCTCGCACGACGAGGTCGTCCACGGCAAGCGGTCGCTGGTGTCGAAGATGCCGGGCGACTGGTGGCAGCAGCGGGCCAACCACCGCGCGTACCTGGGCTTCATGTGGGCCCACCCCGGCAAGCAGCTCCTCTTCATGGGCCAGGAGTTCGCACAGGGCGCGGAGTGGTCGGNGCTCCTCTTCATGGGCCAGGAGTTCGCACAGGGCGCGGAGTGGTCGGAAGGGCACGGCCCTGACTGGTGGCTGCTCGATCCGTCGTACGGGGCGGAGCCGGACCATCGTGGCGTGCGGGACCTCGTCCGAGGCCTGAACTCGGTGTACCGGCGGACTCCGGCGCTGTGGGAGCGGGACACCGAGCCGGACGGGTTCTCCTGGGTCGTCGGGGACGCGGCGGAGGACAACGTCTTCGCGTTTCTGCGCTTCGACGCGGATGGCGCTCCGCTGCTGGCCGTGTCGCACTTCTCGCCGGTGGTTCGGCACGCGTACCGGGTGGGTGTGCCGGACGACGTGCCCGCCTGGACCGAGGTCCTGAACACCGATGCCGCGCGGTACGGCGGCAGCGACGTCACCAACCCCGACCCCCTCAAACCGGACGCCCAGGCCTGGCACGGCCGCCCGGCCAGCATCCGGCTGACGTTGCCCCCGCTGGCGACGGTGTGGCTGCGCCCGGCGTAGGTTTTCTCGCCCCCGCCGCCCCTACCCGTCCCATCCTTCTGGGGCTCCGCCCCAGACCCCGCCAGGGGGCTCT
>NZ_VCHX02000096.1 GCF_005768555.2 Streptomyces sporangiiformans
CCGAAGCCAGGGCTCACCTCCGCGACCTCGCCACCAATCTTGCCCACCACTATGCGCCGTCACCAACGTCCTGACCCGCAACACCTGTTGCGGGGCAGAATGTTGTTGACGCCTCCGGCAAGGCAGAAGCTTGAAGCCGCGGGACCGGCACAACGCACACGGCGCGGCTGTCCACGCTTGCCTCAGGCTGTGGGGTCCCAGAGTCCGCCGGCTTCGTCGCGGGCGAGGTGCTCGGCGTAGACGCCGACCTTCCAGGCGATGACGGACCGGCACTCCTCCAGTGCCTGGATCTGTGCGTCGACGCGCTGTCGATGGGCGTCGAGCAGTCGCAGGCGTTCTGCCTCGTTGCCTGGACCATGCCGTACCAGTTCGGCGAAGTGCTTGAGGTCGGCGAGCGGCATACCGGACTCGCGGAGCCTGACGCAGATCAGTAGCCAGTCGACATCCAAGGACGTGTAGCGCCGCCTGCCGCCCGACGTGCGCTGGACCGGTCCGACGAGCAGGCCCTCGCGCTCGTAGAAGCGCAGGGCGTGCACGCTCAGTCCGGTTCGCTCGGCCACCTCGCCGATGCTCAGCAACTGCACGGCAGCCTCGGTGGTCGTCATACCGCTCACTCCTGGACTTGATCTAGACCTCGCTCTAGATCGTAGCGTCGGCAGCATGACCATTACTGATCAGCAGCCGCTCGGCTCGCCCTTCTCCGCTGCCACCCCCGCCGAGGACATCGTGGCCGACTGCGACCTTTCCGGCATGACCGCTGTGGTGACCGGGGGCTACTCCGGGCTCGGCCTGGAGACCGCCCGGGCTCTGACGGCCGCCGGGGCCCGGGTCATCGTTCCAGCCCGCCGCCCCCACGTCGCTCGTGCCGCTCTCCAGGGAGTGAAGGACTGCGAGGTCATCCCCATGGACCTGGCCGACCTCGCCAGCGTCCGCTCAGCCGCCGCGCACATCTGCGACTCCGCCGACCGGCTCGACCTCCTGATGGCCATCGCCGGAATCATGGCCACCCCGGAGCGGCGCGTCGGGCCCGGCTGGGAAGGCCAGTTCACCGCCAATCACTTCGGGCACTTCACCCTCGCCTGTGAGCTCTACCCGCTCCTGGACGCCGCAGGCGGCGCGCGCGTCATCGTCAACAGCTCTGCTGGGCACACCCTGACCGGGATCCGCTGGCACGACCCGCACTTCCGTGCCGGCTACGACAAGTGGCTTGCCTACGGCCAGTCCAAGACCGCCAACGCCCTGTTCGCCGTGCACCTCGACGCCCTCGGGCACAACGATGGCGTCCGCGCGTTCGCCCTCCACCCAGGCAAGATCATCACCGGTCTCCAGCGCGAGATGGCCCTCCAGGAACAGATCGACCGCGGCTGGGTGGACGAGCACGGCAACGTGATCGGCGTCGACTTCAAGACCCCCTCCCAGGGCGCCGCCACCGGCCTGTGGGCCGCCACGTCCCCGCTCCTCGACGGCCGCGGCGGGCTCTACCTGGAGGACTGCGACATCGCCCGCGTCTCCACCCCCGACCAGCCCATGGACGACGGCGGCGTCCGCACGTACGCCATCGACCCCGACGAGGCCGCACGCCTCTGGGACCTCTCCGTCGCCGCGACCGGCGTCACCGCGATCCCCCGGTGAACCCGCGCCCTGCATACGCTGCGGCGGGCAGCGCGGTACGAGCTGCCCCTCGGCTTCATCACGGCCCCCGGGCCACCTCGCTCGGCGATCCGCCGCCGGAGGCACCGGAAGCAGAGGGGTCTAGGCATGCCGCACCGTAACGCACCTCTTACGGTCGAGGGCCGACGGCGGCTCATCCAGCGCTGCCGCACCCGCCCGATCTCGCACGTCGCCGAGATGAGCATCTCGCGGGCATGCGCATCCAAGTGGGTCAACCGATGGCGCCGTCACGGCGACCTCGGCCTGCTCGACCGCCCCTCGACCCCACACCACAGCCCACGCGCGACACCGGCATGGGTGATCGAGAAGATCGAATCCTGGCGGCGGCAGGAGAAGTGGTCCGCACAGCGGATCACTACGAGCTGGCCGATCTCGGTCACGCCGTCAACCGACGCACCGTCACCCGTCACTTGACCAAGCTAGGACTGGGACACCGCCGGTTCCTCGACCCCTGCGGGGAAAGCAACCGGGAGCCCGGGAAGATCACCGCTCACTGGCCGGGGCACATGGTGCACCTGGACGTCAAAAAGGTCGGACGGATTCCCGACGGGGGCGGCTGGCATGTCCGCGGTCGCGACTCAGAGCAGGCCAAAAGTGTGGGCCGAGCGCAATCGGCAGGCGCGAAGCGCGGCCACGTATACCTGCACTCCGCCGTCGACGGCTTCTCCCGACTGGCCTATACAGAGCCGCTCGCCGATGAGAAGGGCTGGACGGCTGCCGCATTCCTGGCACGGGCGAAGGTCTGGTTCGCCGCCCACGGCATCATCCACCTCCACCGCGTCGTCACCGACAACGGCGCCTGCTACCGCTCAGGCGACTTCGCACGCACGAAGAGCTCCTGTACGCCCGCGAGTTCACCAACGAGGCCGGCCGTGCGGCCGCGATTGACGTCTGGAACATCCACTACAACTACCACCGGCCGCACAGTGGAGCAGGGAGTCTACCGCCGGCATCACGGCTCAGGAGCGGTGTCACCAACGTCCGGCCCTCCTACAACCGTCACCGGCCGAAACCTCAGTAGCGGCGTTTGCCGTCGTGGTGAACGGCTGTCGTTGGCGACGGTCGGACCCGGCGTGGTGACCGGGCTCGCGTCGGCGGTGCGGGCCCAGGCGGTCGGCGCGCCAGCGGTCCCGGTGTTGTTCGTGGTCTCGGCCTCCGCGGACTGCTGTTCCAGGTCCGTCGGCCGGGGCGACCCCAGGAGCCGTTCAGGTCAGATCCCGACCTCTCGATACTGGCGGGTTGGGATGTTTGACTCTGTCGGGATTCCGGCCCCTTGAACAAGACTTTGCCGAAGGGGGCGGGGCACAAGCGACCCGGACGTCCGATCGCTCTCCGGACTCTCCGCGGTGCTGAGCGCCGACCGTCCTCGAAGACGTCCATGACTCGTCCACGAGTCATCGCAGGAAGCGAGATAATGGCATGTCCATGAAGCAAACGTCGCCTGTCGAGCGGGGCGGCGGCCCAGTTCACAAACGCCGTTCCCGCTGGCTGACCAGGAAGTTCATGGTGCTCTTCCTCGCCGTTGCCACGCTGCTGGGTGGTGCCGCCGTGGTGGTCCCGCAGTTCCAGGAGAAGGCCAGCGCCATCGATGACGGCAACGACATCACCTGGGACATCAGTGGCGGCGAAAAGGCGTACGACGACATGATCAAAGCCGTACGCCAGCGGGCGACCGGCGGCAGGGTGCTGCGGAACGGCATACTGCAGACCGACCCCACCCTGGACACCTCCTCCAGGAACATCTTCGCCATCGACCTGCGGGCCAGTGCCCTGCCCTCGAGTTCGGACGGCAACAACGTCCGCCTGATCCTGCGGGCGCGGGACCTGTTCATCATCGGCTACCAGGTCCGGGACGGAAGGGGCAGCGCTGAGCCCATCTACTTCAAGGGCGACGACCCCAACCCCAACTCGCGGGTGCCTGCCGGCAGCTTCCCGTTCACGGGCGGCTACGGGGACCTGGAGTCGCGGGGCGGCCAGGCGCGGGCCAACATGAGGCTCAACCAACAGGTGGTGGACACGGCGTACGTGAACCTGCGGGGGAACGCCAATGTGAACACGGCAGCCCGGTCGATGATGGTGTTCGCCATGATGGTCGCGGAAGCCGCGAGGTTCGAGCCGCTGCACCAGGACTTCAGGCAGGCCTTCGGCTCCAACGGCGTCGGTGAGACGGTCGTCAACGTTGCCGACGCAGAGCTGATGAACAGCTGGGGCGAGGCATCGCGGCAGTTGGTCGCCAGCCTCAACAACGGCACACCCATCAACTTCCGGGTCGACGACCCCGCAACACCGAGCGTCGACTTCTCCGCGAACACGCTGACGTCGATGGCCGCGATCCTCGCCATCTGCCTTCTGCAGAACAGTCAGTGACGCGCCGGAGCCGTCCGGGTCCGCTGCCAGATGCTCGCGGCCCCGGCGCCAGTGGCCTGCCCCTCCTCAAGCCCTCGCCAGGTGGAACAGCCTGGGCAACCTCGCCCCGTGCAGCACCTCAAACGGAAGCAGTACCGGCCGGACCTGCTCGATGGGTTCATCGCTGAGACCGGACTGACCACGACACCACTATGACGTCACCCCGAGCCGAAAACCTCAGTAGCGACGAAAGCAGGGACACGGCAACGGCCCCCGACCAACTACCCCGCTGCCCACCACGCAGGCGGTGGGATTTGAACCACGGTCACATCGCTGCCACCGGTTTTCAAGAGCGTTGCAGTACGCGAGGGCACGTGCGCTCTGGCCTGCGCTCCGCCTCTGTGGTCTCGACGCGGGGTGGAGCAGCTCGGTAGCTCGCTGGGCTCATAACCCAGAGGTGTCAGTTCAAATCTGGCCCCCCGACCAACTCTGGCTCCTACGACGCCTGGCGTCCTAGGAGCCAGAAGCATTTGCGGAGCTCCAGGGAAGCCATGGCCGAGCGTCGTCGACCGTGGCGTTCCTCCGGTCGCACTGTTCGCGGGCGAACCACAGGAAGTCGAAGAACGTGCGCAGGTCCCGGGCGTGCGCGGCCTGTGTGTTGCGCGGGGAGGACGAAGCCGAGGGTCAGCAGGAGGTGCTGGGCTTGGATGCCGTAGGTGATGAGGCGCCTGTTCCACTTGTCGCGACGGCGCTCTCGTCCTCATGCTCGCGGCCCGGATCAGAATGCCGGCGCAGCTTGCTCCTGCCGCGGTCCCTGACTGCGTGCCTTGAGCAGCCCGTCCCGTAGGCGGTTGTGGGCCTTGGCCAGGCAGGCCTGCACCGCGCCGCGTGCTACCGAGAGTCCCAGAATCTGGGAGACGGTCGTGATCCTGGGGATGGCCGGCAAGGTCTGTTCGAGTCGCTTGCGTACCTCGGGGAGCACCTCGTCCACCAAGGGGTGCAACCGGCCGACGAAGTATACGGATTCGGGATCGAGTGTCACGGCGACGATGCTCACGGCGGTCGAGACCGCCGTCGTGAACGCCTTGAGTGTCTCCGCACGGCCTCGATGGTCCTGAGGTGCCAGCCACAGGTCCTCGACGCGTTCGATGTCCAGTCCGTGTTCACGAGCGAACTTCACAAGCCCCCCGGTGCTCAGCAGCCCGTTGAGGGTGCGGCCGTCGATGCCCGAGGAGAGGGAACCGATGTCGCCGAACGCAGGAGTACGTCCCCGAGCCAGTTCCTGGTCCCTGCAGGTGGCGAAATTCAAGGTGCTGCTGACGCTGAACAGGGCAGCGTTATGGATGCTCGCGTCGTCCGTGAGCACCTGGAGCAAGGACGCGTTCGCGTCACTGTCGAAGGTCACTGGAGCACCGACGAGCTTTTCGACGGTTCGCTGGAGGTCTCTGCCGGAGAAGATTTTCATCGGATCGGCAGGCCGAAAGACCTCGGCGCCGTCGCGGACATGGGCGGGCAGTGCCGCGACGACCTGGCGCAGTGGCCCTCGTGCGGATGCGCTGGTCTGCGCGATCAGGTCGACCAGCCACCGGCCGGCAGCGGGGTCGTCGTTGTGCTCGACCGTCGGAACGATCACGTGTCCGATCTCACGGCCGCGTAGGTCGGTCACCAGCACGCCGGTGGTCACGGCGCCGAAGCTGACCCCCACGACGTGTCCGGCCGTCTCGGGCACATCGAGGTACGTCGACGGACGGCCACGCCCGGCGACGGCGTCGACTCCCCCGTCCACGACGAATCCGTCAGAACGCAGTTCCTCGACGGCCCGCGACACCGTCGCCTTGCTCAACCCCGTGAGCTCGATGAGCTTGTTCCGGGTCAACGGCGCATGGGAGAGAACCACGTCAAGGACGCTTGCCTTGTTGTAGTCGCGTGGTGTGGGGTTGATGCTGCTCACCTCATGACCTTAGCGAGACCATACGCAGTCCGAACCAGTGGTCTCTGCCGGACTTGCCGAGTTGCCCGTGGGCGTCGGCGAAGAGGCTGATCCTTGGCTCCCCTGCGCTTCTGTTCAACTCCGCCTGCTTTTCTCGGGGGGAGAACCTCGTGGCCGTCTCCTGCTGGAGGCGGGTTCGCAGCGCTCGGCTCTGTGTTCTCTGTCCTGTGTCGGCGTCTGTGTCGGCGTCCTGTGTCGGCCTGGATCAGCAGCCGAGGAGGTTCGGCAGGCCAGACAGGTCGGGCAGCTCGTCGTACGGCTGGTAGTCGGAGCTGCCCAGGCGGCCGTAGCGGTTGATCCACACCCGGCGCTTCAGGCCGAGGTCGCGAGTCGGGATGTGGTCGTACTCCCAGCCCTGGGCGGTGTGGATGACCTGCGACGGCTCGACGCCCATGGTCTTGAAGGCATGCTCGAAGGTCTGACGGTCGGGCTTGTAGGCGCCGGCCTGCTGGGCCGTGATGACGTAGTCGAACTCGACGCCGATGTTCTCCACGTTCCGCGCGATCAGGTTGTCGTCGGTGTTGGAGATGATCGCGATCTCGTACTTGGTCTTCAGGGCGCGCAGCGCGTCCGGGACCTCCGGGAAGGGACCGAAGGTGGGGACGGCCTCGACGAGGGCATCGCCGTCGGAGTCGCGGTACTCCAGGCCGTGCAGGCGCATGGCGTTGCGCAGGCTGGAGTGCAGGATCTCGTGGTACGGGCGGTACGCCTCCAGGACGGCCTGGAAGCGCATGACGCGGAAGTCGTCGAGGAACTCGTCGACATCCAGGTTGTCCAGATCCAGCCGATCCTCGAGGACCTTCAGGGTCGTGGGGCCGAGCTCGAAGTTGATCAGGGTCGCATAGGCGTCGAAGGTGACGATCTCTCGCATGGGGTTCAGCCTCAATTCTGGGTGACGGTGAGAAAGTTGGGGTTCAGGCCATGCGGTCGCCGGGGTCACGATCTCGTCGAGTGAGGCCAGGTCGGCCGTGTCGGACGCCGACGAGCGTCGCCTCAGTGGCGCCGCTCAAGGCGTGTCATGGCGGGTGCTCAGCAAGCGGGCCACGACCTCCCCCATGGCGACGGCCATGGCCCGCTCCACGTTGACCCAGTCGTCTCTGGCGTGCTCGAGCAGGTAGTCGCGACGCTCCGGCACTCGTTCCGCGCGCCAATGGGTGACCAGCGCGCGAAGTGTGAGGCGTGCCAGCGCGGCAACAGGCAGGAGCGGGAGTTCGGTGTCCTTGATCGGCCGGGCCCGCTCGTATCCCGCGACGAAGCTGCATGCCTCACGCCAGGGATCTCGCGGTGTCCGGCCGAGAAGGTTCGCGAGAGACACAGCAGGATCGAAGATCAAAGCACTGCGCATGCTGTCACCGAAGTCGATTACTCCTGTGACGAAGCTGTCTGTCCGCCGATCCACCAGGACGTTGTAGGGGCTGTAGTCACCATGGATCACTTGGGTCTCGAGCTCACCCAGCCTCGGAACAATGGCCTCGTGGAAAAGGCGGAACACCTCTTGTGCCAGCCGACGGTGCGCGGCGCTGGGCGTGTACTCGATGAGCTCCCGCAGCTGGTCGAAGTGTCGAAGGTCCCACACAAGGCGCCGCTCGTCCGCTGGATGCCTGAATGACCGCAGAGCCAGATCCACTCGCCCGAGCATCTGCCCGGCCTTGGCAAGCTGGTGGGGATCAGGGTTCGTCCGCGCCAGGACGGCACCTTCGACGAAGTCGAAGACGCGCAGGACTCGAACCCCGCCGTCTTTCGTCTCGATCGGTACGTTGTCGCTGCCTTCGGTGGTCTCCATGACCCGCTGGACGGGGAGATGAGGAGCTGCGGTTTCGAGGTGGCGCATCACAGCCGTCTGCAGAGCTACGACAGCTACCGCCTCGTCGGGCGGGGAAACCTTGACGAGATGGTTGGCCGTGCCGGTCCGCAGCCGGAACGTGTCGTCCTTCTCGGTTGCCAGCCGCTCGAGACGTCCGGTCAGCTGGTAGTGCCGGGCGAGGAGGGCCTCCACCACGTTCGTCTCGATGGGCTCGTGGGACGATGCCAGGCCGCTCTCCTGGAACAACTGCTGGGCGATACGTGCGGGGGGCGAGGTGTTCACCGTTCGGTCCCTTCGGCTTTCGGCCTGCTACAGGCGCATCTCGGCGATCTCCGCGAAGGTCTCGAGGAATCGCGTCACGTCGGCCGAGTCGAAGGCCAGCGGCGGTCGGATCTTGAGCACGTTGACTGCTTCCCCGGTGCCGCTGATGAGGATTCGACGCTCGCGCATGTCGTTGATGACGTGGTCAGCGCGGACACGATCGGGCTCCAGCGACTCCCGGTCCTTCACGAGTTCGACACCCACGTACAGACCACTGCCGCGGACCTGCGCGACGTAGGGAGACTCGCGAGTGATCTCCTCAAGGCCGGCTCGAAGCGCCCTGCCGTTGTCGAGAACTCGCTGCTGCACGTTCTCCGCTTCGAAGACGTCCAGAACCGCGGCACCGGCGGCAACCGCGATCGAACTGCCGGCAAAGGTGTTGAAGTAACGGACATTCTGCCCGAACTCGTCGCACACCTCGGGCCTGAACACCACGCCGGACATCGGCATGCCGTTGCCCATGGGCTTGCCCATCGTGACGATGTCCGGAAGCACCCCATGGCGACTGAACCCCCACATCGACTCTCCGAGCCGGGCGAATCCCGACTGCACCTCGTCGGCGATGTACACGCCGCCCGCGGCGTGCACCTCCTCGACCATGTCACGCAGGTAACCGACGGGATCGGTGAAGATGCCGTCGCTTGAGTGCGCGCAGTCGGTGATCAGCGCCGCAAGCCTGTAGCCGTGGCGCTCGAGGTCGTTGATCGCGCCGCGCACCTGGCTTCGCATGTAGTCGGGAAGCGATGAACCCGGCGGGACGAGTCGCGGATCAGGAGCATCGATGACCCGCACATTCGGCCCGAGCGGTGACCCCGCGCCGAGCGTAGGCGAGAAGCTCGCGACCTCGCGAGTGAGACCGTGGTAAGCCCAGCGAGTCACTATGATTCCCTCGCCGCCCGTGTGGAAGCGAGCCACGCGCATGGCCAGGTCGTTCGCCTCCGACCCGCTGCACGCGAAGCTGACCTTCGAGAGCGCTTCGGGCATGGTCGCGAGAAGGCGCTCGGCGTAGTCGACGAGTGATTCCTGCACATAGCGCGTGTTGGTGTTGACCGCCGCCATCTGGCGGGACACGGCCTCGACAACGTGTGGGTGTGCGTGACCGACGCACGGCACATTGTTGTAGGCGTCAAGGTAGTCGTTGCCATCCGGGTCGAACAAGTGAGCGCCTCGGCCGGAGACGAACTCGACCGGCTCCCGGTAGTTCAGCGCGTAACCAGGGCCCAGCACGTTGTTTCGCCGCTTGACGGTGGACTGCAATCGCTCTGGCAGTTCACCGAGCGCTGCGGGGTCGAACCTGTTGGGGTAGTTGACCAGTGCTCGACTCAGCATGGAAGCCATCAGCAGGTCCCCTCCTTCGTGGCTTGCAGCTCGTCGCGGCTGCTTCAGCGGCAGCATAGCAGCTTTTGTTTCAGTTCCAACCTGAAACTTATTCCTGGCACACGGTGCGGCACCCTGTGACGGCGGAAAGTGCCGGATGCGCGTGACCAGGAGAACCGGACTGGCTCCGTTGCGTAGTGCGGGCGTACCCGAAGGTGAGCTGTCGGATGGCCTCTTCGTACAGCGCCAGGGTCCGGCGTTGGTCGGTGACCTCCTGCCGGAGTCGGCTGAGGTTCGCCTCCCTCCTGCCTGGGAGGGTCCGTGCGTGTCGGGGGCGGCGACGGGGATGCCGGGCAGAAGGCGCGTGTCGATGAGGCTGGCGTAGTGGCGGGGAAGGGTGGCAAGCCGGATGCCGAAGCGGCGCCCGATCGCGGTGACGGTTGGCCGCCGTCCGCTGGCGATCGCCTCCGGAAGGACGATGCGCGGGCACCCCCCACCACTCTTGCTGACCGTCAGCAGGCCGAAGGCAACACTGCTGGAGTTGACACAGAATCCAATTGAAATAGACCGATTGTTCGAGCATCTTGGATGATTTTGAAGGCGAAGTAGTCGTCCAGCGGCACCTCGTTCGGGTTGTCGAGGTTGATGTGCCGGCCGGTCGCGTGCTCGATCTCCTTCACGGCGTGGGCCATGGCGGACTGCATGCGCACGCCCAGCACATCCAATTTGATCAAGCCCAGATCTTCGACTCCCTCCTTTGCCATGTGCACCATCGGGTAGTTGCCGCCGGGGGTGGGCTGGACCGGCAGCCAGTCCAGCAGGCTCGCGTTGGTGAGTATGACGCCGCACGGATGCATGGCCATGCTGCGCACCTAGCGCGCCCAAGCCCTCGGCGAGCTCGAACAACGGCCCGTACCGGCCCGCCTCGGCGGCCAGTTTCTTCAGCTCGGGCAGCTCGGCGAGCACGGGCCGAGGTCCACGACGGCGTCACTGATCAGGCCTCGATGACAGCGCACTGGCAAACTCCCGCGTCCTTGTCGGGTGTATTGACTCTCCCGCCGATGACGTCATAGATGAACTAGCTCATCAGCCTGACGTGGTGATGCGCTGAGTATCCGCCGAGCACCATGCGCGTCAGGTCGTGTCCGTCTCCTGTGTGCCGGGCGATCTCAGCCGAGAGTTCGAGGCGTCGCATCACTTCGTCAAGCGTCCGTAGGTCGCGGGCGCGGGCGTGCCCTTGCGCGTGCATCATCCACACCAAACTTCTATCGACCACCCAGAGGCTTGATTTCCGTTCTGTGGTCGCCTCGGACAGTCCCTCCTGACATGCCCTCTCCCTGCTGGGCAGCCTCACCGCCGCCGTGACGCCCTGACCCGGAGAACAACGGGAGGGGGCCGGCGCCACCTCGTCACAGAAATCACCGAAGAACGACAGAACAATTGACGTGTCCGCAGCACAACCCTACCTTCTGATCGATTCACCGAACTTCGTTCGAAATCTCGGCCACTCCCAGACTCCCGCACGCCCATTGGAGACCAGATGAGCGCAAGACCCCACTCCAACCCTCAGCCGTCCCGCCGGCTCTTCCTCGGCATGGCCGCTGCCACTCCCCTGGCCATGACCGGCGTGATGAGCCTCGGCGCGGGCACCGCCCACGCCGCCGACTCGGCCTATGTGATGTGCTACTTCACCGAGTCGACCAGCCTGGGCGCGGGCACCGACTACGGTCTCCACCTCGCGGTCAGCCCCGACGCGCTGAACTGGACGCCGCTGAACCAGAACAACCCGGTCGCCACCCCCACCGCGGGCGCGCTCGGTCTGCGAGACCCCTTCCTCATGCGCAAGCAGGACGGCACCTTCGTCGTCCTCGCCACCGACCTCAAGGGCACCGACTGGAGCTACAACAGCCAGTACATCCACGTCTGGGACTCCGCCGACCTGCGTACCTTCACCGGCTACCGCCGCCTCAAGCTGCACGACATGACCACCCACAGCTGGGCCCCCGAGGCGTTCTGGGACGCCGGGCGGGGACAGTACGCGGTCATCTACTCATCCGTGAACTCCAGCGGCCACAACGTGATCATGGTGAACTACACCAGCGACTTCGTCACGGCCTCCGCACCGCAGGTCTTCTTCGACCCCGGCTACGACGTCATCGACGGCAACATGGCCGTCGGCGTCAACGGCGTCAACTACCTCTACTTCAAAAAGAACCAGACCCTCGTCGGCGCACGCTCCACCTCGCTCAACCCCAGGAGCTTCACCGAGTTCAGCACGGGCGTCTCACACGGCGGCACCGAGGCCCCCACCGTGTTCAAGTCGCTGACCTCGAACACCTGGTACCTGTGGGGAGACACCTACACGCCGAACGGCGTCTTCTACGCCTGGCAGACCCCCGACCTCGCGTCCGGCACCTGGACCGCCCTCGACCAGAAGACCTACACCCAGCCGGTCAACTCCAAGCACTGCGGCATCGCGACCATCACCAGCACCGAGTACAACAACCTGCTCGCCAAGTGGGGCGCACCGGCCTGGAACCGGCTCAAGTCCTACAACTATCCGGCTCGTTACGTCCGTCACGCGGGCTTCGTCGGCCGCATCGACACCTACCCGTTCGACCTGTACACCGACTCCGAGTGGAAGCTCGTGCCCGGTCTCGCCGACAGCTCCGCCGTGTCGTTCCAGTCGGTCAACTACCCCACCCGCTACCTGCGGCACTACAACTACGAGCTGCGACTCGACGTCAATGACGGCACGTCGACGTTCGCGGCGGACGCGACCTTCCACCGCACGGCCGGCCTCGCGGATTCCAGCTGGGCTTCCTTCCGCTCGTACAACAACCCGACCCGCTACATCCGGCACTCCAACTACGTCCTGCGCATCGACCCGATCTCGACGGCCTCCGACCGGCAGGACGCGACCTTCCGCGTCGGCTACTGACCGACCGGCCCGGCCCCGGCCCTCGCGGGCCGGGGCCGAGCCGGGGTGGTGCGGTTGGTGCACACGCTGGGCGTCCTCGCGGTGCGAGTGCGGTTCGTCGTCGGTGGCCTGGTACGCACGGGTGCGCATCCGGTCGCGCACCTCACCAACCGCTACTCGGTGCCGGTTCGCTTGATCGGCCGAACGGTGCGGGTCATGCTGCACGCGTCCGAGCTGGATGTCCACGACGGTCAGAAGGAAGTCACCCGGCACGAGCGGCTCATCGCCAAGGGCCAGGCCCGCCTCGTGCTGGACCACTACCTGGAGGCTCTGGTCAAAAAGCCCGGCGCCTCCCGGGCGCGCGACCGCGTTGGAACAGGCGAAGTCCGCGGGCAAGTTCACCCCGGTTCATGACGCCTGGTGGGCCGCAGCCTGCAAGGCCCACGGGGATAGGGACGCCATCCGGGCTCTGATGGAGGTCCTGCTGCTGGGCCGCCACCTCACCCACGAGCACCCGGTCGCCGGACTCGCCACCGCCCTGCGGGCCGGCGCGTTGACCGCGGACGCGTTCGCGCTGGAGGCACGAAAGGCAGCCGAGGCCGACGACGTCGACGAGCCGCCCGCCCCCGCCCCGTCATACCGGGCGACGGTGACGTTCCTGACCCAGCGGCGGCTAGCCGACCTGCCGCCCGACACCCGGCCGCCGCCCTCGGTGGCGGCCTCGGTGGCGGCCTACGACCAGCTGCTGAAAGCCCGGCAGCCGGCCGACCGCCCCGCCATCCAGGGAGAGTGACGCCGTGACGTTCCAACGCCACCGCGGGCTGACCGAACAGGGACGCCGACGCTGCCGTCCACCAGGTATGCCGCATGCTGCGGCTGCCGACCATCCGGGCCCAGTTCCCCGACCTGGCCGAAGCCGCCGCCAGGGACCAGATGTCGTATCGCGGGTTCCTCGCCGAACTGCTGATGGCCGAGTGCGACGATCGGGCCCGCCGACGCTCCGAACGGCGGATCAAGGCTGCCGCCTTCCCCAGGGAGAAGTCCCTGCGGGGCTTTGATTTCGAGGCTAACCCGCACATCGATCCGGCCGTCATCCACACGCTGGCCACCTGCGACTGGGGCAAAAAAAGGGACTGCCTCTCTGCCTGATCGGCGACTCGGGCACCGGCAAGTCGCACCTGCTGATCGCGCTGGGCACCGAGGCCGCCATTGCGGGCTACCGGGTCCGCTACACACTCGCCACCAAGCTGGTCGAGGCCGCGGACGAGAAGGAGCTGACCAAGACCACCGCCCGCTACGGCCGGGGTGGACCTCCTCGCGATCGACGAGCTCGGATACATGGAACTGGACCGCCGCGGGGCGGAGTTGCTGTTCCAGGTTCTGACCGAGCGGGAGGAGAAGCACAGCGTCGCCATCGCCTCGAACGAATCGTCTTGGGAAAGCGCACATGCTCCGGCGACCCGCGCGAGGTGCTGCCGAACTGCGACAGGTTCGACGAGGCATAGCGGGAGCTGCCGTAGTCAGAGGTCCTGTAGCCATCCGCCCAGGGCCCGCGTCAGATCCTCGTGAAGCTCCGGATCGTCCGTCGCACCAGCAAGGCGATAGGCAGTCGGCCCGACGCGCCAACCCGAATCGTGATCGAAAGGCGGTCGCTGTCCCGCTGCGTTATGCGCGAGTTTGGCCACCAGTTCCGCGAGTGCAAAGTACAGAGCGTGTTCCTCAGTCAGCGGGTCTTCTCTGCTCAGGCTCCGTCGCCGGATTCGGTCGAAGACTTCGCGACCCCGCGGCCACTGGTCTTCACGTTCTGCCAGGATCAGGGCCTCGTCGATCTCTGGTGACCGCCCCATCTTCCGGGCCGCAGCACCAAGAACGCTTCCTGCCCAAAGGACGGGTTCCTGCTGTTGCTGGAACAAGTTCCGCCCCCAGATATAGAGACGCTCATTCGTCGGCAGGTCAGCCACGATCGCTCCAATTCTCGTGGAGGAAGTGGCGGAGATCGGCGGCGAGGGCGGACATCTGCTCGCCGGCTTCCAGCCATGTGGTGACAGAACCCTCCCAGCCGCCGACGGCAGTCGGCCAGGGCCGAAGCGTCCAGGTCAACCCAACATGCCCGCCCGCCCGGAAGACCGCTTTGAGGGTGAGGTCGTGATCGTTGTTCTGCCAGACGCGCTCTCCGTCCCAACCTCGAAAGTCCCGGGCCAGCTCCTCCAGGAAGGGCACCAGGTCCGCGTCCCAGATCCATGCGACTACTTCATCGACACGGGCATTCAGCCCGGGCGCGCATGCCTCAATGGCGTAGTGCACGCGGTCTTCGTCCGGACGGAAACGGTCACAGAATCTCACCCTGACCGCGGGGTTGTCCTGGGAGTGGACGACCACCTCGGACAACTCGTTGAGGCCAGCGTCGTGAGTGCTCATCCGCTGAACAGTAGGTCAGCCGGTCACCCGCCGTCACCGTGATTCCGGGCCGGGTAGGCGGCCGGGATCGACGCGGTCGACGAGGTAGATCATGGTGGCTTCGGGGTCCATGCCGAACGCGGTGGCGACGAGTTTGGGGGCCATGGTGTTGACCAGGTCGAGCAGGCGAGTCCAGCGGATCAGGCGCGGCGGGAAGCCGCAGGCATCCAGAACGTGGCTGAGATAGGCGGTGGATGCCGGTCCCCGGCCGGACTTCGTCTGGCCGGGGACCATCACGTGGGGATTTTCGGTCCGCTGGGCTTCGCGGTGAGCCAGGCAGCGTTCCAGCACTGCCCATGACGCTGGGTCCAGGGGGACCCCGGATGCGGGCGGTCGCCGAGCCGAGCGGTCCTCACCTGTAGGTCCAGATCATCGCTCTGCAGCATCTTGACCTCGCGACTTGAGGCGCCGTGCAACAGCGCGAGCATGCCCAGCAAAGCCTCGTGGGGGTGAACGGCCGGACCGGTGGTCCAGCGGCGGAACAGGATGCGTTGCTGGTCGAGTGTCAGCGTCGCTCCGGTGAAGCCGCTCGGTCCTTGGGAGGACAGACCGCAGGTGGGATCCACCAGCACAATCTTCCGTGAGCGGGCGAAGCAGAAGAACTGTCCGAGCACGACCAGCCGACGTTTTCGGGCCTTGGGTGCTCAGCGCCCAGTCCTGCTTGCCGCGTTCGCCGGTGAGGAAGCGGGCGAGGTCACGCATGATGGCCAGTGCCGCCTCGACGGTCGCGTCGCTGCGAGGCCGTGTTCCGTTCCGGCGGGCCCGCTCGCGCGAGCGCATCGTGAAAGCGGCGAACACATCCATCGCTGGCCGCAGGGTCTCGGGGACGGCGTCGATGCGGCGCTGTCGGCGGCCGGCCGCAAGCCCCTCGCCCTGATCGGTGGCCATGGCCATGCCGTGACCGGTGAAGAAGGTTTCCAGTGCGCGGGCGACGGAGCCCATCGAGCGTCCGGAACGACGAGAGCGTTCGAGCAGAGCCTGCGGGCGGTTGGGCTGCTCGTCCAAGAGAAGTCGTCCCAGGGAACTGATCATCGTGCATGCGCGGCTGACGCAGTACTTGGCGGCGAGGTCGGCGGCGAAGTTCCGCAGCCAGTCCGCGGGTTCGGCGAGTTCGGCGATCAGGTTCTCGGCCCGGACGAAGGGCCGGTCGGGGTGACGCTGCCAGCAAGCTGAGCGCAGTCCCAACTCGGCATGCCGTCGCACGCGGCCGCATTCGCCGCAGAAAGACGGGCATCGAGGAACCGATTGCCTGGCCGCCTGCCATCGCTGCGGCCCTGACCTGCATCAAGAAGCGCACAGAAGCAGCTCCGACTCGGCAGGGGAAGGCCTCATAGGGGCCAACAAAGAACACCGGACGGACACAATACGATTCGGAACAGGGGATAATTTCAGCCATTACCACCAAAGCTTCTTTACATCGAGGCCTTAGAGGTTGTCTCACGTGGCAAGTTTCGCGAGCTTCTTGTTAGCAGGTCAGGGCGGCGGCCAGGCCGAGGAAGGGGAGGAAGTGCGAGCCCTTTCGTTCGTATCGGACGGTGAGGCGGCGGTAGCCGAAGAGCCAAGCGATCGACCGTTCGATCTTCCAGCGGTGCCGACCGAGGCGTTCGCCTGACTCGATGCCGGGCCGCGCGATGCGCGCGACGAGCCCGCGCTCGCGCAGCCAGGTCAGGTGTTCGGCGGAGAAGTACGCCTTGTCCGCGCGGAGTTTGACGGGTCGGCGCCGCCGTGGTCCCCGGCGGGACCGGACGGCGGGTATGCCGCGGATGAGCGGCTTGAGGGCGAGGCTGTCGTGCATGGTCGCGCCGGACACAGCGACGGCAAGCGGGATGCCCTGGGCATCGGACAGCACGTGCAGCTTGCTGCCATTCTTGCCGCGATCGACCGGGTTCGGCCCGGTCAGCGATCCCCCCTTTTGGCGCGAACGGAGGCCGCGTCGACGATCGTTCGAGGTCCAGTCCCACCTCGCCGCGGGCCCCGAGCTCGTCCAGCACCGCCCGGTGCAGCCGACGCCACAGGCCGGCCTCGGTCCATACCGTGAAGCGGCGATGCGCGGTGGCGGGCGACGTGCGGAACGTCGGCGGGCAGATGCCGCCAGGCACAGCCGCTGGTCAGCGCGTACACCACTGCCGTGAACACAGCCCGCTCGTCACAACGGAGCGGTCCCACCACCTTGCGGACGAGCAGCGAACGACGGCAGCAACGGGGCGGCCAGCTCCCAGAGTTCATCAGGAACCAGACGCTTCGACAGATCAGCACACACGACCGGCAGCATGCCGCACGAACATCAAGTCACGTGAGACAACCTCTAAGCCTTGATTGGTGCGGCCGACCTGGCGGCCTGCTCGATCTTCGCGCAGTAGGCTGCACGGGCTTCCTCGTCGATCTGCTTCTCGAGTTCGGCGCGCAACCCGGTCCGGCCGTCGAGGCCCTCGCGCAGGATATCGGCGTGCCCGGCATGCCGGATGGACTCGCCGAGGACATGGACCATGATGGCGAACAGGTTCGTGTCGGCATAAGGCTCCGGCCACCACGGCACGTGGCCGGGGGCGTCGAGGGGAAGCTCGTTGATCGTCGCGTCCGAGTGTTCCCACGTGCGCCGGTACAACCCGATGATCTGATCGCGGGTCTCGTCCTCGGTCGCCCACAGATCGCTGCCGTTGGAGTCCTGCCACCGGGACAGCGGTTCCGGGGAAGGGCGGTCGAAGACCTCGCCGAAGTACCTGGCCTCGACGGTGGCCACGTGTTTGACCAGGCCGAGGAGGTTGGTCCCGGTCGCTGTCAAAGGCCGCCGGGCGTCGTATTCGGACAAGCCGTCGAGTTTCCAGAGCAGCGCCTTGCGGTCCCGCCGCAGTCTCCCGTGCAGGTTGTCTTTCGCGAATTCATCGATCATCCGGCATGAGCCTGCCATGGGCTGCTCGTGGTCTCAAGATCCCGTACGTGGTCCGCAACGACTCGCAGAGCCGAGGCCTGGCCATGGCCGCCGCCCTGACCTGCTACAAGAAGCTCGCGAAACATGCCACGTGAGACAACCTCTAACCTCGCGCTTTCATGAAGCGGGCTGTCCGACGGGTGGTCAGGTAAGCGAAAAGTGCTTCTGACCAGCAAGAATGAGGATTGTCGAGGTCCTGGTTCCTGCTCCAGCCGGAGGCGCTTCTCAGGTGAAGAAGAGTATCGGATTCTACCCGCGTGTGCGCGTCGAGGGCGGTGGCCGCGGGGTGGTCTCACAGGCCGGGGCGGTGCTGCTGGTCGAGACGGTCCGCAAGTCCGGGCTGGACGGTGCGATATCGGCGGCACTGACGCCGTGGCGCAAGCCGCGGGCCGTGCACGATCCGGGGAAGATCTTGCTGGACGTGGCCCTTGCCGTCGCGCTGGGCGGGGACTGCCTTGCGGATGTCGGGATGCTGCGGGCCGAGCCGGCTGTGTTCGGGCCGGTCGCCTCCGACCCGACGGTCTCCCGCCTCATCGACACCCTTGCCGCGGCCGGGCCGAAGGCCCTTCACGCGATACGGGCCGCTCGGGCCGAAGCACGCGAACATGTCTGGAACGTGGCCACGAACGCGGCCCCGGACGCCGGAGGCCAGGTGATCGTGGACCTGGACGGGGTGCTCGTGCTGGCTCACTCCGAAAAGCAGGACGCCACCGCGACTTGGAAGAAGACCTTCGGACACCATCCCCTGATGGGGTTCGTCGATCACGGAAGCGGTGGGAGCGGGGAGCCGGTGGCCGGCCTGCTCAGGCCCGGCAACGCAGGCAGCAACACCGCCGCCGACCACATCACCACGGCCCAACTCGCCCTGGCCCAACTGCCGAAGAAGTACCGGCGCGGACGCCAGACGCTGATCCGTACCGACTCCGGCGGTGGCACCCACGAGTTCGTCGCCTGGCTCGCCCGGCGGGGCAGGCGGCTGTCGTACTCGGTCGGCATGACCATCACCGACGCCGTCCACCAGGCCGTCCTCAAGGTCCCGCCCACCGCGTGGACGGTGGCCGTCGAGCCGGGCGGCGAGATCCGCGACGGCGCCCGGGTCGCCGAACTCGACGGCGATCTCCTCAAGGGCTGGCCCAAGGGGATGCGGCTGATCATCCGCAAGGAACGCCCACACCCCGGCGCGCAGTTGCGCTTCACCGATGCCGACGGCCTGCGGCTCACCGCGTTCGCCACCAACACCACCGGCGTCCCGATCGCCGCACTCGAACTGCGGCACCGCCAGCGGGCACGCGCCGAGGACCGCATCCGCAACGCCCGCGCCACCGGCCTGCGCAACCTGCCCCTGCACGACACCGCACAAAACCAGATCTGGCTGGAGATCGTCCAGCTCGCCCTCGACCTGCTGGCCTGGATGCCCATGCTCGCTCTGACCGGCAAAACCCGCAGGTGGGAGCCCCGTCGACTCCGGCTCCGCCTCTCCTCCGCCGCCGCCCAGATCGTCACGACCGCCCGCCGCCGGCACCTAAGATTCGCACACCACTGGCCCTGGACCGAGGTGATCACCGACGCCCTGGCACGGCTCGAAACCCTCCCGAACCCCGGCTGACCAGCACGCTCCCGTCCCTGCCAGCAGCACCACCCGAGCCGGATCCGTGGAACCCGGCGCTCACCCGACGCGACAGCCGGGCCATCAGCCTGGCCACCAACAGCCCGAACAACCGAAACGGCCCGCCGAAGAAACCGACGGACCGTCACGAAAGATCGACGTTAGTGGCTTGGAAGTGCTGGTTGGACGCGGCCGCTTTCTGCCGTATTCCGGTCCCGTCCCTTCAGTGGCTTCCCGACCACCTGATCCGTGGACCGAGATCAACACTCGACATGTGGATCGAACCGTTGTTTTGCGTCAGGTGGGGGCGCCGTTGCCGACGCCCCCACCGACTCAGCTGGAGATGTCTTCCAGGACGGTTTGGCGGGTTTCGGGAAGGAACAGGATGGCCACGACCGATCCGGTCACGAAGAGCACGGCGCTGGCGGCGAACACAACGCTGGGGCCCTGGGCGGCGATGACCAGTGGCACGACGACGGGTCCGAAGATGGATCCGAGGCGTCCGGCGGCGGTGGAGCTGCCCATTCCGATGGCCCGGGCACGGGTGGGGAACAGCTCCGGGGTGTAGGCGAAGATCGAGGAGAACATCCCGAAGAAGAGGAACTGCAGGACCGACCCGGAGATGATCAGCTCGGTGACGCCGGAGGCGTTGCCGTAGACGAACGCTGCTGCGGCCGAGGACAGGGAGAAGCCGACTAGGCAGAACTTGCGGCCGATCCGTTCGAGAAGCCAGGCGGCGGTAAGGAACCCGGGGATGCCCCACAGGGCCATGAGGACGATGTAGCCGACGGACTCGACCATGTCGTAGCCGGCGTCGGTGAGGAGCTTGCCGATCCAGGTGGTGAGGCCGTAGTAGCCGCCGAGCAGGCAGAACCACATCGTCCAGCTGGCCAGGGTCCGCTTGCGGTAGCCGTCGGTGAACAGCGCCCGCAGCCCGGCCTGCTGGCCGGTCGTGTCGCGGTCGTCGATCGGTCCGGGGTCGGGCAGGGGACGACCGAAAGCGGCTTCGGTCTTGCGTTCGACGTGCTCGAGGGTGGCGATAGCGTCGGCGTGGTGGCCGCGGGAGACCTGCCAGCGGGGGGATTCGGGCAGGTTACGGCGCACGATGAGCGCGACGACGGCGAGCAGGGCCTGGGCGAGGAAGAAGCCGCGCCAGCCCAGGGTCGTTGACAGCAGCACGAACGATCCGATGCCGGCGAGGATGAATCCGATGGGCCAGGTGCCCTCCATCAGCGCGACGTAGCGGCCGCGCCTGGCCGACGGCATGAACTCCGACAGCAGGGCGGCGGCGACGGGGAATTCCGCGCCCATGCCGATGCCCAGCAGCAATCGGAACGCGGCGAGGCTGGCGAAGTCCCAGGACAGCGCGAGCAACACGCTGGCCGAGCCCCAGATGATGATGCTGTACTTGAATACCTTGAGCCGGCCGAACCGGTCGGCCAGGACGCCGGCGCCGACGGCGCCGATGAACATGCCGGCGAAGGTGGCACTGCCCACGAGGCCGGCCTGCAGCTCGGTCAGCCCGAACTCGGCGCTGATCGGGGCGAGCAGGTGCGTCAGGGCGCCGAGGTCGATCGAGTCGAACAGCCACGCGGTGGCGATGATCAGGAACAGGCTGCGCTGGTAGCTGGTCCAGGGCAGTCGTTCGAGCCGGGCGGCGACTTCACCGGCGCTGATGCGGCCGCTGGGTCGGGTCTGCAGGGATGAGGAGTCCAAGGCGGGCTGCCCTTCGGATTCGATGAACGTCACCTCTCTAAGTGGTGACGCATCGGATAGTCGAAGCGAGACGCGTCACTTGTCAAGGGGGTGACGGTCTCAACCGCGCAAAGGACCCCGTCACATGGACGACGTCAAGCGGGGCCGGCGTTGGTCGTGAGACGACTCAGGAGGCGGCCGCAGCGTCGGTGCGGCGTTTGCGCGCCCGGTAGGCGGCGGCCTTGACGCGGTTGCCGCACTCGTCCATGCCACACCAGGTACGGCGGGCTCCGCGGGAATGATCGAGATAGATGCGGGTGCAGGCGGGGCGGCCGCATTCCTTCATGTGAGCCTCGCGGTCGGCGAGGACGGCGACGGCGTCGCGGGCCAGTTCGGCCAGGACAGCGTCAATGTTGCCGGTCCGACGGATTCCGGTGTCGCTGAGCTGCACAGTCAGGCCCGCGCCTCGGGCGAGGTCGTTGACGGCGTCGAGAGCTCGGCGGTCGAACCCGCGCCCGGCGAGCCGGTCGGTGGCGAGCTGGTAGACCGCTTCGCGCAGGCTGATGGCCTGCCGGAACGCGTTCTGGGTGACGCTGACTTCGCCGGGCAGGTCGGTGGAGGCGTCGAGCCAGCGCTCCAGGTCGGCCGGCCCGGCCAGCAGCTCTTCCGGTTCGGTCCGGCGCCACTTCAGCGTGCCCGCCAGATCCAGTGCCGCACTTCCGCTCACGAACGTGAATCCCACGTCACCATCTTGACAGGTGACACCGAGCCGTGCAAGCTTCGTCACCGTCTGAACTGGTGACGATTGGAGTGGCATGCTCAGCCGCGAGGACTACCTGTACTTCACCGATCGCGCGCTCGACGGGATGGCCGCGATCGTGGTCGAGCTCGGCGACGAGCGCGCGAACCGGGCCGCCTACCCCGGCGCGAACTCGCCGTACGCGCTGCTGCACCACTGCCTGTGCGTGATCGAGACCTGGGTCGGCGGATTCGTCCGCGGCCGTCCGATCGACCGCGACCGCGACGCCGAGTTCACCGCCGCCGGCCCGGTCGAGCTGCTCGTCGAGCGTTGCGCGACCGTGCGCGCCCAGATGCACACCGACGTCGCCGACACGCACCCCGAGCAGTTCCTGCTCCAAGAGCCCCCCGCGGACTTCCTCGGCCCGCCCACCCGCCTCACCCAGGGCGGCGCGCTGCAGCACGTGTTCGAAGAACTCGCCCAGCACCACGGTCAGATGGAGACCCTGCGCGACGTCCTCGCCGCCGCGCCCGACCAGCCACTGGAGACCGCATGAGTGCCCAACCCCGTCCTGAGCTCGACCCGACCCGGCTACGAGCCGGCCACGGAGCCAAGTGGACCGCCGTCGACGCCGACGTCCTACCTGCCTGGGTCGCCGACATGGACATCGGCATCCCCGAACCCGTCCGCGCCCGCATGCTCGAGACCATCGAACGTCAGGACCTCGGCTACCCCTACTGGCCCGACGGCGACCCCGTCGTCGACGCGTTCACCGACCGCATGCGGTCCCGGTACGGATGGCAGCCCCGCGAGGGCCGTACCCGCGTGTTCAGCGACCTGATCCAGATCCTGCAGATCGTCATCGAACACACCACCGAGCCCGGCGATCCCATCGCCCTGCACGTGCCGAACTACCCACCGTTCCTCGCCGCGATCCACCGCGCACGACGCCGGATCGTGCCGCTCCCCCTCGACCGCACCGCCGGAGGCTGGGAACTCGACCTCGACCGACACCACGCCGTCTTCGCCACCGAACGGCCTCGTCTGTTCGTGCTGGTCAACCCGCACAACCCGACTGGGCACACGTTCAGCGCCGCCGAGCTGCGTGGGCTGGCCGACATCGCGACCGAGCACCAAATCCCCGTTCTGGCTGATGAGATCCACGCCGACCTCACCTACCCACCGCACCGGCACATCCCCTTCGCCGGCCTCGACCCGGCCGTGGAGGACCTGACCATCACCGCGACGTCGGCGACGAAGGCGTTCAACCTCGCCGGCACCCGGTGCGCGGTCGCTCACCTCGGCTTCGCACCCACCGCCGACGCTCTCGACCGCGCCCCGCTGGACTACTTCGGCACCCCCAGCGTCCTCAGTCGCATCGCCACCGTCGCCGCCTGGCGTGAATCCCACGACTGGCACCACGCCACCACCGACCTGCTCACCCGCAACCGTGACCGCGTCACCGCCTGGGCCCGCGCCCACCCTGAGCTCGGCTACCTCCCCCCGGAGGCGACCTACCTCGCCTGGATCGACTTCACCCAGGCAGGCCTCGGACCCGACCCCGCGGCCGCGCTGCTCCGGCACGCAGGCGTGTACCTCAACTCCGGTGACGAATTCACTCAGCACACCGAACTGACCAGCTCGACCTACGCACGACTCAACTTCGCCACCACTACCGCGAACCTCGAACAAATCCTGGACCGACTCGATAGCGCACTGGGAAAGAGTTAGAGCACCACCGTGAGTCCGCCCCAGCGATCCGTCAGGATTTCCGGGCTGTGCCGGCCCTAGCCTCGCGCTTTCACGAAGCGGGCTGTCCGGCTGGTGATCAAGAAAGCAGAAAGTGCCTCTGACCAGCGATAATGAGGATTGCTGAGGTCCTTGTTCCCACCACCGCCGGAGGCACTTCCAGGTGAAGAAGCGTATCGGGTCCTATCCGCGTGTCCGCGTCGAGGGCGGCGGCCGCGGAGTGGTTTCGCAGGCCGGGGCGGTGCTGCTGGTCGAGACGGTCCGCAAGTCCGGTCTGGATGCGGCGATATCGGCGGCGCTTGTGCCGTGGCGCAAGCCGCGGACGGTGCACGATCCGGGCAAGAATCCTGCTGGATGTCGCGCTCGCGGTGGCGCTGGGCGGAGACTGCCTGGCCGATGTGGGCATGCTGCGGGCCGAGCCGGCCGTGTTCGGGCCGGTGGCCTCCGACCCCACGGTCTCCCGGCTGATCAGCAAGCTGGCGGCGGGCGGACAGCGGGTCCTGGCTGCGCTGCGCACCGCCCGTGCTGAAGTACGCGAACACGTATGGCGGTTGGCCGGTGAAGCAGCACCGGACGCGGACGGGCAAGTGATCGTGGACATCGACGGCGTCGTCGTCCTGGCACACTCCGAGAAGCAGGACGCCGCCGCGACCTGGAAGAAGACGTTCGGGCACCACCCGCTGATGGGGTTCGTCGACCACGGCCGCGGCGGGTCCGGCGAGCCGGTCGTGGGCATGCTGCGGCCCGGCAACGCGGGCTCCAACACCGCCGCAGACCACATCGAGGCCACCAAGCTGGCCCTGACTCAGCTGCCGAAGCGGTTGCGGCGGGGGCGGCAGACGCTGATCCGTACCGACTCCGGCGGCGGCACCCACGAATTCGTCGCCTGGCTCGCCCAGCGCGGAAGGTGGCTGTCGTACTCGGTCGGCATGACCATCACCGACGCCATCCACCAGGCCGTCCTGAAGATCCCGGCCTCGGCTTGGACACCGGCCGTGGAACCCGACGGCGAGATCCGCGACGGCGCCTGGGTCGCCGAACTCGCCGGCGACTGCCTGACCGGCTGGCCGAAAGGGCTGCGGCTGATCGTGCGCAAGGAACGGCCGCACCCCGGCGCCCAACTGCGCTTCACCGACGCCGACGGCATGCGGTTGACCTGCTTCGCCACCAACACAGCGGGCCAGGCGATCGCTACCCTCGAACTGCGCCACCGGCAGCGGCCCCGTGCCGAGGACCGCATCCGCGCCGCCCGCGCCACCGGCCTGCGCAACCTTCCCCTCCACGACGCCGCACAGAACCAGATCTGGCTGGAGATCATCCAGATCGCCCTCGACCTGCTCGCCTGGATGCCCCTGGTCGCCCTGACCGGCCAAGCCCGGCTCTGGGAGCCCCGCCGACTGCGGCTGCGACTGTTCTCCACCGCCGCCCAGCTCATTACCACCGGCCGCCGTCGCTACCTCCGCCTCGCCAAGCACTGGCCCTGGACCGGTGTGATCACCGATGCCCTGGACCGGCTTCACGCCCTCCCGAACCCCGGCTGACCAGTATCTTCCCATCCCTGCGAGCAGCACCAGCCCACCGGAGCCGTGGAACCCGGCGCACACCCGACGCGACAGTCGGGCACCCAACCTGCCCAGACTCCGAAAACCTCCACCAACACTCACCACAAAGGGTCCGTCAGCAAGCTGACGGACCCTCATGAACGATCGAGGTTAGCGGCGTCGAGCATGCGCCAGAACGCTTCGGTGTCCATGGCGGGCAGTCTGCCAGGGCGCTCCGAAAAGCCTCCTCCGCACGCGCGCGGAGGTTAAAACTCAAGTTGAGTACGTGTTTCTGAACTCTGATCGGCCACCGGAACGGTGCTCATCGTTTTCGGCCTGGACCTGGCTCTGTCCGAATGATCAGAGACCGAGACCGGAGGAGCATCAACCTCAACGCGGCTGGCTGTGTCACTTTTCAGGGATGTCGTTTCGAGGTGAGTTCGGGAGTCACTCGCGGGGCTTTTTCGTGATCAATGTCGATGTGAATTGATGTCACTGGGGCGCTGTGGCAGCCGTCAGGGCCCCAGGAGCGGCTCATCGCCCTCGACGTGAAAGGGTGGCGGCAGCTCCTGCCCGGGTGTTCGTTGAAGTGGTTGCATGAGAGGCGGGCGCCCGGCTGGAGGCATAGGTGGAGAGCCCTGACATGTCCCGTGGTGCTCGTCTGGCTGCCCACGGTGCCGTTTCCACATCGCTGGCGCTATGCAGCGATCGCAGACTGCACGAGCTCGTGGACGCCGCCACACCGATCGGTTCCGGCATCGGCGGGAAGACACTACTGCTGGAGGTCGACGAAACCCCGGTCTTCGTCAAGCAGGTACCGCTGACCGATCTGGAGCGACGGCCGGAGAACGTTCACTGCACGGCGAATTTGTTCGGAGTGCCCTCCTTTTGCCAGTACGGTATCGGCGGCCCGGGGTTCGGAGCCTGGCGGGAGCTGGCCGTGCAGATCATGACGACGAACTGGGTGATCTCGGGAGACTACGAGGGTTTTCCCCTGATGTACCACTGGCGGGTGGTACCAGGGCCTGGCCAGCCACTTCCCGAGGAGCTGGCCGATGTGGAACGAGTTGTCGCCTACTGGGGAGGCGGATCGGGGGTGCGCCGCCGGATCGAGGCTCTCCAGCAGTCCACGGCGAGCCTCATGCTGTTCCTGGAGTACATCCCACAGAACCTGCACGACTGGTTGGGTGTCCAGATCGGGGCCGGTGACGAGGTGGCCGGGCGGGCCTGCGCCTTGGTGGACAACGAACTGCAAGCCGGCACCTCGTTCATGAGCGCCCGCGGGCTGCTGCACTTCGACGCTCATTTCAAGAACATCCTGACCGACGGCCGCCGTCTGTACTTCGCAGACTACGGCCTCGCGCTCTCTTCCCGCTTCGACCTGTCCAGGGACGAGGCCGGTTTCTACGACCGGCACCGGAGCCACGACCGCTGCTACACGGCCTCGTACCTGGTGTACTGGCTGGTCACCGCCCTGTACGGGTATGGGTGGGACGAGCGCTACGCACTGGTGCGCGCGTGCGCCGAGGGGGAGCGCCCCACGGGAATCCCGGAGGCGGCCTCGACGATCATCGCCCGCCATGCGCCGCTCGCCGCGGTGATGTGGGACTTCTTCCGCAGGCTCCAGGAGGAGAGCCGGGAAACCCCCTACCCGCTGGAGGCGATCCGCCGGATCGGACAGCAGGACAGCCCGCCTGATGCGGCGACGGGGTCATAGGACCCGCTGCGGCAGCAGCACACTCCACCGTCCCACCACAAGCCCCTGGGTGACGTCAGAACAAACCGACATGGCAAACTCGTTCAGAAGGTGACTCCCACAGTCACCTCGAAACGACTCCCGCAGTGAGATACAAAGCCAACGCGGTGATGTCCCATGGTGTGGTCATCCCCACCGCCAGGGGGTGGCTCACCGGATGGGCAATGACATCGGTGCGCGGCGATCGTGTGTCCCAGAGACGACTTGATGGCCACGCATGACGAAGGGACACCTCATCGATGCGCGTCCTCCTGATCGGGCCGCCCGGAGCTGGCAAGGGCACGCAGGCAGTGCGCCTTGCCGCGCATCTGTCGATCCAGCACATCTCCACCGGTGACCTGTTCCGCGAGCACATCGACCAGGGCACCGAGCTCGGGCAGAACGCCCACACGCACATACGCGCCGGCCTTCTGGCACCGGACGAGGTCACAATCGGGGTGATCAAAGAGCGCCTTGCCCGTCCGGACACCGAGTGCGGATTCCTGCTGGACGGCTTCCCCCGCAATCTTGCCCAGGCCCAGGCTCTGGACGGCATCCTGGCCGACTCGAAGTCGAGGCTGGATGCCGTACTGGACCTGGAGATTCCCGAGGCCCAGGTGGTCAGGCGGATCGCTGGACGACGGTTGTGCCGTCAGGACCGCGAACACATCTTCCACGTCGACTACAGCCCGGCTGAAGTGGCAGGAGCCTGCGACGTCTGCGGCGGTGAGCTGTACCAGCGCGATGACGACCGCGAGACAACCGTTCGCAAGCGACTGGAGGTTATCGCAGCGAGACGGCGCCGGTCGTCGACCACTACCAAGCTCAGGGCCTGGTGACCACGATCTCGGCCCTCGGCCAGGTCCAGGAGGTCCTGGACCGCGCGCTGGTCGCGATCGGCCAGGCCAGGTCGATGCCTCCGGCGCGTCGAGCTGTTGACCCCTGCGCTGGGAAGGTGCGGGGCTGCCGTCCCTGACTGCCGCCGCCGAGGACTGTAAGCTCCGCCCGCCCGGTGGCTGTTTTCGACACCCCGACTTTGGGACGACGCGGCTGACCGGACCCTTGCGATGCAGGCCCGGTCAGCCGTCGGCTGGCGCCGGTTTTCTCGCCCAGCTGGGATGGCGCCTTTCCGTGCGAGGCGCCTGGTCATGAGCGTGATGGCGCTTCCAAGCCGAGAGTCAGACCGAAAATCCTAAGATCACAATGAATGGCCGCAAATAACCGGATGGTGACCGAAGTTGGATCAGGGATGCGTTCGCCCTGCGGTTACTGTGACCGTTCGCCGAATGGTTCCGCTCGGCGCCTCCAACCCCTCACCTTGCACCGCGGCGAGCAGAACACCGCATCCGAGCGACGGTCGACGCCAGCCACCCACCGGGCCCCGCACTCCGGACACTCCACCTCGCCCGTACCGTCCCGGACGGCCGCCAGGCGCTGGCGCAAGCGCCTTTCCCGACGCCACTGACTGGACCGACACACCGACGAACTCCGCCCCGGGCCGGGCCCCGGCCTCAGCCGTTCCCCGCAGCCCCGGCAGATCCTTTCCCCGGCCCGACCGGCGTCCTCGGACACCAGGCCAGCGTAGGACCCCAGGCTACTCAGAACCGGGGCTTAGAAACACGCACTGAGCTTGTTCTTTATCTACCAGGATCTTCCAGGTCTGCCGATGGCCTTGAGAGTCTCGGGGCTTTTGACGGTCTTGCCCACGTCGTAGCGGGGTGCGGGATGGCGGTTCTTGGTCCCGGGCGGGCGTCCGGGACCGGCGCCACGAGGTTGGGGAACACGGGCCGGACAGAGCAGGTGGGCTCGGATGTTTCTGAACCCCCGGCGGACCCGGGCCGGAGTGAGGCGTTCGGGCTTGGTCGGCTTCTCCCAGGGCCGACCGAGGTCGGCGGCCAGGGGCCGGGCGAGCCTGAGCTGGGTGTGCGCGACGACCAGGAGCCAGGTCCAGCGGTCCGCCGCCTCGGGTGTACGCAGTTTCGGGGTGGTCCAGCCGAGCGTCTGCTTTCCGAACCTGAAGGTGTGCTCCAGGTCGAATCTCCTCAGGAACCCCTGCCACCAGCGGTCCACGTCCGCCGGGGTGGCTTTGGTCTTCGAGGACCACAGCCATACCGGCGGAGCCTCCCGCTCCTTGGAGAGGTGCTCGACTTTGAGGCGGACCAAGGTGCCCTCGACGATGGGGAGTTCACCGTCGTGCTCCAGCCAGGCCGAGCGGTGATTCAGCCTCGGGTGGACCCGGTCCCACGCCTGGGCTTCGGCCTTGCCGTAGTTGGTGGTGTCGGTAGCCGTGGTCACGGAGGGGTCGGGCCACGTCTCGGGCTTGATGAAGCGGAACTCCGGCCCGTGCTTGGGTGGGCGCCCGCCCTTGGGGGCGTAGACGCGGGGCAGCCTCGGCAGGCGCATCACCCGGTCGCCACGGATCCGGCCGACCAACTCGACGGGAAGATCCCGCAGCATCCAGGCCAGGCGGGTGACGTCGTAACCGGCGTCCATGACGATCGTGATGTCCGGGGCCCCGGGCTGCCACTGGCTGGCCGCGACGAGCCGTTCCACCACGGCCCTCAGCTGGGCGGCGGTGACCGCGGTCGCGTCGTCGGCGGGCCCGAGCCGGACCACGTCCAAGATCCCTGTCCACGACGTGGCACCGGGCTCCAGGACAGCGACGAACGAGTAGGGCCAGCCCGGGATGAACTGCGACGCGGACTTCGCCCGCCCGTAGACATGACAGAACAGCCGTTGGTCCGAGCACGGAGCGTCAGAGCGAAGCCACGGCGACACGTCGACCGCAAGCACCAGGCGCCCGCCCTCGAAACGTGGCAGCGGCAACCCGGCTAGCGCCGTCCGCAGACGGTCGACATCAATCCCGCCGCGGTTGAGAGCGGAGCGCCGTACAACGCGCCGTGACCACGGCGGTGTTCGGGCACCAGCGTCAGATCCACCGGCGACTTCACCGGGCCGTCCGCACACAGCACCGCGTCCACCAACTCGAACAGTTCATCGCGCCGGGCGGTCAGACATGCGTAGAACCCACCCCGGAAGCGTGACGCCTCTGCGAACGCTTCCGTCCGGACAGAATCAGACAGCAGACTCACCATCACGGCCTTCGTCTCGGTCACGTGCACCTTGGTCGGAGCACATGATCAGGCGGAGGCCGCCCCCACGTCCGCTGAACTGCGCAAACCTGCCTCAAGTTCGAGATCGGTTCGACGTCGGGAAGCTGAACTCATGACTCGCACGGTGGGAGTTCTTGCGCAGTCAACAGCCCTCGAATGGTGCTGAAGGCGTTCTTCTTCGGCGCACCGGTGAGCTGATCAACGATGACGCTGCATCCCACCCAGGTGGACCCGCACTCCTCGACCATGCTCCTGACGGCCGCAGCCTGGCTTCCGGTCTCAATCCAGTCATCAACCATCAGAACACGGTCTCCCGGCCCCAGCGAGGATCGCTGGAGTCGCAGCGTGTGACGAAGGCGTCGGTAGTCGGCAGACGACTGACGCACGACTTTGTCGCCTGGGAAGAGGCCCTCACCCTTGCGGATGGGAACGAAACCGACGCCGAGCTCGACGGCCGCGGCACCGCCTAGGAGGAATCCCCGCGACTCGATCCCGCAGACTGCTGTGATCTGCTCATCCCGGAACGGTTCAACCAGAGCGGCGACCACCGCGGCCAAGGCCTTGGCATCCCGAAAGATCGCCCACACATCCGCGTGACCACCGATCCACCGGAAGTGTTCAAGCGTCAGGTCACGCGCAGTCGAAGGCATGAGCGGAAGTCTTCCGATCGCCGAACAAGGCAGCAAACCATTAACGACCACCCCGGCATCCTGGCTCTCACGACATCGACCTGAGCCCGTAGATAAAGAACAAGCTGAGCTTGCCTTTTAACCTCCGCGCTGGGTGCAACCTGAGGCTTGCCATCTTGACGCGTAACCTATGGGTTACGCTTCTGGTGTGGACGACCTGAGCAAGGTGGCCGACGCCATCGCCGATCCGGTGCGCCGGGAGATCCTGATGATGTTGCGCCGTACCCCACTGACGGCAGGCGACATTGCTGCCCGGTTCGCCATCAGCCGACCCGCGGTCAGCCGTCACCTGCGCGTGCTGCGGGAGAGCGGCCTGGTCCGGGACCAGCAGATCGGACGCCATCGGCGTTACTCCCTCGTCCGCTCCCGGCTGGGTGACCTAGCCGCCTGGCTCACGCAGTTCGACACCCAGCGTGTCGACTGGTCGCAGCGTCTGGCGGCGTTGGAGACCGAGGTTCACCGCACCCGACGGGACCGCAATCGGGCTGAGCCCGCCAACGATCAGCACACCGCGCGCCACTCCAAGGAGGACACGGCATGACCCTTGAGCCCACCGGACAACTCATCCCCACGCCGACGGGGCACGACCTGATCCTCACCCGCAGCTACCGTGCCTCCGCCGATGACGTCTGGGCGAGTGTCACCGAGCCGGAGCGCACCGCCCGCTGGTTCGGCCCGTGGCGCGGCCAGGCGGCGGCCGGCCGCACCGTCGAAGTGCAGATGGTGTTCGAGGAGTCGGCGCCCTGGTGCCCACTGCGAATCGAAGCCTGCGAACCGCCGCGCCGACTCGCCGTCTCGATGGAGGACGAGGCCGGATCCTGGTCGATGGAGCTGCTGCTGGCCGAGAGCGACGGCACCACCGAACTCCGGCTGGTCCATCATCTCGCCTCCACAGAGCACCTCGGCCAGACCGGCCCGGGCTGGGAGTACTACCTGGACATGCTCACCGCCGCACGCACGGGCAGGCCACGGCCTGCCTTCGAGGACTACTACCCCGCGCAGAAGGCATACTTCGAGTCCCTGGCCTGAGCTTGTCGCTTATCCGTTGAGATCGAACGGCCTTCGAACTGGGTCGCTCACCTGGGCATTCGCCAGACGTGCGGGTGGCCTCGCTTGATCATGTGCGTCCTTGGCCGGAGAGCCTCAGCAAGGCCCCGGCATGCGCTCGACGGCCGTGCCCGTCCTCGCCTTCGAGCCCCCGGGCCCGGCAGGACGGAATACTCCGAGCACGGCCGAAGCTGACCTGATCATGAGTGAGATTCTTGTGACTGGCGCGACCGGCAATGTCGGCCGGCAAGTTGTTGTTCAGCTCCTGGCGACAGGCACCGCTGTGCGTGCGTTGGCGCGTGATCCCGAATCGGCCGAGCTACCGAAGGGAGTCAAGGTCGTGGGCGGGGACCTGTCCGAGCCGGACACGCTGGAGGGGGCGCTGACCGGGAGCGAAACAGTGTTCCTGATCTGGCCGTTCCTTACGACCGAGGGGGCCCTGGCCGTGCTGGAGGCGATTGCACGACATGCCCGTCGCATCGTCTACCTCTCGTCGTCGGGTGTGAACGAGGGCGCCGAGCGGCAGACCGACCCGATCAATCAGCTCCACGCCGATATGGAGCGCCTGATCGAAAAATCCGGCCTGGAGTGGACCGTCCTGCGGTCGAACACCATCGCCTCCAACGCACGAGGATGGGCCGAGCAGATCCGCACCACGCACGTCGTTCGCGGTCCCGACATGGCCGCCACGGCGGTGATCCACGAGCGCGATGTCGCGGCCGTGGCGGTACATGCGCTGACCGATGACGGGCATACGGGCATGAAACACGTCCTGACCGGCCCGCAGGTACTGAGCAGAGCAGAGCAGGTACACACCATCGCGGAAGCGATCGGCCGCCCGACGCGCTTCGAGAAGGTCCCTCTACAGGTCGCACGAGAGCAGATGCTCGCCGACGGCAGGCCACCTGCTCTCGTCGAGGCCCTGTTGGCCAGCGCTGAAACGCGGCCCGAATCGACCTTGATCACCTCCACGGTGGAAGAGATCACCGGAGCGCCGGCGCGCACGTTCCGCTCGTGGGCGCAAGAGCACGCGGACGATTTCCGCTAGGTTCGCCGTTTCAAAGTCCCGGCCCGAAAGGTCCTCAAACTGGGTCGCTCACCTGGGAGTTCGCCAGACGTGGGGACAGCCTCGGCCTGATCATGTGCTCCGGCCAAGGACGCACAAACGGACCGAGACCGCGGAGACGAGTGTGCTGCACCAGAACGACGGATGGGAGGCGTTCACAGCGCTGTCACGCTTCCGGGGCGACTTCTACGACTGCCTGACCGCACGCCAGGACGCGCTGTTCGAGCTGACTGACGCGCTGCTGTGCACGGACGGGCCGGTGCGGACGCTGGTCGACCTGGCGCTCGCGCCGGAACACCGCCGCGGCCACGGCGCCTTGTACGGCAGCCTGAACAAGGGTCGCCTCAACGTCGACCGGCTGCGGCGGACGTTGGCCGGGCTGCCGCTGCCTCGCGCGGCGGATGGCCGCCTGGTCCTGGCGGTCGATGTCTCTCCGTGGCTACGGCCGGACGCCGCCACGTGCCCGAATCGGGCCTTCTGCCACACCTACGGCCGGGGCGAGGGCAAGCACCAGATGGTGCCCGGCTGGCCGTATTCGGTGGTGGCCGCGCTGGAAAGGGGCCGCACCTCCTGGACCGCACTGCTGGACGCGGCCCGCCTGCAGCCCGGGGCAGACGTCGCCGCGGTGACCACGATGCAGATCCGTGAGGTCGTCGAGCGGCTCATCGCCGTCGGCCAGTGGCGGCAGGGCGACCCGGAGATCCTGGTGGTGCTGGACGCCGGCTACGACGCGCCCCGCATCGCTCACCTGCTGGCCGGGCTGCCCGTCGAGATCCTCGGTCGACTCCGTTCGGACCGCGTCATGCGGCGGCCGACACCGCCGCGGGTCTACGACCCCAAGGGCGGCCGGCCACCCAAGCACGGCGACGAGTTCGTCTTCGGCGACCCGGCCACCTGGGGCGCCGAGCAGGCCGTGACGACCACGGACACCCGGCTCTACGGCGCGGCGACCGCGCGGGCGTGGGACCGGCTGCACCCACGACTGACCCGCCGGGCGGCCTGGATCGACCACGACGGGCCACTGCCCATCATCGAGGGCACCGTCATCCGCCTGACCGTGGACAAGCTGCCCAGCGGCGGAGTGAACAAGCCAGTCTGGCTGTGGTGGTCAGGCACTGGCGCCACCGAAGCCGACATGGACCGCTGCTGGCAGTCCTTCCTCCGCCGCTTCGACATCGAACACACATTCCGCCTGTTCAAGCAGACGCTCGGGTGGACCAAGCCCCGACTTCGCAGCCCGGGGGAGGCCGACCGGTGGACCTGGCTGGTGATCGCTGCCCATGCCCAGCTCCGGCTCGCCCGCTCACTGGCCGCCGACCTGAGGCGGCCCTGGGAGAAGCCAGCCCCGCCCAACAAACTCACACCCGCCCGCGTCCGGCGCGGGTTCAGAAACCTGCACGCGAAGACCGGCTCCCCGGCCGGTGCACCCAAACCTTCACGTCCCGGTCCCGGACGGCCACCGGGCTCGAGGAACCGTCGCCCGGCCGTACGTCATGACGTGGGACGCGTCCTCGCGACCGGCGAGGCATACACCCGCCCCGCCCACCACAAGAAGGGCACGAAGCCCCGTCGAACTGCATAAATGGCAAGCTGAGCTTGTCCTACCGTTCTAGCGCGGGCCAACGCCGGTCATTCGTAGGATCGGTGAGCCCGAGGGTTCTGGGTATGGCAGTGAGCTTGTCGCCGCTCGATGGCTGAAAAGACTTGGCCACCCGGAGCCTGCGACGGTCGGGACCGCGGCAATATGCGCCGTCCCCGTCGGTACCACCGCGGCCTTCTGCGGGCCTGCTACCTCGCCGCGATGGCCAGTCTCCGCTCATGTCCTGCCTCGCAGCGTTACGACCAGCGCAAACGCAGCGAAGGCAAGACTCACGTCCAAGCCGTACTGGCACTGGCCCGCCGTCGCCTCAACGTTCTCTGGGCCATGATCCGCGACCACGCTCCGTACGAGCTCCATCCTCAACTCCCCACCACGGCTTGACGACCGCTATTGGGAAGTTCTTTAGCCTCCGGACTCGAACAACGGCCCGTACTTGACCGCCCGGATGGGGAATCGCCGGATGTGGGCACGGCCTTCGGCTGATTCTGTGCTCCGACCAAGGACACATTGACCAGCACGAAGGCCGTGGGGACGAGTTTGCTGCATCACGACGCCCGGTGGGATGTTCCTTGAGCAGGTGGGTTCTTGAGCAGGTGAGGGAGTGGAGGCGAGGCGGGACAGCGGAGGGGCTCAGCGCACGATGTCGTCGTGGTGGTCGAGCAGGTCCAGTTCGTGGCGCCTGGGCAGACCCTCCCAGTCGCCCGTAGTGCTGACGGCGAAGGCGCCGAGCAGCACCGCCGTCCGCAGGCGCCGCTCCGGCGGTTCGCCCGCGAGCAGTTCCGCGAGGTACCCGGCGGCGAAGGCGTCTCCCGCACCCACGGTGTCGTGCACGGTGACGGGCACGGCGGGCTGACGGAGTTCCTGGCCGTCCAGGAGGGCGTACGCGCCCTCGACGCCCAGTTTGATCACGGCTCCGGTGGGGCCGAGTTCGCAGATGGCCTTGGCGAGCGCCTCCGGCTCCTCGGCGCCGGGCACCGCGAGCCGGGCCTCGTGCGGTCCCGCGAAGACCAGGTCGCTCCTGCGCAGCAGCGGCAGCAGCGTGCGCCTGGCGTCGGCCTCGCTCCACAGCAGGGAGCGGTAGTTGATGTCCAGGGAGACCGGTACCCCGGCGTCCACGGCGATGTCCACCGCCCGGGTCACGGCCAGGGACGGCCCCTCCCCCAGCGCGGGGGTGATCCCGGTGATGTGCAGGACCGCCGCGCCGGCGACGAGGTCCTCGGGGATGTCCTCGATGGACAGCCGGGAACCCGCCGTGTGGGTGCGGTAGTAGCGCGTACGGCTGTGTGTGGCCGTACGGCGTTCACGCAGCAGGAGCGAGGTGGGAGCGGCGTCGCGGACTGCGACCGTGGTGACCCCTTCCGCGCGCAGCTCGCGGAGGATGAGGTCGCCGAGGGCGTCGTCGCTTACGCGGCCGATCCAGGTGGCGGATCCGCCGAGCCGGCTGACCGCCGCGGCGACGTTCGACTCGGCTCCGGCGAGCCCGAGGCGCAGCCCGGAGCCCAGGGTCAGTGGGCCGACGTCCGGCGCGGCCAGGACCGCGAGGACCTCTCCGACGGTCACCAAGGAGCGTTGCTGGGAAGGGTCGTTCACTGGCCCGCCTCCTGGGCACAGGGCGTGGCCCGGATCGCGTCGAGCAGCGTGCGGGCCCTCGCGGTGAGGGCGTCCAGGGTTTCGGGTGCCGGGTTCCGGTCGGTGCCGCGCAGCAGCGGGGAGCCGATGCCCACGGCACGCGCGCCCGCGTCGAGGTAGTCGCGCGCCTGGTCGATGCCGACTCCGCCGACGGCGAGGAGCGGGACGTCCGGCAGCGGGGCCCGCAGCTGCCGCAGGTGGGCGGGGCCGCCGGTGCTCGCGGGGAAGAGTTTGACGGCGGCGGCTCCCGCCCGCCAGGCGGTGGACACCTCGGTGGGTGTCCAGGCGCCCGGGTAGCACGGGGTGCCTCTGTCGGCGGCGCCGCGGATCACCTCGGTGTCCACGACGGGGGCCACGAGGAACTCGGCCCCGGCCGCGAGCGCGTCCCGGGCGTGCCCGGTGGTGATCACCGTGCCGACGCCGACGGCCACCTCGGTTCCGAGTTCGTCCCGGATGGCGGCCAGCGCGTCGAGGGCGCCCGAGGTGGTGAGGGTGACCTCCAGGCAGGTGATGCCGCCGTCCGCGAGGGCCCGGGCCACGGCGGACAGTCCCGATGCGTCGGCCGACCGGAGGATGGCCATGACCCGGGTACTGTCCAGCTGTGGGGTGAGAGCGGGACGTTCCGTCATGACCTGGCCGCCACAGGAGAGTTGCTGGTGCCCAGGGTGTTGGTCAAGGGAAGTTCCTTTGCAAGATGGTGCGTCGGTGAACGGCGTTACTTGAGTCCGGAGGTGGAGATCCCGGAGATGAAGCCTCGCTGCATGATCAGGAAGAGCACCAGCACGGGTACGACGTACATCACCGCGCCGGAGGCGACCACGTTGCCGAGCTGGGCACCGTGCTCGTTGACATAGCCGGTGGCGAGCTTGACCGCGAGAGTGGTGCGGGCGTCGTCCAGCAGCAGGGCCGGGGCGATGTAGTCGCCCCAGGTCCAGGAGAAGGACAGGATCAGGCTGGTGGCGATGACCGGCCAGGACTGCGGCAGGAAGATCCGCCAGAAGNGCTGGTGGCGATGACCGGCCAGGACTGCGGCAGGAAGATCCGCCAGAAGATACGGATCTGCCCGCAGCCGTCGACGATCGCCGCCTCCTCCAGTTCCTTGGGCATGTTGCTGAAGAACTGCCGGAACAGGAAGATGAGGTACGGCGCGCCGGACAGACCCCACAGCACCCACGGCATGTAGGTGTTGAGGAGGTGGAGCTTGGCGAACATCAGATAGGTCGGGATGAGGGTGATCACGGCCGGCAGCATCATCGTCGACAGCAGCACGGCGAAGATGGCCTTCTTGCCCGGGGCGTCCAGCCGGGCGAAGCCGTAGCCCGCCCAGGCCGAGGCGAGGGTGACCAGCACCGCGTAGATGGTGGCGATCGTCAGGGAGTTGCGGGCGTAGCCGAAGTAGTCGAAGAGGGTCAGAGCCTGGCGGAAGTTGCCGAGGTTCGGTTCGTGCGGCCACCAGTGGATGGGGAAGGCGCGCAGCTCGGACACGTCCTTGAGCGCGGTGATCGCGAGCCAGCCGAAGGGGCTGAGCATCAGCGCGAGGATCGCGATCAGGAGCATGTAGACGGTGCTGCGCCGGGAGAGCACGCTCATCGGCTGCCTCCGATCGTGCGGGCCTTGGGCTTCGCCTGCTCCGGCTCCACCGAGTAGAAGACCGCGCCCTTGCTGAGCTTGAAGATGAGGAAGGTGACGACGCAGATGATCGCGAAGAGCACCCACAGCAGGGCGGAGGCGTAACCGTAGCGGCCGTTGGCGAAGTACTGGGCGAAGACGTTGATCATGTAGAAGTAGTTGCTCTCGGGCACGGACGAGACGCCCTTGGGCGTGGGGTCGAGCGCGATGAGCAGCGGCATGAAGGTCTGCAGCGAGCCGATGATGCCGGTGACGACCTGGAAGAAGATCACCGGGGAGAGGAGCGGCAGGGTGATGCGGGTGAAGGACTGCCATGGACTCGCGCCGTCCACCCTGGCCGCTTCGTTCAGCTCCTTGGGGATGTCCTGCAGCCCCGCCAGCGAGATGATCATGCCGTTGCCCACGCCCCACAGCGTCAGGACGATCAGCACCCAGCGGGCGTAGGGGTCGACCAGCCAGGTGACGCCGTTGATACCGGCGAGGTCCAGGGCGCCGTTGGCCGCTCCCGAGTCACGGTCGAAGATCAGCTTGAAGGTGAGGGCGGCGCCGACCGGGGGCACCACGGCGGGCAGGTACAGCAGGGTGCGGAACACCCCGCGGGCCCGTATCGGCTGGTTCACCAGCACCGCCAGGAGCAGTCCCGCCACGATCGTCAGCGGCACCGTTACCGCGGTGAAGACTCCGGTGCGCCACAGGGAGGACATCGTCTCCGGGTCGGAGAAGACCTCCCGGTAGTTGTCCAGCCCCACGAAACGCGAGTTCTGTGACAGGCCGTCGGCGTTGGTGAAGCTGAGCCACAGCGCGTACCCCAGTGGGAAGGCCGTCAGGGCGAGGAAGCCCAGCACCCAGGGCACGGTGAACACATAGAACGCGCGTGCCCGGCGGGCCCGCAGCGAGGCAGGCCGGCGAGCGGGGCCGGCCGGCCGGGGCGGGGACGACGACGCC